>WGNO01000017.1 GCA_016124525.1 Nostoc sp. RI_552 | reverse complement strand
ACGATACAGTAAAACAGCAAATTCAAATGCTATCAGTAGAGCAACTGGAAAGTTTAGCAGAAGAATTACTAGATTTTAGGGATATACAAGAGTTACAAACTTGGTTACAACAGCTTTCTTAATGTAGGGAGGGTTGACTGTACCCAGGGGCGATGGACCTTAAGAGAGTCAGGGAATAAATTAAGAGTCTCATATTTTGGTCTTGAAAATGAACCGTCTGAGCAACCTAGGGAGAGTAGACTGGTTTCCAATTAAATAGACAAACCTATACACTTATAGGCAAACCCATAAATATATTTACGTTGAAACCTCACGAGTTTGCACAGAAGATTGGGGTGTCAGTCAAGACATTGAAACGATGGGATTAATTTGGGAAACTCCCTGCTAAAACAAAATTGTCAGGACATGGTTTCTATACTAAAGATGACTTATTAATAGCCCAAGGATTGAAAGCTATTGAATCAAAACGAAAAGTAATAGTTTATTGTCGGGTATCATGTAGTGGGCAAAAACCGCAACTAAAAAATCAAATATCTGCAATGGAAATTTTTTGCTTAAATAGGGGATTATCTGTTGATGATTGGGTATCATAAATTGGCGGAGGTTTAAATTTTAAAAGAAAAAATTTCTGTCAATAATGATGTCCATGTTAAGGGGCAAAATTTCAATAATTGTTGTGGCTCATAAGGATAGAATGTGCCGATTTGCTTTTGATTTTATATTCCCACTCGCTGGGGACAGTAATTGAATGGAAACAAACATTCATCCTCGGAGGATGGAGAAGGATCCTGTTTGATGCTAAAGGGGGAGCAAGGGGTTAGAAACCCCTGTCTCAAAGCTAAAGTCAGATAAATCTGACTGGAAAATCATCTATTTGATTATCTTCAGAAGATGTGATGGTGTAAGGGCTGGTGTTAAAGGCTGTGGCTTTGCGTTTAAAGACCCTGTTTAATGCTGACCAAAGATGGGGCGAAAGTCTCGTCTGAGGCACTCCCCTGCGAGTACATAAGCCCAGCTTTCAGGCGAAGCCAAAACTGAGTAGTTCAGGGAGCCAGCCTTTTTACCACTCCCTGGGGACATTAATTGAATGGAAATAAAGATATTATACCGTATCTTGCCTAGGACAGGATGTTTAGTTTTTTGAGGGTCGTAATGACCAACAATTTGCTGGAGAAAAAAAAGGCGCGACTAATTAGGGTAAAAAATGTAGAGAGGGGGAACCATCCCTTTTTGAGAAAACCAAAAGTCGAGTAAGCAGCAATAACCAATAACCGAGGGTGGTATATCTTCCTCTTTGTAATTTAGGGAATATCTTTTTAAAGTTGTTTGATCTCGCTGTGGGAGAACAGCCATCTTGTTGTAAGAGGGGTTGTACTTTTGCTTTAATTTTCGCGGTAACATAGTGTGGGGTGTTATGTTTGATATTCAGTCAGTCGTATTTAGAACAATGCGACTGTTTTTTTATGTAATAACCGATAGGTTAGCAGTGCTGAGGCTACTTTATAGCGAAATGCTGGAGCAACTCACTGCTGATATAGTGGATGCTTTGCCAACACAAAAACCAGCGGAGTTAGTAGCACAAGTTCAACAAGTTTCCCCTGAAGAACAACTATGTGCCTTGGGTGATTTGCTACTTGCCACTAAAACTGACGAAGATGAAATTATGCTTAGTCCACATCCCACCAAAGCCATGGTAGAAGTTGCTCAAGGGGGAATCATAATTGCCACAGGTGAGTATGGCGCAATGCAACCTGAAGGGAAACTGGCTTTCTGGTTTTTATTAGGGGAAACATTGGGAACTACAATAATTGATTTTCCCCATGACTATATTCTGTCTGAACCTACCACGGAAGTATTTAGTTTCGTGAAATCATTGGATATGAATGATTTAGCATCCTGTTTAAAAAAGGTGCTATGGTTACGGATTATCTGGTAAGTGTGAACATTGGCTGGGAAAAAAGGTAGAGACGCTCCATGGAACGTCTCTACTTGGGTGAGAAGTTTTGCAGTGAGGTTTTGTGATCTACTTTTTATTTACATTGCAAAGACTCGCGAGTATCAACACCAGTCTGAGGATTTACCCCAATAGCTTGAGCGCAAAGTTTTTTAATCTCTGCTTTATCTAAAATTGCATTGGTAAAATCAGCCCCGGTGATGTCAACATTATTAAACACAGAACGTAACATCATGGCATTTGTAAGTATTGCATCAGTGAAATCTGTATTTTGAAATGTTGTTAAATAGGCTATACCATTGGTAAAATCTACACCATGGAGGTTCACACCCTCTAACCGAGAGCCGTTAAACACCCCGCCACGGAAATCGGCATCACTAAAATTAGTATTCTGTAAAATTACATTGGTAAACTCAGATCGCACTAAACTTTTACCAGAGTAATCTTGAACCGGAACTTCTTCAATGACAGAACGGGTGACGTTGGAAGAACTAGCAGCCTGGGCTGATGGGGGAAACAAAAACAGAACTGTAGCTAAAACACAGCTGACGAGTAGTTGCCAATACTTCATAATCTTTTGTTAACAAATCTCAACAATTCCACTATTCATTATTAAACCTTAGTCAAACTCCAACTGTTGTGATTTGGGCGGAGATTTGTTGATGCTGTAAATACACGAGCCTGTCAAACTATCAACCATCTCGTAGGATATATATTGACGTGCGATGGTAAAATTACCTGTGGCTAATCAAGAACAGATCACCCAATCCCCGGAACGAACTCCTTTATATCAAATAGGTGCAGAGCTTAAAGCTCGCTTTACCAGCTTTGGCGGTTGGGAAATGCCTGTGCAATTTGCTGGCATTAGCCGCGAACATGAAGCTGTCAGAAATACTGCCGGGATGTTTGATATTTCCCATATGGGCAAATTTACCCTCCAAGGTAAACACCTGATTGACCAAGTTCAGGGTTTAGTGCCTTCAGACTTGAATCGGTTGCAACCAGGTCAAGGGCAATACACTGTATTATTAAATCACCAAGGAGGAATTATTGATGATATCATTATCTATTACCAGGGTGAAGATGCCACTGGTTTACAAAGGGCTGTGATGATTGTGAATGCGGCAACCACGGCTAAGGATAAAGCATGGCTATTGCAACAGCTTGACTGCAATCAGGTGCAAGTCGAAGATTTGTCCAAGGCAAAAGTTTTAATTGCCGTGCAGGGGCCAGAAGCGATTAAGTATCTCCAGCCCTTGGTACAGGAAAACTTACAACTCATTAAAGCCTTTGGTCATGTCCCAGCCACAGTACTGGAAAAACCCGCCTTTATTGCGCGCACAGGTTACACAGGGGAAGATGGCTTTGAGGTGATGTTAGATCCAGATGTGGGAGTGGAATTGTGGCGAGAACTTTTTTCAGCTGGGGTTACCCCTTGTGGACTTGGTGCTAGAGATACCCTGCGATTAGAAGCAGCAATGGCACTTTATGGGCAAGATATTGACGACACCACCACTCCTATAGAGGCTGGTTTGAGTTGGCTGGTTCATCTCGATACCAAAGGTGATTTTATCGGTGGAGAAGTTCTAGCACAGCAAAAAGCTAATGGAGTGCAGAAGCGATTAATAGGCTTACAAATGCTAGGGCGTTATATTGCCCGTCATGGCTACCCAGTTTTATCAGATGGTGAAGTTGTGGGAGAAATTACCAGTGGAACTTTATCGCCTACACTTGGCTATCCCATAGCCTTAGCTTGGGTTCCCAGTTACTTAGCAAAAGTTGCCGAACAGCTAGAGGTAGAAATCCGTGGCAAAGCTTACCCGGCTATTGTAGTTAAACGTCCTTTTTATCGCTCAAAAAATCGTCTCACCATCTGATAATGTGTTTTGAGTTACTCTATCTAAACTGTGGTTTATTATCGACCATAAGTTAGATAAATTTGCGGCGCTAACTATTTTGAGAGCAAAGGAAAAGTGATATGTCTTTTGAATATCCGCAGGATTTTAGATACCTGGATACTCATGAATACGTGCGACTAGATGGTGAAATCGGCACTATTGGCATTACTGAATTTGCCGTAGACCAATTGGGTGATATAGTGTTTTTGGAACTACCAGACGTTGGGGACATTGTTACCAAAGGAAAACGTTTTGGCACAGTTGAATCCGCGAAAGCAGTTGAAGAGCTAAATTCACCAGTAACAGGCACAGTCATAGAAATCAATGAAGCTTTACTTGAATCTCCCGATAATTTGGAAGACGACCCCTATTGGGAACATTGGTTGATAAAAGTACGTGTCGATGACCACGATGAAGTGCTGGATGCTATGACGGCGGATGAGTATTGCCTGTTGGTACAAGGAGAGAGGAATGAGGGGGAATAATTCTTAGTTGGCTCCCCCTGAGTCTTCATTTTAGGCCGCTTGACAATGGACGTATGTAGAGACGTTGTATGAAATGTCTCTACCACCTTTGTTTAACACGGATATTTGAATGGGGTGGATGTTTGGTGGGTAATCAGATTTAGTTGAGTTAATTACTAACCGTCCGTAACCCCATGCTTGTTAGGAGTATTTGTTGCAAAATATGAAATAGTTACTTTTGGAGTTCAACGTGTGGTGTATTCCGCTCCTGGTCATAAATCAAGCGAGCAAGAAACGATGAGTCAAAACAGTCCAAAGTCTAGTAATTTCCCACAAAGACACATTGGCCCTAACTTTGATGATATCCAGCAAATGCTTGAGGTTTTGGGTTTTTCCCATCTGGATTCACTCATCGACAAAACAGTACCCCAGTCTATCCGGCTAAAAACAAAGCTTCAGTTACCAGAAGCCCAAAGTGAATATGCAGCACTGGCAAAATTAAAGGAAATTGCTGCTAAAAATTACATCTGCCGTTCGTACATCGGTATGGGATATTATGACTGCATCACCCCCCCAGTGATTCAGCGCAATATCTTAGAAAACCCTGGTTGGTATACAGCTTATACACCTTATCAGCCGGAAATTGCCCAAGGACGCTTAGAAGCGCTGCTGAATTTCCAAACTATGATTATAGACCTTACAGGTTTAGAAATTGCCAATGCTTCATTACTTGATGAAGCTACAGCAGCAGCAGAAGCCATGAGTATGAGCTATGGTGTGTGCAAAAATAAGGCAATGGCTTATTTTGTGTCTCATGATTGCCATCCCCAAACTATCAATGTGTTACAAACCAGGGCGAAGCCTTTGGGGATTAAGATCGTTGTTGGGGGTCATGGGACTTTTGATTTTGCTGAACCGATTTTTGGGGCAATTCTGCAATATCCCGCCAGTGATGGCGCGATATACGACTACCGCGCTTTTATTGAAAAAGCTCATGCTCAGGGTGCATTGGTGACGGTAGCAGCAGACCCGTTAAGCTTGACTTTACTAACACCACCTGGAGAGTTTGGTGCTGATATTGCCATAGGCAGTACTCAACGCTTCGGTATTCCTTTGGGGTTTGGGGGACCTCACGCTGCCTATTTTGCCACAAAGGAAGAATATAAGCGGCAAGTTCCAGGGCGAATTGTTGGAGTATCAAAAGATGCTCATGGTCGGTCAGCATTACGTCTGGCTTTACAAACTCGCGAACAGCATATCCGCAGGGAAAAAGCTACTAGTAATATCTGTACAGCACAAGTGTTACTGGCAGTAATGGCGAGTATGTACGCGGTATATCATGGTTCTGATGGTATCAGGAAAATTGCTGAAACTATTCACCAGTTAACTGTAACTTTAGCAGAGGGACTGAAAAGACTCGGTTACAGTATTATTTCTGAACATTTCTTCGATACGCTGCGAGTAGAATTAGGTACAAACTCTCTCCCAGGAATTTTAGAAGGTTGCCAAGGGCGAAATATTAACCTCCGGATTTTTGATACCACATCTGTGGGCATTTCCCTAGACGAAACCACCACACCAGAAGATTTAATTGACCTGTGGCAAATTTTCGCCCTCAGAGATAACCTACCATTCACCAGAGAAGAATTAATTTCTTGCTCATCTTCTCACCTCCCCTTTCCCCGCACTAGCAGTTATCTTACCCATCCTGTTTTTAACCGCCATCATTCAGAAACTAAATTGTTGCGTTATCTCCATCAGCTAGAAACCAAGGATTTATCTTTAACTACATCCATGATTCCTTTAGGTTCATGCACAATGAAGTTGAATGCAACAGCTGAGATGATTCCTGTTACTTGGGAGCAATTTGGCAAAATCCATCCATTTGCACCACTGTGGCAAACACAGGGTTATCAAATTCTGTTTGAGCAACTAGAAGGGTGGTTAGCTGAAATTACGGGATTTGCAGCAATTTCTCTCCAGCCTAACGCGGGTTCTCAGGGGGAATACGCAGGACTATTAGTGATTCGTGAATATCATGAAAGTCGTGGGGAAAGACAGCGCAACATCTGTTTGATTCCCTCCTCAGCCCATGGTACTAACCCAGCCAGTGCGGTAATGTGCGGGATGAAAGTAATTGCAGTTGCTTGTGATTCCCAAGGTAACATTGACCTGAATGATTTGAAAACCAAAGCAGAAAAGCATCAGTCGGAACTGGCTGCTTTAATGGTGACTTATCCTTCAACTCATGGTGTGTTTGAAGAAACAATTCAGGAAATATGCGCCCTCGTCCATAGCTACGGTGGACAAGTTTACATGGATGGGGCAAATATGAATGCCCAGGTAGGTATTTGCCGTCCTGGAGATATTGGCGCAGATGTCTGTCATTTAAATCTGCACAAAACTTTTTGTATTCCCCATGGAGGCGGTGGCCCTGGTATGGGACCTATTGGTGTCGCTGGCCATCTTGTTCCATTTCTACCAGGACACCCAGTTGTATCCACAACTGAGCAATGTCAAATTGGTGCCGTGTCAGCTGCTCCTTGGGGTAGTGCTAGCATCTTGGTAATTTCTTGGATGTACATTGCCATGATGGGTGCTGATGGTTTGACTGAGGCAACTAAGGTAGCAATTCTCAACGCTAACTACATTGCCCATAGGCTCAGTTCTTATTACCCAGTTTTGTATAAAGGGAAAAATGATTTAGTTGCCCATGAATGTATTTTAGATTTACGATCGCTGAAAAAATCTGCGAGTATCGAGGTGGATGATATTGCCAAGCGACTAATTGACTATGGTTTCCATGCCCCCACCGTCTCTTGGCCCGTGGCGGGTACAATCATGGTAGAACCCACAGAAAGTGAATCCAAAGAAGAAATAGATCGTTTCTGTGATGCATTGATTGGCATTCGTGGAGAAATCTCTGCCATTGAAGCAGGTAAAATGGATGTTGAGGATAATATTTTAAAGAATGCCCCCCACACTGCCCAAAGCCTGATTGCAGAAGATTGGAATCATTCCTATACTCGTACACAGGCAGCTTACCCTGCACCTTGGACCCGTACACATAAATTCTGGCCTAGTGTGGGTAGAGTTGATGCGGGTTTTGGCGATCGCAACTTTGTTTGTTCTTGTTTACCTATGGAAGCCTATAGCTAACTTCAGCATACTGTTTTAGTTGGCCACGGCAGTAGGGTGTGTTATGGATATTAGTCCCAGGGCAGCAATATCAAAAATGATGCGTTGGGTTCAGGGACAACACACCCTACCAGAAAGGATCTAATCAAATTAAATTTTGTTAATGCGCTGTAGTTCTGATTTTATAGCTAAAGGTTCATACCCTAATGCAAAGGCTTTGGAACTATCTAAAGAAACATCAGCCGGTCTGGGGGCTGCCATTTTTACATCTTGCTGTCGGCAACTTTTTAGTCCCGTTTCTGGGAGTTGAAATACTTCCACTAGCAGCCGCCCAAAATCATAGCGGGATATTCGCTCTTTTCCACCCAGGTGAATGTAACCGTTGATTTTTTCTAATGCTAATAAAATTCCTTTGGCCGCTGTGATTGCACTGACTGGGGTACGAAATTCATCTATGAATAATTTTAATTCTTTTTCTTCTTTTAAAATTTGTATAAATGGTTGAATAAAACTTTTAGCTGTGGGTGTTGACATACCAAACATTAACGGCATTCGACACACTGCTGTCATGGGATATCGTTCTAACATACCTATTTCTGCCATGACTTTTTGTTCACCGTAAGTATTGACAGGAGATACAGGATCTGTTTCTTTATAAGGTGGATTTAAACCATCAAAAACTAAGTCAGTTGATGTGAAAGCGCAGGGTATGGAATAATCGGCACACAATCCTGCAATATTACAAGATGCTGTGACATTGATTGTATGAGATTCTTGGGGATAGGTTTGACAATAGTTTGGTTGGGAATTTGCTGCAGTATGAATTACTGCCGTGGGATTTATGTCGTTAAACAGGTGTTTTAATTCGGAAAAATTTGTTAAGTTTACTGCCAATGTTTTGACACCAGGCGAATCTAGAGAATGGCTATGATAAGCACCATAAACTTCCCATTTTTGTTGGGCTAGTTGGCAAAGATGCCATCCTAAAAAACCACTTGCTCCTGTGATTAGTATTTTTTGCATTTTGGATTATTTAATAACTTTTGTAAACCCTTGATGATGACGGAGAAATCAAAGCATTGCCACAATCTACCCAAAGGTCAGGATTATATAGCACTTTCCGGTGTAGTGAGTTACACTATTGGCGGGCAAGATGCCAAACCCACAAAGTTTTTATGATTATCATTTGTACTTTATTTACTTGAAAAGTGCTGTAGTTGGAAAAGCGATAGTTTCATGATAATTCTACGTCACTGTAGTTATTGAAAACTAACTAAAGTAATAAAATAAGATTTGGATTTTTTAGCCATCCTCAGTGTTAGTTACTAGGGGAAGAGCATTAAGTTCTTATACTACCTGCCTAGGATATTTTGTTCAACCCCAGCGAAAGGTTAAGAAACTCATCACAATACAAGCAATCAAGAAACACCAGAAAACCACCCTAACTACACAACGTAGTCAACAATGCATAAACATCTGCAAACTTCGTGATAATAACAAAAGAAGTTCAATTTTTGCATTAATTTTTTTTGCTTCATTTAACCCGACGCTATGGCTAGTTCACCCAAGCTATTAGAACCTGGTGATAAAGAATCAACCACCAACCATAGAATGGGAATTTATTAGTACAAAATAAATTGAACCTACTGAGTGAAAATACAAAGCATGACAACAGAATCCAAAACCCCCAACCCACCAAACTCAAAACCATTACCCCAGGAAAAACTTGACAGTAGTACAGATGAAAATCACATAACTCCAGAAATATTAGATACACAAGAATCCTTAGAAAAAATTAAATCTTTGGAAACTCCGGAAAAAATAAATACTCCCCACAGTAGCCCTCCCACATCAAAGAATAAATTATTACTCAACTTACAGTCAGAGCATAGAGCATTACTATTGACCTTAACAGTAATAGCCATCACTTGTATTGGACTTGCAATGAACAACTCGCTCATGGGCTTCTTAGGGACGGTGATGACCTTAACTCTATCTGTGAGAATATTATTACCTTGGTGGCAATATGTGCTGAAAAAGTGGATTGCCTGGGAAAATGCAACGATGTTTGTAGCTTTTGTGGGGTTATTAGTAGGAATTATAGGCATATTTAAATTTACTGGGTTAGGCTACCGCTTGGTGATTTGGGGTAGACAAATTAGCTGGGAAGTTTCTGGAACCTTAGCAGAATGGGTTGGTGCTTTGGGGCAAATTCTCATTGCTATTGTTGCTGTCTACATAGCATGGCGACAATATGTGATTTCCAAAGACTTGACCATTCAACAAAACCTGCTAACGGTACAGCAAAATATCATTACTCAGCAGCAAACAATAGATTCCTACTTTCAAGGTATTTCAGACTTAGTATTGGATGAAGAAGGATTATTGGAAGATTGGCCCCAAGAACGAGCGATCGCAGAAGGAAGAACAGCAGCCATCTTTAGCAGTGTGGATGCTGGTGGTAAAGCGAAGATTCTGCGTTTTCTTTCTCGTTCCAAATTGCTGACCCCCCTCAAACGAGATCGTCGCTTAGGTAGAGCGATTCTTGACGGTATGGGTGGTTACGAGGAAGACCGGCTACAAGGTTTACGAGTCATTGAGTTAGGGGTGATGTTAGCCGGAGCAGATGTTTCTCATAATGATTTACGTTGGACTGATTTGAGTGAAGCCAATCTTGTTCGTGCCAACCTTAGCAACTGTGATTTAGTTAAGGCGAACCTTTCCCGCACTATCTTATACAACGCTAATCTCAGTGGTGCTGACTTGAACGGAACTCGTTTCTTCTATGGTTCAGTAGCAATAGCATCACCCCGCAGTCGCAACGAGCCACCAAATTATGAAACTGGCGAATACACTGGGGCTGTTGTAGAAAACGCCGACTTCAGTGATGTGCAGCGCCTATCTGACACAGCTCGTCACTACTGTTGTGCTTGGGGTGGGGAAAAAACCAGAGCCACTATTCCTGGTGGTTGCGAAGGTATTGGCAATCAGTTAGGCAGGTAGATACTTCCCAGAGACTCAATTTTAGATTTTGAGTTTTAGAAAAAAAACCATTGACCTTTTCATTTAAAAAACCGAATTGAAAATTTAAATTGCGGTGAGAATTTCTACCCCTGTTTCCGTAACAGCCAAAGTATGTTCACATTGAGCCGAAAGTTGGCCATCACGAGTTACCGCAGTCCAGCCATCACCCAGAACCTCCACCTCCCAACTACCAACATTAATCATCGGCTCGATAGTGAAAACCATTCCCGGTCTGAGACGTTTACCCTTGCCCCGGGTACCATAATGGGGAACATCTGGGGCAGTGTGGAAAACATTACTAATGCCGTGTCCTACAAAATCTCGTACCACAGAAAAGCCTTGGGCTTCGGCATACTCTTGAATAGCAGCACCAATATCCCCAATTTTTGCTCCAGGCTTAACTTCAGCAATACCCAGACGGCGACATTCTTCCGTTACCTCCACTAACCTTTGTGCCAAGGGTGAAGGAGTACCAACAAAGAAAGTTTTAGATGTATCCCCATGGTAGCCGTCAACAATCAATGTGACATCGATATTGATAATGTCGCCGTCCTTGAGAATCTGCTTGTGGTTGGGAATACCGTGACAGACTACTTCATTAACACTGGTACAAATTGACTTAGGATAACCCCTGTAACCCAGAGGAGCGCTTTTAGCTCCGTGAGCTTGAGTCCACAGTTCAGCTTCATCATTTAGTTGCAGAGTTGTAACTCCTGGCTTCACCATTGGTTCTAGATGTTTTAAAAGTTGAGCCGCCAAGCGTCCTGCTTGACGCATTTTCTCTAGTTCTCGTGTAGATAAAATGACAATTGGTTCGGTTTTCATAAAGTTTAGGCGGCAGAATCTGTGATAAGTATAGTTAAACCGGTGTGTGCAGCTCTTTGGAGAGCATCAGCAACCTTGAGAGCATATAAACTTTCCTCCGGGGTGACGTACAAAGGAGTGCCATGAAAAATATGGTCTAACACCATACTTGTATCTTTAGCAAATAAACCCCGACGACTACCAACCTCTATAGATGTTGTTTTCCCGGACTGGATCAAAACTCCTGTATCGCCATCAAAAATTAAACCTCCCTTTTGTCCGTGAACTTCAAATTTGCGTTCTGGTTGCCAAAGGGTTTCGCCTTTACCATAAATTACCTGTGCTAAGAGTCCATTTTCAAAGCATAGTTGACTGATGCACAGACAAGTTTGATAGTAATTTTGTTCTGTTTCCCAATATCGCTGGTGACAGTTAACCGAAAAGACTTTACCAAATAAATTGGTGAGGCGATGTAGACGGGACAGTGCAGCAATCAAAGGAAAACCAAACAGTTGATGATTATAAGTCCACTTTCGAGGTGCGGGATGCTGAGGATTGATGGTGCTGTAGCGAACATAGAAAATATGGCCAACTTCAGCTAAGTTTTGCTTTAAGGCTTGATGTAAGCCACCCAAAAGTTCGATGTGTTCAACGTGTAATAGTTTGTTTTTGCTCTTCGCCAAGGCAATTAATTCTTCAGCTTCTGTTACATCTATAGACAAGGGATATTCCACAACTACGTGTTTACCCTGTGAAAGTGCTGCCCGAGCGATGGCACCATGATGGCGATTAATTGTGGAAATCACCACCAAATCGATATCCTCGCGTTCTACTAATTTTTCCCAAGAAGTTAACGCTTCTGTTTGATATTTTGTGGCAAAGCTTGCCGTGGTTTCTGACTGATCACTGGTGATTGCACAAGGCGCAGTGCCGGAAGCAATGGCTACTAGAGTTGTGCGTTGATCCCTCACTAATGCCTCAGCCCGTAGTTTTGCCGCATATCCAGTACCAATTAAGCCTACATGCACTTTTGCTGTTTCCCAAGCTGCTCTTGAATCATACATGATCATAGCAAGTTCTGTTTTTGACGTTTCACGCCTTGATGGGTCTCTATCTGCTAAATTCATCCTCATTACCGGGAAAAATACTAATATCACAGGGTGGGGGGTCAACTCCCCCGTTGTGGACTGTCTCGTGACTCAGTACTCAGGGTATTGAATACATAAAGTAAACTTATAATTATTTAGGAACTTAACTTCATTACTAATCGGCGTCAAATTCGAGTTTAAATCTGTAATTTTTCTCGTAGTATCAGAATTGAAGTAATTTGAGATTCGGGGCTGACGTCATAAGCCTAACCCTATATATTGCTTCAGGATAACTTATACTGCCGTTTGAACAAGAGAGGATTACTTAATGGCTACTTACAAAGTCACCTTAATTAACGAAGAACTAGACTTAAATAAAACCATCGAATGTCCAGACGATACCTTTATTCTTGATGCTGCTGAAGAAGCTGGTATTGATTTGCCCTACTCTTGTAAAGCTGGTGCTTGCTCAACCTGTGCTGGTAAAATCATTAGCGGTAGTGTTGACCAATCTGACCAGTCATTCTTAGACGATGACCAGATCGAAGGTGGATATGTGCTGACTTGTGCCGCTTATCCAACTTCTGACTGTGTGATTGAAACTCACAAAGAAGAAGAACTGTACTAAAAATCTACCTGTTCCCGCAAGGAAGCTCACACTGAAGTTCCATCAGGTTAGTATTAAGATGAATTGCGGGAAAAACCAAGAAGCCCTCCTGGCAATATCGAGAATAAAAGAGATATGACGGGAGGGCAATGGTATTTATTACCCTTTAGGTAGCTTCTGCTCTGACATGGGGAATTGCTTTATATTAAGGTTAGGCCAAGTAGTGTATCAAACCAACTATGTACCGTGGTGATTTCACAGTGCCTCCACAGTTAATTGAGTATGTGTAATTTGTAGTTTTAGATAAATTCGGCTATTTTTGTCGTGAGAGGACTCACAGTGGGGGAAACAAAGACTTCAGTCCTGCTCATAGGCATCACTGGTCTTAAGTGAAGATGGTTTATTTCACCATTACAATTAATTAGGATACACTCCCACTTTCTGCATCTGGCATTGAATACCTTAGTTAGTATATCACAAATATAGTGGGGGGTGAAATGGGGGATATGTTAATGTACTATTCTATTTTTAGAAAGATTCTCATAAAATTCACCAGACTATTGAGTTTTATGTTGATCAACATGACTCTATTCCTGAAGGTGATGAGTCGAAGTCTGATGAATCGGATACTTTCTATCAAAAATCCTATTTTGTGGCTGGTACTGTTAACGTCACTGCTACTAACTGGTTGTGTCGAATACGATGCAGGTGTCAACTTCAATAACTCAAATAGTGGCGAAATAGTACAGCATATTAAATTAGCAGAAAGACTTACCAGCTTTAGTGCAGAACCTGTATATGAATGGTTGCACAGCATAGAACGTCGTGCCCGGAAACTGGAAGGTAAAACACAACGGATTTCACCAGGAGAAATTATTGTAAAAATTCCCTTCAGTAATGCTGAGGAGTTACAAAAGAAATTCAACGATTTTTTTAACTCTCCTACCAATGAAAAAGCCGAGATTGTAGAGAAAGCATCTGAATCAAAACCACCGAAAATTGAATCTAATTTACTAATAGATCAGAAAAATTTGGTGCTGTTGGTGAAAAATCGATTAGTTTATGATTTAGATTTACGATGGCTTTCCTTACTTTCTAGCAGAGGTAATGTCCTATCTGATACTGAATCAGTTCTCGACATAAAATTTAGTTTAAGGACCCCTTGGGGCGCTAGAGATATTCAGGAAAACGAAACTGGTATCAAACCCCAAAAGAAAGGGAAGGAATTAGTATGGCAGCTCAAACCCGGAGAATTCAATCACATAGAAGTATTTTTCTGGTTACCTAATCCCCTGGGTATTGGTGGTTTGTTAATTATTCTGTTCACCTGGGGAGGAATGTACCTCAGATATAGTTTTATGCCTGATCCTAGAGTTCAGTTTGCACCTGGTGCCAAAATAACAGCTACAAATTAAGCCAGGGTGCTGGGTGGAAAAATTCGAGATTTAAAATGATACTGAAATTTAAAATTACAAATCTCGAATCCAAAATTAATGACCCCAGTCCCCAGTTATCAAGGTGACAACCGCTCAATTTTCCAATTGTTATGATTACAGCGAGTATACAGCAAGCGATCATGCAAACGACTGGGGCGACCTTGCCAAAACTCAATTCCCGTGGGTATCACTCGGTAACCTCCCCAATGAGGTGGTCGGGGAACCGCCTGGTTTTCATATTTTTGCTGAAATTCCTGCAATTGTTGTTCTAAAACTTCTCTAGTGGCAATTACCTGACTTTGATTAGAAGCCCACGCACCCAAACGACTATTTGGCGGACGCATCTCAAAATAGCTATCAGATTGTTCTGGGGAAATTTTTTCTACTGTGCCCACAATTCTGACTTGGCGTTCCAATTCTGGCCACCAAAACACTAAAGCTGCTTGGGGGTTTGCTGCTAGTTCTTGTCCTTTATGACTTTTGTAGTTGGTGAAGAAAACAAAGCCCTGTTCATCAAAATCTTTGAGTAGTACCATTCTTGCCGAAGGCTGACCATCTGGTTTAGCAGTGGCCAGAGTCATGGCATTAGGCTCAGGAAGTTGGGCTGCTAGGGCTTGCTCAAACCATCTTTGAAATTGAATTAAAGGATTGGGGTTGATGTCGGTTTCACTCAAACCTTCCAAGGTGTAATCTTTGCGTAGGTCAGCTACGGTCTTGTCCATGTCAGTTTGTATATTTAAGCTAAGTTTGCTAAATAAAAGAAGTAGCCTATTGATTGGATTTTTATCCCACAAGTCACACAAAGCATTGTGAGTGCCAAACGTCTTCCAGAAACTACTGCTCATGTCAGAATTATCCGTCAATCGTGGCAACTCGGCTTTCTTGAGGGTGAAGTAAGTGCGGGTGGCTTCGAGTGGCATTTCCAATGGCATTTTCGTCGAGGAGAACTTTCTGTTAACCCTTCCCAAGGTCGCGCCCTGATTAAAGAACCCCTTGGTCGTTTTTTGGAACAACAGGATTATCAGCTAGAGCCTGGAGGAGATTATGCTTTTACCATTAGGGCGGAACTTTAGTCGTCAGTTATCATTGGTAGCGAGGCGATTTAAGTATCTTTCAATCAAGAGGAGAGCAACTATATCATCTATGGGTCTTGGTGGCTGTCTCATGCCTTGTGGCAAGAGTTTTGTTAAACCTTTGGGTGGATACATTTGCCAGTAGCGATCGCGTGCTTCTAAGGTGCTGTAGCGCTCATCTACTAAAATGATATTCAGTTGTTCTACTAATTCCTCGCACAGTTGTTTTTTCCATTGTTTAGCTGTGGTTTGGTTACCCATTACCAGTAAGGAAACGGGAAACTGTTGACGTAGGGTTTTAATGGTGGCGATGGCCTTTTGTGCAGTCACCACTTGGTGATAATACAATTGCCTATCTAGTCCCATGACTGCTAGACCACATTTGTCTTTGCCGGGGTCAAAGCCTAAGATGACTGGTTGTGCTGGTGAAAATTCACTAAAAGTCATAATAAATACTCATTTATATTTAAGGGTTGATTCCTGGTTACACTTTCCTTTATTTAATTATTTTTTATTAGGTGCTAAAAACAACTACGCCGTTTAAAATTGCCAAAAGTTTTATTCTTAAAGGACCTGCTGTATAGGTGTCTTCCATAGCGATGGCCTTTATTTCTAATGGATGATCATACTGTCTTAGTTGTAAGAAAAAGCGTAAATGAGCACCCTCTCTTAATACGCCCTCGACAATTCCGGCATTACGGGCTCGAAATTCCGAAGCAGAAATCAGCAGATCAAGTCTTTGGGATAGCTGATAGGAGGACATAATTTTGGGATCGGCAGTGGTTGTAGCCAATATCTCCCCTTGTGAAAAAACCAGTTGATTTCGAGATGCATCCGCAAAAAATTCTATCTGGTTTTCTCCCCTGACGTAATTGCCAGCAGAGAAGATTCGCACAACGTACTCTCGACCATCTTGAATTTGCTGGCTGAGTTGTTTAACTCTTTCTTCGGTAACCCTGAGAAGCTCTTTATTTGTGGGTTTCTCCCCGGGTTCAGTTAATTGGATGTTGGCATTGCGGTTAGCTGCTTGCAAAAGTCGGATTACGGCTTGACGGGCTGTGGTGGCTTGATTAACGCGAACGACATTAGCAGCTAGAACTTGATTGCGAACGAGTGCGAGTTTACCTAAACGCAGGTCACGATAAGACTGATAATATTTTTCCAGTCTTGCCACTTCTTGTTCTAAATAATTTTGTTGTTTTTCTAGTTCTTTGAGGCGGGACTCTCTTTTGGTAATGACTTGCCCTCGCAAAGCAATTTGCTGATTGCGCTTTTTAATCAGTCCATCGAGTTGAGCAATTTTGCGATCGCGTTGGTCAATAGCTGTTTTAGCTTCCTCAATAGCTATTTTAGCTTCTGCATAAAGTCGTTTGCGTTCTGCCTTCAATTCTTCAATGGCCGCCTGGAATGTTTTGATTTGATCGTAAACTCTTTGGAGTTCAGTTATAGCTTTTTGATACTGATTTACTACTTCACCTAGCTGGTTTTGAGTACTTTGAAGTTGACTTTGTGTTGCTTTTTGTTTAGCGTTAGCTGCTTGTAAAGTTTTATTGATTATCTCTAAGTCTCGTTGTGCGTTGATTTGTGCAATTCTAGCTTTGTTTAACTTTTTCTCTACTTGACTTTTTTGAGTTTCTGCAACTTTTAGCTGTTCCCGCTTGTTTCTTAGGTCTTTTTGAATATCTTCCAGTTCAAATACGCCTTGGCGTAACTTTTCATCAGCAGCAAATAATATCCCCAAAGTTGATGCCGAAATTAATCCACCAGTAAATATAGTTACTAGTACAGCAGTTTTTTTAGGACGAAGGTTAAACAGTGAGAGGCGTGCTTTACCAACTCGTGTGCCAATGCGGTCACCCACAGTGGCAATTACGCCCCCCAAAATTAAAATCGCTGCTATCAGGATGTACCCGGTGGTCATCTTTAGCTACCGCAATGTTTCCAGACACAGCCTACTACTTTCAATCATTGTCTTGTGAAAGATGGAAAACAGGCAATAGCTCAAACCACTCAGGATGTTATACTTACCTCCATCTGTGGGTGTAATTTTTAAGAACACAACGCTTGCCACTCCACCTTCCCTAATTGATTTTAAGTGAACTGCTTGCTTAAGGATACAGGTTTATGTACGGTAATCTTCTTTTTGTGGATTGAAATCATTTTTTTCTCACGTAAATCCCCTAGTAACCTAGTTACGGTTACCCGAGTTGAACCAATGGCTTCAGCGATAGCCTGGTGAGATAGCTTTAGATCAATAGTAATCCCGTCTGGACAAGGAACACCAAAATCACGACAAAGAATTAACAAGAAACTCACTAATCTCGAACCCATATCGCGATGAGCCAAGGTTTCAATCATCATCTCTGTCTGTAAAATACGCGAAGATAGCCCCCGCAGCATTAACATTGATAGTTCTGGGTTTTCCTTAAATGCTTGCTCCACCTGTTCAATTGGGGCTGAGAGCAACTCTACAGGGGTAAATGCGACTGCATGGTAAAATCTATCTGATTTATTTCCCGTCAGTAATGATAACACACCAAAAACACTATTTTCCCGCAGCAGTGCTACCGTTATTTCCTCTCCTGCCTCGTATACCCTGGAAAGTTTCACAGCACCCTTCAAAAGAAAATAAACTCGTTCAGCAGGATCGCCGGGAAAAAATATTGTTTTATTGCGTTCAAATGTTTCTACAACTGGAGGAAATGCTCCGGTCGCCATCTGACGAAATACATTTGCTAGGGCTTTATCTTGTGTCACGATCATCTCCCTTCCCCTACCCAACGCCGGAAAAACAAAAACTGATTACCTAAGAATACACCTGAAAAATCAATAAAGCACCGTCAACCTTTCTGTACATTCCTATACTCAAAGCCATAACTTCATATTTATTTGTTCATAATGATACATAATTTTTGATGTTTTTAGCTAGTAGTTGTTATGAGTACTTGCACAGTTGTGGTCATCAGGTTTTTTGGTGAAAAATTCACAAGATCTTGAGAATGCCTTTGGGATTATGTGGGGAAAATTTGCAGAAAAGAGTCTAGGTAATCATCATTTTCAGAAATGATGTGCAGAAGCAAGACAAACTTGCCTCAGATTCTAGTATGCTCCTAATGATTGATTACATTCACAGTTTCTATGCTTAATCTGACTGGAAAAAATGCCCTGGTGACAGGCATTGCTAATAACCGCTCCATTGCCTGGGGAATTGCTCAACAACTGCACAAAGCAGGAGCTAACCTAGGTATTACCTACTTGCCAGATGACCGAGGTAAGATGGAGAAAAAGGTCGCGGAATTGGTAGAACCTCTGAACCCCAGCTTATTTGTTCCCTGTAATGTCCAAGATGACGCACAGGTGGAGTCTACATTTGAAGTAGTGAGGGATAAGTGGGGAAGATTGGACATCCTTATCCACTGTTTAGCTTTTGCTAACAAAGACGATTTGAGTGGTAATTTTAGCCAAACCTCACGTTCTGGTTTCAAAACTGCTTTAGAAATCAGCACCTACTCCCTAGTGCAGTTAAGCGGTGCAGCTAAACCTCTGATGACAGAAGGGGGTAGCATCATCACCCTGACATACTTGGGAGGCGTGAGGGCGGTTCCTAACTATAACGTTATGGGGGTAGCTAAAGCCGGATTAGAAGCTAGTGTGCGCTATTTAGCGGCTGAACTGGGTCCGCAAAACATTCGAGTAAATGCTATTTCCGCCGGGCCGATACGGACATTGGCTTCTTCGGCAGTGGGTGGAATTTTAGATATGATTCACCATGTAGAAGAGGTAGCTCCTCTGCGACGCACTGTGACGCAACAAGAAGTAGGCAATACCGCAGCTTTCTTGTCTAGCGATTTAGCTAGTGGTATTACAGGGCAAGTTTTGTATGTAGATGCAGGATATGAAATCATGGGAATGTAATAATTAATCATTAGTCATTTCCCCAGTCCCCATACCCTATTCCCCAGTTATGCCAACAAGCGATCGCCAAATTCCTCTGAGTCACAATGCTCGCACTGCTTCTGTTCATCGCACTACAGGCGAAACAGATGTAAAAGTTAATATCAATTTGGATGGTACAGGCATGTGCACGGCAGCAACAGGAATTCCGTTTTTGGATCATATGTTGCATCAAATTGCTTCCCACGGGCTAATTGACTTAAATATCCAAGCCCAGGGAGACTGGGAAATTGATGATCACCACACTAATGAAGATGTGGGCATTACTTTGGGGCAAGCTTTCAGTCAAGCCCTCGGTAATAGGAAAGGTATCGTTCGTTTTGGCCATTTTCTCGCACCGTTGGATGAAGCCTTAGTGCAAGTGGCGTTGGACTTTTCTGGTAGACCTCATCTCAGCTATGGTTTGGCAATTCCTACCCAGCAAGTGGGAACTTATGACACCCAGTTAGTACGGGAATTTTTTGTGGCGTTGGTTAACCATAGCCAAATGACATTACACATTCGTCAACTGGATGGCATTAACTCCCATCATATTATTGAAGCTACATTTAAAGCTTTTGCGAGGGCAACCCGAATGGCGGTGGAAATTGACTCCCGTCGTGCTGGTACAATTCCCAGTTCTAAGGGCATACTATAGAATAGTGAAACAAAAAACACTGAGTTTGTAGTGGTATTTGTGAGATGAAGTTTGGTGTACACATCTCTGATTATCAACTGAATAGTATTGACGATTCGTCAGTAGTCCTCACTGCTGATTTGCGAAAATTCTACGCCACGGTTTTTTGGTTAAATCAAAAACTTATATCTCTCAAAAGCTGTTTCCTTCAACTTTGTAAAGGGGAAACTTTCGGTTATGGGGTCTAAATGGGGCTGGCAAAACTAGGCTTTTAAAACTGTTCTTGGGAATCATGTGCCTTAATTGTGAAAGGGGAAAAATAATTTATATACATTTCTCTCCTATTATCTAAAATGTTATCAATCTGTTAATTAAAATTATTAGTACAGGAATTTGTCGAAAAACACGAGATATTATAATAGCAAAAGTTTATCTTCATATTGTTACAATATTTCTAAATAAAGCACTTTTGTTATATTATCTGAGTTACCTTACTGGGTACTATGGAAAGAAATTTATTCACCTTATTTTTACGACTCACACAATCCTATGTTCCTGACTGTCAATCAATTATAATACCGGTGAACTTATCGAGACTTAAAGTACTGATTTCTTTTTAAGTTAACTTAACTAAAACTTAAAACATAAACATAATAGGCATCCGGACAATTAGACTTTGTTATGAAAATAAGAATGTCCAAGCAATTGAATCTAGGAACTTGAAGAATAAAGTATAGTCAAGATTAAAATATTCAGAAAAATATGCAGATCACATTTTCAGAATCTCAGGTGAATATGTTGAAAACAGGTTTACTCAAGTCCCTCACCCAGCCATTTTTAGGTGCGGCTTTGTTAACTGCTGTCCATGTTGCTGGGCCGTCCGCCACCATAGCTCAGGGACTACCAATCTTCCCCAGCACACAACCAATGGTGCCAACAGAAAAACAAATATCACAAAGTAAACAAATCATTACTAATTATACATTGGGAGGGGGTGATCTCATTCGGGTTAACGTTTTTGAAGTACCAGAATATACTGGGGAATATCAAATACCTCCTGGGGGGTCAATCAACCTACCTTTAATTGGTAGTGTACCTGTTCTGGGTTTAACCACGGAACAGGCTGCTGATGAAATTGCCAGGAGGTATTCTCGCTTTCTCAAACGTCCCTTGATTTCAGTTAACCTGTTATCACCCCGTCCTGTCAATATTTTGGTTGCAGGGGAAGTTACACGTCCTGGAGCTTATACTTTGAGCTTGCAAGGAGGCGCGGGTAATAATCCCGGTGTACAATACCCCACTGTATTAGCAGCGCTGACTACAGCCCAAGGTGTAACTTTGGCAGCAGATGTAACTCAAGTAGAATTAAGACGTAAAGTAGGACGTTCTTCCGAGCAAGTTGTGAATCTTAATTTGAAGGAACTGATTCAGACAGGTCGGATAGATCAGGATATTACTTTACGGGATGGTGACACCATTTTTGTGCCTACTGCAACTACTTTGAACATAGCAGAAGCCCGGAATCTGTTTTCAGCTAACTTTGCCGCTAACCCAACGTCAACCCGCACTGTGGCAATTATTGGAGAAGTTAATCGTCCCGGTTCATATTTAGTTGGCGGTGGACAAGGGGATGGAGGTGGTATACCCACTGTGATGAGAGCACTGCAATTAGCCGGGGGAATTACATCCCAAGCTGATGTTCGTAACCTGAAGCTGCGCCGACCCACAAAAACTGGTTCAGAACAAATTATAGATATCAACCTCTGGCAATTATTGCAAGCTGGTGATGTCAATCAAGACATTATTTTGCAAGACGGGGATACAGTGCTTATTCCAACTGCAACTGAGATAAACCCAGCAGAAGCTACTCAATTAGCTACTACTACTTTGTCTCCTGCTAAAATTCGAGTTGGTGTGGTAGGCGAAGTTAAAAGACCGGGAACTGTAGAAATTCAACCTAATAGCTCGTTAAATCAAGCATTATTAGCAGCAGGTGGATTCAACGATTCTAGAGCTAGAAAAACTACTGTGGATTTAGTTCGTCTCAACCCTAATGGTTCTGTGACTAAGCGGGAAGTCAAAATTAATTTTTCTCAGGGAATTAATGACGAAAATAATCCCATACTCCGGAATAATGATGTTGTCATCGTCAACCGTTCTGCTTTAGCCCAGACTGGTGACACTGTGGGTACAGTGGTCAATCCTCTCGGTAGTTTGCTGGGAGTGTTCAGAGCTATATTCGGTTTGTTTTAAGCTGAAAAAATTATCAGTTTGAAGTTGTTCAGACCTGCTACCAAGTAGATCGCAACTTCAAACCTATATTGGTGGTCAATTAATGAAACTACCTTTTCAATAATTTGATTGTATGTACTTTTGGCTTGGTATGTTTTTCAAAGGATTACTTTGCAGCCTCACCTTGGCTGCAAGTTGGGGTGTGGGTATTCCTAGTACTAGAGCAGCAGAAACAATTACTATTCGTTTAGGGGTATTTCAGCAGTCTATGGCGATCGCTGATTTAGAAAAGTTTGCCGAAACAGGTAAACTGCCAGAACATCTGCAACTTTATAGCTTTGTATTCACTCCCAAAGTCAGGGAATTACTGTATGGAAAGTTACAAATAAATGCTGATTTTGCAGACAAATTCGTTGATGATCTGGTGCGATCGCCACAAGGTAGACAATTAATTGAGTCTTTGGGAACAGCAATACCAGGTAGTACCATAGAAACACTTAAATCCACACTTTATCTGTCTGTACGTCAAGTCAACGGTTTAAGTGCAATTGGTTTTTTGCGAGCCTATCCAGAAAAAAATATAACTGTAGATGCAACTCAAGCACTGGAAATTGCCCTCAAATATAACGCCAATAATCTGCAAAACCAAGCCCTTGGGGTTTTGCTAGCAAGAGAATTATTAGTAAGAAATACTACAGCTTTTGAGGCAGCCTTTGATCCAGCAGCTCCGGGAAAAAACAGAGTTCAGCAGCAGACACTCACCTTACAAGATCAAAAACGAAATCGCATCATTCCTGTAGACATTTATTGGAGTCAAAATGACACCCCAGGTTCACTGGTAGTAATTTCTCACGGGTTTGGAGCCAATCGTCGAATCTTTGGCTATTTAGCCCATCATCTAGCTAGTCACGGAATTACAGTTGCAGCAATTGAACATTCTGGTAGTAACTCTGTAGCCATCAATCAGGCTTCAAATCAAATGAATTTGACAGAAATACTACCAGCTAATGAATTTATTGATAGACCAAAAGATGTCAGCTTCTTGCTCAACGCATTAGAAAAACTCAATACTCAATCGGGACAACTTCAAGGCCAACTTAATACCAACAAAGTAACTGTTATTGGTCACTCTTTAGGAGGCTATACTGCTTTAGCCCTGGTAGGTGGACAATTAGACTTAAAAGAATTGCGAGAGTTCTGTAAAACTTCTCTTTCCTTTGGCCAATCACCAGGGGATTGGTTACAGTGTGCAGTGACCAGTTTAAAAGAAAATAAATTATTAGATTTACGGGACCGGCGAGTCAAGAGTGCGATGGCTTTTAACCCGCTTGTTGGTAAACTGTTTGGTAGCAATGGTTTGAGTAAAATTGCCAGCCCTGTATTAATTTTAGCTGGCACTGAAGATGCACTCACCCCAGCCTTGACCCATCAAATTAGACCTTTTCAGCAACTCCAGGGTGTTAAATATCTGTTAGCAGCCATTGGTGCCACTCACTTGAGTGTTACCGATCCAGCATATCCTGTGGGTGCAGCAGCTGCCATAGTCACAGAAAAGCGAGGGGAAGAAACCAAGTATTTACGGCAGTTGATTCGTGGTGTTAGTTTAGCATTTATCAAGCAAGACACACCGGAGGCAGAGATTTATCAACCATTTTTGACACCCGCTTACGCCCAATCTCTTTCTACAGCCGAACTACCTCTACGTTTGAATTCTGATGTACCAAAAAAGATCCAACCTTGGCTCAGTTTTATGATTAATTGACAATTTACTGTGAGCCATTTGCCGGAAAAAAAGCCAAAGCCCCTGGCTTTAAACATATTGTCTTTGTTTCCAATGATTCAAATCTGAGGCCAAAGGCCTGTCTCTTTTGGGGAAGTTGTTCAGGTTAATTAATTTAACGTCCAATTCAAAAATGCTTACATTTTGCCAGCACGTAATCAAGGTGGTGTATTGACAATTGGGTGCTGTCAAAATATCCTGCGTATATAAAAGCTAAAAGTTTAATCATGGTTTGTTTTTAAACAGCACCATTAGGGTTTATAAAATCACAAACCAAAAATGTTAAATTGAAGTGTGGATATAAGGTAGTAATATATCATTTTACACCAAAATTTGCACAAAAGCTAAAGGAGAGAATATATGGAGCCAATTATAGCCATAGTCTTAGCACTGATAGGATATGCTTTAGGGTCTGCAAAACTTGTTAATCAAGGTAACGAAGCCCTAGTAGAAAGATTGGGGCGGTATCATCGCACACTTTCTCCTGGACTTAACTTTATTGTACCTTTGGTGGATCAGATTGTGATGGAGGATACAACGCGTGAGAAGTTTTTAGACATCAAACCTCAAAATGTGATCACCAGGGATAACATTTACCTGGAAATTGATGCTGTCCTATTTTGGCGCATCAAGGATATGGTGAAAAGTTTTTACGAAATCGACGACCTCGAAGGGTCTCTGTCACAACTAGCGACAACGACACTCCGGGAAATTATCGCCCAGAACACTGTAGAAGAAACCAATATTTCCCGTGCTGAAATGGACACAGCGATTTTAAATCAGTTAAATCAAACAACAGCAGATTGGGGAGTTGAGATTCTCAGGTTGGATATTCAAAGCATTACACCCCCTGAAAGTGTACGAAAATCAATGGAAGAACAGCGAGCTGCGGAAATCAAAAAACGGGCGCTAATTTCTGAAGCAGAGGGGGAACGTGAGGCTGCTATTAAGAGAGCCCAAGGAACTCAAACCTCAATGCAGATAATTTCTGAAGCTTTACGTTCTCATCCTGAAAGCAAAGAAATCTTAAGGTATCTTGTAGCTCAAGATTATGTTGTCGCTAGCCAGAAGCTTGGTGAGAGTAATAATGCCAAAATTGTCTTTGTGGACCCCAGTAAAACTAATGAAGTATATGACCAGTTAATTGCTGATTCCATAGTTCAAGAAAATAGTGGCAGGAAATCTCAAAATGGTGGTGCTTAATTCTGAAGTAACTATTACTGTTCTTACCGGAACATTGTATCAGCCACTAGTGACACATCGCGCATTTCTTGAACATCGTGAACTCGGAGGATATCAGCGCCATGAGCAATAGCGGCACAACAAGCTGCTGCTGTTCCCCAAACCCTTGCTTTGGGGTCTGGTTGATTTAAGATGCGACCAATGAAGCTTTTGCGGGATGCTCCTACCAAAATAGGGCAATTTATCGCTTTTAATCTATGTAATTGGCGCAAAATTTCTAAATTTTGTCCATAGTTTTTGGCAAAACCAATGCCCGGATCAATAATGATTTTGCTTTTATCAATGCCTACAGTAGTTGCTGTTAATATTTGCCCTGCTAAAAAACTAGAAATATCTGCCATTAAATCTTGATAATTAGTCATTTGCTGCATTTTCTGGGGTGTTCCTTGGATATGCATTAAGACAATTGGCACATTTAAACTTGCTACTGTTGGCAGCATTTCTAGGTCAAATGTGCCACCAGAAATATCATTAATTATATCTGCCCCGGCTTCTATGGATGCTCTAGCTACAGTGGCTCTAGTAGTATCTATTGATATGGGCACTGTGATTTCTGGTCGTATAACTTCCAATATGGGCAGTACCCGATGCAGTTCCTCTGCTAAAGTAATTTGCTTTGCTCCTGGTCGAGTGGATTGCCCCCCTAGGTCGATGATGTCAGCACCAGCAGCTACCATTGCTTTTGCCTGTGCTAAAGCGGCAGCGCTGTTATTGAATGCGCCGCCATCACTGAAGCTATCTGGTGTTACATTCAAAACACCCATAAGGTAAGTTCGCTGTCCCCAGACAAAACAGCGTTCTCGAATTATTAACTTCCCCGACATAAATTAACAAATGAAGAGTTTTAGGATTGCAATTTGGCTTTTACTCAATGATGTACGCCTTCCCCGGCTCGGCCAGGGAAACAGCGTTGAAGATGACACTATTTGTAGTTGACAATCCGAGCAAAACTTGCAGGTTCGAGACTTGCGCCGCCCACAAGAACGCCATCAATTTCTGGTTGAGCCATAATCTCATCAATATTATTGGGCTTCACTGAGCCACCGTATTGAATCGAAACATCGGGATTACTCAACTGATTGCGAATTAAGCCAATTACCCGATTAGCTTCTGTTGCTTCACAAGTGTCCCCAGTACCGATTGCCCAAATTGGTTCGTAGGCAATTACCAAATTATGCTGATCGACATCTATGAGGTTTTTATCTAGCTGGTTGGTAATGAGTGATTCTGTTTCCCCAGCATGACGTTGTTGTTTAGTTTCGCCCACACATAGAATTGGTGTGAGACCATGCTTTTGAGCTGCTTTGAGGCGGAGATTCACAGTTGCCTCCGTTTCACCAAAGTATTGCCGTCTTTCGCTATGACCGACAATTACAAAACGTACACCAAGTTCTGTCAACATGGGGGCAGAAATTTCGCCAGTGTAGGCTCCATTGTCTTCCCAGTGAACATTTTGCGCCCCCAACTGGATGAGGCTGCCATGCAAAATCTTAGATAAAACGTTTAAGTTAGTGAAAGGAGGACACAATACTACTTCTCGTCCTGGGGGTGTTTCCTCCAAGTGGGGCAGAAATCCCTGTAAAAAATCCTGGGTTTCTACCTGGGTTTTGAACATTTTCCAGTTACCGGCAATAACTATTTTCCGCACAGGTGATTTAGTCAAGATTCTAACGCTACTAGATGCATTTTTCAGTTTAGGACGTTTTGTTAGTGATTGGTCATTGGTCATTAGTCATCGGGAAAATTACTTCCCTAGTCCCTAGTCTCAAATCTCAAATCCTAAATTAAAAATTTTCAATCAAAAATTTCCACTTGATATGACTTCTACATTGCCTTTTCCTGAACCTGACCACAGTGACTCACCCAGTTGGGAGGAAGAACTGGATAGTGCCATTTTCGGTTTTGACGATATTCAAACAGAACTTAACTATCAACAAGCACAAACTGCACTGCGAAACTTAGTCACCAATCTTGACCTGACTCCCCAGGAAAAAAAAGGATTGGAAATTGAACTTGCTGATTTGCAAACTATGTTGGGTAAGTTAGACAAGATGGTGGTGCAAATTGCTGCCTTTGGTATGGTGGGACGTGGTAAGTCCTCCCTTTTGAATGCCTTGGTGGGACAAACGGTGTTTGAAACTGGCCCTGTGCATGGAGTCACCCGTAATGCCCAAAAAGTAAACTGGAGTATTAGTGAGGAAACCATTGGCGAAAATGAACGAGCTTTAAGGGTCACTCTACCTGCTAATGGTCAATCCCAGGTGGAACTCATTGACACTCCTGGGTTAGATGAAGTTGATGGTGACACCCGTGCTGCACTGGCTGAACAGGTGGCAAAGCAAGCAGATTTAATTTTGTTTGTCATTGCCGGGGACATGACCAAGATTGAACATGAAGCTCTCTCTCAGCTGCGGGAATGTGGTAAACCAATTATTCTGGTATTTAACAAAGTAGACCAATATCCTGAAGCTGACCGAATGGCAATTTATCGCAAAATCCGAGATGAAAGGGTCAAGGAGTTACTCACGCCTTTAGAAATTGTTATGGCAGCAGCATCACCATTGGTAAAGACCGCCATTATTCGCCCTGATGGTGCTAGGGGGGTACAGTTACGTGCTAGTAAAGCCCAAGTTGAAGAACTGAAGCTGAAAATTTTGGATATTTTGCACCGTGAAGGTAAGGCTTTAGTTGCTCTCAATACTATGCTTTATGCTGATCATGTGAATGAGCAATTAGTAAATAGAAAACTCACGATTCGCGAAGACAACGCTAATCAGTTGATTTGGAAGGCTGTGATGACTAAGGCGGCGGCCATCGCTCTCAATCCGGTTACTGTTGTAGATATACTCAGTAGTATTGTAATTGATATTTCTTTGATTTTGGGTTTATCTCAACTTTATGGCATCCCCATGGGTGAAAGCGGTGCTGTGCAATTGTTACAAAAAATTGCCTTCAGTATGGGCGGTATCGGTTTCAGTGAGCTGTTGGCAAATTTAGGCTTGAGTGGATTAAAAACTCTGCTGGGTATGTCTGCATCAGCTACGGCTGGGGCTGCCTTTGCACCTTATGTTTCAGTGGCAATTACTCAAGCTGGGGTGGCTGGGGTTTCTTCTTATGGTATTGGACAAGTGACTAAAGTTTATTTGGCTAATGGGGCAACTTGGGGTGACGAAGGACCAAAGGCAGTTATTACTAGGATTTTGGCCAACTTGGATGAAAAATCTATTCTCAACCGTATTAAAGAGGAATTAGAACAGAAAGTAAAATTTAAACGTTATGGCAATGGAGGTATAGGTTAGGACGTTAAAGGAATTGGAGAGGCTACCTCTAGTTCCAGAGTTTGTAAAACAGCTGCTACTGTGATTAAGATGATGCTCCAGAAGACTAAGGCAGAGATTAATCTCTCTGTCTGGGGAACATCTTCATGACCGTTTATCCCAGCAGCAATGGGATTATCTATCTTAGTTTTGTTGAGAATTCCTTTGGTGACTGTGGCCAGGATTGCTGCAATGAGCCAACTAACTAACAAAAGTGCTGCTGCACTTAATAAACGGGGGGTAAAGACAATTGTTTGTTCGACAATTCCTTGGACTTCAGTGATTCCTTCATTAACTTTTTGTTGATTTATAAGGTGATATGTTTGCCAAAACACTTGTAATACTTATGGGTTGGCTGGATATGAAAAAATATTTAGCATCAGTAAGTTCACTGATATTTTGCATATCAATGTACCAGCAAATTGGCAACAAACACATATGTGCAGTTAATATCAAGGATGTTTTTGTTACTTTGTTGTTTTATTAAGATATTAATATAAATATTAATTAATAGTAAATTTTGCTTAATTTTCTGTAAACTTATTGTAGTCAGTCAATGTAAAAGCACTCTCTTCTAATAAGATGATGTGAGTGCAGCAGGAGCATCATAAATGTAGAATGTCTCAAGTTTTTGAACAATGGATTCAAATTAATGCCACAGCTTCAGCAGTGGAACTCTGTATTACCGATTTAAAACTCATGCACCGTTGGCTGAATCCTGCCCTGTGTTGTGAACCTGTGGGGGAAGCTTGGAGTACTGATATTGGCAGTCAAAGTCGCTTTGTGATTCAAATTCCTTTTCTCAAACCCAGCTTGTACAGTGTCGTGGTAGAAAGGGAACCAGGTTTAGTGGTTTGGGAATTCCAGGGATTTTTCCAAGGACGCGATCGCTGGGAATGTCAACCGAAATCACAAGGAACTTTGCTTGTGAACCGTTTTGAGTTTGATATTCCTAACCCCATAGTCAGTTGGGGATTCAAAAATTTTGCCGCATCTTGGACCAAAGAAGATATGCAAGCCCAACTACGTCGGGTTAAAAGGGTTGCAGAATCATTGGTGATTGTTTAAAAGTTATTCTGGCTAACTGAGACTGACTATGGCAAAAAGTAGTTTAAATAAACTGAAATTTTCAAATAGCAATGAATCCCACAATACAAACATATTTTTTCTTAAGATTGCTTTTTGCTATTTCCCCAGGCTTTGTTAAGCAATGGACAGGGAATTATTTTTTACAGAAAAATGAATTGTTTCAGCAAAGTCCCCAAGGAGTATTTACGTTTTGTGAAACAAAGCTAGACTTTTTGCCTTGTACCCTGAACACCTTACGCCCCATCGCGGAATTTGCTAGAGTTAACACACCAGGATTTTTTCAGTTAAATCTCTGACAACGCCAGCATACGAGGCTATCCATGCTTACAAGTACGCTACTTCAATCGAACCAAATTCCCACATTACAATACTTTTCCACTCCAGAGCGATTTGATGATACTTGGGAAGCCCCTCTGGCTACCCTGCTTGGACTAGGACGCGCGGCAGGTGCTGACTTCATCGAATTATTTTTAGAACGTCGTAACTACATTAGTTGTTTGGCGGAAGACGATGCGATTACTAGTATTTCGCCGACTTTAGCTACAGGTGCGGGTGTTAGAGTGTTTCGTGGTAAAGCTGATTGCTACGTCAGTACCAATGACCTTTCCTTTTCTGGGTTAAAAGCGGCTTTGGAAAAAGGTCTTTCGATTCTGGGATTAGAATTACCTGCTCATAACGCTTTCATTCCAGAAATTAATTTAGAGTTACTCAGAGACTACGCCACAAAAAGAGGTAAAGATGGATGGCTACCTCTGTGTAGTTCTATCCGAGAAATGGGAGAGATTCTACTGGATGGCACTAGCCATCTGAAGGAAAAAGCCAATCATGTACAATCCCGTCGGGCTTCCTATTTCCGAGACTGGCAAGAAGTCTTAGTTGCGGCTAGTGATGGTACATTTGCCCGTGACATTCGCCTGACTCAATCGGTAGGATTTAATCTATTGTGTGCTGATGGTGCTCACCGCGCTTCCATTGGTGAACGCGCTGGTAATACCAGTGATGCTAATTTCCTGAAAACTTGGGATTATCAACAAGCAGCCGAACAAATAGCGGAATCTGCCGGCAAAATGCTGTATGCAGATTATGTAGATTCAGGTACTTACCCCATTATTATGGCGAATCACTTTGGTGGGGTAATTTTCCATGAAGCCTGCGGACACTTGTTAGAAACTACCCAAATTGAACGTAAGACTACTCCTTTTGCAGACAAAAAAGGGGAAAAAATTGCCCACGAAAATCTGACAGCGTGGGATGAGGGTCGAGCAGAAAATGCCTTTGGTACCATTGACATGGATGACGAAGGAATGCCCGCACAAAGAACCCTATTAATCGAAAAAGGTATTCTCAAAAATTTCTTAGCAGACAGAACAGGTTCTTTGCGTACTGGACACCCCAGAAGTGGAAGTGGTCGCCGTCAGAACTATACTTTTGCTGCGGCTAGTCGGATGCGGAATACTTACATTGCACCTGGGGAACATACCACGGAAGACTTATTTAACTCCATTGATAAGGGTATTTACTGTAAAAAGATGGGTGGCGGTAGCGTGGGGGCTACAGGTCAATTTAACTTTGGTGTAGACGAAGCTTATTTAATTGAGAATGGCAAAATCACTAAACCATTAAAAGGAGCGATTCTGATTGGTGAAGCCAAGGAAATTATGAATAAAATTTCCATGTGTTCCCAAGATTTGGAACTTGCGCCTGGCTTCTGTGGTTCTGTTAGTGGCAGTATCTACACTACAGTTGGGCAACCACATATCAAAGTGGATTCTATAACTGTTGGCGGTAGATAGAAAATCCTGAGTGTGTTCGTGTCTTAGTGTTTGACGATAACACCAAGACACAAAATTACAAAAAAATTACAAAGTAAATTTTTGGCGCGATAAAATCTTCAATCCCAATTTCAAAATTGATTATGCCGAATATCACAGAAATTGCTCATCATGCCAAGGAAAAGGCTAGTAAACTTGGTATTAAAAAATTTGACATTTATGGTTCTACTATTGATGAAACCAGCGTCCAGGTGGATCAAGGTGAACCGAAGCAAGTTAAAGCCTCAAATCGTTCTGGGGTAACTGTTCGTGTCTGGAATGAAGAAAATACAATGGGTGTTACCAGCACAACGGATGTAGATCCCAAGGGTTTGGAATTAGCTTTAAAAACAGCCTACGAAGCTAGTTTTTTTGGTGTGAAGGAAAATGTTCCCGATTTTAGCCCCGAAGCAACTGTTCTTATCCCCAATACACATCAAGAAAAGTTACCCCAAGCACCTGTAAATGATTTGATTAATAGTTTGTTGGCTGCGGAAAAAGAACTTTTAGCAGCTCATGAGGCTATTAAGGGTGTACCTTATAATGGTTTGGCTCAAAGGGATATTGACCGATTTTATCTCAACAGTGACGGTGCAACTAGAACTGAATCTCGTTCTTTAGCGTCGATTTATCTTTACAGCAAAACTGAGGAGGATGGTAAAAAGCCCCGCAGTGGTAGTGCTTTTAGAATTGAACGGAGTTTAAATAACCTCGATATTCAGGGATGTATTCAGGAAACAGCGGAGAAAACCGTCAGCCATTTGAATTATGAAAAAATCAAATCTGGTAAATATCGAGTTGTTTTCTCTCCCAATGCTTTTTTAAGTTTATTGGGTGGGTTTTCTAATTTGTTCAATGCTCAAAGTATTTTGGATAATCAAAGTTTATCCAATGCTGATGATTTAGGTAAACAAATTGCTGCGCCCCTGGTGTCGGTTTATGATGATGCACTACACCCAGCAAATGTTGGTGCGGAGAGTTTTGATGGTGAAGGAACTCCTACGCGTCAAGTAAAGCTGATTGAAAATGGTGTATTGATAAGTTTTCTCCACAGTGCTGGTACGGCGAAAAGAATGAATACCCAGCCTACAGGTAACGCTAATATTGGTGCAAAAGTTAGTGTAAGTCCTAACTTTTATCATGTTTTTGCAGCGTCGTCACCTGGACAAGAGTTGAGCTTAGAAACCGCGGAAAATGTGGTCTTAATTGATGATTTACAAGCTCTCCATGCAGGAGTAAAACCTTTGCAAGGTTCGTTTTCTCTACCTTTTGATGGTTGGCTGGTTAACAAGGGTGTGAAAACGAGTATTGAGTCTGCAACTGTTGCTGGGGATTTCTTGGAATTATTGAAGTCGATAATTTATGTAGAGAAAGAGGTAGAGTTGTCCCCTGGTGGAGTATGTCCAAGAGTTTGGGTTGACCAGCTTTCTATTACTGGGGAATAAAATTGGGAGTTGGGAGTTACTTTTTAACTCTTAACTTTTATTTTTTGCTACCACTGCCAAGATTAATATCAAAACAGTGAGCACCACGCAATTGATTTGACCATTGTATAGGTTTGCATCGCTCAAATCGGGGTTGGTAAAGTGAGTCTTATGGAAGGTAGCACCATGGGCATATGCTCCTGTGAGATAGGCAGAATAGAAGTTAGCAGTGGTTAAATTTGTGCCTTATGGGTTCACCTGTTCTAAGTTGCCATGGAGGGTTAATTTACTGATTAAATCGGTTGAAAAAAATACCTTTAATATGATAGCCTGACTGCAAGGTTACGTAAAAAATCAAATTAGCTCGTAGTAGGCGGCTCTAGCCTAAAATCCTCACTACGAACGTGGAAACAAACTTATTTGATGGCAGTTGCTGAATCTTTGCCACTGCCCAATAAGTATAACAGTGCCATGCGAATGGCAATACCACTGGTAACTTGGGACTGAATGAGGCTAAATTCTGGGTCATCCATTAAATCTGAGCTAATTTCTACACCACGGTTCACTGGTCCTGGATGTAGTATTTTAACGTTGGGCTGGCATATTTGTAGCTTTTTGCGTGTGATACCAAAGGTTTGATGATATTCTCGTAAGCTGGGAAGTAGGTGAGCAGTCATGCGTTCCTTTTGCAGGCGCAATGTCATAACGAAGTCGGCATCTTGTAAAGCTGGTTCTAGTTCCCAATGTAGAAATAGCTGACGGTTGAGTTTTGGGGTTGAGTCGGTTTCATCTGTTTCTAAAACAAAGTCAGCAAATAACTTAGGCACAAGGGTGGGTGGTGCTGCTAGATGCACTTGAGCGCCACTGGCTGTTAAACTCCAAATATTTGATCGCGCTACGCGGGAATGTAAAATATCTCCAACGATGGCGATTTTTTTATCTTTTAACAATTCTAAGCGGGGATGACTGCTGTCAATTAAAGTACAGATGGTAAATAAATCTAGCAGTGCTTGGGAAGGATGCTCATGTTGACCGTCACCGGCATTAAGGACACTTACTCGCACCCCTAGACGATCCATTTCTTGGGCGATGGCATTGGGTACTCCCGCCTCTCGATGACGGACTACCATTATATCAGTTCCCATGGCCAAATAGGTTTTGGCTGTATCCAGAATTGTTTCTCCCTTCGTCATGGAAGAACTTGCAGGAGCAAAATTAAGGGTATCTGCGCTGAGACGTTTTGCTGCGAGTTCAAAACTGCTGCGGGTGCGTGTGGACGGTTCAAAAAACAAATTTGTCACCACCTGTCCTTGTAGGCTTGGTACTTTCTTTGTTCGCCGTGACAACACTTCCTGAAAACTAGCGGCAGTCTGTAAAATTGTATCATATTCGGCGGTTGTGAAATCAGCCAGGGAAAGAACGTGATGACGATTCCAGGTGGTAGTAGGCATAAATAACTTTGGATGTTCTCCGTAAGGACGCAATCATATATGCAGTGCAAATGATAGCACTTACCCTCTATCCCAATGGAGACCTTTGACCTTGGGTTTTGTCGCTATGAATCTGATATTTCATCTATCCATATGTTCTTTTTGTCAAGTAGTTGCAAAATTTATTTACATAATGTTATATTCAGTTACATAACAAAGTAAACAAAACAACCAATGACTAGCAAAGGCTTTAAAATCAACAAAGTTAGTAAACGTGATCAGTTGGCAGTTCAGCAAAAAGTGTATGTAAATGAAACTCCAAAAGTAGGTTTTACTGAATATGCAGAAAAACTTAATGGACGTTTAGCAATGATTGGTTTTGTTGCGCTAATTGCTGTAGAAGCAATTACAGGAAATGGCTTAATTGGCTGGTTAACTAACCTGTAAATGGCAGATTTTAGAATTCACCAAATTAATTAAAGCTAAAAACATAAACGAGAAAAATTATGAAAACTGATTTTGATTTCCCCCGGAAAGATTTACTGGGTCCCGTGGTATTTAGACCTAATTTTAATAACTTTGAAACAATTAATGTTAACCAAGCTTGGTCTTTATTTTTCAGTGCCGGACAAGATGACAGCAAGCTAGGAAGAGAAGTTGAGTTAGGACGTTTTTTCACTAACCTTCTAATCGCGGTGGGTCTTACCGAAACCCTGTGGGGAATTTACTTCAATCACATGGGTTGAATAACTATTTCCCATTTATCAATTGCATAAATTCCCCAGAAGCCTCGATGACACATCGAGGCTTCTTTAAAATGTTTACTTTCTTTGTTCCTTAATTTTTAATAATGGCATCTAACAAAATACCAGCCCCAAAACGAACAGGATCATTGCAAGGTAAATTAGTTTCGGCTGTGGTTTGAGCGATGGCCTCAAGAGCTGTAAACTCATCTAAGTGAGCTGTATTTAAGGCTATACCAACTACAGGGACATGACCAAAAGCACCGCCTGCACTAGCCACACTTTCATACAACTGAATCACTGTTGGTAAAGAGGGAATAACGACATGGGAATGATTACGGACTTGAACTTGTCCTGCCCGATGTGCCAATATTAGGTGTGTTGGTTGGGAACCACGGATTAAAGGTAAGGTGGCGGTGGAACCAGGATGCAAAAGTGAACCTTGTCCTTCAATGTGGAGGATGTCGTAGTTTTTGCCATAACCCATAACCATTTGCTCTACGGCGCCAGCGGCAAAGTCTACCCGCACAGCATCTAAGGGTATACCATCGCCTTCTAACATGACTCCGGTTTGACCGGTGGCTAAGAATTTAGAACGCCACCCTCGGCGCTTTGACTCTCGGTGTAATTCTAGGCTAGTTGACATTTTACCGATGGCCATATCAGTTCCCACAGTCAGTACCCGCAGACAGGGGAGAGTATGAGCTAAACCACTAGCAACACCTAAATGGGGTGGTTCTTTGCGTACATCCCAAATTAATTGTTCTGGTTTGAGAAGTGCATTTAACTCTGGTATGTTTGCTAGTGGTGTATGTAAACCGTTTACTAAAGACATTCCAGCTTGTAGAGCATTTTTAATATCTTGCCAGTAATCATCGGGTAAGGCACCGCCTTTAGGAGCAATACCAATGACCAAAACTTGCGGTTGATATTCCAGTGCTGCTGTTAAGGATGCTACAATTGGCACATCACGCTGAATTCCTGTTAATTCTGACAAAGATTTGCCAGGAGACTCACGATCAATCAAGGCGACGATTGACGATTCACTGTAGCGTAAAAGTGCTAGCCCAGTTTTGCCCTGAGTGCCTGTAATTCCCTCATGTAGCAGAATTGCTACTCTTTGATTAAGCGGTAAACGCACTGTATTGTACCCCCAAGCCAGGTAAATCATTTGGTAAAATTTTTCCTTCTTGCACCAATGCACCCGTAAAGGGGTCATCAGTTAAGTTAAGGTGACTGTCTAAGTCTAAATAATCAGCTAATGGTGCTAACTGTGCTGCGGCTGTGTTGGCAATGGTACTGTCAGAATAGCAACCGAGCATCACTTTCAACCCATGGGCTCGGGCTGTATGTACCATGCCCATGGCCTCGGCGAGTCCCCCTGATTTCATGAGTTTAATATTAATACCATCCACGTAGTTTGCTAAGTCAGGAATATCGGTGCTGGTAAGGCAACTTTCATCAAGAAATATTGGCAGGGGAGATTTTTCCTTTAATTGGACTAGGCTAGTTTCCTGACCTCGTGGTAGTGGCTGCTCTACATATCTTATCCCTAAATCCGCTAGCCAATTACACATATAAATAGCATTTTCTAAACTCCAACCCCCGTTTGCATCCACGAATAATTCTCGACCGGGGGCTTCTTGTTGCACTGCTAATAACATTTGCTGGTCTGCATCTATACCATCTGGGTTACCTAATTTTACTTTGAAAAGACGAACATCAATAAATTCTAACCAGTCTCGCACCCTAGCCTTAGCTCCGGCTGGTGAATTAATGCCAATTGTGAGGGAAGTCGGCACTATAAGATTACGGTCAAGTCCCCAAATTTTCCACAGAGGTAATTTTACAGCCTTACCTAGCCAGTCGTGCATGGCCATATCCAGGGCTGCCCTCACGGATGAAGGAACCTGTTGTTGTGTCAATATTTGTTCAATTTGCTGGCGCTGCAACGGGTTGAATGGTTCTAATACGGGAGTGAGTTCTTGCAAATAGCCTTTGATGATTTCTGTAGATTGACAATGAGTGCCTAGGCTAAATGGTGATGCTTCACCCCAGCCTTCAATGCCATCTTCTATAATCTTGATCCATATATTTGTCGTTTGTGCTGTTGTCCCACGACTGATTCTTAAGGGAAATCTTTTATTGACAGTAAATAAATTTACTTTTAATTCCATAAGTATGCTCAATATTGGGCTAAAGCAAAAACAGTGTAAGTTTAAATTTTAGATTGTTTGAGGTGTTTGTTATAATTTTTTACGTTCATCATTTCATTGGCTAATTTTTATTTTCAAAATTTATCTATGAATAATATCAAGAAATGGAATATCCTCAAATCAGAAATAGTTTTAGAACATCCCTGGTGTCAAGTTAGACGAGATGAAATAGAATTACCTAATGGAAAAATTGTAGATGATTTTTTTGTGGTTGTTAGACCGGAGATTGCCTTAATTTTACCGATTACAAATGAGGAAGAAATTGTTTTTGTCCGTCAATATAGGCATGGTGTTGGTGAGATTCTGTTAGAACTACCTGCTGGGGGTTTCGACCCAGGTAAAGAAGATGCTGCAGTGGCAGCAGTGAGAGAATTAAAAGAAGAAACTGGGTATTTAGCGGAAAAAGTGACTAAATTAGCGACTTTATATGATAATCCGGTGAAAGATACGAATAAAATACATTTATTTTTAGCTGAGAATGTGGCAAAGTATGGAGAGCAGACACTAGATGTTACGGAAGATATTGAAATTGTATTAGTTCCTGTAGAGTCAGTTTTAAATAAAATTAATCAAGGTGAAATTGCGGTAGCAGGAACTATTGCGGCTCTCTTTCTAGGGTTAAATTTTTTAAATTCATGATCATATATGCTGCTATTTGCTTTGACAAAAATCAGTACACTTCTAGTTTATTTTTTACTGTTAGGTAGTTTTTAATAAATTAGTAGCAATTTTGGTGTGAGTGGCGCGATGACTAGACCAAGGTGTAAGCTATGGCAAAATTTTGCCGGTTTTTTAAAATAAAGTCAAAAAATACCACGGTGTGGTCTCATGAATACAAAGTAGTATTAAGGAGAGAGAACAAGTGGTCAGGGGAGATTTAGTAATATGTAGGAAAAGTGAACTAATTTTGCCCGATAATAAGAAGTTAATTTCAAATAACTAAGAAATATTTCTTAATTATTTACTGATGTGCAAGCTTTACAAACTACTGCTTAAATGAGCTAATATGCTCAAGTTCTTAATCAATTTTTGCACATTGTCTTGAATGTGCAAGTATAAATGAGAAAATTGGTAAAAATCTGAATTTAGAAAATATCCATGAGGATATTTCTCAACACAATCGTTTACTTTGACGGACAATGAGCAACAAACCTAAAATTATTGTCTTAGATGATGATCCCACAGGTTCACAAACAGTTCACAGCTGCTTGCTGCTAATGCAATGGGATGTGGACACTTTACGCCTCGCCTTGAAGGATGATTCACCCATTTTCTTTATCTTGACGAACACGAGAGCGTTACCGCCAGAGTCAGCAGCATCTGTGACTACAGAAGTTTGTCAAAATTTAAAACGGGCCTTGGCCGCAGAAAATCTGAGTGATTTTTTGATTGTCAGCCGTTCTGATTCTACATTACGAGGGCATTATCCTATAGAAACCGATGCCATCGCTGAAGAACTTGGGCCATTTGATGCTCATTTTCTTGTACCGGCATTTTTTGAAGGGGGACGCATCACCCGCGATAGTGTACATTACTTGAGTATTGATGGTACACCGACACCAGTACACGAAACTGAATTTGCCCGTGATTCGGTGTTCGGCTACCATCACAGTTACTTGCCCAAATATGTAGATGAAAAGACTCAAGGGCGTATTAGTGCAGAATCTGTAACCAGGTTTTTACTTGATGATATCCGTGCTGGTAGTTTAGAACGCTTATTACAACTCAGTAATAATCAGTGCGCCGTGGTAGATGGTGAAACTCAAGCCGATCTAAACTGCTTTGCTGTGGATGTGCTAGAAGCATCTAGTCAGGGAAAACGCTTTTTGTTTCGCAGTGCTGCGAGTATTTTAACGGCTTTAGCGGCGTTACCTCCTCAACCCATTGCCGCAGAAAATATGGCTGAATATGTCCGCAAAGGAAAGCCGGGTGCGGTCATCGTTGGTTCTCATGTGAAAAAGACCACTCAGCAGTTACAGGCGTTATTACAAGTGGAAGGAACCGTGGGAATTGAAGTGGATGTGGCGCGGTTACTGGATGATCAAGAGAATAAATTTGCTCAACTCCTAACCCAGGTTTTGGAAAGTACAAAAGCGGTGCATAATGCTGGTAAAACACCAGTAGTTTATACTAGTCGTCAGGAACTCACTTTTAATGATGTCAGGAATAGATTGCAGTTTGGGGTCAAAGTGTCTAGTTTATTGACGGATATTGTGCGGGGTTTACCATCTGATATTGGATTTTTAATCAGTAAGGGTGGGATCACCTCAAATGATGTTTTGAGTAATGGTCTATGTTTAAATTCAGCCCGTTTACTGGGACAAATTTTAGCCGGTTGTTCAATGGTAATCACTACATCAGAACATCCTCAGTTTCCCAATTTGCCAGTGGTGCTGTTTCCTGGTAATGTTGGCGATGCTGATGCTTTGGGGACGATTTACAAAAGATTAACTAGAAATAGATATAGTAGTCCTTAATGTTTGGTCAAATCTCGTTTATGGGCTGTTGACTTTTGACCGTTGGCTGTCAACTGTTAACCGTCAGCAGCTACAAATGAGGTGATAGAAAAAATAAATAGGATTTTTATAGGTAAGAACGTTAATACATTTTGCAATTGACTTAGTATTGATAATTACTTGGTGTATCTTTTGGCGGGTGCTGCATGACTTCTGATTCCCATATCCCCAACTTAGAGTCAAATTTTGAACTTGCTGATGCAGGGTCAATTTCTCATCTTTCGGATTTAGAAGTGAATTCTACCGTTGCTGAGGATAATGCCTCAAATTTCGCTATTTCTGATGCAGATTCTCATGATATCATCCCGGATAAAGAGCTAGATTCTGTTTTGCTATATTTACAGTCTAATTCTGATTCTGATGATCAAGAGTCAGATTCCGCCCCGACAGATACAAGATTTGTTTCTGTGGTTCAGGAGGTGGATTTAGATATGAATTCTCCTGAGTTATTAACAGAAGAGAATAGGTTAAATAACCATATTCAAGTGCAGTTAAAAAGTGATGGAGAAAAACTGCTAGTAATTTTGCCAACGGAATCTCAAATACCAGCCTCAGAACTCGCTTGGTCTGATATTTGGCAACAGTTGAAGTTACGGTTAAATGCTAGTGATCGGTTACGGACATCAAGGGCCCCAGTAAATTTGATCGCACAAGACCGTTTATTAGATGGTAGACAACTGCAAGAATTGGCCGAAGCCTTTAGGGAAGCTCAACTTGAGTTAAAATCTGTAAGTACTAGTCGTCGGCAAACCGCCATCGCGGCTGTGACCTGCGGTTATTCGGTGGAACAACTCCAACCTGAAACTTCTTTGCATTCTGAGTTGAAGTCCGGGACTAAAACTCCAGCAGATGCTCTCTATCTAGAAATGACCGTACGTTCTGGAACAGAAATTCGTCATCCAGGAACAGTAGTGATTTTAGGAGATATAAATCCTGGTGGTATCGTAGTTGCACAAGGAGATATTGTAATATGGGGACGATTACGTGGAATTGCTCATGCGGGTGCCGGAGGCAATCGTGAGTGTCTGATTATGGCCTTGCAAATGGAACCAACCCAGTTGCGGATCGCAGATGCTGTAGCTAGGGCACCGGAGAAATCACCGATGCAGGTTTTTCCTGAAGTGGCGCACATTACGCCCGAAGGAATTCGCATCGCCAGGGCTAATGATTTTTCCAGAAACCAATTAAATAGGTTAAATCAGATTCCATAAGTATTTACTATATTTCCTGAACCCTCATCGAGGGGAACTCTACCATGACTCGCATTATTGTGATTACCTCCGGTAAAGGGGGAGTGGGTAAAACCACAGTTTCGGCAAATTTAGGCATGACTTTAGCCAAAATGGGGCGTCAAGTTGCTTTAGTTGATGCGGATTTTGGTTTGAGAAATTTGGATTTGTTACTGGGACTAGAAAACCGCATTGTTTATACGGCGGTAGAAGTTCTGGCTAGGGAGTGTCGGTTAGAACAGGCGTTGGTGAAAGATAAGCGACAAACCAATCTCGTATTACTACCAGCAGCCCAAAATCGGTCTAAAGATGCGGTAACTCCTGAACAGATGAAGTTGCTAGTGAATGCACTAGCCCAGAAGTTTCAATACGTAATTATTGATAGTCCGGCTGGGATTGAAAACGGGTTTAAAAATGCGATCGCTCCAGCAAAAGAAGCTCTAATAGTAACTACACCGGAAATTTCCGCCGTTCGTGACGCTGACAGAGTGGTGGGGTTACTAGAAGCACAAGGCATTAAGCGTACTCATTTAATCATTAACCGGATCAGACCCGCAATGGTACGGGCAAATGATATGATGTCTGTGCAAGATGTTCAGGAACTTCTGGCAATACCCCTAATCGGGGTAATACCTGATGATGAACGTGTTATTGTTTCTACCAATCGCGGGGAACCTTTAGTGTTGGGGGACACTCCTTCTTTAGCTGCCATAGCCTTTGATAACATTGCCCGTAGATTGGAAGGAGAAAAAGTCGATTTTCTTGACCTCGACGCACCCCACGACAACATTTTTGCTCGTTTGCGAAAATTGTTTCGGACAAAGATTGTTTAACTCTTGTTCCAGTCTCCGCATACCCATTGGCAATGATTCTTGAACTTATAGAACGATTTTTTTTACGTACTCCTGACAACAGTCGCAATCAAGTGAAACGTCGCCTACAGCTGGTGATTGCTCACGACCGTGCTGATTTAGACCCTAAAAAGTTGGAAAAAATGCGGCAAGAGATTTTAGAAATAGTTTGTCGCTATGTAGAAATTGAGACAGAGGGACTAGAATTTTCTCTAGAAAGTAATCAACGAACCACAGCGTTGATTGCTAATTTACCCATCCGTCGAGTCAAAGAAACCACAGCTGAATTAGAAAACAGCGAGCAATCCGAGAGTAATAGTTAGATTAACTGCTATTCTTAAGGTGTGTTGTCCCATGGTGCAACAACGCTCCACGTTAATGGCACACCAAGCCTTGAAAGCCATAATACTTGAAAGCCATAATATATACAGGCTAAACCACCAACCAAATACATAAGCCAAGTTATGAAAAAAAGTCAATGGCCACTTGCAGCTATTTTTTTAGGAAAGTATCAGTAAAGCCGTCCTAGAAGGAGGGGGTTTTAAACCTAGATTTTCGATAAAGAGCTGTTATAGTTACCAGAAATATTTGACTATACTTCTAGCTTTGTAAGGTGTAACCTTTATTGGGCTAACTACAAGCTCCTCTATTGATTTTTTATCAAAGATAGAATCCCCAACTACCCCTCTCAATATATTTAGGGAACCGTTTAAATCTGCTGAATATGTTTTCCCAGAGTTACGCCTATTATTTGAGTGTGTGTAAAACAGATTCCCATTGTTCTTGGGTGTAACAACGGGAATTGAGGAAGTTTTGCAGAAATTATCGAGAAGCAACTTGTGGACTTGCCCAAAGTTCTGGAATTTTTTGACCAAAGGTAATAGGCTGATCCGCATCTGTTGTGTCTAAAGTCTTACCATCGGTGGAAACTTGCACCAAAGGCCAGTTTTCTTCTCCCATTTCTCCCGCACGAAACAGTGCATGATCAGGCTTGTTTTTACTCCAACCTAATAGAACTGCTATTTTCTCATGCTCATGTTCTCCACGATGTGGGGCAACAGTGTTAATGTGATTTTTTTCACTATCCCAAATTACTGCTTGATCTGTGGAATCACCTGTGTTAAACTTGCCTTCAAACTTGCGTGCTAAGAAGCGATCGCTTTTTTGTGACCAGCTAACGGGAACTAAAACTCCTATTTTCCCATTTTGATTTGTATCCTCTGCTTCCAGAGATGGGAGATTTTTGTTTAACACTGGATCCCCGATAGGTGCAGTTGAAGCCATCACCCGCAAGTTTTTAGTTTGCCTATCTTCCACAAACAACACACTGCTAACTTTGCTGTTGTACATTTTGGGTCTTACTTCCAGTTGCACCCTGCTGTAAACAACGTATCTACCATCAGGAGAAGTCACAGGTACACTACGATAGTGGCGAACTCCGTAACCTCCATCGGCAGCAATAGCTTCCTGGGTGGCGAGAATCCATTGCCAAGGAATTGGATGAGGACTTCCTATGGGATCAGTATGTGATGCGTGCGCTTCATCGATTTCTTCTACAGCAGGTGTTTCGGGTATGAAAAGTGGTTGGAATTCCCCGGGTATTGTTTTCAAAGATTTAGTACTGAGCAATTCATTGGGGAACTTGGTATTAGCGCTGTCACCAGGATTAAATCTTTCCCCTAAATTCAATTTACTCACAGGTGTTTCTGGAATTTGTCCTAGTTCCACTGCTACTAATGGATTAACATCATCACCAACAGAGAAAAAATCATGAGCTAACAAAGACTCTATTGTGCTGATTTGTAATGTTGAGGGTTTACTAACAGAAGCCATTAATAATGGCATGGAGTCAGATCCTTCTTTAAATGAGGTGATGGGAGATGATGTTAACACTTCCACTAAATAAGGTTCATTCATAGTAGCAACTGGCAACGGCGCAAAGTCCAATTTTGCGCTTGTGGGAGGAATTTTTGTGACTACTTTTGATTGTTTTGCTGATGTGGAATGACTAAATGCCCCTAGCAAAGGTGCGATCAGCATCACAAGGACAATATGATTACGAAATGGTTGAAGGCGGAAGGATCCTGACAGCAAGAAGAGTTTGAGCATATGTAGACTCTCTAAAGAGGGCGGGTGCTGTGTGAAGAGCAATGCCTAAGAAGCAAGAAAGTAGGCGATAGTTACACGTGTAAGAACAGGCTAAAATGTTTAAGGCCTTGAAAACAATAATTTATCTAAATTTTGGATAATTTCACAAAAGTTTAATATCATGCTCCATACCTCTTTACTAACAAATTGTTTTTTATTGGAGATTACCACCAAAAACAAATGCAGATCAACGAGAAGTTACTGCATAAAATGGGGTCTTACCTCTGGGCTTAATACCCGAGTACATGGAAATTTGTGTGAGTCAAAAATTGCTGAACCCGTCATGTAGGGCACAATTGCTAACAACACAGAGGCAAAGCAAAATAAATGTTCTGTTGGTACACAGCCCTTAGCAAAAACTAAGGCTCAGGTAGTTTCCCTCTTAATTGGTGCTGAAATAGAGCAGCGCCCGATAACGGTGAAAGTGAGGCGTTACTTTAAAAGCTGGGACAAGGTAATGCACAACTCAATGATGGTGACGCAACCCCACAGTTCAGCAAGCCCTAGGTTTGGGCTTTTTAGTGACTTTTGGTTCCCCGCCGAACATTAACTTATTTTTGTTTATACTGTACGGGACTAACTTCCGCACACTACAGTCAATACCAAGTTTTTGGACTGTGGGCTTCTCGTGCATTGAGTCTACCAGGCTAACCTGCTTTTTGCCAATATAATACTACCTTAACATGAAAAAAATTAATTTTGTAGTTTTTTTTTAAAGGCTGGATAAGATAGCAGATAGCACGCGGATAGCACATTGACACCCCTTCCTCCAGTTGGTTCTCAGTGGTTTAGTATTTACTTACTATTGAGTACATAAATGGGCAAAAATTGATAAGACTATGTTATGCAATGTGGTCATGACTTTAGTTTTATGTTGTCCTGTAGGAAACATTAATTATTTCACATGAAAGTAGTATTTTTTGGAACACCTGACTTTGCTGTTCCAACCTTAGATAAATTACTGAATCAACCAGATATTAAAGTTTTGGCCGTTGTTACCCAACCTGATAAACGTCGGGAACGGGGTAACAAACTTATACCATCACCAGTAAAAACCGTTGCACTTAACCACAACTTGCCTGTGTGGCAACCACAAAAAATTAAAAAGGACACTGAAACTTTAACTCAACTGCGACAACTTAATGCGGATGTTTTTGTGGTTGTGGCCTATGGACAGATTTTGTCAGCAGAAATATTGGATATGCCGAGGTTGGGTTGTATTAATGTGCATGGGTCGATTTTACCGAAGTATCGTGGTGCAGCACCAATTCAGTGGTGTCTGTACAACGGCGAAACAGAAACCGGGGTCACTACGATGCTGATGGATGTGGGCATGGATACTGGGGCGATGCTCTTGAAAGCCACTACACCTATTAGATCGTTAGATCATGCCCAAGATTTGGCTGAGAGGCTATCTGTTCTTGGTGGAGATTTGTTACTGGAAACTTTGTTTAAGTGGGAAAGTAGGGAAATTGAGGCTATTCATCAAGATGAGTCTGAAGCGACCTATGCACCTTTGATTCAAAAGCATAACTACAGTTTGGATTGGTCAAAGAGCGCTATTCAATTACATAATCAAATCAGAGGTTTTTACCCTAACTGCACAGCCACTTTTCGCGATCAAGGAATAAAAATTCTAGCCTCTGTTCCCGTTGGTGATGCTTACCGTTATAAGCCGACAGCTGAGTTAATACAAATACACCAAAAATTGCCTGATTTATCAAATATATCGGGTATTCCAGGAGCAGTGGTGAGCATCGCCAAGGGAATTGGTGCCATTATCCAAACGGGTGAGGGTTTGCTACTTTTACGAGAAGTTCAGTTAGCTGGTAAACGTCCCCAGTCAGGATGGGATTTTGTTAATGGTAACCGTTTAACTGTGGGTGAAATGTTGGGCAATGGTTAACCCTTGGTAAGTCGTTGCTAACTCTTGACTTCGGATTTTTCGTAGAAGCGGCAAGAATCACAAGGACCTTCCGGGTTGACAGCACAGCGCATAATTTCTGACTGTGCATTGTAGCTACAGGTAGCATCACCAATTACCCAGCGTCCGTGTACTAAAGTTTTCTCTGTTGGTTTTGTGATAGACTGCACGTAAAGGGCTATATTCCGCAGGTGGTAACGCCCGGATTTAAATTGGTATCTGTGACGGCGTTCTAATACTGCATAAGTTTTACCTTGAAAATCGACGTAGTTTCCTGGTTGGGGTGTCCAATCAAGATGGAGTTTGCCGAGGGACTGACTAGGATTTGTCAGAATCACCTCGCTAGGTAGAGACTCTGGATGCATAAGTTCATGCTAATGTGATTTAGACTAATTATAAAGAAAATCATGAAAACCTCAGATAAACACTAACATATGGGGGAGCCGTGGCTGCTGAGAGTAAGTTTTGACCCACTTGTTTACAATATAGAAAATTAGGTGTATTGAGCAAAATCTGTGGTCGCCAATTTGTTTAGTTAGACAGTATATAATTTCCCAGCAATAATTACTATACAGAGGTCCCATATTGATTTGATTGGTGTTGACTTCACTTCATAGAAGTTTACAAATAAGGGACATTTGAGACGACAGAAACCTAAATACCCTGCTAAGATGCCATTGGTATATAAGCAATAGAGAGATTTCGTAAATCCAAATTTTTATAAGTGCCCATTAAATTGTTTAAAGTTATGTAGCCTTTTGATTACGGACTATAAGCTACTGCTGTAAACTATGCTTTGATATATGATTCTTTTGCAGAAAAGAACACTGGAAAGGAGCCTTTTTAATGTCTCATACCGTAAAAATCTACGATACCTGCATTGGCTGCACCCAGTGCGTCCGGGCTTGCCCCACAGACGTGTTGGAAATGGTACCTTGGGATGGCTGTAAAGCTTCTCAAATTGCCTCTTCACCCCGCACCGAAGACTGCGTAGGATGTAAGCGTTGTGAAACTGCTTGTCCTACTGACTTTTTAAGCATCCGAGTTTATCTAGGTGCTGAAACAACTCGCAGCATGGGTCTAGCTTATTAGGGAGTTTATTGCCAATTCCTGATTTGGTTGACATTGAGTGATTCCATAGCAAGGTGCTTTAGGATGGTGGGGTGGGTACTGCTCACCCTACTAAATTTTTCTCTCAGTCCAACTAAACACCTGACATTTTCCTTGGCAAGGAAAATGTCAAAGCTGAAAAATCAACACCATATCTGGTAGCATAGAGAGCTAATTCCGCCTTGTTTATTTGGACAAAATGGTGCTTTTATGTTACCAACTAGATTAAATTAAATCATATTCAAATCAGAGTGGCGTAGGTAATGTGTGGAATCGTTGGTTATATAGGCACTCAAGCGGCAACAGATATTTTAGTGGCTGGGCTAGAAAAACTCGAATATCGCGGTTATGACTCCGCCGGCATAGCCACGGTTTGGGAAGATGAAGTACATTGTGTTCGGGCTAAAGGGAAACTAAATAACCTGCGTTCTAAACTAGAACAAACAGTGACTCCTGCCCAAATTGGTATTGGCCACACTCGCTGGGCAACTCATGGTAAGCCGGAGGAATATAATGCCCATCCCCACATGGATATGGCCATGCGGGTGGCGGTGGTACAAAATGGCATTGTGGAAAACTACCGGGATCTGCGTGAAGAACTCAAACAAAAGGGCCACCAATTCGTTTCTGAAACCGACACTGAAGTAATTCCCCACCTCATAGCTGAATTCTTAAACAATCCTCCAGCCCCCCATGTCCCCACTTCCCCTTCTCGTTTTTTAGAGGCGATTCGTCAATCTGTTAACCATCTTCAGGGAGCATTTGCCATCGCAGCCATATCTGCTGATTACCCAGATGAATTGATTGTTGTCCGTCAACAAGCTCCTCTGGTAATTGGCTTTGGCCAAGGTGAGTTCTTTTGCGCTTCCGACACACCAGCGATTGTAACTCATACTCGTGCAGTTTTGCCGCTGGAAAATGGTGAAATTGCCCGGATGACACCATTAGGTGTGGAAATCTATAACTTTGCTGGTGAAAGGTTGAAAAAACAACCACGAATGCTGAATTTGAATCCCACCATGGTAGAAAAGCAGGGATTCAAACACTTCATGCTTAAAGAAATTTATGAGCAGCCAGGAGTAGTAAGAGCCAGTTTAGCAGCTTACTTTGATACTGAGAGTAATTCTGCTGAATCTCCTTCACCAATTAACCTCGGTTTGTCTACTGAATTTTACGCAGATTTAGAACAAATAAACATTGTTGCCTGTGGTACGAGTTGGCACGCGGCATTAATAGGAAAATATTTAATTGAGCAAATAGCTGGAATTTCTACTCAAGTACATTATGCTTCTGAGTATCGCTATGCACCCTCGCCCTTAACGGCAAATACACTAATTATTGGTGTTACCCAATCAGGAGAAACTGCTGATACTTTAGCGGCTTTAGGGATGGAAAAAGAACGTCGCCAAGGGAAGGAACTTAAGTATCGAGCGCGACTTTTAGGTATTACCAATCGCCCAGAAAGTAGTTTGGGGTTAATGGTTCCCCATATTATCAACACTTTAGCCGGAATTGAAATTGGTGTAGCAGCTACGAAAACTTTTACAGCTCAACTTATGGCATTTTACGCTTTGGCGTTAGATTTAGCTGCTCGTCGTCAGACAGTTGCGCTAGGGAAAATAGCGGAGATTATTAACGGGTTGCGGCAAATTCCTCAAGAAATTGAAACGGCTTTACAAACTCAGGAAAGTTTAACGGAACATTTAGCACATGATTTTGCAGAAACCAAAGATTTTATCTTTTTAGGTAGGGGAATTAATTTTCCCATTGCCTTAGAAGGAGCTTTAAAATTAAAGGAAATCAGCTACATTCACGCTGAAGGTTATCCGGCGGGGGAAATGAAACATGGACCCATTGCTTTATTAGAAGCGAAAGTTCCAGTGGTGGCCATCGCGGTTCCTGGTGGTGTATACGAAAAAGTGATTTCCAATGCTCAAGAAGCCAAAGCCAGAGATTCTCGGTTAATTGGTGTAACTCCCTTCAATGATGGCGAAGCTGGGGAAATATTCAACGATTTGCTCCCGGTTTCCCAAGTGGATGAGTTGCTATCGCCTATTCTCACTGTGATTCCTTTGCAACTATTGGCTTATCACATAGCAGCCCGTCGCGGTTTGGATGTTGACCAGCCTCGTAACTTGGCGAAAAGTGTTACGGTTGAGTAATTTTATACCTTGGTACAGAAATTTTTGTAGTAAGATAAAACAGTTTAACAAAGGGCGATGCCATTACCTTTGTCCGCTGGCCATGGCTTTTTTTATTTCAGAGTTTATTTTGGCTATTACGGTAGCCAATAAAAAGCCAATAAAGTACATATAAGCTATAAGCAAAACTTTATTGACTCATTTCCACAGTACTTAGAAAATTTTTTAAATAAATATCGGAAACAACATCTCAAGGCTGCTTCAACACTGATGAAATGTGATGGTGAGTGGAGGGTAGTGTAGGAATAAGACCTGGGATAGCCCAAGTGCTGGGTTGTCAGTTTACTTGCCAAAATGTTGTTTTTTGGTTGAAATTAGCATAGCTTAACAACAACCTTAAACTTTGGCTACAGCCTAGAAGGCTGTGAAAGCTTCACCAAGTTGGCAAAAGTCTTGGTGTTGTAGAAACTATTTATTAAGATTGTGGTGAATGCCTAGATATTTACAGTATTGTTGCTGTAGTATGGTCTTTGGCCAGTAAGTATTCTTACAAAGTTAATAATAACTTTTTGTTTTGCGGATATCTCTAAAGATTCTTGAAAGACTACACTAGCCTATTTCAGAATCAGTATAAGGATTTTCGTTTTTTTTAATGTCCAGTTTTCTACCCCCTGAAATTAAGATGAAACTAATCAAAAAATCTGAAAAACTTCTCCTCGATAAAATCAAGCTCATGGAGGAAGCAGAAGAAAAAGGTGTTCCACTGGATAGTGTGATTCCCCCAGAACCCATAGTTGAAGAATATCAAGAATATATAATAGAGGATAGGGAAGTTAATTATATTCCTTTACGTACTCATCCCATAGTTCAATCTGTGGGTAACTCAGGTTGGCAAGTTTCGGATATTTGGAAGGATGTAAGAGTAGATAATTTCTCCGGTTGATAGAAGTAGTCACAGTATTCAATCTTGTTAACCCTGGGGAGTAGAAGTCCCAGAACTACACAAACCAAACTGTCCTGGGCGGAACTTGAGTTTTCGCTTTTTCCGCCGAGGCTGAACCTTGGGGAATTTACGTTGATTTTTCTCAAGCAATTTTTTTATCTATTTTCACACAGACATGATGGGTAATCCGGATCAAAGCTTTAAGTATTTTGTAGTACAAATAAAATTGTTTAGTAATTTTCTCGGCTTTGATTTTTTTGGTGATATAGTATACAAGGATGGATAAAATAAAAATGCTGTAGCCGTGAAACAAAAGCCAAAACCAAGGATCGCCTTCCTTCGTGAAAAAGCAGGGCTAACCCAGCTTGAGCTATCTCGTCTTGTGGGCGTGACTGAAAGCACTATCCAAAATTGGGAAAGCGGTAGGACTGGGACAGATTATATTGAAAGAATCATTAGGTTTTGCAAAGTCTTGAATTGCCAAGTAGAAGACCTAATTGAAGATATGAATGAGTCATTAGACAAGCCTGTGGGTAGACTAGGCTCACGTTAGGTAAAATGCACAATTTATTGAGTAGTGGGAAATCAGCCTCAGTGAGGGCTGGCACTTCTGAGACAAAAATTACTCAACAAGGAAAGCCAAGTATAGCTAATTCTCAGGGCATTGTGGGCTACAGGTGGCTGTGCTAACAGTGCTAATAAAGTAATTAGTAATTTTTAGCTCCCGAATCAATCAGAATTCCTGGCTATGAGATTATGGTTGCTTTTATTTTGCTTCCATAAAGCATCAACTGTTACAAATTCATAGCCTTGGTGTAGCAATTGGGGAATCAGTGCTTGAATTGTCACAGCAACATATTGTCCACCAAAGGAACCATCATGCAAGACAATTAGTGAACCATTTTGCACTTGTTTAATAACTCGTTGGACTACGGTGGCAACTCCCGGGCTGACCCAATCTTCCGGTACGACACTCCACATTACTGGACGGTAATTCCATTTGAGGAATAGTCGTAAAGTTTGGGGTGTAAATAAACCGTTGGGGGGTCGCACATCTCTAACTTCTTCTGGTGTCAAACCACAAGCATTGTAAATAGCCAGTTGAGTTTTTTCTAAACTATTTTGCAGGTCATTTGGGGAAAGTGTGGGAAAACAGCGATGCTCATAACCATGTAATCCAATCCAGTGTCCGCCATCGCATATAGCTTTGGCAATAGACGGAAAGCGGTTCACACAAGCACCCAAGCAAAAAAAACTGGCTTTGATGTTGTGACGTTCTAATACAGTCAATACTTGGGGTGTGTATTCCGGGTGGGGGCCATCATCAAAAGAGATAGCAATTGCTTTGACATGGGGATTACCACTCCAAAGACAGTTAGGAAAACTGGGTTGGAGAATGTGATAAAGAAAAGGGTATAAGGGCGCTAACTGCATTTTGAGTTTTTTGTAGCTTGTCTTAGTTTAGCGGTTAAAAAAATTAAGATATTTGTGCATTAGTGACTAATTAAATATAAACTTCTATGCGCTTATCTTCACTGGATGTTTTTCGAGGTATTACCATTGCTGCCATGATTCTTGTTAACATGGCGGGAGTTGCAGGTGATGTGTATCCCCCCTTAGCCCATGCTGATTGGCACGGCTGCACACCAACAGACTTAGTGTTTCCTTATTTTTTATTTATTGTTGGTGTAGCAATGTCATTTTCCTTATCAAAGTACACCGAAAAAGCTTACTGGCGTATTTTACCCCGTGCCGTCATGCTCTTTTGCTTGGGGTTATTACTCAATGGCTTCTGGAATCAGGGGATTTGGACATTTGATTTAAGCAATATCCGTATTATGGGAGTATTACAGCGTATCAGTATCACTTACCTGTTTGCTTCCCTTGTAGTCCTTAACCTACCGCGGAAAGGACAATGGATACTAGCAGGTGTATTACTTATCGGCTATTGGCTAACTATGATGTATGTACCAGTTCCGGATTTTGGGGCGGGGGTACTGACACGAGTGGGGAACTTTGGCGCTTACATTGACCGCTTAATTATTCCCCAAGTCCACCTATATGCAGGTGATGGATATCAAAATTTAGGCGATCCAGAGGGATTATTTGGCACTATTCCTGCTATGGTTAGTGTGCTTATTGGATATTTTACGGGGGAATGGATACGTAATCAACCAGTAGAGACACGCACCAGCCTGGGGTTAGCATTATTTGGTATTGGTTGCTTAATTATTGGTTGGGGGTGGGGCTGGGCATTTCCCATTAACAAAAAACTGTGGACAAGTTCCTATGTAATGTTCACCAGTGGTTGGGCTTTAGTATTATTAGCAGCTTGTTACGAACTGATGGAAGTGCGAAAAATCCGACGCTGGAGTAAGCCTTTTGAAACTATGGGCTTAAATGCCATCGCTTTATTCATTGCATCCGTTTTGTTAATTAAAATCCTAGTTAAAACCAAAATTGGCACAGGAGAAACTGCTCTCACCACCTACAACTGGATTTATCAAAACATCTTTGCATCTTGGGCGGGTAATCTCAACGGTTCACTATTATTTGCCCTAGTCACCCTTTTATTTTGGTTAGCAATTGCTGACCTGATGTATCATCAACGTTGGTTTCTCAAAATTTAACTGTGAACTTCTGGGCTTCCCCATGAAATTCTTTTCTTCAGATTGCAGGTAAATGAGCTACGTGGATCAACAATCAAACTCTTGTAGTGCGGGCACACTACGGCTACAGGACGCAAGCCATGGGATGCGCTCAGTACAAGTATTGCCCGCTAAGGGTGTAATTCACTCAAATCAAGTGTGCTGTAATGCCAATGTCAAAGCCCCATAAAGAATACCTATGTCAATACTTCCACTTTTTCAGCGGCCTTAACTTGATCAAGAATTGTCCACAACTCTTGCAACATTGGTTCTAACCCAGTGCGGGTAACTGCTGAAATCAAAAAAACCGGAGATAGACAAAGGTGATTTAGTTGAGTAGCCAATGCTTCTAAATCTACTGTTTCTCTATCAACTGCATCAATCTTGTTCAAGGCTAAAATTTGCGGACGCTTTGCTAAACCTCGTCCGTAGGCTTGTAACTCTTGCTGAATTATTTTGTAGTCACGAATCACATCTTCGCTGGTGGCATCAATTAAGTGTAGCAGAACTTTTGTGCGTTCAATGTGGCGCAAAAAATCGTATCCCAAACCTGCACCTTGGGAAGCACCTGCAATCAAACCGGGAATATCGGCGAAAACAGTACCATCACCAGTGGGTTTTCTGACTACACCCAAATTGGGAATAAGAGTTGTAAAGGGGTAGTCAGCAATTTTGGGACATGCAGCTGATAGAGAAGAAATTAGTGTAGATTTACCAGCATTTGGTAAGCCAATAATACCTACTTCTGCCAAAAGTTTCAACTCTAGGCGCAGTACCTTCATTTCGCCAGGTAGTCCAGGTAAAGCATATTCTGGGGCGCGGTTACGGTTACTCAAAAAATGCTGATTTCCTAGTCCACCTTTTCCACCTTCAGCAACTAGAAAACGTTGTCCAGGGTCAATTAAATCACACAGTAAAGCACTTGTACTGCCATCATAAACAGAAGTACCAGAGGGAACTTCAATGATAAAATCCTTACCATTAGCTCCAGTGCGATTGTTTGGCCCACCACGTCCACCATCATCCGCTTTAAAATGATGCTTGTATTTGAAGTCCAGTAAAGTTTGTAGGTTTGTATCAACAACAAAAATTACTGAACCGCCTTTTCCTCCGTTCCCACCAGAGGGGCCGCCTGCTGGTACGTATTTTTCACGTCGAAAAGCCACGATACCATCGCCACCTTTACCAGCTTCAACTTCGATTACTGCTTGGTCAATAAATTGCATAACTTAGCCATTAGTCATTGGTTATTGGTCATTGGTCTTTGGGAAGGATACCAATTGATTTCAGATATGGAAGCATTTTTCAGACAATTGATCAACGAGTAATTCCTGAAACCTCCTACTTGACATATCCTACTAATCACCAATGACCAATGACTAAATATATGCTGAAATATCCTCACCACATTCATCTGCTAAATAGGAGAGGGCGCGAAAACGTAAACCCACTAGTTGCTCATACAATGGGTTGAGTTGACACAATGGGGGTATATGAACAATTTTGTGTCCAAATAAAGTTATATCCCGCTCAAAGGGACACTGAGAGGGAATCATTTTGCACAAAAAACGGGCAACCGTGGGGTCTTGGATTTCTAGTTTGTCTAGCCAGTCAGCCAGGGAAAAAAGCGCATCTTGTGGAGGTGCTGTGGGTGTAGATACTTGTCCCTCATGTTCTAGGGTATGACGTAAGGAGTCTATAATATCTTTTGGCTGTTCCAAGGCTTCGCACAACTGATGAAGAACTTGATCTTCTTGGGGGGAATATGTACCATTAGCGATGGCCACCATCACTGCTGTGCGAGTAAAATTTTCGGCTGCTCGTGTTCTTTTACCCAACTTTGCAGCCAATTCTTCTGGTTGAATTACTGCTAGTGAATTCAACGAAATCCCTGGAGCTATATCATTCTGGGTAAGAGTGGTAATTAATTGCTTTTCTTCAGGGTCAAAGTTACCATCTGCCCAGGCAATTGTCAGCAGTCCACGTAACCAAGCGGTTATTTCTTCCCTGCTATAAGGAGATTTCGTAACACTTGTCATAGTTACGCCTCAATATTTCCTTGCTTAACATTAAGCCACTTTATATCATTATACACACTGAATACAGAACTTGTAAGTACTATAGCCTCCTGAGAGTTTCAACGAAGTAGTTGAGAATCTGAATAAATTATATCTAAAAATAATCTTGAGAATTTTTATAGTTAAACTAAAAAAGAACGCGTGAGTTTGTGGAATGGATTTGTTGGTTAAAAAATTTCAACTTAGCCGTAAATAGGGTCAAAACCATGTTAGTTTAGCTCCTCTGGAAAAGCAGCACAATTAAAGCAGCATCAATCCAAACTGACTGATTCTCAGTGAACACAAATTTTTCGTGGAATTGGCTACAAATTTGATAAATTAATTAATGCAAAACTATCTCATTTGTAGCCCTACTTGAACTCAATAACCATTTTTGTCGCTAATTATACATGAAGTTTTATTTTGGCATTGAACATGAAGTCGCTTTCCTCAACCAGGAAGGAAAATTTGCTGATTTTTCCCAAACTAAATTTGCTAACTTTGAACAAATTGTGGAGGAATTGCCCACATACCCCAAGGATTGTTCGCAATTGCGCGTTGGAGATGCGGGTATTAGGCAAAAGAGGTGGTACATTGAGGGATTTGAAAGATTTGCTGATTCTGACAAGGTAATTGGCTGTGTACCTAAAGGTATTGAAATTAGAACCACTATTCACTCTGATATTCAAGGAGCTTTAACTGAATTGTCAGAAAGTTTCCAGTTACTGCGTGAAGTGGCCACTAGCTACGGTTTTTCACCTGTTTTAACTAGTTTTAACCCCTATAAGACTGTGTTTGACCCTGAACCTCCTTTAAACAATTATGAACTCAAACAGTTACAGGCTTATCCTGATGAACACACCGCGAATATTTACATGGTGACTTATGGTCCAGATTTAAATATTTCGGTGGCAGATTTACCAATTGAAAATTTGATTGATATTGGCAAGAAATTAACTTATTACAGTCCCTATATCGTTCCTTTTAGTTATAGTTCTCCTTTTTACAATGGGGGATTATGGGATGGTTTTTCAGTACGAACTTTTGTCAGAACTGGAATAAGAGCAGCTGCTTTAGTATTTGTGGAGAAACAAGAACAGTTAATTAATAGTGTACCTTCATTAACAAAAATTGCCCGGATTCCCTCTGAAGTCGGACGCATTGAATTTAAAGCTTGTGATAGTTGCGATAATTTTTCTATTTATGGGGCTTTATTGGCATTATTGAAAGGTTTGATATTAGATAAAACCTTACTAGGTAGGGCAATTACACCTAACGCTACTTTACACCAAATTTCTGCAAAAGAAGGCTTTGATAATGCAGATATTTTTTCTAATGCTGCAAAAATTTTACAAGTAGCTGAAGTTGCCTTGGGTGATGATTCAGATGTGCATTTATTAACTCCATTAAAAGAGATACTGGCACAGCGAAAAACTAAGTCCCATCAACTCATAGAGGCTTATGAACGTTTAGGTTCAATAGAAGAAGCACTGCAACAAACTTACCAGGGATAGTAATGAACTATTTTAGTTTAGAGTTTGTTTTATCTTCCTGACTTGGGGGAATTTTTTCAATGGGAATTAATGCTTCAATTACGGCTTTAACAATCGGTGCGGCGACGGTGGAACCGTAAGCATTTGCACCTTTTGGCTCATCCGCTACTGCAAAAACTACATAGCGGGGAGATTCCACTGGCAAAATACTCACGAAGCTAGTGATACGGGCATTTGGGATGTAACCCCCATTAGCACTAGCTTTTTGAGATGTGCCTGTTTTACCACCAATACGATAACCTGGAATTTCTGCCGCCTTACCTGTGCCTTCTGACACAACAGTTTCCATCATTTCTACCACTGTTTGGGTTGTGGCTGGTGAGAAAATCTGGCGCGGTGCAGGAAGATTGGGGGAATAATGCATCTGACCTTTACTATCCACCAACCCTTGGACTACATGGGGTGTGACTAATTTACCACCATTGGCTAGAGCACCGTGCATTTGTACTAACTGTAACGGTGTTAAAGAAAAGCCTTGCCCAAAGGATGTAGTTGCTGCTTCAATAGCTGAACCGATAAATTCTTTTTCACCTTTGAGCTGTCCACGAACTTCAAAAGGCAAATCTGTCTCAAGGGTTTGTCCTAATCCCAAACGTTCCAGCCAGTTGTAATAGGCTGAAGGCTTCATGCGTTCAATTATTCGCACCATACCAATGTTGCTAGAAGTTTGCAGTATTTTGGCAATGTTAATTTTTCCATGGCTATTGTGACCAGCATTTCGGATGGTGTGCTGACCTATCTGAATAAAACCGGGGTCATTAAAGAAATCATCTGCTTTAATTACATTATTCTCTAGGGCGATGGCTACATTCAAGGGTTTAAAAGTTGATCCCGGCTCATAAAGATCAGTCACAGTCCAGTTTTTGAACAGTGCAAGGTCGGCTTTTGAGTATTCATTAGGGTTATAGGTGGGATAAGAAGTTAGAGCTAGTAAAGAACCATCTGAAGCATCCATGACAATTACCGCTCCACGTTTGGCTTTAAACTTCTCTATTTGTTCTTGTAAAGCAGTACGGGCGACCCTTTGCAAACGGCTATCAATAGTTAGTTGCAGTTGCAGGTCATCAAAATTTAAAAATCCTTCCGGTGCATGATTTGGTAGTAGTCTCCCATTACCCGCACGACTCATGCGGACTGTCTGTACAGAACGTTCTAATAAATTCTCTTGACTGTATTCCACACCAGCCTGACCTTGACGGTCAATATTTACATAACCCACTACGTCTGCAACTAAATTGTTTTGTGGGTAGTATCGGGAGTATTTTTGAATTAATTCAAGGCCATTTAAGCGTAATGATTTCACACGGTCAGCATTTACTTCCGGGAGGGTAGAAGCAAGTGTAATGCCACTGTTTTGGCGGGTAAAAATTTTCACTAACTCACCGGGAGTTTTATCCAATATGGGAGCTAGCCGTTCTGCGATTTGTTGATTAGACTGACTAAATAGCTTGGGATGGGCATATAAGGTATACACGGGGCGGTCAATGGCTAACACATTTTTACTGCGGTCTATAACTAAACGACGGGGAACAAAAGGTCGTAAGTTCACCATTTGCTGATTGCGTGCCTTTTGGGTTAGTTTTGTTCCCTGGATGATTTGTAATTTATATAAATTGATAGCCAATCCCAACCCTGCGGTCATTAGTATACCCCAAACCACGAATAGTCGGGATCTTGTATTTGGTATTTGGTCTGGAGCCTGAGAGGTAAACCTGTGCATAAACTTTAGAATACAAGACTTCCTTAGCCTTTTAAATGTTGGATGGGGAAAATTTCTGAATTTCAATTTAACCGGAAATTTCTGCATTGACCTGCTCAGTATGAGTTATCAGTTATCAAAAGAAGTGGGAGTTACCCAATTTTATAGTGCCTGAAGTGGATGACTTGAGACGAGGTTTTAAATCCTCAACTCCAACTTTGATAACTGTTGACTGTTTTAATATCCTAGTGGTGAAGGAGTGTTTTGTAGCTTTTCCAAACTTGATGGTGTACCAGAGGGTTTGGTATGGGAACTATGAGATGGAGATGGTGTGGGCAAAAAAATTGTTCTTGCTGGCGTGGGTGAAACTAGCTTAAGTGTTTCCTTTTCAGCTTCCTCAGCCATTTTGTTCTTGAGGCTGGCGTTGGTTGTGGTTAACTGCCGTTCATGGAGTTGTAGGTTTTGCAATCTGTTATATCCTTGACTCCACAGCTCTTGAGAATATACTGTCCAACCATAAACAAATAGAGTAGCTGTCACTAATAAAAAAGCTACAACTGAGGAATAACGATGTGAGGTGTACAACCGTAGTAACCACAAGGGTGCTGCTCCTGAACCAGGCATTACGGGTAGGTGCACGAAAGCTGACTTCTGATTTTTTTGCTTTGTTGTCTTTGAATGATTTTTGGGCTGGGATATTGGTTTTTTAACCACCTCTGGCAATGTATTAGTGGCAGAAACCGATAAATTTTTTGCAGAATGCCGTTGTCTTTTTGCGGATACTGGTAAAACTTCATCTGCAAGTTTAGATGTACTCCCAACAGTTGATTTCACAGAGGTGGAGCGCTCCTTTCTTGCAGATGGGGTAGAATTTCGCCGGAACCAACTACCTGTTGTGGAAACGGCTGATTTACGAAGGACAACCATAAATGTTTTGAGATTGAAAATACTGTGTTTTAGAAGGTTTGCCTGTTTTGGCTATGGCATTAAGTGAGTATTGTAATACTTATAACCAGTAAACAGGAATATTGCATTTAAAGTATGGCAAGAGGAGGCCGCAAAGGGCAAGACCCGAAGAAGATTAACAACCTTTAATGTAATGTTTTGGTTAGCTACTAAGTTGATAATTACTGTACTGCACAGGTAGAGAGATTAATAAGTTTACTGCACAATAACTAAACTCATAAAAATTAACCTAAAGGGTTGCTTTAAAAAATATCAGCACAAGGCATTTCAAAAATTAGCAACAAATAGGTTATCTTATTCAACAGGCGAATTGTTTTTCATCGCCGTCATTTGGTGAAAGAGGAGTTCATGATGAAGACAAGAATCTTTGGTTTTATTCTAATGTTAGGGATGGTTGGGATTCTGGGAGCTTGTCAGCCTAGTACTCAACCCGAAGTTACACCAGCTACTCCCACCCCTGGTGGTGAGCCAACTGACAGTGCTACTCCTACCCCGACACCCGGATCCACTCCATAAAACTTAGCCGGAGAAATCCCGCCCAAAAAGTTAATGATAGTAAAATTTAATACAACAATTAATTTGGGTCTGGGCGAGTACACAGCATCTTATTCCTAACAGGAGTAAAATATCGAGTTAAAATAGTACGTAAAGGACACTGGTAAACATAGATTTATTTGCAACCAAGTGTCCTTACTATGACTTAAGTAAAAACTCTTCAAAATGCCATTTCTATGTGGTTTATGCCTGATTTTTTCTTTATTACTTGATGACCTTGGGTAGGTTATACTATTGTTATCCTTAATCAAGGATAGTGAGTTTTTACTTTGAAAAAATAGAAATTAACTAGGTAAAATTTACTTTTCTTTTGTAGAAAAAAAGTAGCATTATGTTGCTGCTACAGTTTAGCACATCCCATTATTGCCGCAAAGCCCGTCTGGCGCTAGGCTACAAGCAAATTAATTATAAATGCGAAAATCTGACTCCTGGATTGCATATCCTTCGCCTTAGGGCTATGACAGGTTTGAAGACTCTGCCTGTTTTGCTGCCACAAATTGAAGGACAACGGAGTGTGATTCCTGATTCTACAGAAATTTTAAAGTTTCTGGAAAATTACCAAACAGAACCATCATTCTTGTTACCTGACTATGAACAGCAGACACAAGCTTGGATGCTAGAGGATTGGTTGGATGAAAGTGTAGGTACGGCGACAAGATTTGTATACTATCAGTTTCGCGCTGGTGAAGGTAAGGAAATTGATCCTTCAGTACTTAGTCAAATTGTCATCTCAGTGGTGCGCCAACAATATGGCATTAACCAGGCTAGTGTGGGATTAGCTAAAAACAGACTTGCTACTGCATTCTCAGAGTTATCTATCCGCTGGGAGAAAAATAATTACTTAGTAGGTAATAGACTAAGTGTAGCAGATATTGCGGCGGCGGCTTTATTGAGTCCCCTAGCACTAATTCCCGAGTATCGTCAAGGATATCCCTGGTTATTTGAACGCCTTGTGCAAGTCCATGAACTGTGTCATGAACCATTACCACCAGGGTTATGAAAAAGAACAGGAAAATATTTTTTTGGGTTTTGACCATCAGCACTACTATTGTGATCTGGTCAACTAGTAATTGGGGGACAAATGTAGTTGCGTTACCACCACCAGACGACATACCAGAAGAAATATTACGGACAGAAATTATCATAGACGCGCGATCGCCTGTTGATGGTAAACCCCTAAATGCTGCCCAATACGCAGAACTGCAAGAACAGCTGCAAGTCAGTCCTCCACCCAAACTAAGTACCAATGTACGGCAAACTGTTTACCTTTTAAAGTTGCGTAAAGCGTTACTGCAAATTTTCCCCTTTTTAGATATTTGACAAATTCAGTTTTATCTGTATGTTTATCTATTACCCCATTATCCTGATTAGACTGATGCGACATTATGATATATGATACCAGTAGTAAAGAAATAGCGAATAAATATAACTAACATTTAGAAGCATAAATTTGGCTAATATACTCATAATCACCATTAAACCTCTGGTTTGATGGGTGGGGAGTAGTTGGATTTTTGTCAATTTTTGTATTTAGGAGTTGCAAAATCGCACCTTTTACAATTTGAGTAACCCCTTGCTCCTTACTTGCTACATATTGATATAACTTATTGAATCTTTGGTCACAGATCCGCAAATTTAATCTAGTCATTTTCATGTTTGTCTATCCAAGGTTGTCACAAGTATGTGATCATTAACTCTAGTAAAGGATGACATAGACAAGTGCAAACAGTATACCAATACAAATTACGTCTAACAAAACAGCCAGCCATTGCAATGCATAGATGTTTACCTATGGTTGGTAATCAATATAACTATTTGTTAGGTGACAGATTTCATTGGTATGAGCAAAATCCTTGTGCTATTAACGTTTGTCAAATCTTCAGCCACTTTCAGGAATTAGCAAAGAATCCCAACTATAAGGGTCAAATCAAAAAAACTTACCTTTTATACCAAGACATTTATTCACGGATTTTACAGAATAATGTAGTGAAAAGATTTAAGGTAACCTGTAACCCTTTTCTCAATAGTGAGAGTAAGGGGAAACTTAGTAACAAAGGAAGATTCAAATCTCGTGACTGTGATCCTACGTTGGGGGATCCACAGATGCAAAATAGCTATTTACAAAGCAATTTGATTAACAGACTAAAACTGAACAATTTTAAGTTAATTTTGCACAATCCTTTACCTGTTGGGTTTAAAATTAAAATACCATCTATAATCAAGAAACCAGTTAAACAATTAGGCAAGCAATATCAAAAACTTGCTGATAAATGCAAAAATTTTTACGTAAAAACAGTTAAAAAACTCCTGTCAAAATATTATTTTGTGCTTTATGAAAACTTGAATGTTAAAGCACTTTCAAAATTTATGCATGATGATGGATGGTTGAATTTACTGTCAATAATAACGATTACAGCCCAAAGTGCAGGTTTGTTGGTAATTTCCGTGAATACTTCCGCTAATTTTCCAGATTCTTATGATTCTGAAGCGAAAATTCGGCAAAAATTCCATGAAAAATGGTATGAATGCCCTAGTTGTGGATGCGGTCTTGACCATAACCACAATACAACAATAAATATAAACAATATGGCGGTGGAGCATGCCGTCTTTAAGGCTCAGTTAACTTCCCCAGCAATGGCTGGAGTCGCTGAGAAGCCCACACTGTATGCGATAGCATCAGTGTAGAAGTACGTCACTTCTAGCTTCGCAAAACCATGCTGTACTCTATAGAGTCAGCGTTGTGAGTAGATCACTCAATTCGTTTATCTTAGATGTAGGTAGCTTCATGTCCATGACCACAATTGTCCCAGAACAAGTTAATCGTATAGTGGGGAATCAGCATCACGATCCCTTTGAAATACTAGGTTCTCATCCTATAGAACAAGATGGCAAAAAAGTCTGGGCTGTGCGAGCCTACCTACCAAATGCAAGTGCAGCATGGGTAGTTCTTCCTGAGCAACGTCAACAACACCCAATGCAGACTGTACATCATCCCCATTTTTTTGAATGTACTATTGAAGTCCCAGAACTGACAAACTACCAGTTACGGATTAAAGAAGGTGAACATGAGCGTGTAATTTATGACCCATATGCTTTCCGTTCTCCTAAATTGACAGACTTTGACTTGCATTTGTTTGCTGAAGGCAATCATCACCGTATATACGAGAAAATGGGAGCACACCCCACAGAGATAAACGGTGTTAAAGGTGTTTACTTTGCCGTGTGGGCTCCTAATGCTCGTAATGTTTCCTTACTGGGAGATTTTAATCTTTGGGATGGGCGTAAACATCAGATGAGGAAAGGCCCCACTGGTGTGTGGGAATTATTTATTCCCGAAATAGGCATCGGAGAGCCTTACAAGTATGAAATTAAAAATTTTGAAGGACATATTTACGAAAAATCAGATCCCTATGGTTTCCAGCAGGAACCTCGTCCGAAAACTGCATCCATTGTCAGTGATTTAAATACTTACACTTGGGCTGACGAAGACTGGATGGAAAAACGTCGTCATACAGATCCTCTCACCCAACCTATTTCGGTATACGAAGTGCATTTAGGTTCTTGGTTACACGCTTCTAGTTCAGAACCTGCTAAATTACCCAGTGGTGAGACTGAACCTGTAGTCGTAGTTTCAGAACTCAAACCAGGGGCACGTTTCCTAACCTACAGAGAATTAGCAGATCGGCTTATCCCCTATGTCAAAGAATTGGGATATACCCATTTAGAACTGCTACCCGTGGCTGAACATCCCTTTGATGGGTCTTGGGGTTATCAAGTAACCGGTTATTATGCCCCTACCTCACGTTTTGGCAGCCCTGAGGATTTTATGTATTTTGTTGACAAATGTCACCAAAACGAAATCGGCGTAATTGTGGATTGGGTTCCGGGTCACTTTCCCAAAGATGGTCATGGTTTAGCTTTCTTTGATGGTACCCACCTTTATGAACACTCGGACTCCCGCAAAGGCGAACATAAAGAATGGGGTACTTTAGTTTTTAACTACAATCGCCATGAAGTGAGGAATTTCCTGGTAGCAAATGCCCTTTTCTGGTTTGATAAGTATCATATTGATGGAATTCGTGTTGATGCTGTGGCTTCCATGCTTTACCTAGACTATTGCCGTAAAGCAGGAGAATGGGTGCCCAACCAATACGGTGGTAGAGAGAACTTGGAAGCAGCTGATTTTCTGCGTCAGGCAAATCACCTCATTTTTAGCTATTTCCCTGGAGTTCTCTCAATTGCCGAAGAATCCACCGCTTGGCCTATGGTATCTTGGCCTACTTACACAGGAGGATTAGGCTTTAATTTAAAGTGGAATATGGGCTGGATGCATGATATGCTGGATTACTTCAGTATGGATCCGTGGTTCCGCCAGTTCCATCAAAATAATGTTACTTTTAGCATGTGGTACCACCACAGTGAAAATTTCATGCTGGCTTTGTCCCATGATGAAATTGTACATGGCAAAAGCAACATTATCGGTAAAATGCCTGGTGATAGATGGCAGAAGTTAGCAAATGTGCGATGTTTATTTAGCTATATGTTCGCTCACCCAGGTAAAAAAACCATGTTTATGAGCATGGAATTTGGGCAATGGAGTGAATGGAATGTGTGGGCAGACTTGGAGTGGCAATTGTTGCAGTATGAAGACCACGAAAAATTAAAACAGTTTTTTCAGGATATAAATCATCTTTACCGTTCTGAACCGGCTTTGTATACCCAGGACTTTGCCCAGAGTGGCTTTGAGTGGATTGATTGTAGCGATAACCGTCACAGTGTGGTTTCGTTTATCCGTCGTGACAAGGATTCAAATGATTTTGTTATCGTGGTTTGCAACTTCACACCTCAACCCCATTCTCACTACCGTATTGGTGTGCCTGAACAAGGATTTTACACCGAGTTGTTCAATAGTGATGCCCGTCGCTATGGCGGGAGTAATATGGGCAACTTAGGTGGTAAATGGACTGATAATTGGTCTTTGCACAGTCGTCCTTATTCCCTTGATTTATGTCTACCACCTTTGGGTGTGTTGATGTTGAAGTTGGATAAGGAGAGGACCGCCCAAGTAATGAAATAAATAACGGTCAGGGTGGGATTATCCCCACCCTAATGCACAGGAGGGGCGAGAGGGAGCAGGGGAGTTATCGTCTTCTTGTTGTTCAAAAAAGAATGTAGAGACATTCCAGAGAACATCTCTACAACGGTTCGGGAAGTTGATTTGATCAAAAATTCACCTTAGGCAGCAACACATGATAGCAGTTGAATATTTGAGAAGATGAATTCTTGAGTGGAAATTTTCCCTGCCGCTTCAGTGCGAATCTGGCGACGATTTAAAATGAAGTATTCACCAACTTTTTCATATTCATCTGTAAACTCACTTCTACCACCCTTTTGTTCCCCTGTTTTGGGGTCATTGTATACGGAGTTATAGGTGTGAGATAAATATCCTTCGCCAGTGTTATGACTGCTGAAAGTGTTAATTGTCACAAAAGTACCGTGGATTAAACGGTGGACGTGGCAAACTTCATTGTTGCGGACTTTGTATTTATCGCCTTCAGATTTACCACCTACTAAAATTTCCATTGCACCGGTTTCGTCAGTATTGCCATAGCTGAATGTATTGGCACTGTGGGTATCTTCAAAGCTGCGACGAACACGGTGAATGGCAATTTCCCAAGCCTGACCGTGGATTGCTTTTTTTGCTTGTTCGTCTTCTACGTCCAAGACTTCCGCCTTGAGGTTGGCATCAATAACTACTTTACCTGTAAATACTTGCTGTTCATATTTATATACAATATCTGCTGTATAACCTGGAAAAGACTTGTCCCAAGTGTAGCGATTTTCATAAGCAGCCCGGAATAGTTCCTGAGCAGAAAGTTTTGTAATTGTCATATGCCTCTCCTACCGTGACTGGCTATATTAGCGTTTTATCTTGGTTAATATTAGGATAGAAGTAAATAGAAAGCTTCGCATAGTCCCCAAGTGGGTACACTTATGCCTAATTCTCTTTACACTGTATTTCAAGCGATCGCTAATGTCAGCAACGAGCAGCAACTACGACTGGAGCTCATGGATAAAATTGGTGAGTACTTTGGAGTGCAAAATTGCGGTATCTATTTGATCGATGAACAATCAACTGCGGAAACTAATATTCAGGCTATTCCCGCAGTGTGTATGAAGAATAACCCAGTGGGGCGCTATGTCGTGGAAAGGCACGCTCCCACCCATGAGCAATTAATATTATCCCCAGGGGATTGGAAACATTTCTGTTCGCGTCACGACCATGAACACGTGATGACAGGCCCGATTGTTTGCGATGGTGGTTTGGTAGGGACATTAAATTTAGCCCGCCATCAAGGAACTGAAGCTTTTAATGCTGATGACCTAGCTGACTTGAGTGCTTTATGTATTCATTTATCGGCGAAACTCTCAACTCTCCGAGCGCAACAGCCAAAACTGTCTAATTCCTTGTTAGTCAGTCCTTTAACCCCCCGTGAGTTAGAAATTGCTGAGTTGGTAGCACAGGGGTTAACCAATGCGGAAATTGGTCGTCAACTCTGGATTACTCAAAATTCCGTCAAGCAAGCGCTCAAACGGATGTTTCGTAAGCTTAGTGTTTCAGCTCGTAGTGAGCTGGTGGCAAAATTACATTTGATCTCGCTTAGTTAAACTTGTTCAGTGAGGAACAATTAATAATAGACACTTGGGAAAAAAATGTAAAGACTTTGCATGGAACGTCTCTACAAGGCGCAAGGGGCATATTTGATTTCTGGGGATGTCTAAATTAATTGCCAAATTTAAACATTGTTGGAAGTCACTTAATAACCCTTTGTTGATAGTTCTTGTTCTAGGTTTAGCAGTTGTTCAACTCGTGCTTCTGTAGGTGGATGACTAGAGAATAAATTACCCAGAAACTTACCGGAAATTGGATTAATAATCAATAACGGCTCAAAAGCTGGATTAGCATTTAAAGGTAATTGTCTAGCTGTGGCTTCTAACCTTTTTAGGGCGTTAGCTAAAGCGCGGGGGTTACCAGTTAATCTAGCAGAACCTGCATCGGCGGAAAACTCCCGGGTGCGGGAAATTGCTAGCTGAATAATTGTGGCAGCTACGGGTGCAAATATTACTGTTAACAAAATACCTAAAGGATTTCCACCTCTGTCACTGTCTCGCCCACCACCAAACCATAAACTGTAACTAACCATTTGAGCCAGAAAGGAAATAGCCCCAGCAATAGTGGCAGCAACGGCTTGGGTTAAAGTGTCACGATTAATAATGTGAGTTAATTCGTGAGCAATTACGCCTTCGAGTTCATCTTCCGGCAATATATTCAAAATCCCTTGTGTAACTGCAACAGCTGCGTGTTCTGGATCCCGTCCCGTAGCGAAAGCATTGGCAGTTTGGCTTGGAACAATGTAAATTCCCGGCATGGGAATGTTGGCACGTTGAGACAATTTTTGCACCATGCGGTAAAGCCCCGGTGCTTCGGCTTGACTTACAGGACGAGCGCGGTAAACAGTCAATGCAATCTTGTCTGACTGATACCAAGAAAACAGATTTGTAGCTGCTGCTAAGGCAATTCCTATAATTAAGCCACCAGCACCGCCAATTATCCAATAGCTAATTGCAATCAACAGACCACTAAGGATGGCTAGTAAAGCCACCGTTTTTAATTGATTTGTCATATTTTTGCTCTCCGGCTCATGTCGTATTGGTGTTTTGGAACAACAGCATTACTCACATCGCATTTTTATTGTACTTAGCTAAACTTTGATGTATGGTACAGAAAACCTGTCAAATAAGTACGGTTTTCCCAATCAAAGGGAAAAATATAATTTGGCTACTTCTAGAGAAATTAATTATCTGAAAATTACTAACTATTTTTAATTATTTTAGCAACAAAAAATATTTAAATTAAGAAAATTGTACCAATATTATTATCTGGTATGCTTAAGAAAATCTAGGAGTTTATTTAAAAAAAAAACAAAATAACATTGTAAAGTTAATTAATAATGGTGATGGATCTCGCCAAAACCCCCGTTTCTTAGGCTAATGGCTGCTACTTTTTCCGGTGTGTGCGGAAGGGTAGGGCTTGGGTAAATGTCTAACTTGACTCTTCTGTAGCAACTATCTGTGTACAAATTGCACCTCAAGGAGTCATGAAAGTGCTGGCCAGCGTATTGTGGATTTTAATAATGGGCTTTTTTGTCGGTCAAATTGCCCGTCGTTTAGGGGCTCCCCCTTTAATTGGCATGATTTTAGTGGGGATAATTATGAGCCCTCAAATATTTAATCTAGTCAGTCCAGAGATGCTAGGTGCTGCTGATGATTTAAGAACACTGGCAGTGATGATTATTCTCATGAAAGCTGGATTGGGACTAGATAAAGAAAAGTTAGTCCAACAAAGAGGCGTAGCGCTGCGTTTGGGATTTTTGCCAGCTACAACCGAAGCAATGGCTATTGCTTTGGCTGCTATGGTAATTTTTAACTTTGACTTTCTCACCGGGTTACTTTTGGGTTGTATTATTAGCGCTGAATCCCCGGCTGTGATTGTCCCAGGAATGCTCAGGCTAAAAAGTTTAGGCTGGGGGGTTACTAAAGGTATACCCGATGCAATTTTGACTGGTAGCGCTTTGTCTGATGTGTTGCTATTGCTAGTTTTTAGCTTGTTGCTGAGTTTTTTGGGTGGTGGAGGATTGAAGCAGATTATCCTTTTTGACCGTTTCACACTAACTCCTTGGCAACTGCTACCACTGCAAATTACCGTGCCAATTGCACTAGGAGTGGTGTTAGGTTATTTAGCAGCGCGTTTCTTGGTTTTGCTGTTAGTCAAACAAAATTGGACTCAAAACGGCGTTCAAGACACTGTAGTTGCTGCCAGTATCGCCTTATTTTTAGTAATTTCTGCTCATGGATTGCCTTACTTTTCTGGTTATTTAGCAGCAATGAGTATGGGATTTTTTTTAATTGAATTAGATTCACCCCTAGCCCGGAGGTTACGCGGTGGGTTTGATAGTTTGTGGACAGTAGCCGAGATTTTTTTGTTTGTTTTGCTGGGTGCAAATATTCAACTGCAAGTGTTAGCAAAAATTTTCTTACCTGGGATTTTAATTTTGGCTATTGGTTTATTGATTGGTCGGATGGTGGGTTGGCATCTTTCCACATGGGGGAGTAATTGGAATTGGCGGGAAAGATTGTTTTTATTACCAGGAATGAGCGCCAAAGCTACGGTGCAAGCCGCCATTGGTGCAATTCCCCTAGCTCAAGGAATTGCTGGAGGTGAGATAATTTTAGCGATCGCGGCTTTATCAATTTTAATTACGGCACCTTTAGGAGCTTGGGGAACTATGACCTTTGCACCTAAATTATTGACTAGGGGAGAAGTTGACCCCACAAAAGTTACAGTTGCAACTCCTACCTTGTTATTAGCAGCAATTGATACATCCATTTTAGCCACAGCAGTTTTAACCAAAGTTGCAGATTTAGCACGACGCACTAATGCAGAAGTGATAGTTGTGCATGTAGTTAATTTGCCAAATCAACCAGAGATCCAAAAACTAAAGTCACAAGTTCAAGAATTGTTATCGGATATTAGATATAAGTTTATAACTGTCACAGGTGCTGTGCCGGAAGAAATTATTCGCACTGCCCAAGAACATCACGCCACTGCAATTATTATGGGCAAACGCGGTCATCAGACCTGGGCAAAAGTTGTAATTGGTTCAGTGTCTCAATCAGTTTTAGAAGCTAGTCTTATACCTGTAATTTTGGTGGAAAATAGTGTTACCAATTTTGGATAAAATATCAGTTTTAAGCCATGACTCTATCAACTGAATTGTGGGCAGCAAATCAAGATTTAGCCTTAGCTTGTCTCAATCATCCTTTCGTTCAAGGCATCGCTGATGGTACTCTCGAACGAGCTAAATTTGCCGACTATGTGGGGCAAGATGCTTTTTTCTTAGCAGCTTTTGGTCGTGCATATAGTATTGCCGCAGGGAAAGCCCCAGATTGGCAATGTTTTACCACATTTCACGCCTTAGGTGGTGGAGTTTTGGCAGAACTGAAGCTACATGAAAGCTATGCTATCCAGTGGGGGGTTAATTTGGGGACTGTAGAACCTGGAATCGCTACCCGTCGCTATACTGATTTTTTACTAGCTACCGCCTGGAGTGGTGATGTCGGTGTGACTGCTGCGGCTATGTCTCCTTGTATGGGTCTTTATGCTTTTTTGGGACAAGAGTTAGCCCGTGATGGCATTCCTGATCATCAGTATGCCCATTGGATTCAAACTTACAGTGGTGGGGATTTTCAACGCCTGACACAACAATTAGAAAATTTGGTAGAACGTTATGCTACTTCTAGTTCTAGAATTCATTCAATTTATCGTTATGCCATGTTTTGTGAGCAAGACTTTTTTGAAGCTGTTTGGGGAAAATAACTATTGACCCTTGCTCACTTGTGCTGCATCTGCATGAGAAAATTAGGTAATACAATCGCAATACATGCTGTGGCTACGCCACGCAACCTATCGGACGGCAGGGAAGGAAAAAAGATGTCAGAAAATTTCAGAAGCAAAGTTGTCACCCAAGGAGTGCAGCGATCCCCTAATCGGGCTATGCTGCGTGCAGTTGGTTTTCAAGATGAAGATTTTAATAAGGCTATCGTCGGTATTGCTAATGGCTACAGCACTATTACGCCTTGCAATATGGGAATTAATAAGCTGGCACAAAGAGCTGAAATTGGTATAAAAAACGCTGGAGCAATGCCACAGATTTTCGGCACAATTACCATTAGCGATGGTATATCAATGGGAACAGAAGGAATGAAATACTCCTTAGTGTCGCGGGAAGTGATTGCTGATTCCATTGAAACGGCTTGTAATGGTCAAAGTATGGATGGTGTGCTGGCTATTGGTGGCTGTGATAAAAATATGCCAGGGGCAATGCTAGCCATGGCTCGCATGAATATTCCTGCTATTTTTGTTTACGGTGGCACAATTAAACCTGGTAACTACAATGGTAAAGATTTAACCGTCGTCAGTTCCTTTGAAGCGGTGGGTGAATACAGCGCCGGTAAGATTGATGCTGATGAACTTTTAGAAGTGGAACGTCAAGCTTGTCCTGGTGCTGGTTCCTGCGGTGGGATGTATACGGCTAACACCATGTCTTCCGCTTTTGAAGCAATGGGGATGAGCATACCTTATTCCTCCACAATGGCAGCGGAAGACCCAGAAAAAGCCGACAGTACAGAAAAATCAGCCCTTGTTTTGGTGGAAGCTATTCGTAAGCAAATTTTACCTAGGCAAATTATTACCCGTAAATCTATAGAAAATGCCATTTCTGTAATTATGGCCGTGGGAGGTTCCACAAATGCAGTATTGCATTTTTTAGCCATCGCTCGCGCGGCTGGGGTAGAACTAACTTTAGACGACTTTGAAACCATCCGTAGCCGTGTCCCTGTGATTTGTGATTTAAAACCCAGTGGTAGATATGTCGCCACAGACCTGCACAAAGTTGGTGGGATTCCCCAAGTAATGAAGATGTTACTTGTGCATGACTTACTACACGGTGATTGTCTGACCATTAGTGGTCAAACAGTTGCACAAGTCTTGGCAGATATCCCAGCAGAAGCACCTACTGGTCAAGATGTGATTCGACCTTGGGATAACCCGATGTATTCTCAAGGACACTTAGCTATCCTCAAAGGCAATTTAGCCACAGAAGGAGCTGTAGCTAAAATTACTGGAGTTAAAAAGCCGATTATTACCGGACCAGCACGGGTATTTGACTCTGAAGAATCTTGTTTAGAAGCAATCCTGGCAGGGAAAGTTAATGCAGGTGATGTTTTGGTTATTCGTTACGAAGGCCCCAAGGGTGGCCCTGGTATGCGAGAAATGCTTGCTCCCACCTCAGCAATTATTGGGGCTGGGTTAGGTGACGCAGTAGGTTTAATTACTGATGGGCGCTTCTCCGGTGGTACATACGGCATGGTAGTCGGCCACGTAGCTCCAGAAGCAGCAGTTGGTGGTGCGATCGCTCTTGTGGAAGAAGGTGATAGCATCACTATTGATGCCTCGACTCGCCTATTGCAGTTAAACGTATCAGATGAAGAATTAGCCCGCAGGCGTGCTAATTGGCAACCCCGTCCACCTCGTTACACTAAAGGTGTATTGGCTAAATATGCAAAGTTAGTATCTTCTAGCAGTGTTGGAGCTGTGACGGATTTAGACTTATTTAACTAACGTCGCAAAATTCCCCATTCGCCTCCAGGTTGGGGATGAATTGCGAAGGGTGCAAATGTTTGGGTCAAGGAAGAACTAGTAAAAAATCCACAAGTAGTTCTAATACCATTTCTCTATGAAGCTGCACTTAATATCCTAGCTGTTACGGTTACGCAAAGGTGTAAAGGTATTCAATTGTATTAAGTATCTTATTAAAGAGAAGTGGTATGAGAATTTCTTTTGTGACTAATTCTGTAAATAATTGGCTGACTCAACACCCTGGATTTTTGCGGTTTTTTCATATCTTGGCCTGGGCGGCTAGTCACCCGATTGTCACTATAGTGATTTTGCTGTTTGCCATTGCTTTGATTGGGAGCACAAGTGTTGAATGTTAAGAAAGAGGTGATAAAAATAGCCCAAAATATGGTAAATTCTGGGCGAAGTATTAAAATAGAATAATTGATAATGATTATAAATTCATTTCCCAAGATTGTCAAAGACATCCTCAGACCGTT
>WGNO01000026.1 GCA_016124525.1 Nostoc sp. RI_552 | reverse complement strand
GATTTGTTAGTTTTAGGTTTGCCCCCGCCAGATTAGCCCCTCTCATATCCGTGTGGCTCAAATCCAGTTGTTCGTCTTCCTTGTCATGATTTGTATCTCTTCTCCCGATTACCGTTAAGGCTACTTGAACATCTGTGGGAATTGGTGATGATGGATTGGGATTCAAGGGATTTTTGTTTACATAAGCGGCATGATTTTGGACAAAATGACTCAAAATAGTCATCACTTCCCAATGAGATTGGGAATAATTTTGAGCAAACTGTTCTAAATCATAAATTGCTGCTGCTCTCTTGTTTGGATTTTCATTATTTAGCTCTTGTTGAAGTGTAATTAAACAGTTGTGCAACCATTGAAACCTATTATTTACAAATATCCATGGTGTAAATAATTTCCCAAAAATGTTTACTGGTAAAAACATTGGACTACTGGTTAACTGACGTTTTAATGTTTGATAAGTATTAATAATTGCCATTAACATATAGATTACTTTTATTTAACTGTTACTCATGTATCTAATGAAACAACTTTATGCAACAATCTGAATTTGACAACGGTCTTCATGGGAGGAGGAGCAGGGAAAAGGTTGTCGAGATATTCTTTTATTCAGCAAAACATAGATCCTAAATTTACCAACCAAGTCCCTAACTTTGGTAAAATATTACTCCTTGGTTCTTCGACTCCAAAGCATCATCCCCTAGGGAAGTTCAATACTGGAATGCATCCAGACCAACTAAAACAACAAGAATATGCCGTAGAAGTTGGTGAAGAAATCCTTTGGATTAACTGGTTGAAAATCAGGATTGTGGGCAGTAAAACCTAACTTTATATTAAAAATGTCAGACCATACCATGAATCAAATAGTTTGGATCGCAAGACACGCTAACCGCCTTGACTTCGTAAACCCTGATTGGTTTCTCACTGCGGAAAGACGCTACGATCCACCCTTGTCTGATGATGGTATAGTACAAACACAGCAGTTAGCTCAACGCTTGCAAACCGAAAAAATTGCTCATATTTTCGCGTCTCCATTTCTTCGCACCGTACAAACTGCCAACGCAGTTGCAGAAATCTTAGATTTACCCATTAAACTAGAAACAGGTTTGAGTGAGTGGCTAAATCCTGACTGGATGACAGAAGAACCAGAAAGATTGTCAGTTCCAGCCTTAGCAGAATTATTCCCCAGAATTGATACTAGCTACACACCCCGTATTCCTGCTGAATATCCCGAAACTGAGGAAAAAGTACAGCAACGTTCTGGACGAACTGCTTTATCCTTGGCTCAGGAATACCATCCCCAGGATATTTTGCTGATAGGACACGGTGCATCTGTACTGGGTGCAGCCATAGGACTAGTAGGGGACATTGCCAAAACAGAAGTTAAGGCTTCTTTATGTTCCTTAGTAAAAGTCGTGCGCCAAGACCCAGAATGGTTGCTAGAACTCAACGGAGATACTTCTCATTTAACCGAAATAGAACAAGTAATTCGATTTGCTTAAATCCACATCAGGATTTGTCACTATTCTACAGAAACAATAATTAATTCCCTCATTAAATTGTATGACCTTGTTACTAGCAGGAGACATCGGCGGCACTAAGACTATTTTACGGTTAGTGGAGGTATCCAACTCACTGGACTTACAAACTGTCTATGAAGAAACTTACCGCAGTGGAGATTTTCTGGATTTAGTACCCTTGGTGCAGCAGTTTCTCAGCCAGGCTAATACACCAGTACCACAAAGAGCCTGTTTTGCCATAGCCGGGCCAGTGGTAAATAACACAGCCAAGTTAACTAACTTAACTTGGTTTATTGATACCGAACGTTTAAAACAAGAACTAAGTATCAACTCCATGTGCCTAATCAATGACTTTGCAGCGGTGGGTTACGGCATTTTCGGTTTAAGTAAACAAGATTTACTCACCTTGCAACCTGGTAAACTTCAACCAGAAGCACCCATTGGTATTATTGGTGCTGGTACCGGCTTAGGACAAGGATTTTTAATTAAACAAGGTAACTACTATCAAGTCTTTCCCTCAGAAGGTGGACACGCTGACTTTGCCCCCCGCAGTGAGTTAGAATTTCAAATATTGAAATACTTACTGGATAAACACAATATTCAGCGTGTTTCTGTAGAAAGGGTGGTGTCTGGACAGGGAATAGTGGCAATTTACCAATTTTTACGTGACCGCAAACTCTCCAGCGAATCACCAGAAATCGCCCAAATCGTCAGAACTTGGGAACAAGAAGCAGGACAACAGGAAAAAACCGTTGACCCAGGTGCTGCTATTGGTAAAGCTGCACTAGAAGGAAGCGATCGCCTATCATTACAAACCTTAGAATTATTTGTAGACATTTACGGAGCCGAAGCAGGCAATCTTGCTCTCAAATTACTACCTTATGGCGGCTTATATATTGCTGGTGGCATTGCCCCCAAAATATTACCCCTAATTCAAAAAGGCACTTTTCTGTTAAACTTCAGCCAAAAAGGAAGGATGCGTCCCCTGATGGAGGACATACCTGTGCATATTATACTCAATCAACAAGTGGGGCTAATTGGTGCAGCTTTACGTGCAGCTAGGTTGTAACATCATTCACTTATTTAAGTGTAGGGGAAAAAAAAGGGAGAGCTGTTCGCCCACCCCAGAAAAATTTAAGAGAATATTGCGTTGCTAATTAACCCAACAAAGCTTTAGCCTTAGCTAAAACATTATCAACGCTAAAACCAAATTTCTCCATACAAACACCACCAGGAGCAGAAGCACCAAACCGATCAATGCTCACAGTGTCACCTTCAATACCAACATACTTATGCCAGCCGAAGCTACAAGCAGCTTCTACAGCCAAACGCTTGGTAACAGCTTTAGGTAGTACAGATTCTTTATAAGCTGCATCTTGTGCTTCAAACAAATCAGTAGAAGGCATGGAAACCACGCGAACTTTTTTACCTTCGGCTGTGAGTTTTTCCCCTGCGGTCACACAGAGGCTAACTTCCGAACCAGTACCAATTAAGATAATATCTGGGGTGCCTTGGCAATCTACCAATGTGTAAGCACCCTTGGCAACATTCTCAACAGATGTACCTGCTAAGTTAGGAACAGCTTGACGGGTGAAAGCTAATAAAGTAGGAGCGTTTTGTTTTGCTTTGGTAATTGCCACCTTGTAAGCGCCAGAGCATTCGTTACCGTCGGCGGGGCGAATTACAGTCAAGTTAGGAATGGCACGCAAGGAAGCCAAAGTTTCTATTGGTTGGTGTGTGGGGCCATCTTCACCTTGTCCAATAGAGTCGTGAGTCATTACCCAAATTGCTCCCACTTGGGACAAAGCAGACAAGCGAATGGCAGCACGCATATAATCTGTGAAGATTAAGAAGGTGGCACCATAGGAAATTAAGCCAGAACCATGTAAACCAATACCGTTACAGATAGCACCCATAGCGTGTTCCCGAACACCAAAGTGAATGTTGGGGTTTTGGTATTGTCCTTTTTGGAAGTCCCCTTTGCCCTTGAGTTCAGTTAAGTTAGAGTGAGTCAAGTCAGCAGAACCACCGATTAACTCAGGTAAAACTGTAGCTAATTTATTCAAACAAGTTTCTGAGTGTTTGCGGGTAGGTAATCCTTTATCTCCAGCAGTGTAGGTAGGTAGAACTTGATCCCAATCTTCGGGTAGTTTGCCACTGAGGTAACGTTCAAATTCTGCTGCTTCTTGGGGATATTTGGCTTTGTACTCAGCAACAGCCTTGTTCCATTCAACTTCGTAGTTAGCGCCACGTTCCACTGCTTTGAGTGTGTGATCGAGAACGTCTTGAGGAATGACGAAAGGTTCGTGTTCCCACTTCAGTTCCTTACGAGTTAATGCAACTTCCTCTGGCCCCAGAGCAGCACCGTGAACACCGGCAGTGTTAGCTTTATTGGGAGAACCATAACCAATGGTGGTGGTTACCTTAATCATAGTGGGCTTGTCAGTGACAGCCTTAGCTGCTTCAATGGCTTTGGCAATGGCCTCTAAATCGGTATTACCATTTTCAACGTGTAGAACGTGCCAACCATAAGCTTCAAAACGTTTGGATACATCTTCCGTGAAGGCTACGTCTGTAGAACCATCGATAGAGATGTGGTTGTCGTCATACAAAGCAATAAGTTTGCCCAAGCCCAAGTGTCCCGCAAAAGAAGCAGCTTCACCAGAAACTCCTTCCATGTTACAACCATCACCCAAAATTACATAAGTGTAGTGGTCAACAATCTTGGCATCTGGTTTGTTGAATCTAGCAGCTAGATGAGCTTCTGCCATGGCTAAACCAACAGCATTAGCAATACCTTGTCCTAAGGGACCAGTAGTAACTTCTACACCTGGTGTTTCAAAGTTTTCTGGGTGTCCTGGGGTTTTAGAACCCCATTGACGGAATTGTTTAATGTCTTCAATTGTGACGCTATCGTAGCCTGTCAAATAGAGCAGAGCGTACTGCAACATAGAGCCATGACCGGCTGACAAGACAAAGCGATCGCGATTGAACCAACTGGGATTTTTGGGGTTAAACCGCATAAACTGGTCCCAGAGGACAAAAGCCATAGGAGCTGCGCCCATCGGCAGTCCTGGGTGTCCCGATTTAGCTTTTTCTACAGCATCAATTGCCAAAAAGCGAATCGAGTTAATACAAAGTTCTTCAAGGGATTGGGTTGCAACAGCCATAATCTCTTATTTTTAACGACGGGTTAGCACTCTTGGAGCTTGTCTTGTAACTGGAGTTATTTTGAATAGTGAGCAGTTAACAGTTAAAGGTTATCAGTTTTATTCATTTAACTTAGTAACTGAATCACTGATGAAAATTTCCCACAGTATCCTCATCATCCCATTCTCCATTGTTGATGAACAAGCGGGGTATCCTGAGATTCTAGTGATAAATCAGGCCAATAATTAGGTTATGCTGAACGCTTGATTTAGCAATAAAGGATATTTGTGATACTTTTCACACAATTATCTCAGAAGACGAGAAAAATCGCAGAGTTGAAAATTTTAGATGTATTTCTTAAAGGCTAGTGTGACATTATGTCCACCAAAGCCAAAAGAATTGGATAGTGCCATCGCCACTGTCTGAGAGCGACTGTGATTAGCCACGTAATCCAGGTCACACTCTGGATCGGGATTGACGAGATTGATAGTAGGGGGAATTTGATCATTAGCGATGGCCAAAACTGTTGCTACTGCTTCAATCCCTCCCGAACCACCCAAAAGATGACCTGTCATCGATTTAGTGGAACTGATAGCGATGTTATAAGCGTGTTTGCCTAAAGCCATTTTCATAGCGGCAGTTTCAGTCACATCATTAGCTGGGGTACTAGTGCCATGAGCGTTAATATAGCTGACCATATCTGGAGTTATGCCGGCATCTTTCAGGGCTAGTTGAATAGCTCTGGCCGCACCTTCTCCACCAGGTACTGGGGCAGTGATGTGATAAGCGTCACAGGTCATACCATAGCCGATCATTTCCGCATAAATACGAGCGCCACGACTGAGAGCATGTCCTAGCTCTTCTAAGACCAGAATTCCCGAGCCTTCTCCCATGACAAACCCATCGCGATCGCGGTCGAAAGGACGGCATGCATGGGCTGGTTCATCATTGCGAGTTGAAAGCGCTCTTGCTGCGGCAAACCCAGCCACACCCAGAGGTGTAATTGCTGCTTCACACCCCCCACAAATCATGGCCTGAGCATAACCATTTTGAATCAGGCGAAAAGCATCTCCAATGGCATTGGAACCTGCGGCGCAGGCGGTGACAGCACAGCAATTAGGACCTTTTGCCCCAGTGTGAATCGCTGTTAGTCCTGCCGCCATATTGGCGATCATCATTGGTATCATGAACGGACTACAGCGGTCGGGTCCACGGTTGAGGTAGATTGTTTGCTGGTCTTCCATCACTTTTAGTCCACCCACGCCGGAGCCAATTATTACTCCCACCTGTTCAGCGTTTAGTTCATTAATAACAAACCTGGCATCAGAGACAGCTTGTTTAGCTGCTGATACGCCAAATTGAGCGAACCGATCCATGCGCTTGGCTTCCTTGCGATCCATGTAAGCCATTGGATCAAAGTTTTTGACCTCACCAGCTATGCGGCAATCATGCTTAGACGCATCAGCATCGAATAATGTGATTTTGTCAATGCCATTGCGTCCACTTAACAATCCTTTCCAATACTCATCTGGTGTGTTACCAATAGGTGTAATCGCGCCAACACCAGTTACAACAACGCGTTTACGTTTATAGTCTGTCATTGCTTAGTTCAAATTAGCGAGAAAGCTGCAAAAATGGGGAATGGGGACTGGGAAGCAGGTATTGGAAGAATCCCGATAATAGTTTATTAAGAAAACTTTGATCTATATCCAATTATTACCAGTAATTAATACTCAGTACCCAATCCCCAATGCCGATTTAGGCGGATGCAGCAACCTTATTGTTGATGTAATCCACCGCTTCTTGAACCGTCGTAATTTTTTCGGCGGCTTCGTCGGGAATTTCGATATCAAATTCTTCTTCCAGTGCCATAACTAATTCAACCGTATCTAGGGAATCAGCCCCCAGATCATTAGCAAAATTAGCTTTTGGTATAACTTTGTCCGCATCCTCAATACTGAGTTGTTGGACAACAATTTCCTTGACCTTTGCAAAAATTTCTTCTTGACTCATACGATAAACGTCCTTGACCAGTTGCTATTATGCGCTCTTGATAGGCAATGTGGTTTTGAGCATATACATCTTATCGGAAAGCGGGATCGCCCGTATACTACCGAGGGCTTTTCCAAAAAAAACTCTCTCCCTAAAGGGCACACTTAGGCTCTGTACCTAATATAACAGATCGACCACTCAAAAACCCCCTGGATTGGAAGATAAGCCACGCCATCCCCTAAAAATTAATGTAAATCTCCCTCATCACCAATTCTTACCAGGATGAATTAAACAGTTATCATCGGGGATAACTCCCCCTATCGAGAAATACTTATATGCTATCTCCTACGCTGAAATACGCTTATTACCCCGGCTGTGTTGCTCAGGGAGCTTGCCGAGAGCTTTACTTATCAACTCGAGCATTGACCCAAGCATTGGGTATTGAACTAATTGAATTGAAAAAAGCTGCTTGCTGCGGTTCAGGGACATTTAAAGAAGATTCCCAATTACTCGAAGATACTGTCAATGCCCGAAATATAGCTTTAGCAGAAGAATTAAATCTACCGTTGCTGACTCATTGCAGCACTTGTCAAGGTGTAATTGGTCACGTCAACGAAAACCTGAAGGAATGTCAAACAAATAATCCTAGCTATGTCCAGGAAATCAATAGTTTGCTGCACAAACAAGGGTGTTCACCTTATCGTGGAACTAGCGAAGTCAAACATATCCTCTATGCCCTACTCACAGATTATGGTTTAGACGAAATCACAAAACGTGTCACTCGCAAGTTAACAGGATTAAAATGTGCAGCTTTTTATGGCTGCTATCTGCTGCGGGGGCAAAAATATATGCCTGATGATGACCCTTTCCACCCTGAAGGTATGGAAAATATGTTTCGAGCAGTAGGGGCAACACCAATTTATTACCGTGGTCGCACCCAATGTTGTGGCTGGCCCCTTGCCAGTTACGCCCCTACCCCATCATTTCAGATGGCTGGGATGCATATTGAAGCAGCCTTAGCTCAAGGTGCTGACTGTATGGTTACTCCTTGTCCCTTGTGTCATTTGAATTTAGATTCTCGTCAACCAGAGGTAGAAAAGGTGATTAACAAGCGGCTAGGTTTACCAGTGCTGCATTTACCACAGTTGATAGCTTTGGCTTTAGGGGTTAGCCCCAAAGAATTGGGCTTAGATCGTCACATTGTTTCTACTCAGCCAGTGTTAGAAAAACTGGGATTTTTAGCAGGATAGACATAGTATAAGGGTTGCATCATCATGTAACAATCCCTCCGGCTTTTAGCCGGAGGATTCTTAGCTCATGGCATCAACAACTTATGGTACTAATCACAAAATCATAGTTATTAGTTTGACCATGTTTGGTTAATCAAAACAGGTTTTTGTTGAGGTATTAACTGTTTCCCAAATTTGGCGTAGAGAGCCGGAATGACTAATAAAGTCAAAGCTGTAGATGTAAATAAACCGCCCAAAACTACAATTGCCAAGGGTTGCAAAATTTCATTTCCAGCTCCACTGGCCATGGCCAAAGGCAGCATCCCCAGTGCGGAAGTGACGGCAGTCATTAGAATGGCGTTCACTCGTTCGAGAGAACCGTTGACAATTACATCTTTGAGTGGCATACCCTCAGCAAACTTATTGTTATAGTTGTCTACCAACAACAAGCCATTGCGGACGGCAACGCCAAAAAGGGTAATAAATCCAATCAAAGAAGCAATGGACATCACACCGCCACTCAAGGCAATGGAGACAATGCCCCCCACCAAAGCCAAAGGCAAATTGAGCATAATGGCGATTGTCGCGGAAAGCGATTTAACGGAGAAGAACATCAACACCGCAATGATTATCGCTGCCAAGATACTAAATACCAGTAGATTATTAGTAGCACGCTGCTCCGATTCAAACTGTCCCCCGTACTGGATGAAGTAGCCATTGGGGAGTTTGATTTTCTGTTTAATTTGGGATTGAATATCCCCGACGACGCTGCCCAAATCCCGCTCGGCAACGTTTGCCGAAACAACTATCAGCCGTGATACATCTTCTCTATTCACAACATTCGCTCCCATACCGTAGTCTACCTTAGCTACAGCACCCAGTTGGATGGTTTGACCAGTGGGGGTAATCAGAGGAATAGAGCGAATGGCATCTAAACTATTGCGGGATTTCTCCGTCAAGGAGACAGAAATATCAATCAACTGCTGATTGTCTGCCACTTGCGACACTACACGACCATTCAGGGCAGTTTCCACCAAGTCGGATAGCTGCTCCATACTCAATCCATAGGTACCCGCAGCCGCGCGAGCGTAATGGATTTGTACTTGACGAATGGGCAGTTGGGGTTCAAGCTGCAAGTCTACAACCCCAGCAATGGGCTGAATCACATCTCGCACTTGTTCCCCAATCTTCCGCAGTTCAATTAAATCAGGACCAAAGATTTTCACCGCTATCGCACTTCTCACCCCCGACAGCACTTCATCCATCCGGTGAGAAATAAATCCGCCAATGTTAGATGCCACACCAGGGAGTTTATTGAACTCTTGGCGCAACTGTTTAATGCTGGCCTCGCGGTCTTGGAGGGCGAAATCACTCAATTCTACATCCACATGAGCCATGTTTACTCCCGCTCCATCTGCATCCCCTGGAGTACGTCCTGCCCGTACTTGCACCCACTCATACAAAGGATTATCTTTGAGCCCACTAGACAGCGCCATTCCAGCCCGATGGGTCATATCGAGGGAAACCCCTGGAAATAAAACCATTGAATTGACCAATGATTTCTCCTGAAATTCAGGCAGAAACACCCGTCCGAGGGAAGGAATAATGGCAAAAGCAGCAACCAACGCTGCCAGTGCCACACCCAGAATAATTTGCGGCCATCCCAGCGAGAGATTTAACAACGGACGATATAGCCGTTCTGCCCAACGGGAAATGAATGTGCCTCCTTGCGGTAGGGTTTGGTTTGCCAGCAGAATTGCACACAGAGCAGGGGAAAGAGTCATAGCCACCAAAGTAGACGCGCAGATGGAAAGCAAATACGCCCAACCCATTGGAGCAAAAATGTTGCCTTCAACACCCGTCAAACTAAAAATTGGTGCAAACACAACTACGATAATTACTGTGGAAAAAATTACCGCTAACCGTACTTCCACTGATGTATCATAAACCACCTGAAAGGGATGCTTCGGGTTGCCTTGGGCCTGATTGGTTCGCAATCCCCGATAGCAGTTCTCCATGTCCACTATTGAGTCATCCACAACTGAGCCAATAGCTACCACTAAACCGCCCAAGGTCATAGTGTTAATGCCCAAGCCAAAAGCTTTCATAAACATTAAGCCAATTAACAAGGACAGAGGAATTGCACTCAGAGTAATTACCGCAGTACGCCAATTCATCAAAAATAACAGCATGATTAGCGACACGATGATGATGCCTTGAATCAGGGAACTGCTGACATTGGCAATGGCAGTATCAATGAAATTAGACTGCCGGAACGTCCGCGCCACTTGCACATCAGGGGGCAATGTCCCCTGGAACCACTGCACCAACGCTTCCACTGCTTTTGTCACCGTGGGAGTATCAACATCAGGCTGTTTGTTAATCATCATTACCACAGCCCACTGCCCATTAAAACTAGCATCTCCCCTCTTCAGTGCTGCCCCCGTTTTGACTTGGGCCACATCTTTGAGCAAAATCGGTTTCCCATCTTGCACCTTCACCACAGATTGCTGCAAGTCTGCAATTGATTTTACCTTGCCAATACCACGCACCAACAGTTCTTGACCACCACCAACGAGAAATCCACCGGGAGCATTAGAATTTGCACCTCTGGCAGCATTGGTCACTTCCGTCAGGGAAACATTGAGCGATCGCAATTTTGCTGGATCAACTAGCACCTGTTCCTGTCGTTCATCTCCACCGTAAACAGTAACTTGGGTGACTCCCGGCACAGACAAAATTTGGTTACTGAGGGTGCTATCCACCAGGCGGCGCAAATCCATCAGCGAGGTTTTCCCTTGGCCATTTACAGTAAAGGCATACTGTAAAATTGTCCCCAAGGGCGATGCCAACGGTGAAATCTCTGGTGGATGCACCCCTTCAGGTAACTGATTTGTCACCTGCTGGAGTCGTTCCGTCACTGATTGCCGAGCTTTATAAATGTCGGCATCCTGGTCAAACACCACCTGCACCATCGACAGTCCGACTTTGGAGGAAGAACGCACCGTAGTCACCCCCGGCAAACCATTCACTGCACTTTCAATCGGCACAGTAATTTGTGATTCTACTTCCTCTGGAGCTAGTCCAATGGCTTCGGTGTGAATATCCACCTGGGGGGGCGCAAATTCGGGAAACACGTCCAGTGGCATCTGAGTGACAGTGAATACTCCCCACACCGTCACTAAAATCCCACAGACAACAATAAACCAACGCTGCACAATTGAGGTTTTGAGAATCTGATTCAGAATAGAGTTCAACATCTCAATTAAAAGTCTCCTTTACGTTTGCGATTACGAGCGATAAAAGTGATCGCTGCCCCCACAAGCACGACTGCACCACCGACTCCTGCTAAGATCCCCATGGGCAATCTACCACTTGCTTGCTGCGTGGTGTTATGGCTATGGGCAGTACCCTGATTGTGTGCCTGTTGATGTTCAACTTCAGTTTTGGGAGTGGCTATTGCAGATGGACTGGCAGAGTTATCGGCAGTTTGGGTTTTGCGGGATTCGGCATAGAGGGACAAACTACCTTGGGTAACAAGTTTTTCGCCAACTGACAATCCTTTGGTAACAGCGATTAGTTCGCCTTTGGTGGCATCGGTGGTAACTTCCACTGGCTCATAAAAATTCTCATACTGCACAAAGACTATCTGTTTACCGTTGGCATCAACCAATGCCGTCACGGGAATCATCACCCCAGATCCAGATTTGGCAGAGGAGGCAATGGGCGTGACTACTATACCTAACAGTTCATCGGTTTGGGAATTAACTTTGACGCGATTAATGCCCCCTGTTGCTTGAAATTCATCACCATGCCCAACATGAGCAAACACAACTGTGGGGGCACTAATGGTTAAACTAGCTGCCAAAATGGAACTTACTAGCATCAAAGGTTTCATGCTCACTCCTCACAATAAATACGGGGTTCAACAAAAGTTCTCCATAGTTTCCCAAAGGGCAGATGAAATCCAGGTGAAATGACAGACGTTTTTGTAAGATTAGGCTCATGGTTGATTCCTTGGAGCAATGCGAATTTTATTGGTGGAAGATGAATCGGATTTGGCACTGGCCATCAAGCAAGTCTTAATTAACGAAAGATATGTGGTAGATTGGGTGGCAGATGGTACTCAAGCATGGTTGTGCTTGGAAAGCCAGTGGACAGACTACACAGTTGCTATTGTTGATTGGCTACTGCCGGAAATGTCGGGATTAGAATTATGTCAAAAGCTCAGGCTACACCAAAATCCCTTACCAGTGCTGATGCTTACTGCTTTGGGTCAGCCGGAAAATCGTGTAGCGGGGCTGGATGCAGGGGCTGATGATTATTTAGTCAAACCCTTTGTCATGGAAGAATTACTGGCACGGTTGCGCGCCCTTCAGAGGCGATCGCCTCAACTACAACCGTCTACCCTGACTGTTGCAGGTTTTACTCTGGATACAGCCAACAATGTCCTACAAGTGAATTCAGATGGATCTACACCTTTAGTCATTCCCCTAACCACCAAAGAATTTCAGCTGCTCATGTATTTAATGCAGAATCCCAATCGCATCATTCCCGGCAGTAAATTGCGTCATCAACTTTGGGATATGGATGAAGAACCAATTAGCAATGTAGTTGCAGCGCAAATGCGCTTACTACGTCGCAAGTTAGCAAATCATGGCTGTCCCTGCCCAATTGAAACTGTTCCCGGTGCTGGCTATCGCTTTAACTCTCAAGTTGATTCTCACCCATGAATAGCTACTCTCTTTTTCGGCGCAGTCGTCTACGGTTAGCCCTTTGGTATGCCGGAGTTATGGGGGTGATTTTGAGTGTTTCTGGCTTGGGGATGTACCGGGCAATGGTACAAACAAACTGGGTAGCAATGGAGCGCGAAATTGAATCAATTGCTGGAACTTTACACGATAGTGTCGAACCACTGTTACCGCCTTCCGAAGAACCGACTGCTGTACTGCAACAAATTTTTCCTGATCTTTGTTTAAGTGGACAACCTTGTAAGGCTAACCCAACACTGATTCAACGGCACACCATCGGCATCAGTGATCGCACCACATATTATATTCGTCTGTTCAATGATCAAGGGAAACTCCTGGCTTTTTCCCCCAATCAACCGTTACCTCTGGGGCCAACTCTCAACCGCAGTTCATGGGAAACCTTTCGCACGGCTAAGGGCATTCGCTATCACCAATTCACCACGATTTTGCATAGTGCCAACACCCATCCTTTAGCTAATGAAGCAAATTCATCCTGGGGCTATTTGCAAATTGGGCGTACTTTAAAACATTTTGATGCAGAAATCAGGCGAATTCAGTGGATTATGGCCATTGGTTTGCCTCTTGCTTTGAGCTTGGTTGCCACTTCCAGTTGGTGGCTTTCAGGATTAGCAATGCAGCCCATTTACCAGTCCTATCAGCAACAGCAACAGTTTACCGCTAATGCGGCCCACGAATTGCGATCGCCTCTGGCTAGTCTGCTGGCAACGGTGGAAGCCATCCTCCGCATACCGCAATCAAATCAACAAGATATGCAAGTAATGCTTCATACTGTTGAGCGTCAGGGACGAAGGTTGAGCCATTTGATTGCAGACTTACTCTTGTTAACTACTCTTGAGCAAAGTTCACTGGAGCAAAACTCAGGGGCAAAACCTTTTCACCCCTGTTGCTTAAATGACTTGGTGAGCGATTTGACCGAAGAATTTTTAGAGCTTGCCACTGCTGCTGATATTAACTTAAACAGCCAAATTCCCACGTGGGAAATTTATGCCCTCGCTAACGAATCCCAACTTTACCGTTTAGTGTCAAACTTGATTGCCAATGCTATCCAGTACACACCCAGAGGTGGATATGTAACTGTTAGCTTAGTCAAGAGTGATTACACTGCTGTCATTGCTGTAAAAGACACAGGAGTTGGCATTGGGCTTGCTGATCAGGAGCGAATTTTTGAGCGCTTTTACCGTGTTGATGGCGAGCGCTCTCGTAAAACCGGAGGCACAGGCTTAGGACTAGCCATTGCTGTGGCCATCGCCCAAAAACATCAAGCCCATCTTAAAGTTGAAAGTCAGGTGGGAAAAGGTAGTATTTTTACACTAGAAGTAAAAACTGTATCTTCTAATACATAGAAACTTATTCAAGCTCAGAATACTCATATTCTGAAGTTATAGTTTCTCAATCCCCTACATCCCCATCCTAAGAAAGCAAGAGGGAAAAATCCCTTTTCATCCTGTTGGTTATTTTCCACCCATAACTAAACAGGACTACTGTTAGGAGTATTCCCCATGGGAAACTCTACTGATTGAGCTTACTTTTTCCCTAAATGGCGTTGCAATTGCTTGAAGGTTTGATACATTTCCGGAAGACGATGATAAATAGCAGATGCTTTGAGATATAATTTGTGAGGAACCGCTGGGATTCCAGAGACAATTTCTCCTGGTGCCACATCATTATGAATTCCGGCTTTAGCAGATGCCATCGCACCATCGCCAATTTTTACTTGATTAGCAACTCCTGATTGTCCCGCTAAAATGACGCGATTGCCAACTTTTACCCCTCCAGCCAGTCCCGCCTGACCAGCCACCGCGCAACCAAAGCCAATTTGGCAACCGTGTCCTATTTGCACTAAGTTATCTATGACTGTGTTGCTACCTATGCGTGTTTCTCCCACCGCCGGGCGGTCAATAGCACTGTTGCAGCCAACTTCTACCTTATCTTCCAGCACAGTATAGCCAGATTGTTCCATTTTCAACCAACCACTGGGGGTAGGTACAAAACCAAAGCCTTCTGCACCAATTACAGCACCACTGTGAATTACGCAATCCCTACCAATGCGAGTACGTTCATGGATAGTGCAGTTAGCGTGTAAAGTGGTGCGATGGCCGATTTGGGCATAGGGATAAATTACTACATTCGGATGAATAATAGCACCATTACCAATTTCCACATTTTGCTGAATCACAACATGAGGACCAATATAAACATCTTGACCAATTTTGGCTGTAGGATGAATCACCGCAGTAAAGTGAATTTCCGGAACAGGACGGTATGGTTGGTAAAAAAGTGCGATGGCTTGAGCAAATAAAAATCGCGGATCTTCCGTCGCTATCCAGGCCATACCGCGTTCTTGTGCTTGTGAGTGTAATGTTTTATCTTGGGGCAAAATCAAAGCACTAGCCTTTGTCTGACTGACATAAGACGCGAATTTTGCTCCCTCTATATAACTGAGATCACCAAGTTGAGCTTCATCTACAGCAGCTAAACCCGTAATTTCCGGGTTTTGGTCTTGGCTAGTAATGAGGCTATTATCTCTGGCACCTTCCCCTAGTCTACCGATAATTTCGCTAAATTTCATTTTGATCTGTGTTCAAGTCTAAAAAGATTGAACCATAGTCAAGGACATTGAAGGTACTCAAGCCAAAATTATTCATTCCGCAACAAAAAGCTAAATCACAGAGCATATCTGCTTTTAGCTGTTTAAATCAATTAATCTATTCCAATAAAGCGGAATTTATGTTATTTAATTTTATTATGTACTTAGTATATATTATCAACTATTTTAAAATTTCTTGATAAAAAATATCACATGAGTAATGAGTAAATTAACTTCTGATATCAACACAGGGTCTTGACTTGCCCTAACTTTGCCCGTTGTCAGTTTAGTTTTAAAACCACCAATTATGATAATAACCGTATTTTAAAACCTTACCTTCCGTGGAGCAGACAACCCCGAAATAAAGTTGATACAGGATAGATTGACTTTAAACATAAACAATTGAGAAACAAATCTCCTTTTCTGAGAACAATATGGTAAATATAATTTCACAAGCCGATTATAAAAGAACTTGGAAACAAGTCAACCAAAACACTCATTATCCAGAAGTGTCTGATCCTCATGATTTCATTAACTTCTGTCCTCAGAACTTGGGTAAAGGATTTCATCGATGGATTCATTTACGAGCAATGGATTTACTGATTATTGATGAAGAATTTTATGATGATTTATATATTGAATCTAATCATTCTGGAGAAAGTCAAGACAATAACATAGAATTTGGGTTTAATTTATCAGGCTCATACTCTCAAAAAAAAAGTGGAGAAAGTTTTTTACACTGGGTTTATACAAACGATAGCTCCAAAATAGGAGATTTTATAATCTTTGCTAAAAAGCGGCGCTTGAAAGTAGATATTCACATAATAAATCCAGATTTGCTGAAAAGTTTTATTTTGAACAATAGCAATAAATTACCCAGGATATTAAGAGACTTGCTAGAAGGAAATAGTCAGCAAGATTTTTTTGAAAGCAACATAATTACTCCAGAAATGTATCTGCCATTAAAGCAGATTATCAATTGTCCTTTTCAGGGGATGATAAAATATATCTACTTGGAAGGCAAGTGTTTAGAACTAATTGCCATAAAATTAGATCAATTGACACAAAACCAGAAACCCACAACTAAATCAATAGTCCTCAAAAAGGAGGATATTGAAAGAATTCATGCAGCCAAAGTAATTTTAATCAAAAATATTAATAATCCCCCCTCATTAATGGAATTAGCTCATCAAGTAGGCTTAAATGATTACAAACTGAAAATTGGTTTTCATCAAGTATTTGGGACAACAGCTTTTGGTTACTTGCATCAGCAGCGGATGGAATTCTCACGTCAACTGCTTTTAGAACGAGGGATGAGTATCAAAGAAATAGCCCGTGCTGTTGGATATGCAAACCAAGGTTGTTTTGCAGCTGCTTTTCGTAAGCGGTTTGGGGTTAATCCCAAATACTATCGACTGGAAAAACTAGCACTGAACCAACCTTAACCCCCCATTAAACCTCTGGGCCACTTTGGGTCAAAAATCAAATCAAACCATTAACCATACTCCTGTTCTCAAAAAAATCCGTTTATCGCCAAAAATAATCCGTCTTGCAGCTGAACAAGTATTTTAAATCACAGGCAAATCATTGTAGTCTTCTTGAAATACATTCCTAACTGTTATAAGAAGATATGTCAAAAAAGCTGCAATTATTCACAGGTCTTTGTTTGACTGGGGTAGTGGTTACAGGCAAACCTGTTTGGGGATTTACCCAACTGAATCAGGTGAAAATTCCCGCCAGTACTGGGAAAGAATTGATATCTCAAAATTCCACACCCCAATCTACAATTATTGTCAATGGGGTACAAGCTAACCCAACCGAGAAAGGTGTCGAGGTGATTTTAAAAACCACTGAAGGAGAAAAACTACAAATCACAAATCGCAGTGTTGACAATAGTTTTATTGCAGAGATTCCCAATGCTCAATTGGTTTTACCCAGTGGGGATGGGTTCACATTCACTTCTTCCGGATCAGTTCCGGGTATTACCGAAATAACCGTTACTAATATTGACCCTAATAGTATCCGCGTGACAGTCACTAGTGACGAGGGACTACCAAAAGTTGAGTTATTTAATAGCAGTCAAGGTTTAACCCTCATCATAACACCTCTTGTAACTTTCCCACAAAAACCTCAACCAGAAAAGACATCACAACCGCCAGAAAGCCCAGATGGAAATCAAGAATCTATAGAATTAATGGTGACTGCAACACGTACGGAAGAAAACTTGCAGAATATATCACGTTCTGTAACTGTGATTAAACGCGAGGAAATTGAACAGCAAGCCAAGTTAACAACCAACTTAGCTGATATTTTGGCTAAAACTGTTCCTGGCTTTGGCGCGCCCACGAACCGTAGCAACACATTTGGGCAAAGTTTACGCGGTCGTAATATTTCAGTTTTAATTGATGGCGTCCCTCAGAATGCTAACTTGCAATCAATTCCCGCCGCACTCACAACTATAGATCCAAATGCGATTCAACGCATTGAAGTTGTTCGCGGTCCTAATGCGATTTATGGTGGTCAAGCTACTGGTGGTGTAGTCAATATTATTACGAAAAGGCCAAGCGGTCAAAGACTAACTTCTACAACAAATATTGGTTTGGATAGTTCTTTGACTCGTTCTGCAGATAGTTTTGGCTATAATCTGTCACAGGAAATATCTGGGACAGAAGGTGTATTTGACTATACTGTGGGTTTTTCTTTAGCGATAACTGGAGGTTTCTTTGATGCACAAGGCGATCGCATCGCTAATTTTGCAGGTGATGAAGATAGCAGAAAAATCAATGCTTTAGCTAAGGTAGGAGTGGAATTAAGTCCAGACCAACGTCTACAATTTACTTTTAATCATTTTGACCAAAAACAAGATACTAATTTTATTTCTGATGAAGCAATTGATGAAATTCCCGGAATTCAAAAATCTCGCGCTCTCAAGCTACCTGAAGGAACAACTGTGATTGGCCCTAGTGATGGGAGCTTTATCAAAAATACTTTATTCAGTTTAAATTACACTAATGACAATATTTTAGATAGTAAACTTCAGGCTCAAGCTTACTATCGTAACTATGGTTTTGGTGGAGGAATTCCTACTAATAACTTGAATGGAAGGTTACGAGCTATCACCCAGTCAGAAGGTGAATCTGAACAGTTGGGTGGAAGATTGCAAGTTGAAACACCTTTCAATTCTCAGCAAACCCTGAGTTTACTTTGGGGAGTTGATTATCAAAAAGAACGTAGTTCTCAAAGATTTAATATTTTTGACCCTGAGGAGTTTGAAGCATCAGGAAACCGAGTTTTTCGCAAGATTGACGAGCGCACTTTTGTTCCAGAGTATGATTTTAGAGAACTGGGTATATTTGGTCAGCTGCAATGGGATGTCAGCGATAGTTTACGGTTCAGCGGTGGCTTACGTTATGTGAATATAGGTGTGAGTTTGGAAGATTACACTACCGCAGAATTTCCCCGTCGGGATATTCAAGGTGGCGATCGCAGTTTTGATTCCACTGTTCTTAATGGTGGTATCGTCTATAAATATACCCCACAGATTAGTGTTTTCGCTAGCTTTGCCCAAGGGTTTTCTGTGCCAGACTTGGGTCGTGTCTTCCGCAGACCTCCTGGAGGTGTAGTCAATATTTTAGATTCTTTGCAATTAACAGAACCACAGAAAGTAGATAACTACGAAATTGGCATTCGCGGTGAATGGGAGAATATCCAAGGGTCACTTTCTGGTTTTTACAATTATTCTGACTTAGGTTCAACTTTTAATTTTAACCCTGACACTGATTTCCTAGAAACTGTTCGCGCTCCCCAAAGGATTTACGGTATAGAAGCTGCTGTTGATGTACAGACTGCTGAAAGTTGGAAACTCGGCGGTACAGCAACTTGGATAGAAGGTGAAAATGATGACGATGATGATGGGGAGTATTTAACACTTAATAGTATTACAGTTCCACCTTTGAAATTGACCGCTTATATAGAGAACCAAACTCTCCCAGGTTGGCAAAACCGATTACAATTACTCTATTCAGGCAATCGCCATCGCGGCTTTAATGATGAAGTTGAGGATGGGAAAATTAGCAGTTTCATTACCGTGGATTACCTGAGCAGTATTAAAGTAGGTGAAGGTGAACTACAGGTTGGCATTCAAAACTTGTTCAATAACCAATACTTCCCAGTTTATTCACAATACTTTGCACCTTTCTTTGACAGTGCTAATTATGCCGGAAGAGGTATAACTCTAAGTGTTGGATATAGAATTTTCTGGTAAATACTCAACACAGGATGGGTACATGGCTCACCCTATGTATAAACCTTAAAAATAATCCTACAAATATATCAGAAATAAATTTTGCATAAATTATGCCAATAAGAAAATTTTTTTTCGGTAACTTTATATCCTTATTATTAACTATTGCCACAGGTTTGATTATCATAAGTTGTGGAATTAATAATACACGAAATTTTCACTTAAACTCTGTTGATATAGATCCAGTGCGGGTGGTCAGACACGCTATGGGTCAAACCAAAGTACCTTTCCATCCCCAGAGAATAGTCGTCTTAGGTGGCTTAGATAATATTTTAGCTTTAGGAATCAAACCAATAGCAGCCACAACCTTAAGCGATAACAATTTTGTGCAATATTTAGACGATTTAACCGACGGAATTGAGAAAATTGGCATGAATGGTCAACCCAATTTAGAAAAAATTTTATATTTAAAACCAGACTTGATTTTAGGGTTAGATTGGGATGCTAATTTATACGAGGAATTATCTTTAATTGCACCCACAGTTTTAGCACAGGGGGATATTGACTGGAAGCGGTGGTTAACAAAATTTGGTGAAGCACTTGGTAAAACAGAAAAAGCAGAAAAATTACTGCAAGACTATGACCAAAGAATCAAAAATTTACGTCAACAGCTGGGTGATAATCTTCCACAAACCCAAGTATCCTTAGTGAATTTTTGGAAAAGTTATGCTCGGATTTATATGAATCGCTCATTTGGAGGCTTAATTTTACAGGAAATAGGTTTACCTCGCCCTATATATCAAAATCAAAATAAAACTCAAGAAAATATTTCCTTAGAATTAATTCCCAAAATAGAAGGTGACGCTGTTTTTCTGATACTAGGAGGACATAACGAATCAAAGTTACAACAATTCATTAATCATCCTTTGTGGTTACGGTTACCAGCTGTACAAGAAAATCGTGTTTATCCAGTCACAAGTGATATATGGATTGCTTCATGGGGAATTATTGGAGCTAATGGAGTTGTGGACGACATATTCAAATACTTAGTAGGAAAAAATTTGCCATCTTCATAGGCGTAATTAAGCGTAAAACAGCGAGAATTAGCTGAAAAATAATCACTCCTGTACTCTGAAATCAGCCTCCAGATATAGTTTGCTCATAGCTAAAACTTATGAAAATTGGGTTACAGCAATATTGGAACTTACTCGTAGAGTATCTTAAACCCCAAGGGGGAAGCGTTGCTAAGTTTGCCATGGCTCTTTTGGGTAGTATCGGACTACAATTAGTTAATCCCCAAATTCTGCGTTACTTTATTGACACAGCTGTAGCTGGTGGTTCAGGAGAAAATTTATTCTTAGCCGCTTTAGTATTTATCACTGTAGCTTTAATCACCCAACTGATGACCATTGCTGCTACTTACTACGGCGAAAATATAGCTTGGAGAGCCACCAACGCTTTACGCGCCGATTTAGTTGACCATTGTTTGCAACTAGATTTATCTTTTCATAAATTCTCCACACCAGGGGAATTACTAGAAAGGGTAGATGGTGATGTTCACACTATGAAGCAGTTCTTTTCTAGATTGAGCGTTCACATATTTGGGAACTTGCTGTTGATGTCGGGTGTGATTGTAGTATTCTTTGCAGAAGATTGGCGAGCCGGTTTAGCCATCGCATTTTTTAGCCTAACAGCATTATCTACTTTAATTCGCCTGCGTTCTATAGCTGTCCCCCATTGGAGAACTTATCGTCAAATTAGTGCTGATTTTTTTGGTTTCGTGGGTGAACAACTAGCCGGAATGGAAGACATCCGCGCCAATGGAGCGAAAAGCTATGTAATGCAACGCTTCCACAAAATTTTACAAAGCTGGCTACCCATCTTTCATCAAGCCCGCTTTGCTAGTACTATTCTTTGGGGTACAACTAACGGTATTTTTACCCTAGGGACTACCATCGCCTTAAGCGTTGGTGCTTACCTTTGGAGTCAAAATATTATTACTATCGGTACAGTATATTTACTATACTATTACACCAATTTACTCAGGGAACCCATTGAACAAATTCGCGACCAATTTGAAGATCTGCAACAAGCAGAAGCTAGTATTTACCGGATTCAAGATTTACTCGCAGTTAAATCCCAACTCACTAAAGGAGGGGAACAGAAACTCCCTCACGGCGCACTTGCAGTAACTTTTAATAACATTTCATTTAGCTACAATCACCGAGAATCTGGCGTTGAAGATTTGGTATTGCAAGACATATCTTTTAATTTACCTGCTGGTCAAGTATTAGGCTTATTAGGGCGTACAGGTAGCGGTAAATCTTCTTTAGCCCGGTTATTATTGAGACTATATGACCCACAATCAGGCTCAATTGAGTTAGGAGGTGTAGCAATTAACCAGGTTCCCATGACAGATTTACCTAAACACGTTGGATTAGTAACTCAGGATGTGCAATTGTTTCAAACAACAGTGCGGAATAATCTCACCTTTTTTGACCACGACATTAGCGAAGAACGCATATATGAAACTTTAGAAATATTGGGATTATCACAATGGTTGTATTCATTACCCCAAGGCTTAGATACAAATTTAGGACCAGATAGTAGCGGCTTATCTGCGGGACAGGCTCAGTTACTCGCATTTACTCGTGTGTTTCTCAAAGAACCTGGTTTAGTGATTTTAGATGAAGCTTCTTCTCGTCTCGACCCCATCACCGAGAAATTAGTTGAAAGGGCTGTTGATAAGTTATTAACTCGGCGTACAGGCATTATTATTGCTCATCGTTTAGCCACTGTACAAAGAGCAAACCAAATTTTAATTTTAGAACAAGGTAGAGTGAGTGAATATGGTCAACGAGAAGAATTAGTTAAAAATTCTCAATCGCGTTTTGCCCAGTTGTTACAGACAGGCTTTAATGATTTATTAACCTAATACCACTTTTTTCTCCAGTTCGCGTCCTGTGAGTTTGAGGAACTAAGAATTACAAATTAACAACATATCATGGAATCAACAAAAAAGTGCAAACATTGGCAGTTACTGTGGCGACTGATTTGCTATAAACCAAAACTATACATCATTGATAGTATCTACTGGATTTTAATTATGGGCTTACCTGCCCTACCTGGTTTAATCATCAGGGAATTTTTTAATAGTTTAACTAATAAAGCTATATTGGGATTATCACCTATAAGTTTAATTACATTATTACTAGCTCTAAATTTGGGACACATCGCAGTTATATTTGCGGGACGTATCACCAAAACTCAGCACCGTTTTATTATGCGCTCATTACTGCGATTTAATTTGTTAGATAGCTTGTTTGAAAATCACACTCCACAGCCAATGATTGTTAATCAAGAAGCTGAAAAGACCGCATCACAGGGGGAGATAATTAGCTATTTTCGTGATGACGCTGAACAAATAGAAGACAACGTTGCATGGATATCAGAAATTTCTGGAGAAGGAATATTTGCTGTTTTTTGTTTAGTAATTTTATTGAGTATCAACGTGCAAATGACACTATGTGTGTTTTTACCCTTAGTAGCTATGTTGGCTATTATTCAACGAGGAGAAAATCGGATTAAGAAGTATAGAAAAGCCAGTCGCCAAGCTACTGAAAAAGTTACAGGAATTTTAGGTGAAATATTTGCTTCAGTACAAGGGATTAAGGTTGCTGGCGCAGAAAGAAATGTCCTGGATTATTTTCGTACTTTAAATGACCAACGTCGCCAAACCATGATTAAAGATAGCCTTTTGAACGCTATTCTCAATTCTGCTTTTCAAAATATGGTGACTGTCGGTACAGGGATAATTCTACTCTTGGCTTCTCAATTAATGCAAAGTGAGACCAATCAGTTAACAGTGGGTGACTTTGCTTTATTTGTCTATAACCTCTCTTTTGTCACTAGCTTTTTTACCTCTTTTGGTGCCTTTCTAGCGTTGTCTAAGCAGACAGAAGTATCTTTTGAACGTATGGCTAGTTTAGTATCTGCTGTATCGGAAAATGCATTAGTAGCCCCGAATCAACTTTATTTAAATGACTTGAATAATGCACAGAAACCTTTGCCAAAAGTAGAACAACCCTTGAGAAATGAAAAGGATAAACTTCAAATTTTAACTATATTTAATTTAACATATATTTATCCTGGTACTCACCAAGGAATTAAAGATGTTAGCTTTGAAATTCAGCGCGGTAGTTTGACTGTAATTACTGGTGAAATTGGTGCCGGTAAAACTACATTACTGCGTTTATTGTTAGGATTGTTACCTAAACAAAGGGGAGAAATTTACTGGAATGGAAATATAGTGGAAAACCCTGGTAATTTTTTTGTTCCACCTCGTAGTGCTTATACTCCCCAAATTCCTCAGTTATTTAGCTACACTCTGCAAGAAAATATTTTATTGGGTTTGTCTAAAGATAACCAAGATGTAGCCATAGCTTTAAACATGGCTGTGTTTGAGAAAGACTTGGCGACTATGAATGAAAACTTAGACACCATAGTTGGTTCTAAAGGAGTGCGGTTGTCTGGTGGACAAATACAACGGGTAGCAGCAGCTCGAATGTTTGTGCGTCAACCGGAGTTACTGGTATTTGATGACCTTTCCAGCGCCTTGGATGTAGAAACAGAATTAACGTTATGGTCGCGGATATTTACCAAGAGCAATACACAAGGGGAAAATCTTTGGACACCAACTTGTCTTGTGGTTTCTCATCGGCCTTCTGTATTGCGTCGCGCTAACCAGATTGTTGTGCTCAAAGCAGGTAGAGTAGAAGCACAGGGGACATTTGATCAAATTTTTAGGGATAATTCGGGTATTTTCACTCCCTAGTTCCCATAGCATTACCAGCTAAATATGCTGTTGTCCAAGCACTTTGGAAATTAAAACCACCAGTGACACCATCAATATCTAAAATTTCTCCGGCAAAGTAAAGTCCGGGAATTAACTTACTTTCCATGGTTTTAAAGTTGATATCTTTGAGCTTAACACCGCCACAAGTGACAAATTCTTCTTTAAAAACTCCTTTCCCTGTAATTAAATATTTTCCCTGAGTTAGTTCTTGGACCAGCTCATTTAATTTTTTGTTGGATAGTTCTGCCCAACGGTCTGCTGTAGTTATACCCGCTCGATCAATAAGATATTGCCAAAGGCGATGGGGTAAGTCAACTCCCCGATGTAAAGCTATGGCTTTTTGTCCCCATTGGGTCTTAACTGCTAAGATTTGTTCCCGCATTTGTTCTTGATTGAAGTCAGGTAGCCAATTGACTAATAATGTGGCTTGATAGCAATTTTCGTGGAGATATCTTGCACCCCAAGCCGAAAGTTTCAGGACAGCAGGGCCACTCATACCCCAGTGGGTAATTAATAATGGCCCTGTTTGTTCTAGTTGGGGTTTTACCGTACCAGGTAACCGTAATTGTACAGAGTTGACACTCACCCCAGCCAATGACCTGAGCTTGGGGTCAGGAATATTAAAGGTAAATAAAGAAGCAACAGGGGGTTCAATATCATGACCAAATTCCCTAGCGATTTTATACCCGACAGGGTTGCTTCCTGTGGCTAATAGTAAGCGATCGCACTGTTTAGTTTCTCCAGATTTTAACAGAATTTCAAACCCTGGTGCTTGAGGTAGTTTTTTCACAGCAACCACTGGTGTCCCAGTGCGTAGTTCTACCCCACATTGAGCCGCCCCTTTGATTAGACATTCTACAATAGTTTCTGAAGTATCTGTAACAGGAAACATCCGCCCATCGGCTTCTGTTTTTAACCTAACACCCTGGTTATTAAACCAATTAACCGTATCTTGAGCTTGAAACCGAGTGAAAGCACCCCGCAAGGCTTTACCACCCCTGGGATAATTTTGTACTAATTTAGCTGGTTCAAAGCAAGCATGAGTAACATTACAGCGTCCTCCACCAGAAATGAGCACTTTTGCCAGTGGTTGACGAGTAGCTTCCAGTAATGTGACTTGGGCGCGAGGATTAACTTCAGCACAAGCGATCGCCCCAAAAAATCCAGCTGCGCCACCCCCAATAACTACAATGTTTAATGGCAATAGTTTAATATTCAAAGCTAAAAACGTCTCTATATGTAGCACCTACCTCTAGGCTAGCGACTATTTTCACAATTCTAGAGGTTCAAACAAGTCTTTTGTTGCCCCGCAAACTGGACAAACCCAATCTTCTGCGATATCTTCAAAAGGTGTTCCCGGTCCTATACCGCCATTAGGGTCGCCTATTTCAGGATCATATTCGTAACCACAAACCGTACATACATAATTTTCCATAGTTTTTACCCCTTGGGATCACACATTTACACTACAAGCGCCACCAAGTTCTTTGCATATAGCTCACAATTCCTGTAGCCATCGCCCCGAGTACTAATACTCCTATTACTCCACCTGGAATAAAGGTCAAAACACCAAAACCTCTAAGCAACCACACTCCTACCCCAATACCAAGAAGAACGCCAAAAACTTGGGTTAGTGTCCGACTTAAAGAAGATTGACTCATGATAATGTGCCCCTCAAATCAAGCTCAAGACTGTTTTGTTGACATTATGAATATTTTCATCATTCTCAACAACCGCCAAAAAAATCTGTTTTTTAGCAATAAGTTCCGGATTTTACTGCAAATTATTGACAATCAACCGAATTTTTTCAAGTCAAATTAAATTTGACTATTGATGTTGACAAGATAAATTTGTTATCAGACAATCTATATTATATAAATGCAAGGACAATTAAAAACATTTTCTTTAATTATGTACATATACGTATGAAATTGTATTTGTGCAATTCTGCCCGTTCCAAATGGGATTTTCATCCAGAAGTAGTTGTATTTTCTGAGATTCTAACTTATGGTTTAAAAAACCGTGACAATAAATACAGTTTATTGAGTAAACCTTCGGAATAATGTAGTACAAAAGATTGGTTTCAGAGCATGGCCCTGGAACCAAAATTGAGTTGGTTGAAATTAATGCTATTTATATAGCTCGCAGTTTCAACGCTGATAGGTGGAGAAGTTGAGGAGTAACTGGAATCAATATGTCTGCGTCTCATATCTCAGACTCAATGATTAGAGGTTTGAACATGCCTTGGAGTCAAGACAAGGAATCGTCACTCATGAAGGGTGAAATCTTGTTGCAAACAGAATCCCATACAGCTTGGGGTGGATCTGTTACCGCCTGTATGTATCTACCGTTATTGCGATCACAGGTATGGCAGCAATTAACTGATTACCCTCGTTGGGTACAATATTTCCCTGACATCACTAAAAGTGAAGTTTTGTCCAAAGGTGAAGTTAAACGGGTGTATCAAGCAGCACAGAAAACTTTTTTATTTTTTACGGCTCAAGTCGAAATTTATCTTGATGTTGTAGAGTTACTAGGACAAGAAATTCAATTCCGGATGCAAAAAGGCAGTTTTCTTGATTTTACAGCTATTTTAGATTTAAAAGATTTTGGCAATGGCACTTTGTTGGCATATCAGGTCAAAGCTACCCCTAATATACCCATCCCAGCAGTTTTTATTCAGCAAGCCATGAATTTTGAGTTGCCCGCAAATATGCGTAAAATGCGACAAGTCCTATGTAAAATTCAATAAAGGTAATGTCACAGGTAACAACTATTTTGGAATTTTGGTTTGGTCATCTAGATGCAGGTGATTATGGTAAACCGAAGGTTGATTGATGATTGACTTCATCCTGGCAAGGATTTATCTTGCACAGGAAAAAGACTTTGTACGGTAACCAAAACCAAGTTCATAGTTTTAGGCTAATTAATGACTGAGACGCGTTCTCTGTTGGGGAACGTGTCTTTTTGGTCTGAACTCAAGAAAACTGCCTTGATATCCATATTTGGTTGGCTTTTAAACCATAATTCTTCTAGCTCATATTCAGTAAAGTAGAAACCTAAATTAGCAGCAAAATTGACTATTTTAGTTTTACTCCAATGAAAGCTGCCGAAAAATCCACAACAACAGCACTTATTACAGTACTGTTCATAAATAGCTTGATCTGACATCAAAATTTGATAAAAAGCATCAACTTGTTCTAGAGACATAAATTTTGAACTTGTAAAATTTTTCGTAGTTTACTAAAGATTACAGTAATTAATCACACCTTTCAGTTTCAATCATCAGCTTTTACGACTCTTTATTTATTTCTAACAATAAAAATTTATCACTAAGTAAAGTTTTCAGTAAATACATAAATACAAGTAATAGGGTATTTATTTTCTCCCTTTCTTTGGTTACATCAATGCTACATCCCAGTGCTAATACTTTACGTATTTTCTCCCAATAAAATTTTAATAAAAATTGACTGTTTTAAGATGGTGCTTTGGGCGAGGCGAAAACACGCCCTCTTGAATTCTCAGTAAAAAATTAAAAGTAGAAGATTAAAAATGGTGCGTTGTCCTCTAGGACAACGCACCCTACAAAAATGGGTTTGGATTTATTTAATCATTTATCTGAACTACCCCACGGATGAATCCCCTGAATTCCAACTTACCACGTAAGTTTCCTTTACCCTAACTGACTCTCACTCCTGTACACCGTGGGATCAGGTGTTGGAATCTGGGGGAAATTGGGAGATTTCCTCCCCAGTGATTTCCTACATCTCCCAGTCTGTGGCTATTCTTAGCCGGTAAACACCTCCGCAGGTAAGCGACTGAAGGAAAGGCGCTCATTCTGTACATCCACAAAAATTGTGTCACCGTCGTTGAATTCACTACGCAACATAGCTTTGGCAATTTGGGTTTCTAATTCTCTCTGAATTGCTCGCTTGAGTGGACGTGCTCCATATACAGGGTCATATCCTACTTCTGCTAAAAAGTCAAGGGCATGATCTGACAATCTCAGGGACATCTTGCGATCGCTTAATCTTTCCCTTAATCTTTCTACTTGCAACAAAACAATTTGTCGCAGTTCTTTTTTATCTAAGCCGTGGAAGATGATAATTTCATCAATGCGGTTGAGGAATTCTGGACGGAAACTATTTCGCATTGCTTCCATGACGCGGCGACGCATTTCGTCGTAAAGTGTAGCGTCTCCAGCAATATCGAGAATATACTGTGAACCGATGTTACTGGTCATGATAATAATCGTATTTTTGAAGTCCACAGTATGACCTTGAGCATCAGTAACACGACCATCATCAAGAATTTGCAAGAAGATATTGAAAACGTCAGGGTGTGCTTTTTCGATTTCGTCGAACAGAATCACTGCATATGGACGACGACGAATAGCTTCCGTTAACTGTCCGCCTTCTTCGTAACCCACATATCCGGGAGGAGCACCAATTAGCCGCGAAACTGCGTGTTTTTCCATGTACTCTGACATATCAATTCGCACTAAAGCTTCTTCAGTGTCGAACATATAGGCCGCCAGTGCTTTGGCTAATTCGGTTTTACCCACCCCTGTAGGGCCCAAGAAAATAAAGCTGGCTGTGGGACGATTTGGGTCAGCAAGTCCAGCACGCGATCGCTGGATAGCATCTGCTACAGCCGTCACAGCTTCGGATTGTCCAACTACCCGATGATGCAGTTCATCTTCTAAATACAGCAGTTTTTCTTTTTCCGACTCTACTAATTTGCTGATGGGAATTCCAGTCCACTTAGAAATAATTTCTGCAATGTCAGCTTCAGTGACTTCTTCACGCAATAGGGATTTACCAGTTTTTTGGGCGTTGGCTAGTTCCGCTTCTGCTCCTTCTAATTTGCGGTGTAAATTAGTTAATTTGCCATATTTCAACTCAGCAGCACGATTCAGGTCATAATTTCTTTCAGCTTGCTGAACTTCTAAGTTAACCCGGTCAATTTCTTCTTTAATAGACTGAATTTTATTGATAATATCCTTTTCAGACTGCCATTGAGCAGTTAAAGTTCTTTGTTCTTCCTTAAGATCCGCAAGTTCCTTTTCAATTCTGTCTAAACGTTCTCTGGAAGCTGCATCAGTTTCTTTTTGCAAAGACAGCTTCTCCATTTCCAACTGCAAAATCTTCCGGTCGATTTCGTCTAGTTCTTCCGGTTTAGAAGTAATTTCCATTTTCAGGCGGGCCGCGGCTTCGTCTACCAAGTCAATGGCTTTATCCGGTAAGAAGCGATCGCTAATATACCGACTGGACAATGTAGCAGCTGCAACTAAAGAACTATCGGATATTTTTACCCCGTGGTGGACTTCATAGCGTTCTTTCAAGCCACGCAAAATAGAAATTGTATCTTCTACACTGGGTTGATCCACATAAACCTGTTGGAAGCGTCTTTCTAGAGCTGCATCTTTTTCGATATATTTACGATATTCATCTAAGGTTGTGGCTCCAATACAACGCAATTCACCCCTGGCCAACATAGGTTTTAACAAGTTACCAGCATCCATAGCCCCTTGTGTAGCCCCAGCACCGACGACGGTATGAATTTCGTCAATAAATAAAACTATATTCCCCCCAGATTCAGTAACTTCCTTTAATACCGCCTTCAGGCGTTCTTCAAATTCCCCGCGAAATTTAGCGCCAGCTATTAAAGCCCCCATATCTAAAGCAATCAATTTCCGGTCTTTGAGGGACTGGGGGACATCACCAGCAATAATCCTTTGTGCTAGTCCTTCAGCAATTGCAGTTTTACCAACACCTGGTTCACCAATCAGTACAGGGTTATTTTTGGTACGCCGAGACAGAATTTGAATTGTGCGCCGAATTTCATCATCCCGCCCAATTACTGGATCAAGTTGACCTTGACGTGCTGCTTCTGTGAGGTCACGCCCATATTTTTCCAGTGCTTGATATTTTCCCTCTGGATTTTGGTCGGTCACTTTTTGACTCCCACGAATTTGCTTAATGATATTCTTGAGCTTGCCTTCGTCTAAACCAAATTCTTGAAATAAAGTTTTACCAAAGCGGTCATCTTTGGCGTAAGCCAGCAATAAATGTTCAATTGAGATATATTCGTCTTTGAAATCTTGACGATATCGTTCTGCTTTATCTAAGAGTGTATCTAAGCTGCGTCCCAAAAATACAGATGTGCTACTACCAGACACTTTCGGCTGTCGTTGAAGATATTCATCAGTGCGATCGCGGATTTTTTGCAAATCAACACCCCCCTTGGTGAAAATACTGCTAGCTAGTCCTTCTTGTTCTAGCAGTGCTTTCATCAGGTGTTCGCTTTCGAGTTGCTGTTGTTGATATTGTTTAGCAACATCTGGAGTATGGGCGATGGCTTCCCAGGCTTTTTCGGTAAATTGGTTAGGATTAGTGGGTTGCATAAATTTTTGCAATAATAAAGAACCGCCAAGGATAAATACCTTCAGGCTGCACCGACTTAAATTTTCTATCGTTAATCCATATTGTAAGCAGCAGCCCTGATTAGCGAGATCGGTGTTCACGTCTTCTGTGAGTGGTATTTCCCTTCCCCCACTCCTGAATTTACAAGTATTCTTAGGAAACACTGACCATAACCCACATGATTGTTTACAAAAAATCACAGCAGAAAGCCCACCCGCTTCTAGCTGTGGGAGTGTCAACAATTAGTACCTGTTGAGATTTCAAAGAGACTGAATATACCTAATCAATTCCAAAGTCAGTTCATAGTATTCTTCATCTCCCTGTTCCTGAAACAGCTTTGCACCTTGATTAAAATCAGCTATTGCACCTTGCTTATTTCCCAAGCCAAGACGGGAAATTCCTCGCGCCACGTAAGCTTTGGCGTAGCTAGGATTCAGCTTGATAGCTTGATTAAAATCAGCTATTGCCCCTTTATAGTCTTCTAAACTACTACGAGCAATTCCCCGGACACGGTAGATATCAGCATCATTAGGATTCAGCTTGATAGCTTGATTAAAATCAGCTATTGCCCCTTTATAGTCTTCTAAAATACTACGAGCAATTCCCCGGACACGGTAGATATCAGCATCATTAGGATTCAGCTTGATAGCTTGAGTATAATCAGCTATTGCCCCTTTATGGTCTTCTAAACTACCACGGGCAAATCCTCGATTATGGTAGATATCAGCATCATTGGGATTAATCTTGATAGCTTGAGTATAATCAGCTATTGCCCCTTTATGGTCTTCTAAACTACTACGGGCAATTCCTCGATTATGGTAGATATCAGCATCATTAGGATTAAGCCTGATAGCTTGATTAAAATCAGCTATTGCCCCTTTATGGTCTTCTAAACTACCACGAGCAATTCCTCGATTATGGTAGATATCAGCATCATTGGGATTAAGCCTGATAGCTTGAGTATAATCAGCTATTGCCCCTTCATAGTCTTCTAAACCACCACGAGCAATTCCCCGGACACGGTAGATATCAGCATCATTGGGATTCAGCTTGATAGCTTGAGTATAATCAGCTATTGCCCCTTTATGGTCTCCTAAACCACCACGGGCAATTCCTCGATTATGGTAGATATCAGCATCATTAGGATTAAGCCTGATAGCTTGATTAAAATCAGCTATTGCCCCTTTATGGTCTTCTAAACTACCACGGGCAATTCCTCGATTATGGTAGATATCAGCATCATTGGGATTAATCTTGATAGCTTGAGTATAATCAGCTATTGCCCCTTCATAGTCTTCTAAACTACCACGGGCAAGTCCTCGCAGGAAATAGGCTTTAAAAAACTCAGGATCAATCTTAAGCACTTCTGAAAAATCAGCGATCGCACCTTGATATTGTCCTTGTTCCAGCTTCTCTATACCTTCAAAAAAATAATTACGTGTTTGTAACTGCTTTCCCTGTTTCCACTTTCCAGAGTTGCTTACATCACATTGATTTGTATTGCACATTGCAGCCACTACCTGGAGCTGTGCTAAGACTATGAATATCCCTAATACTGTACTTGGTATTATTCTTAGCAACCTGGCAAATTGGGTATTTTTCGTTTTAACTACCATCTGTCACCGCCAATTATTGGTTGTGTATATCATAACACCAAGTGGAATTACCCACTTCCAATCAACAATTAAATTAAAGACAGTGACAACGAAAACCCATCCCCTCCGGGATTGCCCTCCGCGCAATCCCGTTCTATAAACAATCACATCCTGAATTTTCACCCCAATAGGGATGATAAGCTAACCAATTCACCTCCCCAAACTATTATTTCCTAGCAATCACCCAGACTGCATGCACAATTCCGGGAACATAACCCAACAAAGTTAACAGGATATTAATCCAAAAATCTATACCAAAACCTACTTATAAAAACACTCCTAGCGGGGGAAGAAAAATAGCACATAAAATCCGAATTAAATCCATGAGAACCTCCTAAGCAGATTAAAACCAGATGCTTTTTAATTTAAACACTATGTACAAAACAAACCACACCCATCAGCCACCGCTAATTTTGGCTTTGTAACCTAACTTAGTCAAAATCTCTAAAATTTTCTGTTTGTGGTCGCCCTGAATTTCAATTTCGTTATCCTTAACAGTACCACCACTACCGCATTGAGTTTTCAACTGCTTAACTAAACTTGCTAAAACCTCTGGCTTAGTTTGGAAACCGCTAATCACAGTCACAGTTTTACCTTTGCGTCCCTTACGAGAAGCTTGCACCTTCAAATTTTGCTGCTGGGGTGGTAGTTCGGGAATCCCTCTTTCTGTAGCCGCAGAGTTATCATTACCAAACTCGCGGTAGACAAAGCCATCGTGAGAAGATTGAGAAGAAGACATAAAACCTTTGATTAATAAAAAATTACACTAACTCACTGTTTTAGTGTTTCATACAATTGTTTACCACAATAGCCTACATAGCAAAGCCATAGGCACAAAGACACAAACAACGTAATCAAGATCTTGCACTCCCCGCCTGCTTTTATGATAATTAAATTCATCGTGTCATCAAAAATTTTCCGTGACTACTACACCCCTCTCTCCAAATTACGGATTAAATACTCAGGTTCCCGACGTACAAGGACGCTTTGGACGCTTTGGCGGTAAGTACGTCCCGGAAACACTGATGCCGGCTTTAGCTGAACTAGAAACAGCTTATCAACAATACCGGCACGACCCCAGTTTTCAAGCAGAATTACAACAACTACTCCGAGACTATGTAGGACGCGCTACACCCTTGTATTTTGCCGAACGCCTCACAGCTCATTATGCCCGCCCAGATGGTACAGGACCACAAATTTATTTAAAGCGGGAAGATTTAAATCACACAGGCGCTCATAAAATTAATAATGCATTAGGTCAAGTATTATTGGCAAAGCGCATGGGTAAGCAAAGAATTATTGCTGAAACAGGCGCTGGACAGCATGGAGTAGCAACGGCGACGGTTTGCGCTCGGTTTGGGTTGGAATGTGTAATTTATATGGGCGTTCATGATATGGAACGTCAAGCTTTAAATGTATTCAGAATGCGATTAATGGGCGCGGAAGTTCGTCCAGTAGAAGCGGGAACCGGAACCCTCAAGGATGCAACCTCTGAAGCTATCCGAGATTGGGTCACGAATGTGGAAACAACTCACTACATTTTGGGTTCAGTAGCAGGCCCTCATCCTTATCCCATGATAGTGCGGGATTTTCATGCTGTGATTGGTCAAGAAACTCGCACTCAAGCTGTGGAAAAGTGGGGCAATTTACCTGATATTCTCATCGCTTGTGTGGGTGGCGGTTCCAATGCTATGGGATTATTTCACGAGTTTGTCCACGAGCCTTCTATCCGCTTAATTGGGGTGGAAGCAGCCGGTGAAGGTGTAAATACACACAAACACGCTGCCACCTTGACAAAAGGAAAAATTGGTGTATTGCACGGCGCAATGAGCTATTTATTGCAAGATGAAGAAGGACAAATCATTGAGGCACACTCAATTAGTGCAGGTTTAGATTATCCTGGGGTAGGGCCAGAGCATAGTTATTTGAAAGACACCGCACGGGCTGAATATTACAGCGTCACCGATGCAGAGGCTTTGGCAGCCTTCCAACGACTATCTAGATTAGAAGGAATCATACCAGCTTTAGAAACTGCCCATGCCATCGCCTATTTAGAAACCCTCTGTCCTCAACTGAGTGGTAGTCCCCGCATTGTCCTTAATTGTTCTGGACGTGGTGATAAGGATGTGCAAACTGTCGTCAAGTTTTTAATCCCAGAATAACTCGGATATCTCACATTATTCTTCATCATTATCATTAAACTCTTGTGGGGTGGGCATCTTGCCCGCCCCCACAAAAAATCCCCCACCAGGCGGCAGGGGACTTTTATTACATACCTACAAAACCGGTAGCGGAATTAACCGAACTTACCAGCAGTGGAGGCAATTAAGAATGCAGCATAGGTGAGGACGTAGCCAACAGTGAAGTGAGCTAGACCCACCAAACGAGCTTGAACGATAGAGAGAGCAACGGGCTTATCTTTCCAGCGAACCAAGTTAGCCAGAGGAGTACGCTCGTGAGCCCAAACAAGGGTTTCAATCAACTCTTGCCAGTAACCTCTCCAAGAAATCAAGAACATGAAACCAGTTGCCCAAACAAGGTGTCCGAAGAGGAACATCCAAGCCCAAACAGACAGGTTATTCACACCATAGGGATTGTATCCGTTAATCAACTGAGCAGAGTTAGCCCAGAGATAATCACGGAACCAGCCCATTAGGTAAGTAGAGTTCTCGTTAAACTGAGCAACGTTACCTTGCCAAATACCTAGATGTTTCCAGTGCCAATAGAAGGTTACCCAACCAATGGTGTTTAACATCCAGAACATAGCTAGGTAGAAGGAGTCCCAAGCGGAGATATCGCAAGTACCGCCACGGCCTGGACCGTCGCAGGGGAAAGCATAGCCGAAGTCTTTTTTATCCGGCATCAGCTTAGAACCACGAGCATCCAAAGCACCTTTAACCAGTACTAAGGTGGTGGTGTGAATAGCCAAAGCGAAAGCGTGGTGTACCAAGAAGTCGCCGGGGCCAATGGTTAAGAATAGGGAGTTGGTGCCAGAGTTGATGGCATCCAACCAGCCACCTAACCAAACGTTGCTGTAGTTAGGATAGGCTGTGTAGGCGATGCTGTCAGGGTTAGATAAAAGAGTATCTAAACCGTACAGTACTTTACCGTGAGCAGCTTGAATGAACTGGGCGAACACAGGCTCAATCAAAATTTGCTTTTCAGGAGTACCGAAAGCAACTACTACATCGTTGTGTACATACAAACCGAGGGTGTGGAAGCCCAAGAACAGCGATACCCAGCTGAGGTGAGAGATAATCGCTTCTTTGTGCTGTAAAATCCGGTCCAGTACGTTCCCCTTGTTTTGTTCTGGATCATAGTCACGTACCCAGAAGATGGCGGCGTGGGCGAAAGCACCAACCATCAAGAAGCCAGCAATATACTGGTGGTGAGTGTACAACGCTGCTTGAGTTGTGTAGTCCTTAGCAATGAATGCGTAAGGAGGCAGAGAGTACATGTGCTGCGCTACCAAGGAAGTAATGGTTCCTAGTGCTGCCAAAGCGAGGGACAGCTGGAAGTGCAGTGAGTTGTTAATGGTGTCGTATAGACCTTGGTGAGGCAGGTTAAATTGACCTTCACTCTTGCTACCAGGGATTAAACCGGATTTGGAATTCAGCATTTCTTTAATGCTGTGACCGATTCCAAAATTAGTCCGGTACATATGACCAGCAATGATGAAAATAACTGCGATCGCCAAGTGGTGGTGAGCCATATCGGTCAGCCACAAAGATTCTGTTTGGGGATGGAATCCACCTAAGAATGTCAGAATCGCTGTACCGGAACCTTCAGATGTACCAAAAATATGGCTGGCAGTATCAGGGTTCTGAGCGTAAACCCCCCAGTTACCTGTAAAGAAAGGAGTCAAACCTGCTGGGTGGGGTAATGTGGTGAGGAAGTTATCCCAACCAACGTGCTGTCCCCGAGATTCGGGAATAGCAACGTGAATCAAGTGACCTGCCCAAGCCAGAGAACTAACGCCGAACAAACCTGATAAGTGGTGGTTCAGTCGGGGTTCAGCACTCTTAAACCAAGAGAGGCTAGGACGGAACTTTGGTTGTAAGTGCAACCAACCAGCAAATAAGAACAATGCTGCCAACAACAAAAGGAACACAGAACCGGTGTACAGCTCGCTGTTGGTTCGCATACCGATGGTGTACCACCAGTGGTAAACACCAGAGTAAGCGATGTTCACCGGATTACTTGCGCCACCTTGGGTAAATGCTTCAATTGCAGGTTCGCCAAAGTGGGGATCCCAAATCGCATGGGCAATGGGACGGACATGAAGTGGATCTTTAATCCACTGTTCAAAGTTACCTTGCCAGGCTACGTGAAACAGGAGGCTCGAAGCCCACAGGAAGATGATTGCCAAGTGACCGAAGTGAGTGGCGAAAATCTTTTGGTAAAGATTTTCTTCCGTCATGCCATCGTGGCTTTCAAAGTCGTTTCCAGTGGCGATCGCGTACCATATCCGACGAGTAGTCGGGTCCTGTGCGAGATCCTGGCTAAATTTTGGAAATTTTGTTGCCATAGGTTTGATAATTCCTCTGACCTTTAGCCATCAGGTGTCAGCTTGTGGAGTTCTGAGTTTTGAGTACTAAGTTTTGAGCTTTTATTCATTACTCAGCACTCATCACTCATCACTCTTGAACTGAATTGCTACCCTACTGAAAGGATGTGTGCGTGGAAGAATGCCCAGGTTGTCACAATTCCTCCTAAGAGGTAGTGAGCCACACCTACAGCTCGACCCTGAATGATGCTCAGAGCCCGAGGCTGAATTGCTGGTGCTACTTTCAGTTTGTTGTGTGCCCAAACAATGGACTCAATCAATTCTTGCCAGTAGCCACGACCACTGAACAGGAACATTAAACTGAATGCCCAAACAAAGTGAGCGCCCAAGAAGAGTAGACCGTAGGCAGATAAAGCACTGCCATAGGAGTTGATTACTTGTGCAGATTGAGCCCACAAGAAGTCACGCAACCAACCGTTAATAGTGATGGCACTTTGGGCAAAGTTACCATAGGTAATGTGAGACACATTACCTGCTGCATCTACTGTTCCCCAGACATCTGATTGCATTTTCCAACTGAAGTGGAAGATGACAATAGATAGGGAGTTGTACATCCAAAATAATCCGAGGAACACATGGTCCCAACCAGATACTTGGCAAGTACCGCCACGACCAGGACCGTCGCAAGGGAAACGGAAGCCTAAGTTCGCCTTGTCTGGAATCAGACGAGAACTACGGGCGAACAACACACCCTTGAGCAGAATCAAGACCGTGACGTGAATGGTGAAGGCGTGGATGTGGTGAACTAAAAAGTCCGCTGTACCCAAAGCAATAGGCATCATTGCTACTTTGCCACCTACAGCCAAAATACCACCACCAAAAGCATAGCTAACTGGTTCTAAGGCGTTGGGAGCAGTACCACCAGGTGCTAGGGTATGCAGGTTTTGCACCCACTGAGCAAATACCGGTTGTAACTGAATTGCCGTATCGGAGAACATATCTTGGGGACGACCCAAGGCACGCATTGTATCGTTGTGGATGTACAGTCCAAAGCTGTGGAAGCCCAGGAAAATACACACCCAGTTCAGGTGAGAAATGATAGCATCCCGGTGACGAATCACACGATCTAGCACGTTGTTTTGGTTAACAACAGGATCGTAATCCCGCACCATAAAAATTGCCGCGTGAGCCGCACCGCCAACAATCAAGAATCCACCTATCCACATATGGTGAGTGAATATACACAACTGCGTTGCGTAGTCCGTTGCCAAGTACGGATACGGAGGCATTGCGTACATATGGTGAGCAATGATGATGGTCAGCGAACCCAGGAAAGCAAGGTTAGTTGCTAACTGAGCGTGCCAAGATGTGGTCAGGTTTTCGTACAGACCTTTATGACCTTCTCCTGTGAATGGACCTTTATGGTTTTCCAGGATTTCTTTAATACTGTGACCAATACCCCAGTTGGTACGGTACATATGACCTGCAATGATGAACAGAACCGCGATCGCCAAATGGTGATGGGCAATATCGGTCATCCACAAGCCCCCTGTTACAGGGTTTAAACCGCCCTTGAAGGTAAGGAAGTCAGCATACTGACCCCAATTCAAGGTGAAGAATGGTGTTAACCCGTTAGCAAAGCTGGGATACAAATCTGTTAACAAGTCTTTGTTCAGAATGAACTCATGAGGCAGGGGTATATCTTTAGCAGCGACACCTGCATCCAAGAGTTTGTTTACTGGTGCTGACACATGAATTAAGTGTCCAGTCCATCCCAAGGAACCACAACCTAGCAATACTGCCAAGTGGTGATTCAGCATTGACTCTACATTCTGGAACCATTCCAGTTTGGGAGCGCGTTTATGGTAATGGAACCAACCAGCAAATAAGAACAAGCCCGCTAGTACCAAGCCGCCAATAGCTGTTACATAGAGCTGGAATGAGCTGGTAATGCCCCAGCCCCGCCATACTTGGAACAAGCCCGAGGTGATCTGTATACCGTGGAATCCTCCCCCGACATCACCATTTAAAATGTCTTGTCCGACAATAGGCCAAACCACTTGAGCGCTGGGGCTCACATTTAAGGGATCACTTAACCAAGCTTCGTAATTCGAGAACTTAGCACCGTGGAATAACATTCCGCTTAACCAAATCGCTACTACGGCTAAGTGGCCGAAGTGGGCTGCGAATATTTTGCGGGAAATGTCTTCTAAATCGCTGGTATGTGTATCAAAGTCATGGGCGAGGGCATGAAGGTTCCAAATCCATGTGGTGGTTTTAGGACCTTTGGCTAAAGATCTGTCGAAGTGTCCCGGCTTTGCCCATTTTTCAAATGAGGTAGGAACCGGATCTTTATCGACTATGACTCTTGCCTTCTTTTCCTCTCGCTCCGGAGGACTAATCGTCATTCGACCTCCTCTCTTGATAAGGAATGAGGAATCATAAATACCACACAGTTAACCCTACTCGCAAACTACAGAAACTCCTGGAGCAGTGATGAAGAGTCTATGTGGAAGTTTGTTTCTGTTGAATTATAGAGTCATTACTGGTGCATTGTTAAACACATTTTAACAATAATTCAAATTAGCTGAAATAATTGCCTTATAAGCTTTTCATATTCCAAGTTTTGAGCTAAAAGTCAAGATTTTCTTCATTTAATTTACAAAGCCTAACAATTCGTAATATTTATGGTTCAACAGTTCAACATAACTTATGTAGATCATGCAATTTAATAGTCCCCTAAAAAAAATTATGTTTCAATTGCTACCTTAAAAAAAATCAAGGAAATATTAATTATTGTAAAATTACCTGAGAAGCCGAAAAGAAAATGTTGTCAGGTGTAGGAGAATTTCATCTTTTGGGCTATGGTGTCAGGTGCACAGTTTAAGCCACAATAACTTAGTCAGTTACTGACAACTCTCACAAGGATGAAATACATGAAATCGTGGCAGCAAGCGGTGTTAAATCCGATATTTTCGATGAGATTGACTCTTTTTAAGTGGCTCATGGCATTGGTGCTAGTATTGAGTTTAACCAGTTGTGCCGAAAAAGTTGCTAGTCAAGAAGTCCCTGTAAGCCATATAAATAACCCTTCCGAAATTTCTCAGATATCTAAAAAATTTTCCGAAATTTCCCCACCAGAAGTAATCCAAGAACTACGTTTAAGTCTGGAGAATCATCGACCCCAGGTGACAATAGTTACTCCCCAACCAGATGAAATTCTGCAAAACAATACAGTCACAGTCAGCTTTGAGGTGAAGGACTTACCAATATTTAAAGATCCTCAACTAGAACTAGGGCCTCATCTCCACGTAATTCTTGACAATCAACCTTACATAGCGGTTTACGACGTAAACAAACCCTTAATCTTACCAGACCTCTCTCCAGGTACACATACCCTGCGGGCCTTTGCTTCTCGTCCTTGGCACGAAAGCTTTAAAAATGAAGGTGCTTATGCCCAGACAACATTTCATATTTTTACCAAAACTGATGATAATAACCCTGATCCTACTCTGCCAGTGCTAACCTACAGCCGTCCCAAAGGGAATTATGGCGCAGAACCAATCCTATTAGACTTTTACTTAACCAACGCTCCTCTGCACCTGGTCTCTGAAGATAACCCCAACGACACAGTCAGCGATTGGCGCATCCGTTGCACGATTAATGGTGAAAGCTTCATTTTCGATCGCTGGCAAGCAGTTTACCTCAAGGGCTTCAAACCTGGTAAAAACTGGGTAAAACTAGAATTTCTTGATAATCAAGGAAATCCCCTCAAAAATGCTTTCAATACCACAGCTAGACTGATTAATTACCAACCCAATGGTCAAGACACTCTGGCAAAAATTGTCAGAGGAGAATTGAAGGCGGATGAAGTGCGTAGTATTGTAGACCCTGATTACATTGCTAAGAAACAAGTCACTGAACCTACGCCAGAACCACAGCCCCAGGTTATTCCTGAAAGTCAAGTTCCAGAAATACCGCCAACAGAATTAAAAGAACCGGAAATAACTCCCACCCCTGAAGTTGAAGAACCACAAGCGCCAGTAGTTGCACCTTCACCCACTGTACCCCCCACACTACCAGAGATGATTGAGACCCCTGCATCACAAGGAGAACCGGCAATAATTCCCACCCCTGAAGTTAAAGAACCACAAGCACCAGTAAGTGATTCACCCCCAGAGGAACAAAGACCAGAGGTAACGCCAACAGATAAAGAATCAACATCGTTACCCACAAAAATCGCTCCTGATCCTCAAGAACCAGGATTAAAAAAATATTTCGACCCTGAACAACTGCCCAATATTAAAGTATCTCCTGCTTTACCTCCATTACTTCCAGAAACTACCCCCATACCACAACAGAACCAAAGGGCTGGGGAATACAAAGTTACTAGTATGGAGGAATAAGAAAACTGGCATCCTCACAGACAGATCAGAAACTTTGATATGTTTTTTAAAGCGATCGCTCATGACCAATTTCCTACCTTACAGTCAAGGAGATTCTGACAAGCGATCGCTCCTGCAAATTGAGAAAATTTACTGAAATCTCAAAAATAATAATCCACAATTATTACAATACAAGCTTATCACTTCACCAACATACTCTCACAGAACCATACACTTGATGATTCACCGATGTATTCACTAAAACGAAGTTAAAAAACCATCATCAAACCTTCGTAATCTCTTCCATAAAAAACAAACAAATGCGTGGTAAGTTTTAAATCCATCGTATTCCGTTCAAGGCTCTTACCATACTTATGCAATCTTTACACAGCCAACACCTTGAGGAATTAGTCAAGAGTAGTAGTATAGATTTACACTTAGCTCAATTAAATTTTAAATCTCTCCAAGACGTATCAGCCTATGAGTATCTATTAATTTCTCAGCATCTTCCCCGTACTAACAGTGGAATGGTGAAAAATAGTTGGTTAAAGCGCTATAATCACCTCACCGCAGGCGGTTGGTGGTGTTCTGGTCTAGATCCTCTCAATAATTGGCAATCCATGGAATGGGGATGTTTTAAACCAAACCAACCTCGAATCAATAAAAATGGTAAATCCATCAAGTACGAACATCCACCCAGTACACCAACAAGGGTATTTTGTCTGCGGGTAACATTAAAAATTTGGCAGCAAGTCTCTCAACGGTATAATCTACCCATGCCCAGCAATATCAACATTGATCTCCATGGATGTGCTGAGGGATTTTGGCCATGGGTAATGGAACAGGATTTACCCGTAATTATTTGCGAGGGCGCGAAGAAAGCAGCAGCATTATTAACACAAGGATACATAGCCATCGCCATTCCGGGAATTACCAGTGGTTATCGGGTTGTTAAAGATATATTCGGTAAAGTGACCAGTCGCCAGTTGATTCCTGACTTAGCAGCCTTTGCTATAACCAAGCGTCGTTTTTTTATTTGCTTTGATTTTGAAACTCATCCCAGAAAAATTGCTGCTATCAATAATGCCATTTCCCAACTCGGTTGTTTATTGCAAGAAAAAAAATGCCCTGTCAAAGTTATGGAACTTCCAGGAATAGAGAAAGGTGTTGATGAGTTAATTGTTGCTAAAGGTGCAAATGCTTTCGAGAAAGTTTATCGCCAAAGTACAGATTTAGAAATTTATTTAGCCCAAAGCAAACCCCATACTCAGTTAACTATTCTCCCTGCACTCACACTCAACTGTCCTTACTTAGAAAATATATATTATCCTACTGCTGGATTAGTGGGAGTCAAGTCAGCCAAAGGTACTGGAAAAACCACAGCACTGCAAACCATTGTTAACACAGCTAAAACTGCAAATAGACCTGTATTATTAATTACACACAGGATTCAACTAGGTCGGTTTTTGTGTGAGAAAATTGGTATTCAATGGGGATTTAATCATACCGAAAGTTCAAAGCTAGCAGATAACACTTTACCTATGATCAGCGAGCCATTGAAAAAAACTAAGTCTTTCGGTTTATGTGTTGATTCTATTTGGAAACTTAACCCTCAACATTGGCGAGGAGCAATATTAATTTTAGATGAAGTAGAACAATCTTTGTGGCATTTACTTAACAGCAATACTTGTCAAGATAAACGAGTTAAAATTCTAAAACTATTTCAACAATTAATTTCTACAGTTTTGACAACTGGAGGGTTAGTAATTGCTCAAGACGCTGACTTATCAGACGTATCTTTAGAATACTTACAAGGATTATCAGGAATTAAATTAACCCCTTGGGTACTAATAAATCAATGGAAACCCCAGAGAGGCTGGAATGTAACTTTTTATGATTCTCCTAACCCCACACCATTGATTCATCAATTAGAATTAGATTTAATAGCAGGACGTAAATGCTACGTTACTACTGATAGCCGTTCTGGTCGTTATAGTTGTGAAACCATTGAAGGATACTTGAAAGAGCGTTTAGAAAAACTACGCCAGCAATTTCCTAAATCTATAGTAATTAGTAGTCGTACAACCAGCACACCTGGTCATCCAGCGGTTGATTTTGTTGGAGATATTAATCAAAAAATTCCTGAATATGATACGGTTTTTGTTACTCCTAGCCTTGGTACAGGAATTAGTATTGATATCCAACATTTCGACCGAGTTTATGGTATTTTTCAAGGAGTGATTCCTGATTCAGAAGCACGACAGGCATTAGCAAGAGTACGAGATGACATACCACGTGTTGTCTGGTGTGCCAAGCGAGGAATAAGTTTAATTGGTAGTGGTAGCACAAATTATCGACTACTATCTGATTGGTATCAAGAAAATCAAAAAGAAAATTTAGCCCTGCTGAGTCCGTTACATAGAATAGATGTAGATTTACCATTAGTTTATGACCCCATACATTTGCGTACTTGGGCAAAATTTTCTGCTAGGGTAAACGCTTCTATTCGTTTGTATCGGCAGTCAATGCAAGATGGTTTAATAGCCGATGGACATCAAATATGGATGCGAAGTAACGCTGTTCACAATAACATTATCCGTGACTTGCGCCTCGCATTTTTAGCAACAGATTCCCAGGATATAGAAAATCGTAAAAGATTGGTTGTAGAAATCCTTAAAGTGCAAAAAGATTGGGCAGAAAAGCGTCAAAAAGCTAAAGATATTAAATACCAAATTAGAGAAATTAAGCAACAACATCAGTTATCAGCCGCCACTGCTGTAGCTAAAGCACCAGATATTACTTATGTTGAATATGACCAATTATTAAATAAACATTCTCTTTCAGAAGCAGAACGACACCAAATTGACAAATATAAACTTAAACAAAAATATGGCATTTCCGTTACTCCTTTATTAAAGTTGAAGGATGAAAAAGGTTACTATTTTCAATTACTCATTCATTATTATCTTACTCATGAAAGTGAGTATTTTCATGTCAGAGATCACCAAGAATGGCATCAACAATTATTGTGTGGTGATGGTAAAGTTTTTCTCCCCGATTTAAAAACTTATACCTGCAAAGTTGAAGCTATGAGAGCGTTGGGAATGGTGCAATTTTTAGAACCAAAAAGAAAATTTACAGAACATGATAGTGATTTACTATGGCTGAAAGATATAGCATTGCAGCATAGTAAACATATCAAAAGATTACTTGGTATTGATTTAATTAAGGGAAAAGGCAATATTTCACCAATAAATATACTAAGCCGACTGTTAAATTTAATGGGTTTAAAGTTGAAACGGGTAAATGAGTTTTATAAAATTGATTCAGCAACCTTCTTTGATGGTAGGGAGAAGATATTTACAGCTTGGCAAGAACAAGATGAATTACTGTTAGCCAGTATAAAAAATACTAGTAACAAAAAGACACATTATCTCGTGTATTGTTAAATACAAAAATCACAGTGAAATAAAATCAAAGGTGATAATAATATCCACGGATTGTGTCATTAAAAAAGTAAATTTATTGAGGGAAATAGATAACGAGCAACATTAAGCAACTTGCAAATTAGTTTCTTCCTCCATAGGTTCATAACTATGATTCAACTCCTCAATTCCTCGGTCAATTAAATCTAAACCTTGGTGCACTGTTTCAATTACACTTAACTGTCCCCGTAACTCAGCAGCACCAACAAAACCTTTGGCGTACCAAGTCATGTGCTTACGGGCTTGACGTACACCGCGATCGCCTTTATATTCCCACAATGCTTGTAAATGATCTCTGGCACATTGCAGACGTTGAATTGGATTTGGTGCTGGTAATATTTCCCCAGTCTTCAAGAAATGGTCAATTTCTCCTACCAAAAACGGATAACCTAAAGTCCCACGAGAACACATTACCCCATCAGCCCCCGTTTGTTCTAAGCATTTGACAGCAGCTTCTACTGAAAAAATATCACCGTTTCCAATTACGGGAATAGAAAGAATTTCTTTGACACGGGCTATCCATTCCCATCGGGCATTGCCATTGTACCCTTGAGCGCGGGTGCGTCCATGTACCGTAATCATTTTTGCCCCAGCATCTTCCATGCCCTTAGCAAAATCAACAATGGTAATTTCTTGATCATTCCAACCAATGCGGGTTTTCACCGTAACGGGGACATCAACAGCTTTAACTACCTCCCGCACAATAGCTGCGGCTACTTCTGGTTGACGGAGTAAAGACGAACCGCCGCCATTTTTAGTAATTTTATTCACCGGGCAACCCATATTAATATCAACAGTATCAGCACCTTCGCCAACTGCTTTAATGGCTGCTTCTGCTAAAAAATCCGGGCGACAGTCAAATAATTGAACACTAATGGGTCGTTCTTTGGGGTCCACCTCCATAATTTTCGGTAATTCTTTGACATAGTGCAACCCGGTAGCATTTACCATTTCTGTATACAACATCGAATCTGGAGCATAGCGACGTACCAAACCACGAAACACCATATCTGTTACCCCAGATAAAGGCGATTGAAGAACTCGACTGTTAACCTCAAAAGAGCCAATTTTCAGAGGTTGAGAGAGTCTAGCTTTTAAAGTAGGAGAAAGTGTAACCATAGAATTTAAACTTGTCAAACTTAAAGATGATGATATTTGGCTTATTCAGATCTGTGTAAAGTTTTTGTAAAATTTAACGCCTGGGTAATTTGTTCAACAGTTCAAGTGTGATGTACCAACTCAATATAGCAATACTGATGTACTATAAAAAGCCCATTTAAAGGATAGCATATGATGTAAAGCTGTTATTGATTACATAATCCATTTTTTTGGCTATTTATCCTGGGTAAATCTATGGTTTGTTACATCTAAAGACGGCAAACACCACTTTGAGATTACGGTTCACCCTAATTACTGAAAGTATTAATTCTCATACATTAGACAAAGTGAGAGCAAATTTCTCGATGAACGAACTAAATACATCCTTTAAAATTAACCGTACCGTCCAAGGATCGGGAAACCGTCCTTAATGCATCGGCTATAACTGAACTTTTCAGTATATGTATCAGGATAACTTGAGGTTTTCACCGCAAGGAAGCCTAACTAAAGGTTGTTAATGTTGAACTAACTGTTTTTTAAACGAGTTAGTTTAAAATTTAGTCCCTTATATTCCCTCCCATTCATTCATTTGTAGTTATACGGAGCCAGCACTTAAAATGGCAAAAGTAGTTGGAATTGACTTAGGTACAACGAACTCTTGCGTAGCAGTTATGGAAGGTGGTAAACCCACAGTTATTGCTAACGCAGAAGGTTTTCGGACAACACCATCAGTTGTGGCATTTGCCAAAAATGGTGATACCTTGGTTGGTCAAATCGCCAAACGTCAAGCGGTGATGAACCCTGAAAATACGTTTTACTCAGTCAAACGCTTTATTGGCAGACGCTATGACGAAGTAACTAAAGAAACCACAGAAGTTTCCTACAAAGTACTGAGTAGCGGTGGTAACGTTAAGCTAGATTCCCCAGGCGCTGGCAAACAATTTGCTCCTGAAGAAATTTCTGCAAAAGTTCTTCGCAAACTGGTTGAAGATGCCAGCAAATATCTTGGTGAAACCGTCACCCAAGCTGTCATCACTGTTCCAGCATACTTTAATGATTCCCAACGACAAGCTACAAAAGACGCTGGTAAAATTGCAGGTATTGAAGTTTTGCGGATCATCAACGAGCCTACCGCAGCTTCTCTAGCTTATGGTTTTGATAAGAAAAGCAACGAAACCATTTTAGTATTCGACCTTGGTGGTGGTACTTTCGACGTATCCATACTAGAAGTAGGCGATGGAGTATTTGAAGTACTGGCTACTTCTGGTGATACTCACCTAGGTGGTGACGACTTTGACAAGAAAATAGTCGATTTCTTGGCAGAACAATTTAAAAAAGAAGAAGGTATTGACTTACGTCAAGATAAACAAGCATTACAACGTTTGACTGAAGCCGCAGAAAAAGCCAAAATTGAGCTTTCTAGCGTCACCCAAGCAGAAATCAACTTGCCATTTATTACTGCTACCCAGGATGGTCCAAAGCACCTGGATACAACTCTGACCCGTGGTAAGTTTGAAGAACTCTGCTCGGACTTGATCGACCGTTGCCGCATCCCTGTTGAAAACGCCATTCGAGATGCTAAATTAGCCAAAGGCGATATTCATGAAGTTGTACTAGTTGGTGGTTCTACCCGCATTCCCGCTGTGCAACAAGTAGTGAAGCAAATATTAGGTAAAGAACCTAACCAAAGTGTTAACCCTGATGAAGTAGTAGCAGTTGGTGCAGCTATTCAAGCAGGTGTTTTAGCGGGTGATGTCACAGGTATCTTGCTATTGGATGTAAGTCCACTGTCTTTGGGTGTAGAAACCTTGGGCGGTGTAATGACCAAAATTATCCCCCGCAATACCACAATCCCAACAAAGAAATCAGAAGTATTCTCCACCGCAGTAGATGGACAAACCAATGTGGAAATTCACGTCCTTCAAGGTGAACGAGAGTTTTCAAATGATAACAAGAGCTTAGGAACCTTTAGACTTGATGGTATTCCTCCAGCTCCAAGGGGCGTACCACAAATTGAAGTGACCTTTGATATTGATGCTAATGGTATTCTCAACGTTACCGCTAAGGACAAAGGTACTGGTAAGGAACAATCCATTAGCATTACTGGCGCTTCTACTTTGGATAAATCCGACGTTGACCGAATGGTGAAAGAAGCAGAACAAAACGCTACTGCTGACAAAGAACGTCGTGAAAGGATTGAACGCAAAAACCAAGCCGATTCCTTGGCTTACCAGGCCGAGAAGCAGCTGCAAGAATTAGGTGATAAAGTTCCTGAAGCTGACAAGACCAAAGTGGAAGGTTTGGTCAAAGACCTACGTGAAGCCATTGGCAAAGAAGACGATGAGCAAATCAAGAAGCTGACACCAGAATTGCAACAAGCATTGTTTGCAGTTGGTAGCAACATCTATCAACAAGCAGGTGGTGATGCAGCTGCGGGTACTGGATCTCAAAATGGTGGTTCAACTCCCCCAAGTGGCGGTGATGACGTAATTGACGCTGATTTTACCGAAAGTAAGTAGTTTTAAATATTTATCTTCATTCAATTAATTTTTTACCTATCCAAGCTTATGCTTGGGTGGGTATTTTTTAAATGGGTAAAAGTTAAAAATAAGAAGTCAGGCTTTCATGTTTTGACTAAGCAACGAGACTTTAGACATGGGCATAAGCAGGTAGCGTAGCGACTTCTATATCTTGCACGTGAAAATATGAATGTTAATTCCTTCACTGTTCATCAATATTTAGCACTTTCCTCAACAGTGCTTGGTCTTCTACTTTCACTTTCAAACGACCATTTTCTACATCGCGAATCCAGCTCTGACTTTTACCTGTCAACTTTGCCAACTCCCTCTGGGATAGCTGCAAATTTTTTCGCGCTTGTAGAATTTGTTCGCCGGGTAAATCACTAGTAGTTTGTGTCTTTCTTCTACTTTTTACAGTTCGCCGTAGCTTTTTTGGCGATTCCGAGCTGTGCTGTTCCCATTCTGGTGGCAGTTCAAAAGACAAAATTCGCGCATTCATCAACATATTCCACTTACCACGGGGGCCTGAATCTGTAAGGCGGGTGTTAGCACTACCATCATTAATCCAAAATTCTAAAGCCTCCTCTGGGTCTTCGGGAATAAGCATTAACTTTGCCCATAAAGGTTGAATTTCTAAAGGGTAAGTTACTGGGTCAAAAATCGGTTTTATGCCATGATGGTTGAGAACTTCCAAATCACTTTCAAAAGTTCGTAGTAAGCGTTTACGTTCTTCTCGTTGTCTACAAGCAATAGCAACTTTTTCTTCACCGTAAGCAATGCGTAGTAATGTAGGAATGGTGATGCGTTGTTCTCTACCCATTTTGGTTTTAAACAGTAACCACAGCATCAATCGCACTGCACCTTCATGCTGTTGCCAAATGCTCATAACCGTAGTTAATAGCATTTTGGGTAAACTGCCATATTGATAAAATGCACTTCTATCTTTACAGCCTTGTTTATTTAAGAAATATTGAGACCAGATTCCGGCTTTGACTTTAAAAGTTAGTCCAATCAAATATTTACACCCTAAATCATCTTCTTGAAAGTGATGCTGAATATTGATTAAGTGCCACAAACGGCTCTTTTCTACTGAAAAGCCTAAAATCCGACCTTGTTGAGGCCACTCAATAGCAATCATCAATGAACAAGCTTGCTGTACGATATTTTTGATTAAAGCTAGTTTGGCATTTTTGCTTAAATCCTTACGTTTCTCTAAGCCCAAATATTTTTCAATTTGGCGTTCATCAATGGCAAACTCCTGTTCCCAAGGTTGGTCTAAGGATGTAGCATAAGCGGCAAATATAAGATGAATGCAAGCAGATCTAATATCAAGCGATGCAATTGCTGGTAACTCATTTATGCTATTTTTCCCCTGGGCTTCTTGGCTATTGTTGACTGGAAGTGAATCTTGAAGATGAAAGCAAATTGAACCCCGTCCTTGTTTAACTTTTCGTTGATAACATAAGTAACCTTCTGCGGCAATTTCCCAATTAAGAGATGTACGTTGTGCTAATACATTGCAAGCCTCCCAAATTACAATCGCTGAAGAAAATGGATTATTCTTACCATTGGCAAATAAATCTAAGCTAGGTGCATCTCTGGGTTCAACCTTGCATCTGCCTTTTTTTGCCTGCCAAGGTATAGGCGAATTGGTTGGACAAGCTATTACACATTGGGGTTCAGGATAATAGCCCTCACAGTTATTACAAAGACCAGGGTCGATCCAGTATTCATCATTCTCTATTTTAATTGCACCCGTAGGACATTGGGGGCGGCAGTTGTCACATCCAACGCAATTGTTGTTAGGAATTGTATAAGGCATACGGCTATAGGGGTTCTTCCCACTCTAATCGTTGAGATGTTAGGTTTAAATCTTCCCTGGATGTTTTTTGGTTATCTATCACTTGCCACCAAACTATATTTTCAGCAAAGATAATCTCTGCTTGCTGTAATAAGTCCCCACATCCATATTTTGATTTCCATGCACTTGGAAGATATTTCAGCCTTCTAAGGCTAGACTTACATGACTTCTTTATTAACTATACATTTCATAAATAATTACAAAAGTTTGTTCATAATGAGCCTGGAATGAATTTTTCAGTTTTTAATTAATTTTAACTTTTCAATTATCTTGATTTAAAAATATTAATTGAAGTATTTTTGTACAACACATATTTATCAAAACAGTAACGGTAGAAGTGATTTTGTTTATTAAGAATTTTAATATTTAATGGGGTTAATATTTCTGTTGCTGAGTATACATTTTGATATTTGTATCACCAAAAAAAGCAATATATTTTTTGTTTTCAAACAAAAGGATAAAATTATTTGCAAATTTGTCATTTTTATTCAATAAGTAACAAAATTAAAAATTCTCAATGTAAGAAATGAACATAGAAAATGTATCTGTAAATACTGCTAGGGATAAATTTCATTTTAATATCCAATAAAAACTCTCATTATTTTTATAACAAGTTTAATTCACAGCCTAGATAATGGGTATTTTTTTATATTTCGCAACATCAGGGCTTATTGCTGATAGAGCATAAAATACCCTGTTAAGTACCAGCATTTAAATTGTACATAATTTAATTTTTATAAAAAATAATTTAGTAATAAATTCACTGATTCTATTAATGAAAATAAATCTCATTTAAATATATGAATTACTGAATTAGTAGCATAAATTGTAAAAGTCAGGAAAAATTAATTCCATAAAAAATGATTGCTTAATAGCAAAACAACAGAATAATCTTAAGTTAAGATGATGATTAAAGTCCCAACAAATTTCTAGGCGGTTATTCATGGCACAACTCACAGGATTGACATTTGGAGGTAATACCTGGACACCGAAATTTGCCCAGGAAATTGACCAAGAAAAATGTATAGGATGTGGCAGATGCTTTAAGATATGTGGCCACAATGTACTGGAATTAAGAGCTCTCAATGAAGAAGGAGAATTTGTAGATGATGAAGATGATGATGAAATTGAGCGGAAAGTAATGGTTGTTTCTCACCCAGAAAACTGTATTGGTTGTGAGGCTTGTTCCAGAATATGTCCTAAGAATTGCTACACCCATACTGTATTAGACAATTAAGGTTTTTGGGTTTTGCTTAATGTTGTTTTGGTCATAAAGGTTACTCTGTAAATAAAGCGCGAAGCAAGGTAGTAAGAGGGGAATATTACATCATTGCTGTAACAAGCCACAAGTTTACAGTAAACAGAATTGTAAATCGTTAATTGTTATGATTTGCTAACCAATTCATACTTGCAGGGAAATTAGTCTGATGAATATTCAGATTAGGAGTGTGATTTTGGAGTGCCTGATTTGTGCATTAGAACACATTGACTCATAAAAGTTTCAATAAAATCTTAAGTCTTTGGGGGAAGGATATGAAAATATCTGGAAAATTCCCCCAATTTTTGTCAGGCTGAGATAGAAAGTTAATAAGTGAAAACAAAAAAATCCTTGCCTGTGGGAATGTAGCAACCAGTAGCCAGGAACATGCCAACAATCATAGAAAGGCAAAACCATGAAATTACATTATCTTCTTTGGCTATGGTCATACATCAAAACCTCAGGATGCAATTAATCAGGAGTAAGTAGTGAGGGGTAGGAAAGAGAGAAACTTTTTCCCATACATAGAACCTGATGCCCATGCACTGTTTTTTACATGTCCCAGAAAATTACACCTTTAATGTTAACTGAAAGAGCAGGTAGCCTATATGCAAAAAGTTCCTGTTTCACTGTGGACTTTGGTTGCTGGAATAGTAGTAACAGTAATCAGTATTTGGTTCGGACAAAATCACAATTTATTACCAGTACAAGCATCTGAGCAAGCTGCGGTGGTAGACAGATTTTTCAATGTTATGTTTACCATTGCCATAGCTCTATTTCTGGTAGTAGAAGGAACTATTCTGATTTTTTTATTCAAGTACCGTCGCCGTCAGGGTGATAATACCGATGGAGTACCCTTAGAAGGTAACGTTCCCTTAGAAATTTTTTGGACAGCAATCCCCGCAATGATTGTGATTGCTTTAGGTATCTACAGTGTAGATGTTTACAATCAAATCGGAGGATTTGAACCTGGGAGTCATTTCCATAGTGCTCCTCATGTTAACCATGTCAGTGGAACGGCTCTGGCCGCTACCCTCGATGACACTTTAACACCTGTAGCTACTCCAAACATTGGCATTGGTGGATCTCCCCACCTAGAGAATCAACCAGCAGACTTAGTGGTTGATGTCCAAGGAATGCAGTACGCTTGGATATTTAACTATCCCAATAGCGGAATTACCACTGGAGAATTACACATTCCCGTTGGTGCTGATGTGCAACTGAATCTTTCGGCCCTGGATGTAATTCATTCATTTTGGGTTCCACAATTTCGACTGAAACAAGATGCTATTCCCGGTATGGCTACCGAACTGCGATTTGTCCCTACTAAACCAGGTACATATCCAGTAATTTGTACAGAATTGTGTGGTGGCTATCACGGTTCCATGCGGACAGAGGTAATTGTGCATACTCCAGAAGATTTTGATAGCTGGTTAGCACAAAGCCAGATTGCTCAAAAGCAAGACCTTAATTCACTGGTTGCAGTCAATCCCACTGACTTATCAACATCAGAATTTCTTGCTCCCTATGTTCATGATTTGGGCATAAATGCAGCAACCCTCCTGCAACTTCCAAAACAGTCAAAGTAGTTTGTAACTCAATATTCGTAATGACAAGTAGAATTTCCCTTTACAAATTGCAAATTACAAATTACCCAAAATAGCTTATGACACAAGTAGAATTTCCCTCCAACGGTTCATCCGCAGCCAATCCAGTGGAATTAACCCAAGAGAGTCATCCCCCGGCGTGGAAATGGTACGACTACTTTACATTTAATGTTGACCACAAAGTGATTGGTATCCAATACTTAGTGACAGCATTTGTCTTCTATCTCATTGGTGGACTGATGGCGGTGGCTCTCCGTGTGGAACTAGCAACACCAGACTCAGATTTCCTCGATCCTAATTTGTATAACGCTTTCATGACCAACCACGGGACAATTATGATCTTCCTGTGGATTGTCCCTAGTGCTATTGGGGGATTTGGCAACTATCTGATTCCTTTGATGATTGGCGCTAGGGATATGGCTTTCCCAAAACTGAATGCCATCGCTTTTTGGTTAAACCCACCAGCTGGACTACTGCTTTTAGCTAGTTTTATTTTTGGTGGTTCCCAGTCGGGTTGGACAGCTTATCCACCATTGAGCTTAATTACAGCACCAATAGCTCAAAGCTTTTGGATACTAGCCATCGTTTTGGTGGGAACTTCTTCAATTTTGGGCTCGGTGAACTTTATTATTACCATCCTGATGATGAAGGTTCCCACCATGAAATGGGACCAATTACCCTTGTTTTGTTGGGCTATTTTAGCTACTTCTGTCCTGGCTTTACTGTCCACACCAGTGTTAGCTGCGGGGTTGGTGCTGTTGTTGTTTGACATCAATTTTGGCACATCTTTCTTTAAACCAGATGCAGGCGGTAACGTGGTGATTTACCAACATTTATTCTGGTTCTATTCCCACCCTGCGGTATATCTGATGATTTTGCCTATCTTCGGCATTATGTCAGAAGTAGTACCAGTTCACGCGCGTAAGCCAATTTTTGGTTATAAAGCCATCGCCTACTCTAGTTTAGCTATCTGCGTTGTCGGTTTATTCGTCTGGGTTCACCATATGTTTACTAGTGGTACACCTGGTTGGATGCGGATATTCTTCACCATTTCCACCCTCATCGTCGCCGTACCCACTGGCGTTAAGATTTTCGCCTGGGTTGCTACCCTTTGGGGTGGTAAGATTCGCTTCACCAGTGCCATGCTATTTGCCATTGGTTTGTTATCAATGTTTGTCATGGGTGGCTTGAGTGGCGTAACCTTGGGAACTGCTCCCTTTGATGTCCACGTTCACGACACATATTATGTAGTGGCACATTTCCACTACGTTCTGTTTGGTGGTTCTGTATTTGGTATCTACGCTGCTATTTATCACTGGTTCCCCAAAATGACCGGACGCAAGCTCAATGAAACCTGGGGACGCATTCACTTTGCCCTCACCTTCATCGGTACTAACTTAACTTTCTTACCTATGCACCAGTTAGGTTTACAAGGTATGCCCCGCAGAGTAGCCATGTATGATCCTCAATTTGTTAACCTCAATCAAATTTGTACCTTTGGAGCATTTGTTTTAGGACTTTCAGTTATTCCCTTCACTATTAACATTGTGCAAAGTTGGCGTAAAGGAGAATTAGCCGGTGACAATCCTTGGCAAGCTTTGAGTTTAGAGTGGACAACTAGTTCACCACCTCTAATTGAAAACTGGGATGTATTACCTGTTGTGAACCATGGCCCTTACGAGTACGGTCATAGTGAATTACAACCTGTTGGTACGCCAGAAATTAGCACTTAAGTCAAACAAGTTTAGATTTCTGTTTTTAGAGGGTAAAAACATGACCATAGCTACCACAGCTAAACATCACGAACAACATCACGCAGATTTACGCATCTGGGGATTGTTGACGTTTCTCTGTTCTGAATCATTAATGTTTGGCGGCTTTTTTGCCACTTATTTGTTCTTTCGAGGCATTACAGAAGTTTGGCCTCCAGAAGGAACAGAAGTAGAACTGTTTTTACCCACGATTAACACCATTATTCTGCTATCTAGTAGTTTCGTCATTCATTTAGGTGATGTGGCGATTAAGAAGAATAATGTCAAGGAAATGCGGTTTTGGTATTTTGTTACTGCACTGATGGGGGCAATCTTTTTAGTGGGTCAGGTTTATGAATACATGAATTTAGGGTATGGCCTGACTACTAACGTTTTCTCCAACTGCTTTTATATCATGACTGGTTTCCACGGTTTGCATGTATTTGTGGGGCTGTTATTGATTTTAGGTGTACTGTGGCGATCGCGTCGTCCCGGTCATTATTCTGCCACTAAACATACTGGTATTGCCATGGCAGAAATGTATTGGCACTTCGTAGACATTATCTGGATTGTTCTGTTCACTTTAGTGTACATTTTGACCCTGTTTTAAGGAATCAAGGAGTGGGAATGTTGTCATACATCTTTTACCCCACTCCTTATATTTCTTAATTACGAATTAAGAGTTACAAATTACGAATTATTATGGTTGAACGCAATGGATTTTCATGGTTTCCAGTTCCAGAAGATGTCAAAAATTTATTAATCTTGGCAGTAGAAAACTGGGAAAATACCGCAGCAGCAGAAAAATATATTCACCAAGCCTTAACTAAAGCCGGGGTAAATACAGATATTTTAGTATCAGCATATAGATTTTTTTATTATAAGAATAATTATCCCCTAGCGCTACAAACGGCAATTAAAGTTTTAGATAGGATTAAAGAAGTAGAAAAATTTCCAGATGATTGGGAACAACTCCAGCCCATATTATTACAACGGCAAGAGGAACCACAAATCAGATTGTACTTGAATGCTTATGCCGCCTCTGGATTGGTATTAGCAAAATTAGGGGAAATTGAGCAGGCTAAAGAAATCACTAGTAAAGTCAAACAAATTGACAAACACAATGATTTTGGAGCGGCAATCCTACTGGATATTTTGACACATCGACCCGAGGAAGACGATTAATCAATTCACTATCAAGCATCAACGGCCATGAATAATTTTCCTATTTACCAACCCATTTCGTTATCTGAAAATTCTACCCCCATTGCCCCTGTGCTACCCGCCATACCTATACCTTCTGCACCTAGTATTCTTCCTAATTTTACCCCTCCTAAATTAGTTTTAACCGAGTCTTACAAACTGATGATTTAATCATGAGCAAAGGTCAGGATTGGCTAGTCACTGGAGACGGTAAATATCAGCCTTGTAAATCCCTAAGAACATGGGATTTATTGAAAGAAAATTATCGACTATATCGGTTTTTAACTGAGGTAGAAGATGTCCTCCACGGAGTAGAAGATGAATCCAGTCGTCTACCAGAAATTCGTATGCTTGTCAGACGCTTGATTGTAAATTCCTACTGGGTACAAACTCAATACTTACAACCTTGTGCTCAAAAGGGAAACTCTGTTTTACTCCTATACGATGAATTGGGTTTTCCATTAACTGTGCAAACGGTAACATTTGCACCGGGAAGTCGTTCAACTATTCATAATCATGGAACCTGGGGAGTTGTCGCCGTGTTAAAAGGTCAAGAAAAAAACACTTTTTGGCGACGTATCCACAGCCCTGATTTTCTGGACCAAGTTGCACCTACAGGAGAAATAACTTTATTTCCAGGAGATATTATCAGCTTGACTCCTGATGCAATTCATAGCGTAGAAGCCATAGGTGAAGAACCAACTGTGACTTTTAATGTTTATGGAGAAACTGACCCGGATGAGAGGTTTGAATTTGACTTAGTTACCCATAAGGCTAAAAAGTTTTGATGAGGGGAATGAAGAAGAAAAATGACCATTGAGTAAATTGGGAGTAAGTGCAATGGCTAGAGTGATTTTTTACGAGAAACCTGGTTGTAAAGGTGGTGTTAAGCAAAAAGTCTTGCTAACAGCCGCTGGTCATGAAGTTGTAGTGTATGACCTGCTGAAAGAACCTTGGACTGTTGAGCGCTTACGGTCATTTTTTGGCCATCGCCCTGTAGCTGAATGGTTTAATCGTTCTGCTCCTAAAATCAAATCTGGTGAGGTAGTTCCAGAAACAATTGATGCACAAACAGCCTTAGAACTAATGCTGCAAGACCCGCTTTTAATTCGCCGTCCTTTATTAGAAGTAGACACTCGGCGTGAGGTAGGTTTTGATGTGGAAACAATAGATGCTTGGATTGGCTTAAAGCCTGTGGATGAATCTTTAAAAGTACTAAGCGAAGGCTTGAGAAGTCAGAATTTACAAGGCTGCGCCCAAGGTCATGGCCATGACCACCATCATCATCAAGGTAGCTGTAACCACTAGAACACAGTAGTATTTTCCTTCACAATTAGCGAAACCCTGATTTAACTTGGTGTTGCTGTAAATCTCAGTTCTACTGCAATTGTTTCAGCAATGCCTTTTTATTATATCTGTTACTTGTGATGGAATCTTGCTAATTCAATGGTTAGATATATTGTTCATTAGTATTTATTGCATTAGTGAGAAGTAATTATACGCATCAAGTTTTAAGGTGAGTTTAGGGTGATTGACACCTCATTAATCAACTCAAAAATTCCAGGATTTACAATAATGTCCATAGAACAACTCACCTTAAACCAAGTAAACCGTGATCTGAAGAATTGTATTCAAAACTGCTTGGATTGCCATAGTATTTGCTTAAATACTGTAACATATTGCCTCAAAGAAGGTGGTGGTCATGCTGAACCCAATCATATCCGGCTCATGCTTGATTGCGCCGAAATTTGCAGTACCAGTGCTAATTTCATGCTCCGAACCTCAGATTTACACACTCGCACCTGCGATGTTTGCGCTCAACTGTGTGAACTTTGTGCCAATGACTGCGACACCATAGGTAGTGATGGTCAGATGAAAGCTTGCGCTGATATGTGCCGTCGTTGTGCTGAATCTTGTCGAAGATTAGCAATGACAACAGCTTAAATGATTGTAGGATAGAGTTAATCAATCATTGTTTCCAGACAAATCTTCAAACATTGGTGTGCTGAGATAACGTTCTCCAAAAGAAGGCTGAATCATGACGATTAATTTATCAGCATTTTCTCGACGTTTACCTACTTGAATTGCAGCACATAAAGCAGCCCCAGAGGATATACCAGATAATAGTCCTTCTTCTTTGGCTAAACGCCGCCCGTAACTCATCGCCTGTTCATCACTGATTTTGATTACTTCATCAATTAATTCCAGACGCAGAACATCTGGGATAAATCCAGCGCCAATACCTTGAATTTTATGAGGCCCGGCTGCACCACCGGAAAGGATAGGACTATTACTTGGTTCCACCGCGATGGCTTGACAACTCCCCTTATATTGTTTTATGACCTCTGCAATACCAGTAATCGTCCCACCAGTCCCCACCCCAGCAACAACAATATCTACTTTTCCATCGGTATCCAACCAAATTTCTTCGGCGGTGGTTTCCCTGTGAATTTTAGGATTGGCTGGGTTGCCAAACTGTTGCAGCATCAAAGCATTGGGGGTATTGGCCACGATAGCTTCAGCTCGATTAATTGCTCCCCGCATTCCCTGTGGCCCCGGTGTTAATTCTAAAGTTGCACCGTAGGCCCTGAGCATAGAGCGTCGTTCTTGGCTCATTGTCTCTGGCATTGTCAAAATTAAACCATAGCCACGGGCTGCTGCTACCATTGCTAAAGCAATGCCTGTATTCCCGGAAGTTGGTTCCACTAAAATAGTTTTTCCTGGCTGAATTAAACCTTCGGCTTCCGCAGCAAGTACCATACTCATGCCAATCCGGTCTTTAACTGACGCTGCTGGGTTCATGCTTTCGAGTTTGACAACTATCCTAGCTGCTACTCCTTCGGTTTGAGGAATTTTATTCAACTGTACTAACGGAGTTCTGCCAATAAGTTCTGTCACATCCTTAGCAATTCTCATAAATTAACTCCTATTTTTCCTGTAAATGTCGATACTATCTACTTTTACGAAATTAAAAAATTGTTTACCTAAATAATTTAGTTAATGCAATTTTCTCATCTATCCTTAACCCATAATGTTTCTGAATTACCATAATCTAGTTCAATAGCTTAAATTTACAGTTTTTGTCTCAGGTAAATTTATTTATCTGTTGTTTACTCAACCACAACCATTGTTAATGTCATTTTTAATAATTTATATTTGGTATAGTAAGCTGCATTTTCTATAAAAAATAATAGATTGTTCTGTTAGTTTAGTATATACTCCCCACATCATCCATTTTATTGAGTACAAGCTTTAAGGGTTAAAAACTAAAATAAAAACTGCCCTCCACCATTGCTCCACAAAGCTTTGACCTTGAGTGCAGAAACACTAATACCCTACCTGAAAAACACTAGTACCCTACCTAAAAAACACTAGTACCCATACTCCAAATAATTTATGTAAGTCTTATGAGATATAAGTTCTAGGCTTTGAGTACAAATTTAATAATTTTAATAATTCTAATTCAGTTAGGTTAAACTCGGATCAACAGGAAGAACTGCTATAAATTTTGTAGGATTTACGCAGAGATTCCCCTCTACCCCCCGAAGTTCCTAGGGTTTTACCCAAAGAACAAGGGGGGACTTCTTAACTCTTGTACTGCTAAAAGTTGTCAAATTTTCAGGTTAGTAAGATGTTAGTCCTAAGTTGATAGTTATAGCTTTTCTAGACCGCTTTTGTGGAAAAATGGATAATGTTTGAATATTTGGCCCTGGAGCTGAATAGTAAGCAATGGTTAATCTTTAGTATCAAACCTGTTATCAATCGAGAATCAAAAAGTAGTTAGGTAAACAGCAACAGAGGTTTCTCTGGGTGCATCATACCTAATGAAGGAGAGCAAATATGAAAGTTAAACTTATAAATGTTCTCGCAGTTTGTTTAGTAACCTTAGTAGTTTTTTCTCCAGTTTTAGTGGTATTTAGCATTGTTTGGGGAAGACATTTAGAGTTCGTTAAAATGCAGAATTTAGTTTGCGAAATCCACAAAGATGCTCTAAATAATTCTGCCTTAATTCTCCAACAAACAGATACAACTTTATCTCCAAATCAGACAATTCAGGAGAAATCTGACCGCAATCTTGTGAACCGATTATTAATTGCTGCCGAAGAATATAAACTTGTTACCATTTTACAATGGTTTGTCTTAATCACCCCAATTTTTGTCGGATTAGGGATTATTGTGTACGACAGATATCTTGTTTATCGTGCTGCAATATTAAAAGAACGAGTTGAAATGTTAGAAAGGCTTTGGCAGCAAAGTATCGAGTAATGAGCACTGCAAATTATACTCATCAACAAAGAAAATCATCATGACAGAACAACGCCAGATCCAATATTTCGATTTGATTGACCAGTTACTTAGATGTCCTAATGGTCAAGAACCAGAAGTTTTAGAAGCTCAACCAGAATTGATTGATGCTGGCTTCGTGGAGACAATGCTGCAAGTAGCCGCTAGTTTTGCACATGGAGGTAATCAAGATGGCGCTCAGTTTTTATTTTTTGTGGCTCGTGAATTAGCAAAGCAACTGGGCTTATATCCTGAACTTCCAAATTCTGATGTTGCAAGTAAGGAGTAAATATGCTGCTAACTGAAACCGACGCCGGACAAATTGCGTTAGAGTTCCTCATGGCAGATTGGAACATCTCAGAAGATCACAGAGAATGGTTTTTTGTCTTCAACTCTCGGCTGATTGGCCAAAGTTGGTACATTGTGGAATTGGGTGTAGAAGGATTTCCTGACCGTTGGTTTATTCAAGTCTATGATACAGGAATGTGTGACCCCAACTATACATTTGTTTCACCTATTCCTGCTTCAGAAGGATTTTTGGATTTTGTAGATGTGCCAGAAATGGTAGCTGAGGTTTTAGTGGCAGAGCGCAAAACTCGTTAATAATTAGGATGCAAAGTTCACAATGTACGTTAATTCAAAATGCAAATTTTGAGTTTCAAATTTAAAACTTTCTATGGAACAGAGAAACTTTCACTAATTGAAATAGCCCCGGTTAAATATGAGGTAATGCTCAAGTAAAGCAAACCTCATTTTTTAATAATAAAAACAAAAAAATCATTTAATTTGTCAGGCTTAAATAACAAATATATGTTATATTAAATAGCGTGATGAACGCTACAGAAATATCAGTTAAAATGATTGCTGAACATATCCTAGCTAAAGAATTCACACGAGTTGTCACTCACTATTACCCAAAACTTGGGGAGTTACTAGACGGATGCCATGTGAAAGTCATCACCTGTTTCTGGGGACGACCAGCTAGACGTTTGCAATATATAGCGATTTATTGCTCGGAAGAAATACTTCCTCATGTGCAAGCCCAAAAAAATGTACTCAGGGAATTAGCAGAAAATATGGGGCTAGTTCAAGTGGTCTGTATGAACGCGAAGCGATTGCTACGGGATCCCATGTCAAAGCTCAAGCATACCAATCCGCGCCTATGGTTGGAATTGCAATGGGTGACAACTTAAAATAGCCATCGCCACCAATGAAAACCGGAATTTTTTGCAATTACGAAAATCATCATCACAATAGCAGTCGCACAATCTTTGAACAAGTCGCTCTAGTACAGCAGGCGGAAACATTAGGTTTTGAGTCAGCTTGGGTGAGTGAACATCATTTCAATGAGTTCAATCTCAGCTCCTCTATGTTGCTGTTGATGGCACACCTAGCAGGGCTGACCTCAACTATTCAATTAGGTACGGCGGCGGTGTTACTGCCATTCCATAACCCAATTCGGACAGCAGAAGATATCGCCACCTTGGATAATTTGTGTAATGGCAGATTGTTATTTGGGGTTGGCAAAGGAGGGCCTTTTCCCCAACATAATAAGCATTTTGGCACACCAATGGCTGAATCTCGCGCCAAAATGTTAGAAGCCATCGCCTTGATTCAAAAGCTCTTATATGAAACTGATGTGTCATTTAAAGGGCAGTATTATCAATGTGATTGCTTGTCAATTTATCCCCAGCCTTTGCAAAATCAAATTCCAGTTTACATAGCCAGCGGTCATGATCAAAGCATAGAATTTGCAGCCCAAAATTCCTTCGGCTTAATGGGGGGACCTCCATTCTCCTTAGAGAGATTGAAAACTACCGTGGCTAAATATCGGGCTTTGAATGCTAGTGGCTCAGAAAAACTTGTATTGGCACGTTTCTTTTATCTTGGTAAAACCAACCATGAAGCAGTGAGTGAGGCATTGCCATTCATTCGCAAATTCAGTAAAAAAATGCAAGCTAACTCAGCTTACATAATGCAGAATAGCTCGAACTCCAATCAAAAGCCATTTGATCGGACAAATATTTGTTTCGATGAAGATTATTTGATTGAGAACTCAATTATTGGTGATGTGAGGACTTGTCGCGACAAAATCAAAAAATTTCAAGACGAGTTAAATCTCGCTACATTAGCACTCAAACCCTCATCTTTTGTTTTGCAAAAAAACTTAGATAGTTTGCAGCGCTACAACGAAGAGGTTCGGAATTATGTCTAAACTACACCTGCTTCCTCCTGATGACTTACCACCCACTGAGGTCACAAAACAGGATGGAATCCTCCATCTGGAGTTCGAGCGATCCACTGGGAGATACTTTTTTCAGGCTTGCGATCGCATTACCCAAGTCCTCTTATCTAAGTGTCAATGGTATCTCACTAAAAATAGCACAACCTTGATGCTAATTATTGATTGCCCTGACATAGTATCTTACTGGCACATAGTGAGTAACATTCCCCAGTTAGGGAATAGACTAGAGAGGTTTACGACTAACGCCAAAATCCGGGTTTATCCTCCATTTGGCAAAGGTACGCCATTTGAAATCAGCGTCAATGAAATTTCGGCTTATCGGGATTGGCTGTAATAGCAAACCCTAATGTCATGTTACCCTTTCCCGCCTTCGGGAAAGGAATTAAAACAGAAATATCTCTGGGAAAATTGCCGTTAAATTGTGCCTAGAAAGCATCAGCTTCATAAAATAGCCTTCATTCCCAATTTTCCCCGAATATCCCCAACTTGTAAATCCCAATATTGGTCCCATTTTTGAGCGATAAACTTATCTGGAGTTTGGCAACCTAAATTGTAACCACGACAAATTTCAGACATTAAATATTTCAAATTATGTGGTTCATAAAGGCTAATCATCACGATACCAAAACTGACAATCATAGCACTGATAGGAATAGGTGTTTGAGCCATAAAAAACGCTTGTAGTGCAATTTCACCAATTGCATCAGTATCAAACCCCGCCACCACATGATAAATATCATGAGTAGTTCTCCAGAGCATCTTGAGGTAGGAGATATCATCAACCACAGGAACTTTCTTGTAGAAATAGGGATTAAAGTCTTGGGACTTAATTTTATGAGCATAAACATGACCTAAAGTACCTTCTGGAAGTTGGCCTAAATCATCCAGATTAAAAGCAGCAGGAAGCCAACGTTCTTTAAACAAATTGCGTACTTCAGGAATTTTTTTCAGTTCATTAACCGCCAACTGTGCCATTTCAGTTTGATCAAGTGCGTCTTCAAAATCAAATACTGCATCAGTGCCACCAGCGTCAATTTTTAAGGTACTAGAGGCGAGAAATTGAATAATGTAAGTCAGGAGTCCTTTGTCGGTGTCACAATTAATTACATTGACCATGGTGATTCTCTGCGTTGCAATATAGTTTTGCTAATTAAAACCTAAAGTGCATTATTTAACCATTGTTTAACATTTATGCCTTCCCAGAAAAAGAACAATATGCACTACTTATTTTTGATAAAAAAAAATCATTTTTTCATGGATCTTAAGAGGGATTGCATAACCTAGTAACTTGTTGTTTATTGAAAGGTTAAATCTGAATAAAAACACTAAAAAATAAAATCAATGGATGAATTAGATACTTAATCAATTAGTAAAAACACGAAAAAACACAGACATATTCCTTTATCTGTGTTCATGTGAATTTAAATTTTATTACTGATATAATTTAGGCAGGTCACTTCAAGAAATTAAAAAGAAGCTGGAATTGACAATTGCGCTACTCTTAGAGATAGCCAACCATACCAACTTTCTAAACCCCTACCAGTAATAGCGGAAACTTGAAAAATTTGAATTAGGGGATTTACCTGTAGGGCATAATCTATACATTTTTGCACATCAAACTGCACGTAAGGCAGCAAATCAATTTTAGTAATAATCATGATGTCACTAGCCCGAAACATATGGGGATATTTAATAGGCTTATCTTCTCCCTCAGTTACAGACAGAATTACCACCTTAGCTTGTTCTCCCAAATCAAACAAAGCCGGACAAACCAAATTACCGACATTTTCAATCATCACCACCGAATTAAGGGGCGGGTTCAATTGCTGTAAACTCCTATCAATCATAGAAGCTTCTAAATGGCAACCAGTGCCTGTATTAATTTGCACAACCTTACAGCCAGTTTCCTTAATTTTTTGGGCATCATTAACTGTTTCTTGGTCTCCTTCAATCACACTAATAGGTAACTGACTGTTTAAATCATTAATAGTCCGGGTTAAAAGAGTTGTTTTTCCCGAACCAGGAGAACTCATTAAATTTAACGCTAAAATATTTCGTCCTTTAAACCAGCCTCGATTTTGGGCTGCTATCAAATTATTTTTCGCTAAAATATCCTCTTCTAAAGATATGGTTGTACGATGGATTTTAGCGTGAACATGAGACACTTCATAATGATTATCATCATGACCATGGGTAATTGCAGTACCATCAGCTAAAGAGTGAGTGTGCTCATGGTGATTATATTCAAGTTTACCTCTGTCTAAATTGGTAATTGTGCTGTCAGCATCATCAGAACAACCGCAGGTTACACACATAATTACTCTATTTCTATTTCTTTAATTTTCAGTTCTTCACCAGCTATGAAGTCCAATTGCATACTACCACAGCTACATATACCAAAAGGTTTATCTAAAGGTATTTCTGCACTGCATTCACGACATCGTGCTAAACCAGGAATTTCTCTAATTTCTAATATTGCTCCCACTAAAACTGTACCCTGAGTACAGATATCAAAACAAAATTTGATAGCTTCAGGCAAAATCGCTGAAAGTTTGCCAATTTCTAACACTACACGTTGAACTTTTCCCCCTTGGGCTTGTTCACTAACAATAGCTACAATATTTTGTGTAATTCCTAGTTCGTGCATAGTTATTATGAACATTACTTCTGGTAGTAACCCCGACCATGTGCTGTCCACAGTCTGTAATTGCAACTTTAGTAATATTTCTCCCTTAAGCTGTACTTCACATCCTCGGTATTCAACTCACCCAAAAGCCCAAATGTGGAAAACTTTATTAACTGCATTGTTAAGGATAATTAGTATAAGCTAGCAAAAGTAGGTAATATCAAGACTTTGGTTTATTGCCAAAAAAATTAACAGATTCTAGGTAATTGTTCACCTACTAACATATCCAGAATTCTTTCAGTACCAAAACCTGTGTGTAGTAACACAATACCCGGAGGTGAATCGATAACCTCCCCAATTATACAAGCATCTTTCCCCGCTGCATGTGACTTCATGGCTGATAAAACATTTTCTGCATGGTCACGTGCTACCACTACCACTAATTTACCTTCATTTGCAAAATACAAGGGATCTAACCCCAGTATTTCACAAATTCCTTGGACTTCTGGGCGCACAGGGATAGATTGTTCGTGGACACGAATACCTACATGAGAACTCTGGGCGAATTCATTTAAAACCGTAGCTAAACCGCCTCGTGTAGCATCGCGCATGGCGTGAACTTCAGGACATATACTGAGGATATTAGCAACTAAACTGTGCAACGGTTGACAGTCACTTTGTATATTAGTTTCCAATGCTAACTCTCCACGGGCAATTAAAATTGCTGCTCCATGATTTCCCAATTCGCCATTAATAATTACTACATCTCCCACCTGGATATTATAAGCTGAAACGTTAATCCCTGGAGAAATTACGCCAATACCTGTAGTATTAATAAACAGTTTATCAGCAGCACCACGATGAACAACTTTAGTATCACCTGTAATAATTTGTACATCAGCTTTTTGCGCGGATAGTTTTACACTATTAACAACACGCCGCAAAGTATCCACAGCTAAACCTTCTTCTAAAATAACACTACAAGAGAGATATAAAGGTTTAGCACCACTGACAGCTAAATCATTAACAGTACCATTAACTGCTAATTCACCAATATCACTACCTGGAAAAAATAAAGGGTCTACAACATAAGAGTCTGTAGTAAATGCTAATCTGTCTCCCTGTTGTATGAGACTAGCTAAATTTAAACTGGCTTGGTCTTCCAATGGTGAGAGAATTGGATTATCAAAATTATTCACAAAAATATCTTGAATCAAATCGCGCATAGCTTTACCGCCGCTACCGTGGGCCAGGGTAATATGAGTATCTCTGAGTTTACTAGCCCTGGTTTGTGCGACTTTTTTAAAAAGAGGATTTTGTGTTTTGTGGTGGGAATAAAAAGTCATATTTAAATGAATTGGTAATAATTACAGCACTTTTCAAATAAATAAAGTAGAAACCTTAATATCATAAATCTTGTGGCGTGGCCATCCTGGCCGCCCTTCTGTACCTACTCAGATAAAATGCGCTGTAATATTTCCACTGGCTATTTCTACGGTGATGAATGGCATATATTTTTTCTCCTAATTTGTCTGAGGAAAGTTAGGCATTACTTAGTTTTATTTAGATGAGGCTAGTTCTTGGGCTTTTTTACTAGTTGTAGAATGTCTGCCATATTTGTAATAGGCTGCACATGCACCTTCTGAAGAAACCATGCAGGTTCCTATAGGTGTTTCCGGTGTGCAAGCTGTAGCAAATACTTGACATTGCCAAGGTTTTAACACTCCTTTGAGAATTTCTCCACACTGACAGGCCTTATGGTCAGCTACTTTTAAATTAGGGAGAGTAAATTTCAATTCAGCATCAAATTGAGCATATTCAGGACGGATTTTTAAACCTGAATTAGGTATTTCACCCAAACCACGCCAATCAAAGTTTTCTCGCACTGTAAAAACTTGGTTTATGGCTTGCAATGCTACTGTGTTTCCACCAGGCTCTACTAATCTAGTATATTGATTTTCCACTTCGCAGCGATTTTCTATGAGCTGCTGTAATAGCATCCAAATTGATTGAAGTATATCTAAGGGTTCAAAACCAGAAACCACTATGGGCTTATGATATTTTTGGCAAATAAATTTATATGGTTCTGTACCAATTACCATACTGACATGACCAGGCCCAATAAATCCATCTAGTGGTAAATCGGGATTTTGTAGTAGGGTTTGGAGGGCGGGTATCACCAAGACGTGGTTAGAAAACATACTAAAGTTAGTGATGTTTTCCGCCGCTGCTTGCAAAATGGTCAAAGCGGTACTGGGGGCGGTGGTTTCAAAACCCAAGGCGAAAAAAACAATTTCTTTGTCTGGGTTCTCTCTAGCAATTTGCAAACTATCCAATGGAGAGTAAACCATGCGAATATCTGCACTTGTGGCTTTGGCTTGCAAAAGGCTGGTGTGAGAACCGGGAACTCGCATCGCGTCCCCAAACGTGGCTAAGATAACGTTATGATTTTGGGATATAGCGATGGCATCGTCTAATTTTCCCTTTGGCATGACGCACACTGGACACCCAGGGCCGTGTATCAGTTCTACATTGTGGGGGAGGATTTCTTCGATACCGTATCGAAATATGGAATGGGTATGTCCGCCGCATACTTCCATAATTTTCAGGGGTTTTTTGAGCTGGTGACAAAGCTTGGTGATTTGGTTGCTTAGAGCTAGCGCTTTTTCAGGTACTCGAAATTCGTCAACATATTTCATGGCGGGATTTTGGCTGGGTCTTAAGGTTTTTTGTCAGGAACAGCAAAGAGCGCAAAGTTCACGAAGCCAGAAAAAAGTTTTCTTTATTCATTTTTTCTTTGGACTGTTGCTAGTTCTTTGAGTAGTTGTAATGTTTCCACTGCTTGTTGTTCGTTAATACGATTCATGGCGAAGCCGACGTGTACTAGTACCCAATTTCCAATACATTTTTCTGGGGGATATTCTTCGTTAACTATACAAGCAATATTTACTTGGCGTTTAACTCCAGCAATGTTAACTATAGCTAGTTTATGGTTAATGTCGCTGATTTCTATGATTTGACCGGGGATACCTAAACACATTTTTGTTTTTTTTTCGTAACAAAGAATCACCCAAGCGTAAAAAATCAAGAGCAAGTCAAGAATTAGCAATTACTTGTGCAGCTGTAATCACTGCTTGTCCCAGTGATATATTGCCATCATTAGCAGGAACTAAGTGATGAGTTATTACATTGATTGCTAACTTTTCTAAACCCTGTTTAACTTGTCCTAATAAAATACAGTTTTGAAATACTCCTCCTGTTAATACAACGTGATTAATCAGATTTTCGTGACAAAGATGTTTAACTAAGTTAACAATAGTTTGAGCCAAACTGTGATGAAATTTTGTAGCTATTTCTGATGGAGAAGTCTGTTTTTGCAAGTCCTGAAGCAAGGCTTGCCACATTGGTTTTGAGTCTATATAGTAAATACTATCTAAAAAATTGATTTGAAAAGGATAAATAAGCATTTCTTTATGATTATTTAAGCTCCTAGGTTCCACTAAGGCTTCTAATGCCATTGCAGCTTCTCCTTCATAGCTCAATTCCTCTGGACAAATGCCCATAGCCCCAGCTACCGCATCAAATAATCTCCCTACAGATGAAGCTGGGGGGGAGTTAATTCCTTGTTTTACCAGTTGATTGAGTAAGTTTAATGGTTGTCGCCGTAAAAATTTGATAATTTCCAAATCACTGTATTTTGGTTGGCAATCATCCCAAATATTAGCGCTGAGTAAGTGGGCGTAGGTGTTACGCCAAGGCTGGATAACAGCTTTTTGACCGCCAATTAAAGGTACCGGTTTAAATGTTGCCAATTGTTGAAATTGACGATAATCTGCTAACAGAAATTCTCCTCCCCAAAATTTACCATCTTCCCCATAACCTAATCCATCTAAAGCAATACCTAATATCGGTGGCGAATTAATAGGAATACCATTTTCTGCCATACAAGCAGCAATATGGGCGTGATGATGCTGGATATAATGAAGTTTAATTTTATTAACAGATGCCAGTTCTTTACCAAGTTTTGTAGAAAGATATTCGGGATGTTTATCAATAGCGATGGCATCTGGTTGATGCTCAAATAAATTTAAATATAGATTCAGTGTATCTTGATAACCATGAAAAGCCGCAGCATTTTGTAAATCACCCAAATGTTGAGAAAGAATTGCTTGATGATCCCGCAATAGACAAAAGGTATTTTTTAACTCACTACCCATTGCTAAAATTGGCGTTACTTTCTCAAACCCCACAGGTAACTTAATCGCTTCTGGTGCGTACCCTCTAGCCCGGCGAATCATTTGTACTTGATGATTAATAACTCGTACAACTGAATCATCTACGCGATTAACAATATCCCGATTGTGTAAAAGAAAATAATCCGCTATGTGACCTAATTTTTCTCTGGCTTCTCCATTATCAATACATTGTGGTTCATCAGCAATATTACCGCTGGTTAACACAATCGGGCGATTCATGCGCCGCAGAATTAAATGATGTAAAGGAGTGTAAGGTAACATGAAACCCAGGGTATTTTGCCCCAGTGAAACCGAAGGCGCAATAGCAGACAGAGGTATTATCTCTTCATCTTCCTTCCGTAGTTCCTTTTTTTGTAACAATACAATAGGCCCGGCTGGACTTGCTAATAATTCTTCTTCCCTGGCGTTAATATTACAGTATTGTGCAATTATTGTTATATCCCGCGCCATTAAAGCCAAGGGTTTATGATAACGGCCCTTACGCTGACGTAGCTTCTGCACAGCAGCTTCTTGAGTTGCATCACAAGCTAGATGAATACCACCTAACCCTTTAATAGCCACAATCTCGCCTTTTTGCAACAAAGTACAAACAGCATCCACATCATCCACCATAGAAAACATCGAAGCCGTCACAGGCTTACCATCAGCTCGTTCCAACCAAGCTCTTGGCCCGCAACTATGACAACCTACAGGTTGAGCATGAAAACGCCGATTTTCTATATCGTGATATTCCTGTTGACATTCAGGACAAATAGTAAACGCAGACATACTGGTATTACATCTGTCGTAAGGAATGGCACGAATAATACTGAAGCGGGGGCCGCAATGAGTACAATTAGTAAAAGGGTAACGATAAAAGCGACTAAAAGGGTCAAAAATTTCTTGTTTACACTGGGGACAAATCCCAGCATCAGGGGCAATTTCTGTTGTTACAGAGTTACTAACACTATCAGAAATAACAAAATTATTAAAGTTAAATTCCCCTTGATAACTAGTCCTTGTTAATTCTTGAATTTTTGCCAAAGGTGGACATTCTTTATATAGTTTCTTCACAAAATCTGTTACAGCCGCCCGACTTCCAGAAACGCGAATTAATACACCTTCCCCATCATTAAAAACATCACCATATAACCCGCAAGCCTTAGCCAGACGATAAACAGTAGGACGAAATCCCACACCTTGAACAGTACCACGGACTCTAATTTCTTCCTTTACCACATCTTCCATTCTTCTTTACGTCTCTGTGCCTTTGGGTGAAAAAAAGCTTCTACTTAAACCGCCATAGCAAAACCCGATTATTTCCAGAGTCAGCAATTACCGCAGTATTACCACAAACCTTTACTCCATAACACCAGTTCAAACTATCTCGTTTAGGTAAACCAAAATTACGATTTTCACCTTTACTTTTAAAATTTATTTGTCCAGCTACACCTGTAGCTGGCAATGAAAACATATCAGCCACCCCACCCTGCAATAATAATAGTAACTCTGGCTTTCTCCACCCTAACAAACGAGAATTAGCCGTATCAGCCACCAATAACCAATCCTCTGTAGCACTTACACCATAAGGCATACTCATAGTCCTAGCAGTAGGAAAATACAAACCTTGATTCATTTCTACGCAATCAAAACTTTTTTGTCCTAGAACTACCGCACAAGGAGTGTTATTTTCTGTGGGTATTCCCTTCCAAATCATCACCCGGTTATTTCCAGCATCAGCCACAACTAAATTATTTGCCCAAACCGTAATATCATGACACCAACGCATACTCCCAGCCCCAGGAAAATCACCTCCATTTTCATGGCGAGATATCATATCTCTTTGCCCCAAAACTAAATCCGCAGGTTCACCATTTTCTGTGGGTAACTGATGCCAAATTAATAAACGACGATTTCCTGTATCAGCTACAAATAGCCTTCCTTGATAATAGAAAATACCATAAGGCCAGTACATACTATTAGCAGCAGCTTGTTGAGTTCCCCTATTTGGTTCATTCTCACTAAAATTACCTTGTCCTAATACCAAATCCGCTGGAACATGACTATCTTCTGGTACAGTTTTCCAGATCAATACCCGATGATTCCAAGCATCAGCCACGGCTAAACCTTGACCACAAGCACAAATTACCGTCGGTACACTAAAAGTATTTGCTCTTGGTGTACCTTTAGCATTTTGTCCCTCATCATAAAAATTCTCTTGTCCAATTACCCAATCAGCAGGTTGACTATCTGTGGTGGGTAAATTTCGCCATCCTAATAATCGATGATGTCCTGTATCCGATACCCACAACAGCCCCGTTGCGTCCATTAAACAAGCACCACGAGGGGCAAACATATTTATAGGACTAGGTGCTATGGGTATAGCTAATATATCTGCTGCAATAATATTACCTAAAATAACTTCCGCACCATGAGATGATAAAGGTAATAACTCTGAAGCAGGACTCAAATTGATGGGGATATTCATTAATTACACATCAACATTGAAAACTATTTAAAGTTATTGGTAGGCAAATATTCAATTAAATTGAATATTTAGGGAGTTGGACAAAAACTTTCTCCTTTCTAATTTGTACTGCATAAGACTGCAATGTAACATCGGCAATAGTTAAACACTCTCCGGTTTCTAAGTTATACTCAAATTTATGAGATGCACAAGACAGAATAGTATGATTTAATTTCCCCATATCTAAAGGAGTTCCTAAGTGTGGACAAGCATTGAGGTAGCAATTAACATTTACACCTTGACGATATAAAATTAAAGAATTCTTACCTACTTTACCTGTCAATATTCCAAAATCAGGAATTTGATCAATTGTTGTCACTTTCACCCAAGTAGCAGTATCCTCGGGCAAAAATAAACTGTTCACACTAGAGTGGTCAGTAAAACTATGATTAAGTGCAATAACTTGAGTAATTTCCGGACAATAATTTTTTATCGCCTGTTCCACACTTTGACTTAACGTCAAATTAGACGTTGGACAACTGCTACAAGTTCCAATTAATTTAACTTCTACTGTATCTGGTGCTTTAATTGCCACAAATTCCACATCGCCGTTATGGCTCTTTAACCCTGGGCGGACTTCTGCAAGTGCTGCTTGGACTCGTTCTATTAGTGGTAGTTGTGGTGGTTTAATTAGTTCGTGATACAGCAAAACTGAATATACTACGTCATCATCCACAGCCTGACCCAAAGCTGACATTGATTGTTGCTTTAAGGTTTTAATTAAATGTGTCAATGCTGCTTTATGTAAATCTTCAATCGCTCTTTTTAGTCCTACTGCTACACACCTCTGGCTTTCATCCCATTGGGATATAATTGCCTCAAATCGATTTATTTCTTCAACTAATTCTTCCAGCTTTGTCATTAGTCATTAGTCATTAGTCATTGGACATTAAAAATGCGTCAGTAATTACCAACCTACTAACAGCTTAGTCATATGACCATAGGTGCTTTCTCAATGAGTACATTCAGGAATATTAAGAATTCTGTACTTTGACTAATTACTTCATTTTGAAATCTTTGAGCAGAAATGGCATAACTGTACCTGTAATTAAACTAGATATTGTGATTGGTAAACAAAAGGGCAATTCAGTTTGGGACAATGATAGAAAAATAACTGTTCCAATAGCTGTACCAATCATAACTTGTTTAAAAAAATATACGGGGTTGCGTATGAGCTTCCCTTTGAGAAACAATTTGACAGCAAGCCATCCAATTTCTAGCATAATATTTCCTAATGATTTGTGAATAAATTGAGCAAAGCAAAACTTAAAATTAGGGCAGGAATTATACCAGCAGGTCCAAATAATGCCCCCAATGTTGCTGAAAATTCATAACCTATATCCTTTCCCGCCAACAGCATTCCCCCTATAGCGCCACCAATCATTGATAAGGCTGTTGCTATGAATATCCAGGTGAATTCTGTTGCTATATTCAAATCCCCAGATCCTAAAGTTGTGAGAAAATCTTTCATCCTACTTCTTGTTTTTAACTCCTAAATCATGAGAACAATGGAAAAAATGTCAAGTTAACCCGTAACCCTTCCCATTTCTGCTTGTACATCTTGTATTGCTTGTCCCACAGCTTCCGCTTGTTCTATTTGCTGATTTTCGCTAAAAATTGCCCAAGCTTCTTGATAGTAAGAATTTGCTTGCAAAAGGTTTTGAGCATTACCCGCTTCTGGTTTTTTTGGGTTGTCCGGTAAGTTGAATAAAGCGTTAGCTTTGTTAGAAATGGTGTTAGCGTATTCTAAGGGTGTATCTCTGGGGTTACGCACTTTTAACGCTTCGTCGTAAGCTGCCATCGCTCGTAAGTTATTATCTACAGGATGGGAACTGACTAAATATTGCAAAGCATTACCCAAGTTGTTTTGTAACATCGCATATTCCCTGGGATGCTCAATTAAGTTAATATGCTTTAATGCCACTTCAAAGGATTGCACTGCTAAACCTTGGCGCAAGTATTCCCGTTCCGATGCCATAGGCATGGACAGATAAGCAATGGCAATATTATTGTATAAAATTGCGTATTCTTGTGGGTAATCTTTCCAGGTAAACACCTGCAAAGCCTCGTGATAAGCTTTGATGCTGTCCGTAATTCGTGCCAGATTAAATGGCACCAAACACTGCAACACCAACCCATAATTCATCTGTGCCTCTGCTAGTTCCTCTGGCAAGGCTAATTGTTGTAAAATTGGCAAAGCTTCTTCATAGCTGCCTTTGGCTTGCAGTAAAAGTTGGGAACCTTCTTCAGGTATAGTTTGTAACGTTCCTGCCATCCCCACCAAAGCCCGTGCTTGCAATAAGGGATAATCCTCACCGCACATTTGATACGCCCGATAGTATAGCCCCACTGCATACCGCAAATCTTGGCTAGTTTTGGGCTGCTTATGAAAGCCTTGAGCCATGTCTATCAGCATTTGAATTTTTTCTGCTGGCGTCGCTGACTCTGATGCTATTGCTGCTATAGCAGCTTTCACTGCTGAATCTGTAATGCTGGGGTTCATAACTGCCTTGATTTGGTCAACGCCCATAGGTGGGTTTATTAACTAAGTCGATTTACGCAGATGTTGAATCCCATTTCCCTATACCCTTGTCAAGACCTTATTGATCTCGTCTTGCCAAATTGTGTAAATCAGTTTTTTCACTATAGAACAATCTATTTATAAAATTCTAGGGGGAAATTGCTAATATTTATCTTACCTTTAAATACTTGCAAGATTTAATAGCTATTTTCGCCTTGTTAATTAGGAGTATAAATTGCGATTTGGACAAAGATACTATTAATAATTAATTTTTATTTAATAACTAAAAATCTATTAAAAAACTAGACTATACTATTTAATAAATATTGATAAACAGGTGATACCCTACAAGTAATATCACCTACATCAGACATAATTAACAATAGAAAACCCTGTAGGTAATGACTAACGTACTATGGCTACAAGGTGGTGCATGTTCAGGCAACACCATGTCATTTCTAAACGCTGAAGAGCCCACAGTCTGTGATTTAATTGCCGACTTTGGCATCAAGGTACTTTGGCATCCATCTTTGGGATTGGAAATCGGTAATAACTTGCAAACCATGCTGCGGGATTGTATTTCCGGTAAGATTTCCTTAGATATTTTAGTCTTTGAAGGCAGTGTAGTTAATGCCCCCAACGGCACTGGTCAATGGAATCGCTTCGCTGACCGCCCCATGAAAGATTGGTTAACTGACTTGTCCCAAGCGGCTAAATTCATTGTAGCCGTGGGAGACTGTGCCACGTGGGGAGGAATCCCAGCAATGTCACCCAATCCCAGCGAGTCAAAGGGCTTACAATTTCTCAAGGGTGAAAAAGGCGGGTTTTTAGGCAAAGATTTTATCTCTAAAGGCGGATTACCCGTAATTAATATTCCCGGATGTCCCGCCCATCCCGATTGGATCACCCAGATATTAGTGGCCATCGCCACTGGACGCATAGTGGATATTGCCTTAGATGAATTGCATCGTCCTCAAACTTTTTTCAACACCTACACCCAAACAGGCTGTACCCGTAATGTTCACTTTGCCTACAAAGCATCAACTGGGGAATTTGGTCAACGTAAAGGTTGCTTATTTTATGACTTGGGTTGTCGTGGCCCCATGACACATTCATCCTGCAACCGCATTTTGTGGAACCGTGTTTCTTCCAAAACCCGCATTGGGATGCCTTGTTTAGGTTGTACAGAACCAGAGTTTCCCTTCTTTGACCTCCAACCAGGAACAGTATTTAAAACCCAAACAGTAATGGGGGTTCCCAAAGAATTACCCCCAGGAGTCAAACAAAAACACTATGCAGTATTGACAATGGCAGCCAAAGATGCTATGCCCCTTTGGGCAGAAGAAGACTTTTTCACAGTTTAGGGAATGGGAATTGGGGAACAGAAATTTGGTTTTTTCTATCCCTCTACTTCCCACTCCCCTAATTACTTAAAGGAGAGGAGAATGACTATTCAAACGCTGGATATTTCCCCTGTTGGTAGAGTTGAGGGCGATTTAGATGTTCGTGTCGATATCGAAGATGGCCGGGTAATTAACGCCTGGACACACGCGGAACTCTTCCGGGGATTTGAAATTATACTCCGAGGTAAAGACCCCCAAGCCGGATTAATTGTCACACCCCGCATTTGTGGTATATGCGGCGGTTCACATCTAACCAGTGCATCTTGGGCATTAGATACACTCTGGGGTACAGAAGTTCCTCGTAATGCGATTTTGGCCAGAAATTTAGGTCAAATTCTCGAAACAATGCAAAGTATTCCTCGGTACTTTTATGGATTGTTTGCCATTGATTTGACAAATAAAAATTATCGTAGTAGTCGCTTTTATGAAGAAGCCTGTCGCAGATTTGCTGCTTTTACCGGCAAGTCCTACGAAATCGGCATCACAATTTCCGCCAAACCTGTAGAAATTTATGCCCTCTTTGGCGGCCAGTGGCCTCATTCTAGTTACATGGTTCCTGGTGGTGTGATGTGCGCCCCCACCCTTACAGATATTACCCGGGCTTGGGCAATTTTGGAATACTTCCGCACCAATTGGTTAGAACCAGTGTGGTTGGGTTGTTCTCTAGAACGTTATGAACAAATTCGCACCTATAATGATTTTATGGCCTGGTTGGATGAACACCGCCATCATCGTGAATCAGATTTGGGTTTTTATTGGCGCATGGGTTTAGATATCGGTCTGGATAGATATGGAGCCGGTGTTGGTAAATACGTAACTTGGGGATATTTAGCCCATGAGGACAAATACCAAAACCCCACTATCCCAGGACGCAATGCTGCCATGATTATGAAAAGTGGTGTGTATGACAGTTTCACTGATACTCACACTTTGATGGATCAATCCTTACTCCGTGAGAATACAACTCATTCTTGGTACGATGAAGGTACAGCAGATATTCACCCAAGCCATCGCACCACTAAACCCACAGTGAATAATACTAAAGATTTTCAAAATGCCTATTCTTGGGCAACTGCTGTACTTCACAAAGACTTCGGACGCTTAGAAGCAGGCCCCTTAGCCCGGCAATTAGTAGCTGGTGGAAATCACGGAGAACCTTGGCAACACCACGATAGTTTGATTTTGGATGCTTTTAAGCACATGGCTGGTGCCAATGTTCACTTGCGTCAGCTCGCACGACTTCATGAAATTGTAAAACTATATCGCCAAGCTGAACACTGCTTGCGGGAGTTTAAATTAAATGACCCCTGGTATATAAAACCCACAGAAAAAGACGGTCAGGGTTGGGGTGCAACAGAAGCGGCACGGGGTGCCTTGTCTCATTGGATTGAGGTAGAGGGGGGTAAGATTAAAAATTACCAAGTCATCACTCCCGGTACTTGGAATATCGGCCCCCGTGACGGCGAGGGTAAACCCGGCCCCGTTGAACAAGCTTTAATAGGAACACCTATCTACGATTCCACTGACCCTGTGGAAGTTGGTCACGTGGCCCGCTCCTTTGATTCTTGTTTGGTGTGTACTGTTCACGCCCATGATGCCAAAACTGGTGAGGAATTGGCGCGTTTTCGTACTGCTTAATTTAGTGAACAGTTACAGCACTTTTCAAGTAAATAAAGTACAAACCTTAATATCACAAATCTTGTGGGGTGGGCAGCAAAGCCCGCCCTTCTGTACCTACTCAGATAAAATACACTGTATATGTGTGAGGGGTGGGGAAAAGGGAAAAGTCATCAGTCAATAAATCAACATCGTATCGCTGTAACATTGATTTATACACTTCATTTTTACCACACTATTTTGTAAATTTGTAGTCTGATTATTTGTTTTCAACTCGTAGCTTAACATACTAAAACTAAGATAAATAATGCATTAGGCTAGCTATGATGCACCTCAAAAAAAATCAATTTACACCGTAAGCCTGTGCCTGATATAGCCCTACATAAATATCTCCCTCGCCTTCCTGAAGCAGCACTGCAAGAATTTATAGAATGGTGTGTTTTAGAGCAGGCAAAAGCAGCAGAATGTAATTTTACTCCAGACCAAAGTAAGTTGAATAACTTGCCTCCGACCGAGTATATTCCTAAGCTGATTGATCAGTTTATGAAGGTTAAACCAGACCCCATTAAAGCAGGTTTAGTAGCTGCCATCGCTGGTAAAGAGGCTGACAAACACGGTTTATCTGGTTTAGCAGTTGTAGCCGACTTTGTAGCACTTTATGTCAAGTACTTAATTCCTAAAGATGGCAATACTCCAGAACAAGCAGAAATGATTTTAACCGACGCATCAAAAAAGCAGTGTGAAAAATTTATGGAAATTGCTCACAAATATGGTGTAAAGTTTTAGCCAGATACCAAGGTTTGTCTATTTAAATAGACAAACCCCCTACAAATAAGCTTATTAGTTAAACTCGCAATTCTTGGAATTTAAAAATCCTCCCCATGGGCTAACCTGATTATTCCAAAATTTCTTGATTGACTTCAAATAAATTTGGATTACGTGGATCAACAGTTACTCTTAACCAATGAACATTGGGAGATCCAAAAGTCTCAACACGGGTAAAATTGGGGATAATCCTGCCCAATGAATTGTTTAGAGGTTTATCAATACGAAAGTAATGACTATCTCCATGTACCAGCATCACTGGCTTGTTGTAGTCTTCTAATTCAACTTTTAAGGCATCAATAAAATCCTTAAAACCATTATTTTCAGCATTTGCAGCTACTCTAAAATCATCGGGGTTAGCATGGATAACAATCACCATACCTAAATTATCATTGTTTTTAGCAATGACAAATGATTCCCTTAACCAAGCTAAATTAGCATCGTTACGTTCGGCATACTCAACATCATTTTCTGCATTACGCCCCAGGTTATTGTTACTACCAACAACATGAATACCAGTAAAGAAAACATCACCATGAGTCCAGTGAAGGTTTTCACGAAACTTACTGTAAACAGGATTATTACTTTGACGGTTGAGTGTAATTTTTCTGCGTCCAAAGCTGACATTTCCAGGTGTGAACATGGAGCGTAATTTTTCTAAGCGCTCAATAGGATCATATCCACCCGCAGCCGTACGATGACAATCTGTCCACTCATTATCACCAAATATATAAATCAGGGGATATCTAAATTCTTGGAACGACTCTAATCTATCTGCAAACAACTCATCCGAGCAAAGACTAGAACCGCTCTTAAAGTCCCCATCGTGAATGACAAAATGCACCCGAGATTTATTAATATCTGTAATGAGCTTTTCATACTCCACTTCTTGCCGCTCATCATAGGGTATATCCCCAATTAAAGCAAAGTCGAAGCGTTTGGGACTGTAAGTGCTAGTGTGAGACCCTATTTGTGCATTGGTGGGACTAACCAAACTGACAGAGACACCAAATAAACAAAAGGGAATCAGGGTGGTGAGTAGCTGTTTAAATTTCATATGGTGGGCTTTTCGTTTATAAACAATTGACTCCACACTAATAGCCCCGGATTAAGATCATCTTAAGCATATGTTTAGCAAATATTAAAATATTAAATTATACACCCATGCCATCATGCTAACTATAATTGGTTGCGGTAACCTCAACCGCAGTGACGACGCTGTGGGGGTAATTATTGCCCAAAGGCTACAACAATATCTAGCTCAAAATCCCCATCCTGACGTGCAAGTTTTTGACTGTGGAACCGCAGGGATGGAGGTAATGTTCCAAGCCAGAGGTAGTAAAGCTTTAATAATTATTGATGCCAGTTCCACAGGTTCGGAACCTGGTGCTATATTTAAAGTCCCAGGCAAAGAACTAGAAGCTTTACCAGAACCCAGTTATAACTTACATAATTTTCGCTGGGACCATGCTTTAGCCGCTGGACGGAAAATCTTTGCCAATAACTTTCCCCAACAGGTAACAGTCTACCTAATTGAAGCCGCAAGTCTTGATTTGGGGCTTCAACTAAGTCCCGTAGTTCAACATTCCGCCGATTTAGTTTTTAAACAATTAACCACACTCATTAGCCAGTAAACCCAATTACAAATCATCACGCCCAATCACGATAAACAGACAGTTCATCTACCCTCATTTCAAAGGGTACACCTTGACTATCTGGGGGACAAACACGGATTTTAGCACTGCTGATAATAGAGTTCAGCAAAGTTCCCATTGGTACAATTTGTTGTAAAACACGCCAATTAGTAACTTGGTCAGGACATTCAATTACCAATGTCATCCCATTAGCCCGGGTTGTGACGTACCAGCGACAGTTAGATAGTAAGTTTTGAATGGTACGATTGCACCCCTCATAAAAATACCTACTAATGGAATCTTCTAATTGTTGCCGCAGTATAATATCTGCTGATGTGGGTTGCATAGGATGAAAATCATCACTATTAAAATAAAACTTCTTGTTAGCCATCTGCCTTTATGATCCTAGTTATTTCCCAATAGCCATTCCATAGAGGATATCTTTGTTGGTTTGTAATAATTCTTGGGTTTCGTCATCGTAATAAGCACCAATTCCACTACAATTAATTCCCAAATAATTGCTCACCAAATAAATTCTTTGTCCTAGAAAACCAGCTAATTGCATAGCAGTTTGATAATTTACATAGTCAGAAACAAAGAACAAAGTTACAGCACAATCTCCAGCCATCCCTTGATTTACACATAAGTAACTTGTCTTTTCCGTGAAATTACCTGCTGTGAGCAGATGCGTACCTTTATATATTCCAGGTAATATCCCTTCAACTCGATGCACAACACAGTAAATTTGGATTTCCTCAAAATGCTGTGTTGGTATTGGTTGTTCTATTTGTCGCCAAATATATACATAATCTTCTTGAGAAATAAACTGTTTCCGGAAACGTCTAATTGAACGTCTATTCCAAACAGTTTGATAAAATTGATCTTTGTTGAAGTGAAACTGTGGCCGTTGTAGTGGCTGTGCTAGGCTTTGTTGCACAGCTGTTACTTGATAGCTATGCTCAATGAATTGGTTAGCTTCAAAATAATCAGTACCACAGACAAAAGGAACTTTGAGTCTTAAACCTCTTACAGGTTTGTCTAGCACCTCACCTGAAATTACCCCACCAGTGATAAACTCTTTATTTTCAAAGCCTAAAACTGTATTGAGGGCAAGTTTATCAAAGTCGAAGATCAGTTGTATATCTTGGTTATAGAGATAAGCTGATGCTGCAATCGCGCCTAAATGATGACCGCTATCTAAAAAGCAATATCTTAGGCTCCTATCCTGATATTTCCAGCTAGACCTATAATAAACACAACTAATTAAAAAAATGCATCCTCTGATACTTTTTCCCGGTATAATATGATTTTCTAATCCATCATCAATTAATTCATATATAAGAGTTAGACAATTATTCTCAACTTCTAGATGATAGATACCATCTACTATTTCTGATATCCCGCGAATTTGTACATAAAGTTCTGTAGGATATAAAGCACCTGCTGATGGATTTACCCGTAGTTTGTGGTGCACATCTTTATATACCTTTTCTAGGGTAACTGCACTGGTTAACCAAATAAACCCATGAAGAGAATTATTAAGATTTAATTTCACCCGACGGTAAAATTTTGGATAGACTTTAAATGCAGTTGGCTGTGTTCCATGGTCTACATAATTAGGGTTAATCTGTACAGAGAGATAAGAATGCTTGGTAGCATCGTGGTAAGCTACTTCTGAATTATTACGTTTCGGCATTTTTCAGCAACCTTAAAATTTCTATATTGCTAGCAAAATCTATTGCTCTATAATCATCTAAATTTCTGAGATTTAAGTTAGGTTTATGTTGTAGCAGTAATTTAGCAACACCTGTCTTTCCTGCTGAAGCTGCATACATTAAAACAGTTGTACCGTTATCATTTTGATTATCAATATTGATTTTGGCACCAAGCAACAAGCTAATTAACTCATAATGATTACCGAAACAGCCAAACCACAAGGCATTATTATTCTCATTATTTTTAGCATTAATATTTGCGCCTAAATCAATCAGTTCTTTGACAACTCCATAGACTCCCTCTCTAGTAGCCGTCATTAAAGCTGTGTCGCCATTTTTGCCTGGTTGATTTAAATTTTCGGGATTGTAGCCCTTTGCTATCAGCCATTCCTTGGTGATTTCACTCAACTTTTGCTTTTTGATCTGATTCATAACTAATCCTTAATACTCGTAAATTGACTCAACAAGATGAATAATAGGTTATACCCACTATTCATCAACTAAAGATTATCGACTTCGTAATGATTACAGTACTGACAATCCTCGCTATTAATTAGTAGCTTGAAACATTCCATTACAGAAGTAGGTTAATACTAAAACAATACTTACCCAGACCTTCGTTATTTTATCCTGGACCCTATCTTACCTTCTGCCTAATTTTGAGCATCACCAGAATAAAGATATAAATATCTTCCGTAACCCCATAACCGCTTTTTATTGGAGTTTAAGTTCACTGACAACAATTTAGCTTACTTATATATTATCATTCTGATAAGTTTAAATTATGAATCATTTATAAAGATGCCAACACATCTTAGTTGAATTGGCTAAATAAAAAATTAAAATGCAGCTAAAACTACAATTACAGCAGTTTTCAAGTAAATAAACTACAAACCTTAATATCATAAATCTTGTGGGGCGGGTAGGATGCCCGCCCTTCTGTACCTACTCAGATAAAATACGCTGTAAATTTCAAAAATATGCAGTTCTGCTGTAACTTGAATTTAAATATGGTTAACTAATGTTAAAAATTCCCTAAAAATATGTTAAATTTTATATGTTCGGTTCTAGTAGAAATCAACTATTAGAAGCAACAGGGAAAGTCCGGTGTAAGTCCAGCACTGTCCCGCAGCTGTAAACCAATTTTAATTTTTAATTTGAGATTGAAATTTAAAATTGTGTAAGTCAGAATCCCCACCCATAGAAAAGTAAATTTAGCCAAAATCTACGAGGTACAGATGACAGCAGAACATAGAATATTTGTTTGTACCACTTGTGCCAGTAAGTGGGAAAATGGTGAGCGTGTTGGTGAAAGTGGTGGAGAACAGCTTCTTAAACAATTGCAACTAGATTATTTTAATTGGGAGTTGAATACAGAATTTGTCATTCAACCAGTGCAATGTATGAGCGCTTGTAATCGTTCTTGTGTTGTTGCCTTTGCTTCACCCAACAAATCTACGTATCTTTTTGGCGACATTTCTTCTGATTTATCAACTACAGAACTTGCTGGTATATTCCAGTGTGCAGGTAAATATTATGCACACCCACAAGGTTCATTACCTTGGAGTGAACGTCCACAACCACTCAAAAAAGGAATTTTGGCAAGTATTCCACCAGTACCTGTGCCCTCCGCCATAAAATCTACTTAGTTAGGAGTCTGTAGCTAACACTACTATATTCTAACCACATTGTAGCAGTTGGCGGTAAATATTTTTAACATGGTGTCAAATGTTAACTTGTTAATTTTTCAAATCAATTTTGTTAGCAAGAAATTTTCCAGCAATTTTATCTGATTAAAATCAGCATAAAAGATGAAGGATATAATTGCTCCTTCATCCTTAATTAAAGATTGCTAAGAGTAGCGATGAAAATCAAATTTTACACAAGATATGGTTCTTGATGGGTTTTAATTGTGCAATTAGACCGGGGATAAGTAACGCAAAGGAGAGCGAATCCTTTAGACATTTGGTCGTCATCTAAAAAGATTTGATCAGATTGATCAACTTCACCTTCCACTACTTTTCCCACACAACTTGAGCAAGAACCTGAATGACAAGAGAAAGGCAATTCAATACCATTTTCTTCTGCTGCGTCTAAAATGGTAGTCTCTTCATCAACTTCAATTGTGGTGTCGATATCTTGCTTTTTGTTGATTAATCTAACTTGGTAGCTTGCCATTTTCCGATTCTCCTCAAAAATTATAATACAATTGGATCGGTTACTCGAAGTTTATTTAGTCAAATCAAAACTTCGAGAAGCAGCCCAGAAGACTATACTGCGTTGATAGATTTCTCCTGGCTGTAGGGTATGTCCCAATTACTATGGGCTTCATCAACTTGCCCCTGGGACAAAGGTTGTAGATGGGCAAATGTCCGTTATTTCCCAGGAAAGCAATGAAAGTCTATTTCTGACTAACAGAACTTCAGAAAAACTCCACACAAGTGTCTTTCTCAATCCTCCAAACATTCAACTACCTGCAAGGTACACCCGTGGGTGTGCCATCGTCTGTTTTGAAAGATTTTCCGCAACCGCAGGTATCACTTGCATTGGGGTTAGTGAACTTAAAGCCACTTTCCATCACACCCTCTACAAAGTCGATCACAACCCCATCTAATAACGGCGCACTTTTGGCATCAACGTAAATCAGCACATTACCTTGCTGAATTACCAAATCATCTGATTGTGGTTTGCTGGTGAACTCTAGTCCGTATTCATAGCCACTACAACCACCACTTTTTACAGATACACGGATACCTTTTTTAGCCTCATTATTATCAGAGGTTGAACCTCGTAAAAATGCCCGCAGACGAAATTCTGCTTTTTCTGTTAACTTAACAGCCATTAGGTCTCCTGATTTGTGGCGATGAAGTTCTGCTGATTTTGAGTGTGGGAATGTTTGTTAGTTAACTAGGTTGTACAATTGCTTGTAGCTTCTACAGAAGGAGATTGTCCGTACCTCCAGGGCGCTGTGTTACCGCATACAGGGCAAGCGCGATCGCGCTGAGAACGACGCTTGGCGAATTCCATCCGATTCAAGTCAATTGTCAGCAACTGGGACAATAAAGGTTGACTGAACCCAGTAATCAGCTTAATTGCCTCCAACGCTGTCAAACAAGCTAGTGTCCCAGATACAGCCCCCAGAACTGCAAAAGCACGTCGATCCCATTCAGGCTTTTCTGGAAACAGACAAGATAAACAAGGAGTCACACCAGGAATAATCGTAGTCAGGTAAGCCTCCATCCCATCCATTGCAGCTTCCACCATTGGTTTACGCCAACGCACACAAGCTTCATTCAGCAAGTTACGTTCCGTAAAATTGTGGGCGCAGTCCAGGGCCATATCAGCCGGTTGTACCAGGGAGTCTACATTTTCCGGGGTGATGTAATCATGAACTACTTCCACTTGGATATCAGGATTGATACCTTGGAGAGTTTCTTTAGCCTTGAATACCCTTGGTTTACCCACCCAATCATCAGTCATTAAAATCTGACGATTCATATCATCTAACCGCAAGTTACCACCCCGCACTAGGATTAGTCGCCCAACGCCCGCTACTGCTAAGTAAAGCGCCGCCGTACCACCTAATCCCCCCACACCCGTTACCAGAACCGTCGCTGACTTCAGGCGTTTTTGAGCTAGTTCGCCAAAGCTTGGCAGCATCATTTGGCGACTATAGCGTTCTAATTCGGTAGGCGTTAGGTTGATCACTTTTTACCTCCTAATCAGAAGTGATTTCTGTCAGCGTAACTACATTCTTCGGTTTCTCTTTAAATACCTTGAACAGCTTTTGTTCATGGGGTGTTGATTCCAGAAAAACATCATAAGCTTTTTGCAAAGCCAATGCATATTGAGCAAGTTTTTCTTCTGGAGTTAAATGAAGAGACATTTCATCAATTTCTGCCATATTTTGAGAAAACTTCTTCAAAATATGCAAACGATTGACATTCACAATTTGTTGGTCGTAGGGTAAATTAAAAAAATCAAAAAACTCTTCTGCATCTACGAGGTTTTTGAACTCATTAATATTTGTACTCATTGGGAACTCTCCATTATTTTTAGCTGTTGCTTCAGTTCATCCAGCTGTTGATAAACTTGATAAGTCCCAGCTGCCACATCCATAAGTGTTTTGTAATCTGTGGGCAAACCTTCTGCTAAATCATGCAGATCCATTTTCATTTGACCTGCTTTACTATTGAGCCGCTTGATCTTGTTTTTAAGTTCTTCAATATCTGTTGTACTCACTTGCCTCATTGACTACTCCTTGTTATGTGCAGAAAAATTCCAACAAACACCTTTGTGTCTATTACTTATTGGTGACAAAATCATTCTGACCACAAAGACACTAAGACACAAATCTAAATTAACTTTTGCAGCGAGTTTAAAGTTTGCCTACTTCAGGATAAGTTTTGCCCAACTCAACACCTTTTGTAACATAACTTTCTCCCTCTTCTGCTAATTTTTCGAGGGAGTCAAAACCAAATCGATGAGCATCACGTAAGGTTTTTTTAGTAAGCAAGAGACGACCAGAAAAAATCAATGCCCAGCCAAATCCTTCATGGCTTAAGTCTAATACTACCTGAGAAATTAAACCTGTTTCTTGTTCTATCCGAGCAGCTACAGCCCGAAAAAATGACATAATCCGTGCTTGAGTAATTGCATCAACTTCACCCTCCAGAGAAATTTCCCGTTTCTTTTGTTTGGTAACTACAAATGGTTTCAGTATTAGTTCATCAGACCAATTCCGATAAACTCCATAGGTATCTTGTCCGCGAATTTGTTGTACTAATGTCTTGAGAAAAGGAAAGTTCAAGACTACTGTATCTGTGCTGCCGTTCACACTATTATTTGTACTCATACTGTGGCTTAAAGTTAAAATCAATCTGCAAAGTTGGGAGTAGTTTGTCTTAATGCTTTCCGTAACCAAGGTGGAGGATTACCTTTGAGAGTTTGCACAAGTTTAGTGAGAACTTCACTAATTTCTTCAGCTTCTGATTTAGCTTTAACCGGAGTTACACCTTTCTTAATTAAACGGGCGGCGGCGCTACCACCAATTGCGGCCACATAAACGATGGTACAATCAACTAAAGCATCAAGTTTGGGAGTGATTTTATCTTCATTCCCATCTTCTTTAAGGTCACCGTCAAACTTCAAAGTTTCTAGAAATTGATATCCCTCGTCAGAGATTTCATAAACATCAATTTCTCTTGCCCAGCCGAAGTGAGCATTAATATGAACTCGGTCACTTGTGGTAAAGGCAATTTTCATTCTGTTTTCCTGGATGGGGAATTGAGTATTAGGTATGGAGAAAAAATTGATTCTGATTACTCAGATACCAGTTGCCATAAATGTTTAACTCTCTTTTCTTCCGCTTCTAAAAAGAGGTTACCGATACCAAATAGAAGTTCCATTGTGCCTCGATAGCCAACTTTAGTGAAGTATCCATTACCTAAACGGTCGTAAATGGGAATACCCAAACGATAAAGAGGAATACAAAGACCTTTGGCCATGGCACGTAAATTAGAATTACCAATCAATAAATCAGACCCAACTGCTAGTTGCTCAAAGTCATCTAAATCACCAATGGTGACACTTTTAACAGGGAGTTTTTCTAACAGAGGCGATCGCGTGGTAGTCACAGCCCCATGAATTTGAGTCCCCATGGATTGCAAAAAGTTAACCATTGACCATAACAAATCAGGTTCTAAGGCCAAAGAAACTCGCTTTGCACTAAAGTAAAAATGAGTATCTAGCATGGCATCTTGCAACTGGCGACGTTGGTGGCAATATTTTTGCGGTACGCTGTTGCTGCTGAGAATGGATAATGCTTGCAAAAACTCATCTACAGGTTCCAAGCCAGTTAGTTCCCCAAACACTTCATAGGGGATGTTAAATCGGTCTTCTAGGATTTTGGCTGCGGGGCGCATACTTTCCCCCAAAGCGATGGTAAAGGCGGAACTACCTATGTCTCGTAGCTGTTTTAAGGTGGTACCACTGGCTGTAATGGCACTATAGCCATCTTCTAAATGACCATCCAGGGAAGCGCCTAGGTCAGGTAAAACAATTGGTACCAAGCCAAAGGCACTCACCATCTCCCTGATTTCCTGTACATCCCCCGGAGTCAGAGAGGAACCAGCCAAAATTGTGACTTGCTCGGTTCTAATACCACCAGGTTTAGGAATTTCCCTGACTATACTTTCCACAGCCGTAGCAAAGCCATCTTGCAGCGCACCTTTAAAATCCGGGGTAGGAGCAAATACAATGGGTAAGTGATTTAATTCAGGATGGCGATGGCGGATATCCTTGAGAAAACCCTCAAGATCATCTCCTCTAGTTTCCGTTAGCCCCGTGCTACATAGACCAATAATTTCCGGTTGTACCTTCTCCACTAGGGTGAGAATAGCCTGTTCCACATTATCTTCACCACCCAAAATAGTGGTGACTTCAGTCATGGCTGTAGTGGCTAAGGGAATAGCTTCCCGAAAATGCCGTACAAGCACGACTTTGGCGAAGGCAGTACAACCTTGGGAACCGTGGAACAGGGGTATCATCCCCTTTAATCCCAAAAAGGCTAAAGATGCCCCCAAAGCCTGACTTTGCTTGAGAGGATTAACTGTAAGTGCTTTATTGGGAAGATTAACAATGGCCATTGCATTAATACCTATGTGTATCGGGATTGGGGATTTGGGAATAGGCAGTGGGTAGTAGGGAGTTGGGAGTAACTATTCTTCCTCATCCTCCTCATATTTGTTGTCTCCCCTAAACCTCAGTGTCTTCCCAAGGAGCAGGCCTACGTATTTGTTCCCAAATTGGGCTATAAAGAGCTTCATACAATTCCCGTGCCATCTCCACCATACCCAGATAACCTGCATAAGGATGGTGGCGTTCTTGGTTAATATCCAGGAAAGGAATCCGGGCTTTCAGGGCAGTATATTGGTTACGACCACCAGCAATCAACATATCAGCGCCGGTGTCCTTGACCAGCTTTAACAATTCTTTGGCGTTGCCCTTCTCCATCATGATGCCCTCCTGACCAATCAATTTCTTGATGCGGGCTTTATCTTCCTCTGTACTTTTTCTCGTACTGGTAGCAACAACTTCTATTCCCAAATCCTTAGCTGCGGAGATAATCGACCAACTCTTAACACCACCAGTATACAACACAACCCGCTTACCTTTCAGTCGAGCGCGATAGGGAGCCAACGCTAAATCAAGAACCGCAGTTTCTTCGGCAATCAACTTTTCTGTGCGTTCTTGTAAATCAGCATCACCCAATTGAGCAGCAATGTTCCGTAGACAACGATTCATATCATCGATGCCATAAAAAGACTCTTCAATGTAAGGAATGTTGTAGCGTTCCTCCATCTTTCTTGCCATGTTCAGCAAAGCTCGTGAGCAGATCATGACATTGAGCTTGGCACGGTGGGCGTAACGAACCTCGTTATAGCGAGCATCCCCTGTTATTTTGGATAAAACACGAATGCCTAATTTTTCTAGCAGTGGTGTAACTCCCCACATTTCTCCGGCGATGTTGTACTCACCGATTAAGTTAATATCATAAGGCGTAGTTGTTTCGGGTTCTGCTGTACCAACTACATATTCTAGTAAAGCTTCTCCACCAAAACGGTTGCCTAAATTCTTACTGCCAATAAATCCCGGAGCAATGACAGGAATCACCGGAGTGGCAATTATTTCAGCGGCCGCCTTGCACACAGCCTCCATATCATCGCCAATCAAAGCAGTTACACAGGTAGCATAGACAAAAATTGCCGCCGGCTTGTAACGTTCTTGCAGTTCTAGAATTGCCTTATAGAGCTTTTTTTCACCCCCAAAAATGACATCATTCTCACTTAAGTCCGTAGTAAACCCCATCTTGTAGAGTTGGGGGCCAGAGGATAGACTACCACGACTACCCCAAGAATTGCCAGCACAAGCAATGGGTCCGTGGACTAAGTGAGCTGCATCAGTAATTGGCACTAGGGCAATCATTGCACCATCAAAAGCACAGCCTCCTTGAGCAGCTCCTGGTTGAGCTTGTTGGGTGCAAGATTTATTTTTCTTTTCCCCCTGTTTTTGTTGATTATGTTCACATCCTGACTCACTGAGCAGCTCGTTGATTTTACCTTGGGTACTTTTCATCTCTCTTCTCTTGCTGGATCGACAGTGTTCATATCATTTATCAGCTATTAGCCTATTGACTATTCACTGAGCAATACACTTCCTGCAAAAATCTTATTTATTCCACATTCACAGAGAGAATTCATCAATGTAATTCTGTGGTTAATTTTTTATAAAATTGACTTTTGCAAGATAGTTTATGTGTAATAAATAGAGACAACTCTCTAACAAATGTATTTCGTAATATCCTCTCCACACTCATCAGCTAGATAAGATAAAGCACGAAAACGCATCCCCACAAATTCGTCATATAAGGGATTGAGTTTACACAGTGCTGGAATATGAAAATTCCGCCCAAATAAACTGATGTTGCGCTCAAAGGGACAACAACAGGGAATTAATTGACAAATTACATGAGCAAGGCGGGCATCTTTAATTGAAATTCTATTCAGCCAACTACGCAAAGGATTGAGCCAATTATTCCAGCAACCTGATTTTCGATTGTTAGGTGGATGATAACCAGGATGAGAGTGAGTATGATTGATAGTTTCCATAGTAGATACTTCAAATCAATAGAAAGAAAAAGAAAGGTAAGTTAGGATTAAGTATCGGGTACTGAGGATTGAGTGTTAGGGATTGAGAATAAATTTATTCTTAGTCCCCACTCCCCAGTCCTCAGTCCCTATTCGCCCTTCTTACCCTTGATTAGCACACTGCGTAAGACAATTCTTAACGAATCAAGTCGTAAGAAATATCGGTCTTAGAAGGAATATTGGTGTTGCGGTCGATTTCCTCGAAGATTGTGTTGACAATCCAGTTGAGTAAGTTGATCACACCTTGGTAACCAATGGTGCTGTAGCGGTGTAAGTGGTGGCGATCCATGATAGGATAACCAATTCTGACTAAAGGAACCTTACAATCGCGCCATAGGTACTTACCGTAGGAGTTACCGATGAGGAAGTCTACGGGTTCGGTGAACAACAAAGAACGCATATGCCATAGGTCCTTACCACCCCAAATGGTTGCATTCTGACCAAAAGGACTAGAATTTAGCAACTCTCGGAGTTCCTTCTCAAATACTTCGTTGCTGTTGTGAACTAAGATATGCACGGGTTCAGCACCCATCTCTAGCATGAAGCCCACCATGCTGTAAACTAAATCTGGCTCACCATAGATAGCAAAGCGCTTACCGTGAACCCAAGCGTGGGAGTCGGTCATAGCATCAACTGCACGACCCCGTTCAATTTCTAATTCTTCGGGAATGGGCTTACCACTTAATTCGCTGAGTTTCATCAAGAACTCGTCAGTGGCCTTAATACCCCAGGGACGGCAAACTACAGTTGGTTGTTTCCACTCTTTTTCAATGTACTCACGGGTTTTGACGGTGGAATGTGCTTGCAGAGCAACTGTAACTTTACCGTTGATGGAATCCGCAGCATCTTCTAACTTAGTACCACCTGGATACATATCGAACTCACCAGTGTTAGGTGAATCCAAGTAGTCGCTGTTTTCGGCTAAAATAGTGTAGTCAAAGCCGAACAAAGAAGCAATCCGCTTGAGTTCGCGGTTGTTGCCTACATAGGTGTCAAAACCTGGGATAAAGTTAATTTTGCCATTGCTAGTTTCTTTCTTCTTACCTGTGGTCAAGCAAGAAAGAATACCCTTCATCATGTTGTCGTAACCAGTGATGTGGGAACCAACAAAGCTAGGTGTGTGAGCATAGGGAACTGGGAAACTCTTAGGAACTGAACCAGCATCCTTGGCGTTGTTGATGAAAGCTTGTAAGTCATCACCAATTACCTCAGCCATACAGGTGGTGCAAACAGCAATCATTTTAGGCTTGTAGAGTTGGTAAGAGTTGGCCAACCCGTCAATCATATTTTGCATACCACCGAACACAGCCGCGTCTTCAGTCATTGAGGAAGACACACCAGAAAATGGTTCTTTGTAGTGACGGGTTAAGTGAGTACGGAAGTATGCAACGCAACCTTGGGAACCTTGTACAAAGGGTAAAGTACCTTCAAAACCCACAGCAGCAAAAATTGCACCTAAAGGTTGACAGCCCTTAGCAGGGTTGATTGTTAGTGCTTCACGAGCAAAGTTCTTTTCACGGTATTCCCAACTTTTTGTCCACTCTGCAACCCGTGCAACTTCTTCGGGACTGTGACCGTTTTCAAATTCCCTTTTGTTTTGGAATAGTTGTTGGTATTCTGGTTGGTGGAATAACTCAACGTGGTCTTGAATTTTTTCTGGATTTTGAGGCATTTCTGGTTCTCCAAGTTTACTGAAATCGTTCGTTACTATTTGAGGAAGTTTGTGGTGGGAGTGGGAATGTTACTCAAAATTCAGAATGCAAAAATCAAAAGATGCTTTTAACTTTTGAATTTTGAACCTTGAATTCCCGACTCCCCCCTGGGGCTAAAACCCCAGGCCATCTCTACCTATCGGTTTCGTTTTCCCTAAGCAATAGCTTTAGCTTTAGCCTTAACTTCAGCTTTCTTGCTCCAGGGAGCGCCAATTAATCCCCAAGTTGGGCTGTTGAGTGCTAAATCCATATCACGAGCGAAGATCGCAAAGCCGTCATAACCGTGATAAGGACCGGAGTAATCCCAGGAGTGCATTTGACGGAAAGGTAGACCCATCTTTTGGAATACGTACTTCTCTTTCACACCAGAAGCAATTAAGTCTGGCTTAAGTGCTTTAACAAACTCTTCAAACTCGTAAGCAGTTACGTCGTCGTAAACGATGGTGCCATTTTCAATGTAGTGAGTGGTACGTTTGTAGTCGTCGTTATGAGCGAACTCATAACCAGTACCAATCATTTTCATGCCCAAGTCTTGGAAAGCTGGGACAACGTGGCGAGGACGCAGACCACCAACCATCATGGCGACGGTCTTGCCTTCCAAACGGGGGCGATACTTGTTAACGATAGCATCCATGGTAGGCTGATACTTAGCAATAACTTTCTCAGCATTTTCTTGGATCTTAGCGTCAAACTTAGAAGCAATTTCCCGTAGGGATTCAGCAATCTTGGTAGGACCAAAGAAGTTGTATTCTAACCAGGGAATACCATATTTTTCTTCCATGTGACGGCTGATGTAGTTCATCGAGCGGTAACAGTGGATGAGGTTCATCTTGACGTTGGGGGTCATCAACATTTCGTTGATGGTACCATCACCAGACCATTGAGCAACCACACGCAAGCCGATTTCTTCTAGTAAGATGCGGCTAGCCCAAGCATCACCACCGATGTTATAGTCACCGATGATTGCTACGTCGTAAGGGGTGGATTCAAAGTTAAGTGTACCGTCAGCCTTAGCTTTGTCGGCTCTGGGGAATACCCAGTCACGAATCATGTCGTTAGCGATGTGGTGACCCAAGGACTGGGAAACACCCCGGAAACCTTCGCAACGTACAGGAACAACAGGCTTGTCAATCTCTTTTGCTGCTTTCTTAGCTACAGCTTCGATGTCATCCCCAATTAGACCGATGGGACATTCAGACTGAATAGAAACACCACGGTTAAGAGGGAATAATTCTTCCAACTCTTGGATTAATTTCAGTAGTTTTTTGTCACCACCAAAAACGATATCCCGTTCTTGGAAGTCAGAGGTAAAGTGCATAGTACCAAAGGTATCAACACCTGTAGTACCGATGTAGTAGTTACGACGACCAGACCAAGACCAGTAACCGCAACCTACAGGCCCGTGGCTAATGTGGATCATGTCCTTAATAGGACCCCAAACCACACCTTTGGAACCTGCGTAAGCACAACCACGAGCGGTCATTACACCAGGAAGAGATTTGATGTTAGACTTAACGCCGCAGTCGGTCTTACCTTCTTCAAATACGTTTAAGTGCTTTTCGCGCTTTTTTTTAGCTTTATCTGGATAAGCTTCGAGAACTTCTTTAATTAGTTCTTTTCTTTGTTCAACAATGTTGTTGTTTTCAGGAGGTGTCATCTTAGCCTCTCAAGTTTGTAAGAATTAGGGAATAGGATCAGGTAGATGTGAGTCCCCTATCACTAGGGGGGGAGAAGAGGGTCAAAGGTCAAAGGTAAGATATAAGTTCTTGCCTTCTTCCTTTTTCCTTTTTCTGATTACTTACCAGCTGCTGCTTTAGCTGCTGCGTCTGCTGCAAGTAGTTTTTCTGCTTCTTCGTCGCTTTCGAGAATACCGAATTCGATCAACAGAGCTTCCAATTCATCCATTTCGATGGGTGTGGGGATGGTGAGCTTGTCGTTGTTGATGATTTTCTTAGCTAATGCACGGTATTCATGAGCTTGGTTGCTATCGGGTGCATACTCGTTAACTGTCATCCGACGCAATTCAGCGTGTTGAACGATGTTGTCCCGAGGTACAAAGTGAATCATCTGGGTGTTCAAACGTTCAGCCAGAGTTTCAATCAACTCGATTTCGCGGTCAACTTTACGGCTGTTACAAATTAAACCACCTAAGCGTACACCGCCAGTGTGAGCATATTTCAAAACACCACGAGCAATGTTGTTAGCAGCATACATCGCCATCATTTCACCGGAGGTAACGATGTAGATTTCTTGAGCTTTACCTTCACGGCAAGGAGCAGTGATATTATTCTTTTAGCCTGTAATTGTTTATTTTTAACAATGTTTGCTGTGACCATTGTTAATGGTGAACAACTTTTTTTACTAAGGCTACTAAGGCTAGTAAAGTAACAAGGAACAGGGAAGTTTCACCTTTATTTAGTAAATTCCAATTACCAATTAGTAATTACATGGAAAAACCTCTAAACTACCAATTCACAGAATTAATAACTTCTTTGTATTTCAACACATAACCTTTGGTCATTGTGCTTACAGAGTAGTTATTCCAAGTGTTTTTAACCATTTGTTCTCGATTAATATTATTTGCAATTAATGCAATCTTTGCTACCATTTCCTCAACAGATGTGGCAAGATAGCCATTCATTCCTGGTTTGATTAACTCTTTAGCTGCTCCTCTATTAAAAGAAATCACAGGACAACCACAAGCCATGGCTTCAATCATTACCAATCCAAATGGTTCTTCCCATTGTATGGGATTTAAAAAACAGTAAGATTTTTGCAATAATTCTACTTTTTCTCCATTACTAATAGGTCCTATATATTCAGCATAATCTCGGTGTTCTTCAATTAATGGTAAAATTTCTTTGTAGAAGTAACTAGCACTTTCTGGTAAATAAGTATCTACTATCCCTGCAAGAATAATTTTTCTTTTTGCCTTAATTGCTGCTTCTATTGCATATTTTGTACCTTTATCTCTAGTAATTCTCCCAATCCACACCAGATTTTTTCTTGGTGATATTTCTGCTTGTATAAATTGATATTCTGATAAACCGTGAGGGATAATTCCTATAAAATTTAAGGGTAGTTTCGAGTCTATAATTGCATTTTTTTTTGCTTCCTCGCTGATAGCAATTAATGGAGTGTGTGGAGCAAAACTAAAATAGTATTTATCTCCGTGACCTAAATTATGTTCTCTTTTATCAAAGGGAAACTTGCTGTGTATAGTACATATATGGGGAATTTTGATTTGAGATGCCAATTTAAATATTATTAAGTCTGACTCTGAAGAAAGATGAGTATGTATGATATCATATTTTTCCTGATTATGTGCTATTTCTCTAAAAGTACTAATCATGTGATATTCAGGTTCAATACAGTTAGTCCAAGGGATTTTTTGCTGAGACAGTGAAATGTCTATGTAATATCTTAATTTTCCAGTTGTCTGGGAATCTCCTGACGCAAAAAGAGTGACATGATGACCTTGTTTAACTAATTCTTCACTTAAATTGCTGATGACTGCTTCTGTTCCACCATAATCTTTTGGAGGTACAGCAAACCAAGGAGGTGCTATTTGTGCTATTTTTATAGTTTGATATTTTTCATCAAAATTTTGCCCACTAGAAATTAATTGATTCTTGGGTATTAAATTATCTTCAAGTAATTTACCTTGGCTAATGGGAGGGTGAACAAGTTGTTTGAGTTGTTCACTATCCGCAGCTTTTGTTTGAGTCATTAAAGTTGATTCCTTCTATAATGAAGTTAATTATTTTAACTTAAAAAATAGTAATTAATCGGGGAATCTTGTACCATCTAAATCAGTTTTGTGAGGTTACCTCCTCCTAAATCAACACCGGAAAAATCTATTTTTGAGCGGGATATTGTTGTTTTAGTTCATTGGGCTGGATTTGCTGTATTTTCATTGAAGTTATTAAAATAGCAATACCATCATGTTTTGCCAAATAAGCCTTTCTTGGTTGAGTAAAATTAACGAGAACCAATAGCACAGTGAACAACACACTGTAACCTCAACAAGTGATGTTACAGTGAGTTGTTCAGCGTCATACATAACAGAAAGTTCATAAGCGAACTTTTCTTGCAAGTTAGTGAGTTTTGTAATAGCCGCAAAACACTCTTGTAGATTAATCATGTTATTTTCATGATTGAATATATTGGTTGTAATTGAGGAGATAATTCCTAATGCTAACTTGGCAATATTTATTGCTCATCACACTAAAGAAAGAATTAATGATAAAATAATAAGTATTAGATTATACATCTAATAAATGGAAGTTCTATTAACAAAAGCCGTCAATGTTCTGGATTAAAAGGCTCAAAGTTGATATTTCATAATTTGAATTGATTAATTACAACCTATTTAATTAAGTTTAAGCTTATTTAGGCAAAAATGATGTGTCTTTAAGCAAATCTCGTTGTTACATTATCCGTACAATGACGCGTCTAAAATTTCTCACACATCTTCTCAAAGTTACATATTAACTGTTAATTTTTTTAGATTTGTGAAATTTACGTATTTCAATTGAAAACTTATTTATACAACTAATAAATACTAGAGTGATCATGACTTTAGCTGCTTTAGCCACTGAATTTTTGGTAGTGATGCATAGTAATGATCTATTGTCCTAGGCAGGTATTATAATCATGAACAAAATACCAGACTGCCCCAATGTAGTTGTGGAGTGATTTGGAGAACGACAATGTTTTACGGACTAAGGGCGCGACTCGTTGTCTAAGGGTATTATTGAATCCTTCGATATAACTTGTCTGACCACTATCTTTACCCACTGCATGATGGCCTTTACTTGGTAACACTTGTTCATATGCCTCCCAGAAATCTGTGTATCAAACTGCACACTGACGGTAGACTGGTGGAGGCGATAGCCATAACTGTTTTGCTGATTGGCTAGAGCGATGACCAATATATACGCCGACAATTTCTCGTGTTGTAGCGTCAATTGCAAGCCAAATCCATTGTTTATTGGCTTTCGACCCTACATATGACCACATCCCAATATTTAGGAATTTGGTAATATTTCTGATTTACGTAGTATTGAAGCCAACGTAATGAGGCTTTGGTAATCCGAGGGATGGTTACCAATAAAACCCGTTCAAGTAAAAGTTTATCGATTAACCCACGTGTTGAGTTATCAATCGGTTGTCGCGTTAGACTTTCGACAAATTGTCGTCCACAATTTTGGCATTTGAACCGTTGTTTTCCGTAATGAGTGCGTCCATTTTTCACTATGTTATTCGAGTTGCATTTAGGGCAGTGCATAGCTCCTGTATTGAAGGACACTTCCTTATTCTATCATTACTATGCATCACTACCCAAAATTTTTGCTGTCATCATTGTCAATGATGAACAGTTTTTTTATCAGTGTAAATCTAGGGTAGACAGAACACAGGAAGCATTTACCGGTTTTCGCCAAAGAAACAGTGGCCATGGGGGATATATAGGTACAATGCAAGTAGTTACACATCAAGAAAATCACCTGATAGCAAAACTAGAAACGGAATTAAAAGCTATAAATACTAGACTCAAAAGTGCTAGGGTGAATGTTTCCATCAGAAAATCCGGTAAGTCATTACAACTGAGAAGTACCCTACCCATTAAACCAGGAGATTTTGACAAAAACGGTATAGGAACAAAGCAATACGATATTTCTTTGGGTATTCCCTTTAATTTTCATGGCTTACAAACTGCGGAGGAAGAAGCCTATGAGCTAGGAAAGTTAATAGCCAGAAAACAGTTTCAATGGAATGAAAAATACTTAGGCAAAACTCACAATAAGGTTACAAAGAAAACCATTGGTGATTTAATTGCAGATTTCGAGGTGAATTATTTTCAAACTAGAAAACGTACCCTGAAAAGTGAGAATACATTTAGTAGCTATTTTTATATTGCCCAAAAACATTTACCCAAGAATAAATTAGCAATAGATATTAACTTTATTACAGCTGTAAAACTTTGTAATTCTTCAGATAGTGTGAAAAATGAGCTAATTAAAGTTATTCGGGTGCTGTGTAAATCTTCTGGTTTAGAAGTCCCAGAACTGAGTAATTTAAAAATAAAACCTACTGCTCAACGTCACCGTGATATACCTAGGGATGTAGATATAGAGCAAGAATATCTCAAGTTTGAAACTTATTCAATCAACCGCCCTAGTAAATTGCTCACCAGAGAAGATAGGAATAATTGGAAACTATGGCGCTGGGTATACGGAATGTTAGCTACCTATGGACTAAGACCTAGGGAAATTTTCGTTAATCCTGATTTAGATTGGTGGTTGTCTTCGGATAATATCATGAATACTTGGCGAGTAAATCAAGAGTGTAAAACTGGTGAAAGGGAAGCTTTACCATTATATCCCCAGTGGGTAGAAACCTTTAATTTAAAAGCTGATACCGAGGCTATTGAATTATTAAAAGCCAAAATTCAGGGTAAAGTTACCAATAAACAAATTAACTCGGCTCGTCATGGTACAGACAGATGGTTTAGATTTGTGGGTATTCCTTTTCAACCTTATGATTTACGCCACGCTTGGGCGATTCGCGCCCATTTAATGGGGATTCCTATTAAAGCTGCTGCTGATAATTTGGGTCATTCGGTAAATATGCACACATCTATTTATCAAAGGTGGTTTAGTTTAGAAAATCGCAAGGTGGCCATTGCACAAGCTATTAATAAAAAGTCACAGATGGAAGATTTGCAAGATATAGTTATTAAGCTGGAACATGAAAATGAGAAATTGAGAATAGAAAATGAAAGATTGCGCTTAAAAATGAAAAATCAAGAGTTAATACGCATAATTAATTAAATCTTTTAAGTTGTATGATTGCTCTTAGGCTTTATTGCATCAACCCAACCTAGAGTATAATGGAGTTAATATGAAAATTTCAGAAATGGAATGCTATAAATTATGCCTTATAGTCAGTTTACATCTATCGGTAAGGTTAAAGAAGCTTTCGGCTTGAAAACTCAAGAAGGTGGGAGATTTATTCCTGATAACCAAACAGTTGAAGTATCTGCTACTTTGAAAGCATTTTTAGAAGAAAGTTTACCCATTTCTTCTTCTGCTAGTGAAAAAGCCCGTTCTGAAGGAATTATTTACCCAGTCTTACTAGAAATAAGAAAAATTTTAAATCGGCAAATTAGCTTATTTTCCGGTGAAGATTTTACAGTTGATGAGTCAGTTGGACTTAATGGAATGTGTGATTTTCTGTTAAGTAGTTCTCCTGAAGTGTTAGAAATTGAAGCACCTGTAATTGTAATTGTTGAGGCAAAAAAGTCTGATTTAAGAACTGGTTTTGGACAATGTATTGCAGAGATGGTGGCCGCACAAAGATTTAATGCTGCAAAAAATCGTCCATTTTCAGTTATATATGGTTCCATTAGTAGTGGTACACAATGGCGATTTTTAAAGTTGGAAGGTGATACTGTAACTATTGATTTGATGGATTATTCTCTCCCACCTGTGGAGGAAATTTTAGGTATGTTGGTTTGGATGATTGAAAATAGATGATAGTCAATGGAAAATTAAAAATTATTCTCACGGTCAGCAGCGAAAGCAAGACAGGCTTTAATATCTTCTGAAGTAAGTTCGCAAAAGTCTTGGAGAATTTCGGCTTTTGTCACACCACCTGCAAGATATTCCAAAATATTATATACAGTTATTCGCATTCCTCGAATACATCGCAAGGTGGCTATTGCACAAGCTATTAATAAAAAGTCGCACATGGAAGATTTGCAAGATAAAAATGAACGGTTGAGATTTGAAAATGAAAGTTTGTGGTTACGTTTGGAATGTTTAGGTTTAACATGTGTGGTTAATTAAATGGCTGGTAAAAATAAATTTTAGTGACATAATCAAGTATTTTTAGTATCTAAATTTCAGTTTAAGACTATGGTTAAATATTTAATAAACCTAAATCTGGTAATTCTTCTACAATCTTCACGGTTTCTAAACTAACGGTAATGATTTGTTTGACTAACCTGACTATATACTGCTCATCATCAAGGCGGTTGGGATTATTGGTAATTCCGCTCAGTTTATCTGTTTTAACTTGATATTGGTCTATAATCCAATCCAGAGCGGAACGGTTACCCAGACGGTAGTTAAAGACTTCTGGGGGTATACCGGTTAAGGTGAGAAAATCATTATATTTGATTTGGGTTTTATCTTTGCATAGGCGCATTTTTTCCACAAGCCAATCTATGGGTAAGTCTTTATTTTCTAGATGTTTGAGGGGATATTGGGGCTGTTTTTCGTAGTTGATATGAATTTCTGCAAGTCGTTTTCCCGCGGTGACAAAGGAGTGAAACTCAGGAGCGTAGGGAATGCGGGGAAGTTCTTTTTTGAGGTTGGCTGCGTAGCGTTCCCGGTAGTGGGGATGATGGAGGACTGCATAGATGTAGTAGAAGATGTCCCATTTTGTAATTGTGGTATCTTGGTAATGATGGCGATATGTTGACAATGCCCAGTGTGTGATGTTTTCTTGGCGGTTTGTCCCGTCTTCGTTATAAGTGTAAAAGGGGAAACATTGAGTACCACACCCCCCACCAACAAGATGTAAATCGCAAATCTGGTTACATATAAATATCATAAACGGCTTTTCAGAACCACAGCCAGTAAGACAAATCACCCGATTTTCTGCTTCAGTTTCAACAGTGGGGAATATTACAGGGAACTTCCCACGTCTATGAATTAAAACTTGATCAAAATAAACATACTGTAAAGTAAATGGCCTATACAGAGCTATTCTGATGTTGGCTAAATTAAATTCTGTAGAAACACCAGCATTTAATAATTGTTTTAATTTACTACTCCATTTGATTTTTTCGTCATCATATAAAACAAAATAATCAATATTTTGTTCAGATTTGGTGCTGGTTTTCCATTTAAAAACCTGTTCGTTATAAGTTTCAACTAAAACACTGATATTTTTACTTAAATCCTCAACTTGATAACTATAAACCCAATTATCCCTATTTGTATTAATACCTAAGCTGTAAAGTGAAAAAATTGCTGAAGTCTTTACAGATGTAGATTTTGTCTCTTTATTACCTATGGGTAAAAATTCATGATAATCTAGTTTTAACTCACTGGTTAACCAATTATGATTTTTATCTGGTGTAATTTCTTGCCATTCTACATTACCAGTATGTTCAAGTTTTTCTAAATAGGCTAACTTTTGTTCTTTTGTCCAGGTGTCATTTATTGCGGTGTAATATATTTTGGCTTTTTTCATAAATCCTTTGGTTCTAATCCGGTTTTCTTAGCAATGTGAGTAAGCATTTTTGAGCCAGTTTCATCACCATCTCAAATTCTAGTTTGTCAGCAATCATTTTTTCTTCACAAAGATATTCACACTCACACCTACCTGAATATTAAATACATTATAAACAGGTTTATCTGTGCGCTTTCTGATATTACCGCCTAAATCAAAAATATAAATGTTAGTAAATTCTTTTTCCAGAAATTCACGCATCCCATCAAAAGATAGCGCATCAATAAAACCGTTATTAGTGACAAAAGCAATAATTCCTTCCTCCCCAATTCTATCACTCGCCCAGCGAATGGCTTTTACATAGGTATCTGACAGTTTATTTTTATTTGTCGCCTTTGAGGCTTTGGCGTAGGTTGCAGCTACCCGGTCATCTATACCAGTTTTATCTTTATTACTATATTTCCTATTTTTATTATTATCATTTTCATTCATCTGGCCGACATTATAAGGAGGATTACCAATAATCACAAAAATATCTGATTGTCTTTGTCTTTTTACCCGTTGCATATTTTCCGGACTAAATAAATCTAACTGTGTAATATTTTGGTCTTCAAAGGTATCAACTAAACATATTCCTGGAAAAGGTTTATATTCTCCCACCTGCTCAAAATATTCATGTTCAATATTGAGGGAGGCAATATAATAAGGTAATAACATCACCTCATTACAATGTAACTCATGGTCATATTTGTGAGGTAAAGCGGACTTTTGGATCTCGACAATTTCCCGCATTACCCGGATGATAAAGTTACCAGTCCCCACAAAGGGGTCAAGGATATGTACACCTGGGTCAACTAAGGACTTATTAAACTCTTTTTGTAAAATCTCTTCTACACTCCTGACCATAAAATTTACAATGGGTTGGGGAGTATATACAATCCCGTGGGTATCTGCAACTTTGACGGAAAAACCTTGAAAAAACCGCTCATAAATTTTATTGAGAAAGTCTTGCTTGCGAGAAAAATCATCAATGGTGGCGGCGGTTTCTTCAATTGCACCATAAAATCTATCTAAACTACTTAAAAAATGACTCCTACTAAAAGACCTAGAAGTTAATGCATTAATTACCTTTTCAATTTCTGCTGCAATAATATTACGTTGGGCAAAATCAGGATTGTTAAAGACACTTCTAAAAATCCGCTCGGTTAATAAGTGCTGAATTAACATTTCTTCTACCGCTGCTTCTGACAAGTTCGGGTTAATTGACTGGCGACAAAGTTGGAAGAAATCACCAAAAGCATCAATAAACTTTTTATTCTTCTTTTTCTGTTCCCGAATTAATTCTAGTAAAGCTGTGGCGTGTTCCTTCACCCGCACACCAAACTCTTCGACTGCTTTATCCCATTGTTCAATAGCTGGGGGGCGATATTCAAACAAATGTCGGACTACATCGACTAAATTTTGGGGGTTGGTGATGTCTTCATCTAAAACACATTTACCATCTTGGTAGAGAATGGCGCGATGTGGTTGCTGAAAAATAATATTATCTTTGGGATAACCCTTGGCGAATTTTTTCTGTGCTTCTTTTTTTAAGTCGTCTTTCATGTCTTTAGCTTCCCAGTAAGCACGGGGTAAATTATAGTCATCTACTAAAGCTCCATCTATTCGTAGCTGTTGTTTTTTTTCTCTTTTTAGCCCATATTCTTGGATGAGAGTCCATTGAAACTGTTGACCGCAGGATTCGAGTAACTTTTGAAAAGCAGCTTTAACGGCGGTTTCGTGGACAACGCCCAATTTTTTAAACTGTTCTAATTCTTGATAATACTGCTTAACAGGTTTGTGAGTTGTTTTGAGATTAAGAGCCAGCATATAAACCCTAATATTTAGATAATCAAAAAATCCAGATTGTCAAAATACTACATTGTAAACCTCTAGTCAGAAATGTTGACTGTTGACTGTCCAAGTTGTGCGTCGGTGATACAAAATTTGAGCAATTAATGACTCTATTCTTAATAGACAATGAACTTTATCTGGGTAAAACGCAAAAATTGTAAATTTTTATTGCAGGATTCAACACTTCTGACCTCTAGTGTAATTACTTTATTTGTTAACCTGGGAAACTTTTCAAAGAAAAGTATTTTTTTTTAAAGTTTGTAATTTATTTATCATAATTTATGTATACCTCTTGACAATGGGAGGTAAATAGGGTAAAAATAGAAGGTAAAAGTAGTAGATAAATTCTAAAAAAACGCCTGTTCTAAAAAATTTCCTGGGGCAAAGTTAGGGCAAGGTTAAATCGTCATTTGATTTCGGAGAATGGGAGAAACCCTAGAAATCACAGCTTTACCTTCACGGATAGGCATAGCAAAACCACCACATACAACGTCACCTAATACGTCGTAAGATACGAAGTCAACGTTTTGGTAAGCGCCGTTTTCTTCTAGGAAGTTAATAGCGGTGATAATACCACGACCAGCACAACCTACACCGGGTTCTGGACCACCAGATTCCACGCAGCGAACACCACGGAAACCGGTTAACATTACTTCTTCGAGTTCTAGGTCTTCTACAGCGCCTCTTTCAGCGGCCAGGTGAAGAACGGTGGTTTGTGCTTTGCTGTGCAACATCAAACGGGTGGAGTCAGCTTTGGGGTCACAACCAACGATGAGGATGCGCTGACCCATTTCTGCCATAGCTGCCAGGGTGTTTTGGGAAGTGGTAGATTTACCGATACCACCTTTACCGTAAAAAGCTATCTGTCTAATGTTTTCGTCAACTGACATGATTGTTTTTCTCCTGAGATTGGTTGGTTACTGGGTCTGTGTGTTGACGTTCACGCCTGTTGAGCTACGGCAGTGAGCGCGTGTAGAACGTCGCCGGGGGGCGATCGCTCTACAACAAATTGGGTCAGTGTTGGGGTCATAATGGTTCGGGGTTAAGTTTTTATGTATGTTGTTGATTTTGTTTAGTTGGTTTCCCGTGTCATTTGTCGAGCCTCCACTAGACAAATGACAAAGGAATTACACACTTTACAAATATGAAGAGAAAATAAGCAGGATTTGACGAAGTTATTCGCCAATCAATGCAGAGTTCCTTACTTGTTCAAAATGGCGGCTTTGAGGCTAGAGACTTTAGCCATTGCAGCGTTAGCGTCTTCTGCTGCAACCCCGGATGCGGTCATTGCTGCGCTCAGGTACTTAGTAATGGCTTCAAAGTGTTGGTCATTGAGGTTCATCCCTGAGTGGGTTTTGTCCATGGGACGGCCAGAGTATTGCTTTGGACCTTCGAGAATTTGAGAGAAAAAGGCAATTTGATGGGCGCGTTGTTTCGCCATATCGGTTTTAGCGAAGAAGCCTTTGAGGCTGTTGTCTGCCATAATGCTGTGGTGAAAGGCATCAACTACTTTCTCAAGTGTTGGCTGTCCACCAATTTTCTCATACAATGTAGTCATATCCTGTTCCTTGTGCTGCGAGTTGGATAATGGAATTGACAATTAGGTATTGTTGGTGTGTGTATTGGGTAGGAATGAAGCATTGATTGGGTCAAGTTATTTGGCTCAAGTCCTACTTAGGGTGTATTTGTAGGGTGTGTAAATTTTAAAATTACGGTTCCACTGCCACGACCACCAAGTTCTTGCCGACACGATGTTGCAACCTGGCTTCAATGGCAATCTTGAGGGTGGCTGTGCTGCTAGAACAAGAACCACAAGCTCCTTGAAGTAAGACCTTGACTTGATCGCCTTCTACATCGTAAAGTTCCACATCTCCACCGTCAGCAATCAGCACGGGTCTGACTTCTTCATCTAGAACTTTTTGAATCAGTGCAATTCTCTGCACATTTGTGAGGGGCTTTGGTGATTGCTGTTGAGAGTTAGCAAGTGGAAAGCTGTGGCTGTTAAGAGCAGGTGCGGGGGCTTTTTCCTTTACACTTCTTATTATATCATCAATATTCGCTAAACAGGAACCGCATCCGCCACCAGCTTTTACATAATTTGTTACCTGTTCGGCATCAGTGAGATGATTTTCTACAATCACACGGCGAATTTTGGCTTCGCTAACACCAAAGCAGCTACAAACTAATGCGCCTTCATCATCATCATGGGTAGGACGGGGTATGCCTCGATAATTATAAATAGCAGCTTCTAGAGCTTCTTGTCCCATGACAGAACAGTGCATTTTGGCTTCTGGCAAGCCCCCCAGGTAATCTGCAATCTGTTGATTAGATACTTTCAAAGCTTCATCTAGGGTTAAACCTTTGACCATTTCAGTTAAGGCACTGGAAGAAGCGATGGCACTGGTGCAGCCAAAGGTCTGAAAACGGGCATCTAAGATTGTGTCAGATTTCACTTCTACTTTCAAGTGCAGTCGCAGGGCGTCACCACAAGCAATACTACCAACTTCTCCGGTGGCAATTTTCACTCCGGGTTCGTCAGTTTCTTCAATAGCTCCCTGATTTTTGGGATTGTAAAACAAGTCTAATACTTTATCTGTGTAGTCCCACATGGTCAACTTTTGATTTGAGATTTTGGATTTTAGATGAGGGACTAGACATGAGGAAGAGGAAAAATCTTCCTCATAGCTAGTACCCAGTACCTAGTCCTTAACTATGAATTAGTGCTTGTTCTTGCAGCCAAGCCGCATCTTCATTTTTGAAGGGAGACATGGCGCGTAAACGTTCTACAATACCGGGCATGATTTCTATGACTTTGTGGATTTCAGCTGCTGTGGTGTAGCGAGACAGACTGAAACGAATGGAACCGTGTAAGGTAGTGTAGGGTAAACCCATGGCCCGGAGAACATGAGAAGGTTCTAGGGAACCGGAAGTACAAGCGGAACCAGATGAGGCACAGATTCCGTATTTGTTGAGGGACAGCAGAATTGCTTCACCTTCAATGTATTTAAAGCCGATATTTGTGGTGTTCGGTAATCTCTGCGTTAGGTCGCCATTTACTTCGCAGTCAGGAATTTTAGCGAGTAAAGTTTGCTCTAGGCGATCGCGCAGTTTTCTTTCTCTGGCGGTAGCCTCTTCTAGGTGTAAGAGTTCCAACTCGGCGGCTTTACCCAAAGCAATAATACCTGGAACATTCTCTGTTCCTGCTCGACGACCACGTTCTTGGTGTCCGCCAATGAGTAAGGGACGAAATCGCACACCGCGCCGGACATACAAAGCACCAATTCCTTTAGGAGCATGGATTTTATGACCGGACAAAGTTAACATATCTATGGTGCTGGTCTTCATGTTCATGGGAATTTTTCCCACTACTTGCACTCCATCCACATGAAAAATAGCGCCATACTCTTTAACTCTTAACCCAATTTGCTCAATGGGAAAAACCGTGCCTGTTTCGTTGTTGGCGTACATAATTGTTACCAAGGCGGTGTTGCCGGTTAGAGCAGCTTCTAGTTCATTTAAATCTAGCTGTCCCTGACGATTTACCGACAGATAAGTAACAGTGTAACCTTGGGTTTCCAGTTGTTTGCAGACATTCAAAACTGCTGGGTGTTCAACTTGCGTAGTAATGATATGTCGCTTTTCTGGTTGTGCTAACAGTGCGGCGCGAATGGCGGCGTTATCTCCCTCTGTACCGCAACTAGTGTAGACAATTTCTGATTCATCAGCACCGATGAGGGCTGCTAGTTGTTGGCGTGCTATCTTTACGGGTTTGGCAAGTTGTCCACCAAAGGTGTGCATACTAGAGGGATTACCATAGTAGTCCCGTAAGTAAGGCAACATCACCTCTAAAACTTCCGGGTCTACTTTGGTTGTAGCGTTATTGTCTAGATAAATGATGCTCATCCTGATACACCTATGACTTTGCTGTGATGTCGAGATAATTGCTCCGAGAATTTTTTGGAGTAATAATTAAACCAACGTTCCCAGTAATCTTGTTTGTTAGTTAATTTTGCTAAAGAGCGATTGTAATTAGCAAACCAGCTTTCCCAATAATCGTTGGGTTGTTTGACACAACCGTTACAGGTAGGACAACCAGCTTTACACTGAGGAACGGAATAAACACTCCCAAAGCAGTTTGTACAAAGTTCCGGGTCAATCCAACGATTACCGTCAATTACTTTAACTGCATTAGTGGGACATACAGACAGACAAAGATCGCAGGAAATACATTGGCTAGTGATTTGGTAAGCCATGATTATTCTCCTTTTTGAGTATTGGGTATTGGGTAGGGGGTTACTAGGTACTGGGTAGAAGGTACTGATATTGGGAGGTTTTTCCCTTATGTGTAGTTTCTGGTCCCTAGTCCCTAGTCCTTAGTCCTTAGTCTCTGGTCCCTAGTCCCTTTACATATTCCTCGTAAAATTCCAAAGCAACTTTTTCAATCACGTCGTAAGCTTCAACAGTCTGTATTCCCGCTGCGTGCAATTTTTCTTGAGGACAGTTACCAATTTTGGCAACTAAAACTGCTTTGCAATCTGCGATGGCTGCCATAATATGCTCAAATGTGGCTTCTTCTCCGAATCCACCTTGGCAATATTGGTCGATTTTGCGATGACCGATAAAGCTAACTTCATTACCATCCACTTCGTAAATCTGGAATTCCTTGGCGTGACCGAAGTGTTGGTTAACTAATCCACCGCCTTTAGTGGCCACTGCAACTAAGACTTTGGGATTATGAGTAAATTCCTTACCTGTACGTGCGTTTTGTTTGGCTATTTTGAGTTCTTGTTTAAACTTTTCAATGCCGTCGTGAACAGCAGTGCGTTGTTCTAGATCGTATTCTGGAGACATTTCCAAGAATTTGTCTTTGGTAAATTCCTGGCTACGGTCTTCTCCTAATAATCCTACCGCATCAGCGCGGCATTGGCGACAATGGCGCATCATTTTCATGTTGCCAGCACAATTGTCTTGTACCGCCTTGACTTCTTTGGGTGTGGGGCCTCGTTGACCTGTTAAACCAAAGTGAGTACCGTGTTCTGGTGCTGAAATCAAGGGCATGATGTTGTGCAGAAATGCGCCTTTCTCGCGAATCATTTTATTCACTTCGATGAGGTGCTGATCATTAATGCCCGGAATCATTACGGAGTTAACTTTGCACAAGATATCAGCTTCTTGGAGTGCTTGTAAGCCTTCTATTTGCTTTTCTAACAGAATTCTAGCACCTTCAACACCTCTATAACGTTTACGCTTATAATGAACCCAAGAATATATTTTAGCGCCGATTTCTGGGTCTATGGTATTTAAGGTGATGGTAACGTGATCTATATTTAGTTGTTTGATTTTGTCAACATATTCCGATAGCATTAAACCGTTAGTTGAGAGGCAAAGCTGGATATCCGGGGCTTTGTCTGCAATCAACTCAAAAGTGCGAAAAGTCTTTTCAGGGTTCGCCAATGGATCACCAGGTCCGGCAATTCCCACCACTGTCATTTGAGGAATTTTGCCTGCAATGACCAAAGCTTTATGTGCTGCTTCTTCTGGTGTGAGTAATTCACTAACTACCCCAGGACGACTTTCGTTAGCACAGTCATATTTACGATTGCAATAGTTGCATTGAATATTACAAGCTGGTGCAACTGCAACGTGCATCCTGGCGTAATGGTGATGGGCATCTTCACTATAACAGGGATGTTTGGCAATGCGTTCTTGGACTTTTTGATCCATTTCTACGGTGGTGCTGCTGTCACATCCGCAACCACCTGATTTTGCTGGGGTTAATGCTGGTTCCTGATGGGAGGAGGTGAGGAGTCCGTCAGACGGTAGTATCATTGAATTTCGCAAGGGTCGGTGGACTAAATGCCACAGTGGGAGATGCCGTTGCTACTGTCTTTACCTAAGAAATGAAGTCGGGTCTTGTAATCAGTTAACAGTTAACAGTGGAAAACTGTTGACTGCTGACTGCTAACTCACCTATAGCTGGTGTGTGTCAACTTTTGGGTCTGGGTGGAATTTGTTTGTGAGTACACCCGCGACTTCTATTTGCAAAGGCATGGTGCTATCTCATCCCTCCACTCACTCTTGGCTATTGCTTTTAGTGCAGCGTTGAGTGATTGGCGATATATGATTTATAGCAGTGGTTATTCCATGGTCACGGGGTTTATTAAGGATAGAATTTATTGGATTTATTACGCTTGTACTCAAACCTTACTACCCTAACTGTGTGGGCTTTACAAATTTTAAAAATTTATTTTTTGGGCAGGGGTTCTAGTATTTTTCGGCTGGGGTACGAGTATTTATGAAGAGGGGTTCAGGATTTCTTTGTACTCAGGGGTAACCCACTGCTAGCAAGGGTTTTAGTCTATTTTATTGGGGTTTGAAAGTACATAGATATGTACTCAAATCGGCCTTAAATCCCATTGACAAAGAAAAGGGCCAGAGGCTTAAGGGGGGAAAACTGGAGCAGGTTCAAGTACCACTACTCCAGATACGTGCGAAATTCAATTCTGTATCCAAGATATCATTTTTTTTGAGGAAAAAATGCAGTTCATTTTTTTTTAATTTTCCCACGGAATATAGGTCTAGGTTCTTGCACCTGGGGAAAAAAGCAGGTTTCTTAAGAAAAGATAAAGTTGAAACACTGCTTAATTTTTCTTTGAGAAACCCAGTTAATGAGGTTGTTGTGAGAATGATGCAATATCTGAGCGGGATGAAGGAATTGCATAATCGGCACTTAATCAGGAACTCCATTAGTTTTGATTCTACATCTATTGAGAATTAATGTCTATAATTACCAATAATGAAACGGCAGGGCGGATTTACTCGTTAATAGTCATCCCTTGCAGCTAAGGCCAAGTTAAAATTGAGATATTGAGTGAGTTTGATTATGTATCTAACCTATCATTTTTTTAGGTGAAAAAAATGCGTTTTATATTTATTTTATTTTCTTGACATAAAAATACTTATTCCACAAAGTACCCTAAGTAATTATGCTAAAGAACACTTTGCCAAGAATTTAAATCAACACAGCATAAAATGAGAGTTGCATCCTCCCACTAACCCACATTGCTATAATTATTGATCAATTGAGGCGCAATAAATCCAAAATTACTACCAAGACACAATGGGTAATCAATTGATGGTTCAAGCCTAATGGCTAAGTTTAAAATCCTTGATTTTCTCTTAGTAAGCACAGGGGGAATTTGTTTGTATAGCTGGGATTTATAATCCCCAGGGCTTAGTGCAGGATGTCAAATGAGAGGCCTGGTCATTGAGATTTTTCATGGCTTGAGTTATATTATTGGCTTTTAGGAATAACTTTCCTGATACCACTTTTACCAATAGCGTCACCTTTGTAACGAGGGATGACATGAATACTGGTGTGCATAATATTTTGTCCGCCTTCTCGATTAATGTTCATACCGACATTAAAACCATCAGGTGCAAATTCTGTTTTGAGAATTTCTTGGACTTTATTGACCATAAACCAGCAAGCACATTGTTCTTTAAATGGTAAATCAAAATAATTGCTAACATGACGTTTAGGAATAACTAAGGTATGTCCTTTAGTGATGGGATAGCCATCCAACATAGCATAGGCGGTTGCTGACTCTGTTAATAATGTGAGATGTTTATGAGGGTTACAAAATATACAATAATTAGATGAATTGCGGCGCTGATTATAATGAATGTACTCATATATCTCGCGGATTTCATCTGCGTATAAAGAATTAAACGGAAGTTTGGCTAAACATTGATATGTAGGCTTTTTATAAATATAATGTTCTCTAAATCCTTCTTTTTTGATATCTCTTCTTACGGCATAGTAAGCTTTTCCTCCTGCTTTTAATAAGTGCGATACTTCCATGAGAATATTAGCTTGTTCTTCGGGGAGCAAAACATTCAAAACAAAAAAACAAATTATTGTGTCGAATTTACCTTGAGGATATTCGGGAAAATAATGTGGGTCATAGCCTGTAATGTCAAACCCTTTTTCGCCGATGAATTTAACATCACTACCAAAGCCGCAACCAAAATCTAGTATTTTGCCATGAAGCAGGTTTTGATTTAATAAGAACTCTGCGGGAAATGATAAATAATTTCTTTCTTTTGCTGTGAGATGACTGAATATATTTTTTTGCTGTTTCATGGAATTTTGAGATGCATGCTATCCTGTATTAGCACATTTGATACTGAAATTGCAGTAAGTAAGTTGATCGAGTCTGGTTTCCCCTTGGCCAAGGTTCACAATGACAACTTTTCAACTAAACTTCTCTACAAGGGTTCGGTAAAACCTATATTTGAATTCGGTTGATGTCTAATGGACTGGGGATAAAATAGCTGGGCTGACTTTGATGAGATGTACAAGTTTATATATGTTTACAAAACTCATTGTTTATATTAAGAAAGGTATAGATACGCACAGACAATAAAACCGAAATCAAAATAAAGAAACAGGTTTTTTCTCTAGCTGAATAATAGAATAAGAATCGTAGCTGGATATACAGATATATCATCTTTGCGAGGAAGTGAGTACAACTTAATAAATTGCAAAATAACTTGCCTAATTCTCTGCAAACTCTTACAGGCAAAGTTCTTTGTGGTGAGTACAAAAATTCTAAAGCCTCTACCCTAAAAACACCAGAACCCCCATTATTAAACACTAGCACCCCTACCCCAAAGGAAATTTTAAATTTATTTAAAATCGGGGTTTGAGTTAGTTGAGTACAGCTGTAATTAATCCAATAAATTCAATCAGGATTGGTCGTAGCGTCTAGTTGGGAGTTACCTGATATAAGCATAAAAATAGCACATGGCTCTTTTAACGAAACACTACCGATGCAACAGTCATTAAAGAGTATCGAAAATAATCAGGCTGGAATGGAACCACGTTCTCAAAATACATCTGTGCTGAAAAATCTGTTCTCTGGTGCTTTTTTAAAATTGTTATGGAGTGATTTTAAAATCATCTTTGAACGCGATCCAGCGGCACGTAATTGGCTAGAAGTGGTGTTTTGTTATCCGGGGTTGCACGCACTATGTTTGCATCGTGTAGCCCATTGGTTACACTGTCGGGGAGTAGTTTTCATCCCGCGTTTGATTTCTCACTTGGGTCGGTTTTTAACAGGAATTGAAATTCACCCTGGTGCAGAGGTTGGTAAAGGTGTATTTATCGACCATGGTATGGGTGTTGTCATTGGTGAAACTGCCATTGTGGGAAATTATACGCTCATTTACCAAGGCGTTACCCTTGGTGGCACCGGTAAAGAAAGTGGTAAGCGTCATCCCACTCTGGGGAAAAATGTTGTGGTGGGTGCGGGTGCGAAAGTTTTGGGAAATATCCACGTTGGGGATGGTGTCCGTATTGGTGCAGGTTCTATTGTTTTGCGTGATGTGCCCCCAGATGCAACTGTTGTGGGGATTCCAGGTAGAATTATTCACCCCAAACAAAACGTCAATCTGCATCCCCTAGAACATGGAAAGCTTCCTGATGAGCAAGGAACTGTGATTAGTTCTCTAGTTTCCCGGATTGAGAAACTAGAACAACAATTGCAATCTCTGAACATTCAACCCCAGGATAAATAACAGTTGACAAAAAATCATTAATCATGTTAAAACCTCATAGTTCTGATCCTCTAGGCGATCAAGTGTTGCAGATTCCTTTGTGCGATCGCTGGGGAATTTGTCAGCGTTTACAAGAATTGATGATTCCCTGCTGTTGTCACAGCGATGGTTCTTTACGAGTGCAAGTAAATAATTTACTAGAAGCGATACTCGTTCGCAGTACAGTGATACAGTTTCTCGCTTCTCGCCATGAATTAGTGGAATGGCTAGAGCGTTGCTGGAATTCACATAACTCCTAAACTGGGTTTCTGGGTTTGGTGCATCTCTGCGTGTTAACGCTGTAGACCGTAGCCCGACAAACATGATCATGAGCAATTTCGATGATGACAACTTGTAACAGCGAGAGAAAATTTATCAATTTTTTACATCAGGAACTCGAACTGACAAATGCAGATATTGCTGTAGCACTACGACATCGTAAATTTGATAATGGCCCCTTACCTATGCTTCTCTGGCAATATGGAATAGTGAACTTACAGCAACTAGAGCAAATTTTCGATTGGCTAGATGAGCATCATTAACAGATTTGTTGTCTAAGTTTTAGTAAGTTAACTTGCCTATGTTGCCGCAAATAAATGAGGTGTAATTATAGGATTAAACCAAGACGGGCTTTGATTTTATTGGTATATTTACTACTTTGCTAAATCTAGGATTTGCTAATAGTTAACTCAGTTAATTGCTATTATAAAATACCTGATTTATCAAGGGTAAAAATAATTCTAAAATTATACCGATATTTGGTTCTCTGTCATACAGATATGATGTGGGTATTTAGCTATGATTTAATAATCATGAAGATGAACTATTAAATCTGAGAGTTTATAGCATTTACCATTCATCATTCAGCATTTGTATTAGGCATTTACCATGACAGAATTTGCAGGTAAATAAGCTCCCAAAGCATACAGCATATTAAGAATGATTCCTAAGAGGGATGTTTGAGATGAATGAAATCTTAATTAATGACACTACATTACGTGATGGTGAACAAGCTGCTGGTGTTGCTTTTACCTTTGAAGAGAAAGTAGCGATCGCGCAATTTCTCGATGCTATTGGTGTTCCTGAATTAGAAGTAGGCATTCCAGCAATGGGAGAGGCGGAAACACACGCCATTTTAGCAATTTCTGACTTGGGTTTGCAAGCGAGGCTTCTCGGTTGGAATCGGGCTGTAATTTCAGATATTAAAGCTTCAGTTACCTGTGGTTTAAAGCGAGTACACATTGCCATTCCGGTTTCTGGAATCCAAATCGCTGCTAAATTTCATGGTCAATGGCGGGTAAGTTTGCAACGGCTGAAAGACTGTATCAATTTTGCCCTTGATCAAGGTCTTTGGGTCGCAGTAGGAGGGGAAGATTCTTCCAGAGCTGACCCTAACTTTCTTTTAGATGTAGCGCTGAATGCTCAAGAATGGGGCGCATCGCGGTTTCGCTTTTGTGATACCGTAGGTATTCTTGACCCATTCAGCACCTACACCAAAGTTAAACAGTTGGTTTCAGCTTTGTCTATTCCCTTGGAAATTCACACTCATGATGATTTTGGTTTAGCAACTGCTAATGCTTTAGCTGGTATCAAAGCTGGAGCTACATCTGTAAATACCACAGTCAACGGTGTAGGTGAAAGAGCTGGAAATGCAGCTTTAGAAGAAGTTGTTATGTCCATCAAACGTATTTACGGTATTAATTTGGGTATTGATACTCGCCGTTTGTTAGAACTATCACAACTGGTAGCTTCAGCATCCAATTCTCATGTCCCGCCCTGGAAAGCAATTGTGGGTGAAAATACCTTCGCTCATGAATCGGGAATTCATGCTCACGGTGTATTGCAAAACCCCCTTACCTACGAACCATTTGCGCCGGAAGAAGTAGGTTGGGAACGGCGTTTAGTGGTGGGTAAACATTCTGGTAGACATTTGGTATCGACTTTGTTACAGCAAAATAACATTTTCCTCAACCCAGAGGAAACCCAATCTGTGTTAGATGCAGTTCGCCAGGAATCCATCAAGCAGAAACGCAATCTCACTGTTGAAGAACTGTTGAGCTTGGTCAAAGAACAGAGGTACTCTCATGCAACGTGATGAATTAGAGCTAAATTTACCGCCTGTTTTTGAAATTGGTCAAAAAGTCAGACTGCGTAAACTCATCAAAAACGATGGTACCTTTCCCGGTCAAGAAATTGGGGCTGTTTTAGGGAACAAAGGAGATATTGGCTATATAGCGAGTATAGGTACTTATTTACAAACTTCCTATATTTATGCAGTGCATTTTTTAGAGACAGGGTTCGTCGTCGGTTGTCGGAAAAAAGAACTAGAAGCCGTTGAGGAGAATTCAAATGAAAGTAATGTTGCGGATGAATGACGCGGGAAATTTAGTTGCTTACGTTGCTAAAAAAGACCTGGAAGAAGAAGTTGTTAAACAAGCAGACAGCAATGGTGGAATAATTCTAACTTTAGCAAATGGCTGGGAATTAGAATTTGCTGAATTACCTGACACTGACAGTTTGCCGTTAACTGTGGAAGCTAAAAGGTTAGCTTAATAATTAAGTGTAAATGAATATAAAGCACTTATGATCTAAGCGAAACACAGGGCAGGCAAGATGCTTGCCCCACAAGATTTATACTATTAAATTGTGTGCTTTAGTGAGTGAGAAAGTTCCATATGATGGTAGTTGCGAGAAATGCTGATTTACAGATGAGGTGGCAATTCAAGAGGAATTGTACCTAATAAGCCTTTACGAAAATCTGTTAATAGGTGTCTGGCTGTGCGTTCTACATCACCTTGGTAACGATGTTCTGCTAAGACTTGTAAATAACTTTCGCCAGTGTACAGTACAGGGTCAATTTGGTAGCGAGAATATAAAGGTGAAGATGGTAATAACTCACCTGCTGTTTCTTGCAGTTGATTAAGTAAGTCTATGAAAGCTGATGCTACTAGCTGATTATCATAAGATGCTTGACCAATGTCATCACAAATTGCTAGTTTCACTGCGGCTTCTTGATTGCCCATTTTTAAAGGAATCACTCCCGGAGCATCTAATAATTCTAACTGTTCAGAAATTCTCACCCAACGCAAGGAGCGAGTTACCCCTGGACGGGCGGCACTTTCTACTACTCGCTTTCCTAGAAGACGGTTAATTAAGGCTGATTTACCGACGTTGGGAAAACCAATGACTACAGCCCGCACTGGACGAGGCAACATTCCCCGTTCGTGTCTTCTTTGATTCAGTTTTACTCCTGCTGCTTGAGCGGCTTTGGCAATAGCAACTACACCTTGACCTTTTTGAGCATTAGTAAAATAGGCAACTTGATCTTGATGTTTAAACCAATCCACCCAAAGCGATCGCACTGGGGGCGGAATCATATCTAATCGGTTTAATACTAAGATACGGGTTTTGTTTCCCACCCATTCATCTATTTGGGGGTGATGTGTGGACAAAGGTATGCGCGCGTCTCTTACTTCCAGGACTACATCTACCCGTGTCAGCTGTTCTTTGAGCTGCTTTTCCGCTTTGGCAATATGGCCTGGATACCATTGAATTAGGTTTAGTTTATAGTTTTGAGTTAAAGACATATTTATTTACTAATAGCCTCCCATTGTAACACATGAGGTGGCAATGATAGGGAAAGACATAGCAAAGTTTTCTTTGCTTTACTACTCATCACTTTTGATGTAGGATTAACCGATTGCCGTCAGGGTCGTAAGCATAAATTTCTCTACCATGGGAGGCTGTGGAGATTTCTCCGGGGGGTGGGTAGCCTAAGTTTTCTATATGAGCGATGGCTGCTTCTAAATTACTCACTTCTAAACACAAACTCATCTTACTGTTGGCTGAGGTGGCAAATTCCGATGTGTGTTTTTTTTGCGGTTTAAAAATACCCAAGCGTACACCAGGAAGTGAAAATTCTGCGTAGATATTTGGCATGAAAGAGGATGGTTTTTGATTAAGAAATTGGGTATAGAAGCTGACCAAATTTTCAAAATTAATAGATGCTACAGTGACCAGTGCTTCGGTATATTGAAAAATCATATTTATATTTTGCCAAAGGATTTATAAGCAAAGTGCGGATATACACCAAATCACCATTGTGAAAATGGGTGTTTTACTAAATAGCTGTTGAAATATTTGCGGTGGTGGGATACTTCCTCACCAATCCAAGGAGGAAGGGAAATCTGTTGATTTGCATCATTGAGTTCAACTTCTGCTAAAATCAGTCCTTCATTAAGACCATAAAACTCGTCTATTTCCCAAATCAAACCATCCCACTCTACTTTGTATCTAATTTTTTCAATCAAAGGTTTTTGACACAATGTATTCAGCATCTCTTGAGCATCTTCTACAGGGATGGGATACTCAAACTCTAATCTTGAACAATCAACGCTAGGCCCTTTAATTGTCAAATAACCTTGTTGTCCTGCTATACGTACACGTACAGTAACTTTGTCTTGTGTGGCAATGTATCCTTGACAATATACAGTTCCTGGCGCTAAGTCTCGCCAACTATCATCTTTAAGTAAGTATTTACGTTCAATTTCTTGAGCCATTTTGTGAAATTATTTTTTCTGGGAAATATAAAAATGTGAAAATTATTCAATTTAAATACTTTATTAGATATTTTATGACATTTATCCGTGTGGTGTCCATTAATATAGGCTAATATAAAACAACAGGTCATAAACTGGTAGATGACCCGCGGTAAATGACGATCTGGTGCGATTGCGCGGGGCGAAGTTCCGGAAGCAATCGCATTGCCTAATTTCTCGGATGAATATTTTAGTAATTACTCAAATGAGAAAAGTTTCTAGTTGATGATGGGAATTTAGCAACCGTGCCCAATGCGTCCAGATCCACGATCAAAGTAAAGTCCACTGTCATACATAAAGTTACCAACAGGTAGGTGTATAGCACTATCAGTTCTCTGAGAAATAGCCAGAGATGGAATAGCCGCTTGTGAACCTACAAAGAAGTCAGAGGTCAAGCGATTCATAATGTTAGTTTGGTAAGTTAATAGTAATTCCTACAAGCACAGGAAGTTTACGAAGAGAAGATTCCAAAAAGCTTTGACTTTATTCTAGCAATACCATGAGCTAAGAAACAGCATTACAGGTCACATTACCAAACCATGAGTGCGTGGGGCGCAGTACCCGAGCCAATGGCAAAGAAATCTTAAAAACTACCAATTACGTAAATTTCTTCGATTAACTCAAGAATTTGTTGATAATACTGTATGTTTCCTTCTCCATAGTATATGTCGGCAGATTTTTGGAAATCAGCAATTGCACCGTGATAGTCTTTTAACTGACGGCGGATATCAGCCCGGAGCATATAGGCTGAAGCCCAATAAGGTTGACGTTGTAAGGCTTGGCTCAAATTAGCCAAAGCGGCTGTTAACTCTCCCACCATGAAAAGACTACGACCCAAATTATACCAATCTTCACCCTGAGTAGAGTCAATAGCCAGGGCTTGAGTATAGTCTTCTATTGCTGCTTGATAGTCTTGCAGAGCAAAGCGAGCATTGGCGCGATCGCTATAAAATTTAGCAGACTGAGGATTTCTTTCTATTGCTTGGGTGTAATCTGCAACTGCACCTTCATAGTTTTTGAGTGTATAGCGCAGAGAAGCCCGATTGTAATAAGCTTCTATGAGGTCAGGATTTATTTGTAATGCCTGATTATAATCTGCCATTGCCTGATTTTCATTTCCCAACAGACAATGAGCATTACCCCGATTGCAGTAAGCTGGGGAAAATTCAGTGCAAAGCTTTATTGCTTCAGTGTTATCTGCAACTGCGGCGGGGAAGTCTTGCATAATTGCGTAGATAATACCTCGGCCATAATAAGCTTCAGCTAAATTAGAATTAATTTTTAATGCCATAGTATAGTCTTGGGTTGCTCCTTGATAATCTCCCAGACCACGGCGAGCTGTGGCACGATGGCAGTATGCTTGAGCTAGATAAGGATGAAGTTTTATAGCTTGATTACAATCGTCAATTGCTCCTTGATAATCTCCCAATAGGCAGCGAATATTGCCCCGGAAGCTGTACACTGAAGGCAAAGTAGGGTTTTTTTGTAATGCCTGGCTGTAATCTTCTAGAGCTTGGTGATATTGTCCTAAAGTTTCTCGCACTAAACCCCGTTGAGAGTATGCTTGTAGATCATCAGGGTTGAGGATGAGTGCTTGGTTAAAGTCGGCAATTGCTTGTAAAAAATTTTTGAGATGAGCATAAACAAGACCCCGATTGTAGTAAGCTTCAGCAAACTTAGGGCTAATTTGCAGAGCATGGTTGTAATTTTCTATAGCGTCTTGATTGTTTCCTAACCCATAGTGAGCATTACCTCGATTATGGTAGGCTGCGGCTAAGTGGGGATCTAATTCCAAGGCGCGGTTATGGTTGGCGATGGCTTGCTCATAGTCTCCTAAAATATAGTAAACATTACCCATGCTGCTGTAAGCTGGGGCAAAATCAGGATACCATTCTAAAGCTTGTTCAAAATTAGCTATCGCTCCTTGATAATTACTGGCATGATAATGCTCTACACCCCCATTATGCAAAGCTTTAGCAATATCAATGTGGATTTGACTAGCTAAGTCAGGATTTTTTTCTATGGACTGTTGATAATCAGCGATCGCTTGGTTATAGTTCTGTAAACCCAAGTAGGCATTACCCCGACCGTGATATGACTCAGCAAAATCTGGCTCAATTTCTATAGCTTGATTGAAATCAGCAATAGCACCCTCATAGTCCCCTAAAAAGTAACGAGCATTACCACGATTGTAATATACACTGGACAGAATTGGATTTATACCTACAACCTGATTAAAGTCGGCCATCGCCCCATAATAATCTCTAGGTTCACTGCTGACAATCAAACCCCCATTATTATAGTAAGCCTCCGCCTGGCCTGGCTGAGTTGCAATGACTTGAGTATAATCTGCTATGGCTTCTAGATAGTCACCTTGCAATTGTTTATTGAGTCCCTGTTGGAACAACTCATCAGGATTCATCTCATTTCTCTGGGTGATTACGCTCCCGTCACTCATTGTAATCTAGAGATACTTTCACATCAATTTATTCATGTTATTCATGCTGACTTGGAGTACAGTATTATACCCCCTCCCCTCAATCACCGTTATGCTCAAACTAGATATTTGTGAAAAAATCACAAATATGCCCTTTAGCCCTAAAAATTGACTATGCTCATAGAGTTTAGTATTGGTAATTACAGATCATTTAAAGATAAAGTCACCTTTAGCATGAAAGGGGCTAATATTGTCGCCAAAGACACAAAAACTCATGAACACAATACTTTTGTTGTAGATGAGCAACTAACATTACTTAAAAGTGCTGCCATTTATGGTGCTAATGCTAGCGGTAAAAGTAATTTAGCAAAAGCCATGAAGTTTATGAAATGGTTTATGATTAACTCCTCTAAAGAAACTCAGATTACAGAACCAATAGGTGTAGAACCATTTGCACTTAGCACCGAAACTGAAACCCAACCATCTTTATTTGAGATTGTATTTATTTTAGATGATAAAACATATCGATATGGTTTTAAAGCTAGTCAAAAAAATATTGTTTCACAATGGTTATTTTATGTGCCTAAAAAAACACAGACTCGGCTTTTTGAACGTGATTATCAAAAATTCAATATATCTAAAAATTTTCAAGGCGAAGACATTCAATCAAAAACTAGAGAAAATGCACTGTTTATATCAGTAGCTGCTCAATTTAATAAAGTTGGAACCCGGAAATTACGAAAAAAATTTTTAATTGTCTGTGAAGGTAAAGAAACTGAACCAAACTACTTTAAATCTTTTCCTGTTCCGAAAGATGTAATTGATGTGCAAGGATTCGGCTTTAATCCAAGGTAAGCTGGTAGAAAAAGCCGAAGAATTGAATACTAAAAATAAAGGAGAATATGACCAAGTTTGGTGTGTATTTGACCGAGATAATGTCCCACAGCAAGATTTTAACAATGCAATAGCAAATGCTGAAAGAGCAGGATTTAAAGTTGCTTATTCCAATGAAGCTTTTGAATTATGGTACGTTTTACATTTTGAATTTCTCAATACCGGACTTCCCAGACAAGATTACATTAAGAAATTAACAGGACACTTGAAAAAATATACTAAAAATAGTCATCAAATTTATGAACAAATAGAACATTTACAAACTACTGCCATTAAAAACGCTGAAAATCTTCTACAAGAATATAATCCACCCAACCCAGAAAGTGATAATCCTTCTACAACAGTACATCTTCTAGTTAAAGAATTAAACGAATTCATTCCAAAAGCACAACCATTTAACGCCAAACTTACACCCGCAACTTTGCTTAATCCAGTTAAATTTAAATATTTATTTAACCCCCACAAGTGTTGAATGTTAAGAAAGAGGTGATAAAAATAGCCCAAAATATGGTAAATTCTGGGCGAAGTATTAAAATAGAATAATTGATAATGATTATAAATTCATTTCCCAAGATTGTCAAAGACATCCTCAGACCGTT
>WGNO01000004.1 GCA_016124525.1 Nostoc sp. RI_552 | reverse complement strand
CTAGTAGGGTGGGGATCATTAGTACGCCGAACCAACCGATGTAGATGCGGTTGCCGGTGCTGGTGATCCACTCGCAGAAGCGATCCCATACGTTGGCGCTTTGGCGCTGTTGTAAGGTTGTGGTCATTTGTTTATGATTGCAATAGTTGCTTTTAATGAATCAGACTTACTTGTTTGCTTGCCTGTTCTAATAAACTTAACATGTATTTACGTTGAAGCAACTATGAATTTTATTATTAATCTTGATAGAAACATTAGATTTACTTATAGCAAAAGCAAATAATTTCAGGGTAAATGACTGACCTGACTAAGTTGATTCCATGAGCCAAGAATCTTCTGACTTTTGGCCATGGGGAGTGTCAACATTAAAAATCAAAGTAAATATATGGCAAGCTACCTTCAGGAGCTAATATCCACACCGCGTACAGGCATAATGGCACGAAGACAAGCTTAACAGGCCAGTTAAACTCCAACTTGAGCTTGACATGAAAGACATAGATTGTGCTCATAAGTACAGCTAGGATTCCCAGCAACCCAATGAGTTGATATGGGCTCATATTCAGGGCTTCTACATAAACCTTCTGCACAAACTGTGCATCAGCAGAATGACCCCAGAGGTGCTGAATTACCCAAGAAGAATCCTGTAAATTTGGGAGGCGGAACCAAATCCAAGAGGTAAAAACCATCAGTTGGGTTAAAAACCAAGCTACAAGTATACCCAGGGGACTTTTCCACAAATGTGCCAAATTTTCAAAGCGATCGCTCATGGCATCTGTAAGTCTATGAAACCCCAAAGCTAAACCGTGAAATACACCCCAAACAACAAAACCCCAGGCTGAACCGTGCCAGATACCAGCAATTAACATCACCAGAAATAAGTTACAGCAGGTGCGAGTCAAACCATAACGAGAGCCACCCAAAGGAAAGTAAACGTAGTTTCGCAACCAATCACCTAAGGTCATGTGCCAGCGCCTCCAAAATTCAGCAATGCTGGTGCTGAAATAGGGAAAGTTAAAATTCTCAGGTAAAACTAACCCAAAAAGTAAAGCAGTTCCACGGGCAATGTCTACGTAACCACTGAAATCGAAATACAACTGTAAGCCGTAGGCAAATGTAGCCAACCACAAGTCAACGCTACCCGCCCGTTGTAAATTGGCAAAACATAAATCAACGAAGATTCCCAAGTTATCTGCAAAAATTCCTTTTTTAACTGCGCCGTGAGCAATTAGCCACAAAGCCTCTGTCACTTCCTCACTAGAGGGAAGTTGTAGTCTGTTAAATTGAGATGCTAAAGTGTGGTAACAAGTAATTGGTCCAGAAATAAGCTTAGCAAAGAAGAATTTATATGTTACAAACTTAAGAAAATGTTTAGTAGCTGGCGCACCCCGATAGACATCTACTAAATAAGCAATACACTCAAAAGTAAAAAATGAAATCCCCAAAGGTGCAATTAATTTAAAGACAGAATCTGCTGAATTAACTTGCACATTTAAAACATACTGAAACAAAGCCGACAAATATTTAAAGCTGATTAACAATAAAACATTTACACTTACACCCAGCCACAGTAACTTGAATCGCCGACGATTCCAGTCAGCTTGGGCAAAATGCAACTCTTCGTTAGAAAGTTGGTAGTCAACAACATATTGTCCGTGTGTGGCATTGTTACCGATCTCCACCCCCAGACGAAAGTTAATCCCAACGAGTAAGAATAATAAAGGAATGTAATGAATATCCAAAGACCCATAGAACACAAGACTAGCAATTAGTAACGTCCACATGCGCCACTTTTGGTGAGCTACAGACCAGTAAATTCCCAGTACAGTCAGCAAAAACACTGCATAAGAAATTGATATGAGGTTCATATTTTAGTCATTAATCATTGGTCATTATTCATATCACTCAGCACTTTATTTCTTGGGCCAATGAATCATTGGGTCATTAGCCAACTTTTTTGATACTGCGTACGCCCCAAAGCGGTTAAGGTGACTAGGGTCAGAAAAATAATCATTGTTTTTTATCCACAGTTGACTGAAATCTCTATATATAAATTTGGCATTACTTGTCAGAGATAACATATGTTGATGAAATTCTTGCTCATATTTTGAGCGAACTGCATCTAAATAATCATAAGTCAGAGGCATATTAACAAACACCAAATAAATATTTCGCGATTTGGTAAATTTGAGAAGATTTTCTACAGCGACATTTTGTTCTCCTTCTAACTGAAAATTTCGATAATCATTGTCATAATTCCCTGTAACTTTGGGATGGTTTTGATAATATTTTTCAGGATTAAAGCGCATAGATAAAGGTAAGAATCCGTCGAAATCAACTGCATAATTTGTGTTTAGAACTTCTAATTTTTCTGATTTGTTTTTTATTTGTAAACCTATATGTTTGACGGTCATAAATAAAGGTAAATTAAGCAATTTTTTGTAGAAAAAATATTTAATTTTTTCACGATTTTTGTAGCTAGTATAAACACCAGACAATGCCTGATTTAACCACTCATTTGCTGCTTGGTAGTTGTTTATTTTTGGTTTTTCTAATGGATACTGACCAGCAGAATTGTGAGATTTTTCCACGGATTGAACTCTATTTGTAGCTGTTAATGGTTTTTGCAATACCTGTTTATAGCCTTCTGATGCAGTAATTGCCTCAAAGGTGACATCTTCTCGTTTACTATTAAAAGCACGGGAACCATCTGCCCAAATAACTACTTTTGGTAGTTCTCCAGGTTCTAGTACTTGACGAATGATTAAGTCCACAACTTGTGCTGTAGCACCGTTAATTCCAAAATTAAATACATCAATATTGGGATAACCTTGATTTGCTAAACCCTGAGAAAGTGCAACAGGGTCAATTCCTCTTAAGGCGCGGGAAGAACCAATAATTAATACATCTGCTGCTTTACCGTTTCTAGCAACTCGTTGTTTATACAATGCTAGTTGTTCGTTTAATTGTCGAGAATTGAAACTAAGTATCTGCGTTCGCGCTGCCAATAAAATAGCTGCTACGTTAGCTTTTTCTTTTAGTGGACTTGCTTTTAAAATCCCATCCTCTTCATTAGTTTTAGTTAATCCAGAAGTGTTAAATAGCTCATTTTGATTATGAGAGGATTTGGGATATCTGCCAGGAAAAAATGCTGCCCTTTGACTCTCATCTTCCTCAGAAATCAATAATGGATATTCTGCCGAGGATAATGAAGGTAAAACATTATTTACTGGTGGTGAAATGGGTTTGGGCCTAGTGATTAAATAATTCAAAATCCAATCAGTTTGCAGAGTCAGTAATAAACCCAAGGTGCCCCAAACCAAGGCTAACTTTAGTCCTTGCTCATCAGGGTTTTGTGGTACTGAGTCACGATTTTCTCTAAATATCTGGGTTTCTATTAGCCACTTTTTCGCTGTAGTGATAATGTTGGTTCTCCTATTTTGTGCCACATCTGTAACAAAATTGTGAACTTCTGCTGAGGTTAAATCGTTGCGTAAAAAAGGTTCACTATTAGTGGTTACAAGCTCAGTCACATATTCTGCCCTAGGAGCAAATTCTGGATTAGCTTCTGGAACTAGACGTTGGCGTTGTACCAAATCTAAGCCATGATACCAAAATGGTTCCTTACTACCAGCACTACGGCCGTAGACGCGCACCCCTGTAATACCCGGTATTTTCAATTCCCGCACAAACTGGGCAACTTTGTTAGCTACTTGCGAGCGCGGTGGGCAAATGGGCGCATCACACATAATATGTAACAAGTCTCCTTTGCGTAAGAGCAGTACACGAATACCACCCGTCTTTAAACGCCAATCTAAATCGAAATTGAGTAAGCGTTCTAGTAAAAAAATCATTGCTGGTTCATCACCATTTCTGGCTAAGTCAAAAGGCAATAGCCCCAGGGCCGGATGCTGTGTAGCAGGTAAAATTAGCGAGTCAATCCAATCTGATTGCTGATCTGAAGTTTTTTGTCCGTAAACAGTAGCAGTCAAGATACCTTGGGGGGCTAGGTCTTTGAGGAAGTGTGAAATTATTCTTAGACATTGGTCTTTATCTGGCGCTGGGGGAGTTGCTAAGGAGTCAACAGCGACGGTGCAAAAAATATGCAGGGTTGATTCTTTCATGGCAACTTGTATGGCAACCTTTGATGGTGACAAAATCGACCTTAACAGCCTAGTAATCGCTTGCACATCTCCCCATCTAGCCCAATCCTTGAGCATCATTTCTGGAGGTCGTAGATCAACTCTCAGCCGCCAATCAGATGCTGTTTCACCATTGACTTGGGCAACAATTACTGCATCTTCGTAGCCCACCAGTTTTAAATGCCGTAATTGCTGCGCTACTGGTTCAGCTAATAGTGATGAATCGGGGCTATAGCTAGACTGACAAAAGATCCACAGACGATTAACTACCGCTTGACTACCATCTTTTGGTTGATGTTGCTGGGTTTTTACCTTTACCGATACACCTAAGAAACTCAGAGTTTCGCTGAGATAACGAGCAATGGCACTGGGGTCTCCCCGACGTGCCAAACTTTCATTAGAGATAATCAGCACCCCACCCACATGAGGGGATTTTTCCGCATCTTCTAGGGCTTGCTCGACCTGTTCTAGATGCCGCTCTAGTTGATTTAAATAAACCCGATGGCACCATTGGGGTCGATATTCCCCTTTCTTCCGCCCATATACAAATACTTGGTATATTGATGGTTGTTTGTTGCTTGTTAAAAGATCCAAGTCTGTTTTTTGTAGCGCATGAAGCAAGTCAGACAAAGTGCGCCAGCGTGGAGGAGGCTTTGAACCTTCACAAAGAATGTGTAGGTCATTTCCCCGCAATCGGACTTTGACCCCAAAGGTACTGATTCCTGTTGCTTGGCTTACCCACTGCACTAGTGATTTCTGACTATCTGGTAATACTGTTTTCATCGGCAGTTAAGTCTAGTCATTAGTTATTAGTCATTTACCATTATTATTTGGTGAGTCAAACCTCAACTCAGGACTTTCTTGTAGAGATGCGATTCATCACACCTGTACCTACCACTGGAAACGGTATTGCCTGCACCTGTAAACTAAAAGCATAGGTCTATCACATTTTGCAGTTTTTTTTAATAATTTTGTTACTTTGTGGGCTTGCAAAATCAGACAAGATAGACATATGGGTTTAAAAGTCTCACAGATTTTGAATGCGCGCATTTTGTTTTACTTATTTGCTACCAACCCAAAATTACCAATGACTCCTACTACCGAAAAATTCTCAGATCACACCGGATTCAATCTACCTTTGTTTAACATTCCCCAATCTTTCCTCTTACAAATAGGTACAGCGTCTATACTACTGCTACTTAGCACACAAAAAGCCACAGTAAAGGCCCTAGAATCTATGGGGGAAGCCAGTGAAGAATTATTTAGAGGCGATCGCCTGCCCATTCTTCCGTTCCCAGATGCGTCCAATGACAACACTTTGCATACAACCCCCAGAACCAAGGAAAGAAATTAGAAAATATATTTAAAACCTAAAACACTCATGGTTTTACCGTGAGAATGAATTGCCACGACTAAGGATATAAACAGTAATCAGCTTTACAAGAGCAGAAATTATGGGTTCTCTTTTATACAGTTTGTCTCATGCGGCGAATTTTTACCCTGCGTCAGAATTATTTTTGCGTCATCGTCTTCAAATAGTGGAGGAATTGTGGGAATCAGTACTCCTACAAGAATGCGGTCAAGCGATGGTGGATCTATTGCGGCAATTGCGTGACTTGTGTTCGCCTGAAGGACAAGCAAGAAACGACCAAGCAGCATCTGCCGTTAAGTTGATTGAACAACTGAACATCAACGAGGCAATTCGAGCAGCTCGTGCTTTTGCTTTGTATTTCCAGCTGATAAACATCATAGAGCAGGAATATGAACAACGTCAGCAATTGACCCGCTATTCTGAAGGAGAAGCAGAAACTGTAATTCAAAAGGAGATTGTCTCAAACGCTACCTACTCTTCCAACCAAAAAGAAGATGATTCCATTATTCTTGATAAAGAAATAGAAATAGACGTACTAGCAAAAAGCTGGTTGACCAAATCCGCAGGAAAACAAAAAGGTACTTTTGCTACCTTGTTTCCCCATTTATTCAAGCTAAATGTACCACCGCAACAAATTCAACGCCTAATTTCACAACTGGATGTGCGTTTGGTTTTTACAGCTCACCCGACGGAAATAGTTCGTCATACCATCCGAGATAAACAAAGACAGGTGGTAAACCTGCTGCAAAAACTCGATTTAGTGGAAAACCGCACTGAAAGCACCCCGGGAGGATATCCTTGGGAAGCCTCAGAATTGCGAGAAAAATTGTTGGAAGAAATACGCCTATGGTGGCGGACAGATGAACTCCACCAATTCAAGCCAACGGTGCTGGATGAAGTAGATTATGCTCTACACTACTTCCAAGAAGTTTTATTTGATGGCATTCCTCAACTATATAAGCGCTTAAAATATGCCCTAGGTAAAACATTTAATTGGCTAGAACCCCCGAATAAAAACTTTTGCTCCTTTGGCTCCTGGGTAGGCTCAGATCGTGATGGTAACCCATCAGTTACACCAGAAATCACCTGGCAGACGGCTTGCTATCAGCGCAAAATGGTCTTGGAACGATATATTAAATCAGTGAAACAGCTGATTGAATTATTGAGTGTATCCATGCACTGGAGCGATGTCTTACCAGACTTGCTGGAATCTTTAGAGATGGATCAGTCCCAGTTAAGTGATGTGTACGACTCGCTAGCCCTGCGTTATCGCCAAGAACCCTATCGATTAAAACTCGCTTATGTGCTTAGACGGTTGGAAAATACCCGCGATCGCAATTTATCTTTGTATAATCAGGAAAAGTCAACCAATGTGCGCTTTGGTGTTACTAATAGCTTGCGTGGAGAAGCCATACCAGAGGACGCACCCATATATCGTTCCGGGGCAGAGTTTTTAGCAGAACTGCGCTTAATTGAACGTAACTTGACAGAAACTGGCTTAAGCTGCCGCGAATTAGAAACCCTCATTTCTCAAGTAGAAATTTTTGACTTTAACTTAACTCAGTTGGATATCCGCCAAGAATCAACCAGACACTCTGATGCTTTAAATGAGGTTCTGGAATATCTGCAAATACTACCCCAATCTTATAACCAACTATCCGAAGAACAGCGAGTTGCTTGGCTGACTGGAGAATTGCAAACTCGCCGTCCACTAATTCCGGCAGAATTACCATTTTCAGCAAAAACCAATGACGTGATTGAAACTTTCCGCGTCATGCGATCGCTACAGCAAGAGTTTGGTGTTAACATCTGCCAAACATACATTATCAGTATGTGCCGCCAAGTTAGTGATGTCCTAGAAGTTTTGCTATTGGCCAAAGAATCTAGACTTTTTGACCCTGCAATGGCGGTGGGGACTATTCAAGTTGTTCCTTTGTTTGAGACAGTAGAAGACTTACAACGTTCCAAAAGCGTCATGCGGCAGTTGTTTGAACTACCGTTATATCGCGCTTTGTTAGCAGGTGGCTACGAAGCAGTCAAAGCCACCAAACAAAATGGATCTTCATCCTCCAGTATTCCCACCACCGCTTCTCCTCTAACCGCTAACTTACAAGAAGTGATGCTGGGGTATTCTGATAGCAATAAAGACTCTGGTTTTTTAAGTAGCAATTGGGAAATTCACAAAGCTCAAAAATTTCTCCAGAAAATTGCTGAAGAATATGGTGTAAGTTTACGCATTTTCCACGGACGTGGTGGTTCTGTAGGACGGGGGGGCGGCCCGGCTTACGAGGCGATTTTGGCTCAACCAGGCCACAGTATTAACGGGCGTATCAAAATTACTGAACAAGGGGAAGTATTAGCTTCTAAATACTCCTTGCTGGACTTAGCTCTGTATAACCTGGAAACCATTACCACAGCTGTAATTCAAGCTAGTCTGTTGCGAACAGGGTTTGATGATATTGAACCTTGGAATGAAATTATGGAAGAATTAGCTGTGCGATCGCGTCAACATTATCGCAATTTAATTTACGAGCAGCCAGATTTCATCGACTTTTTCCACCAAGTCACCCCAATAGAAGAAATTAGCCAATTGCAAATTAGTTCTCGTCCGGCGCGGCGACCATCAGGGAAAAAAGATTTAAGCAGTTTACGAGCTATTCCCTGGGTATTTAGCTGGACACAAACCCGGTTTTTGCTGCCTTCTTGGTATGGTATCGGCACAGCTTTACAAGGATTCTTGAATGAAGAATCAGAAGAACACCTGAAATTACTACGCTACTTTTATCTCAAGTGGCCTTTCTTCAAAATGGTGATTTCCAAGGCAGAAATGACCCTAGCTAAAGTAGATATGCAAATGGCAAATCACTATGTTCAAGAATTGGCGAATCCTGAAGATAAACCCCGGCTAGAAAAAGTTTTTGAGCAAATTGCCAACGAATTCTATCTCACCAGGGATTTGGTCTTAAAAATCACTGGTCACACTCGACTTTTGGATGGTGATCCTGTTTTGCAACGTTCAGTACAATTACGCAATGGTACAATTGTACCTTTAGGATTTATCCAAGTTTCCCTACTCAAACGCTTGCGCCAGTCACGTAATATTACTGCCACCTCTGGTGTAATTCATTCGCGTTACAGCAAAGGTGAGTTACTGCGAGGCGCACTGTTAACTATTAACGGTATTGCCGCAGGTATGAGAAATACAGGTTGACTACTAACACCAAAATTAAATTACCCAAAAACTTTGGGGTGGGTTATGCTACACTGACCCACCATTGCTAGATTCGCTGAATCGAAAAACTCATGAAGAAAAATAGACTTTTAACTTGCACATTTTTAGCTTTGACATCAGGATTTTTTGGTGCTTACGTCGGTGGACAAATCACATCCATGGTGCACAGCCAGAAATGCCAAAATCAATCTTGGGGCTTAAAAGTAATGTGTAATGTTTGGGTAACTCCAGGAGCAGCTTGGCACGGTAGTATAACCGGATTATGGACAGGTGCTATTTTAGGAGCCTTTGTTGGTGGTTCCATCACACATCAAAAACGTTAGCTATATGAGACGAAACCCATCAACTAAATTCTTTCCTTTTATGGGATATAAATTCTGGGATTATTTTCAAGTTAAGACAAAATAGCTTTACTCAACTAGTAATTTTACTTAAATTTACCACCATTATCTTGTCAGTATAATCACTACTGACAAACAATATATTTCAACATAGTATTTTTTAGTTAGATGGCATGACCAATAAGCTGAACCCCAAGTTAGAAGTGCGGTTTAAGCGCAGTGGTCAAAAGTACACACCCACCAAAAACATGAACAAGGGGTCTAATGGGTTAGTTAATATTGACACCTTAGACTACCGTGATGCCAACGGTAATTTTTTCTATGAACCCACAACAGAATTATGTTTAGTCAATAACCTGCTCCAAGGCTGGTTTTCTGTGGTTTTAGTTCCTACTGTTGAAAATGACGTTTATCGCTGGCATATTTTCCCCTACAACAGCCAAACTCAGAAGGTGGAATTAACAACTATTCGCGCCTCGGAAGAAGGACTATTTGATGTTCAAGACTATACTGTTTTTGCAGAATCAAACAGTACCTTAGTACCTGATAAGATTCCTGGAGTGATTAAGCGTAGTTTAGACATCAATGGTGTAAAAGTCACCAATGGTTTATCACCGACTAAATACGATTTACAACAGGAACAGGAAACCCAATCTGGGGAAAAACAGCTGTTGAAAACTTCCACCAAATTAATGTTAGCAGTGCCCACAGATCAAGGCACAGCAGCATTAAGTTTTGTCGTTGCTGGAAATGGAACCCTAGCAGAAATTGACAAAACCCCGGAATGCACCATTATTCCTAGTCGTCAACGAGAAATACTGTTACCTTTAAACACCCTAGACGAAATCAAAGCCCTTGCAGACAAAACCCCACCCCCCCAAGGAATGATTACTGGGTTAGCAGTGGGAACTGATCCAGAAAATGCCGAAGATTTGGTGAAAATCTCCACGGAGGGCAAAGCAGGAGAATTAGCCAATGGCGACCTTGTAAAAATCACAGGAACCAGGGATTATCAAGGTCTTTACTCCACCAAAAAAATAGACGATCATACCTTTGAAATTGACTTACCCACACCAGTAGACAACTGGGGTTATTGGGAAAAATAAGACGCAGAAGCAGCAGGTTTAATCTTCGATGTGATGATTGCCGCCTATCAAAAAGCCAACGACGGTAAATTGCGCGTGCTGGCTCAGGGGGAACCATGTCTATCCTCACACCACCTCTGGGTGTGGGAAGTTCCGTAGACACCAGTACCAGGGTGGGTTATAAAGCTAACTTTGACTTTAGCTACCAGTTCTTGAATGAGAGTAACATTACCTCCAGTTTTTCCCTGAGCATGACCGATAAACTGGAACTGCGGGGCACACCGGAAGAAAGTCCCAAATTCCCGGATTTAGGTACACGCTTTGTTCCCAAAAATATTGGCTATGCCTTAGTAGTTTCGGCAATATCTGATGTGTTTGTAACTCGACTGGCTCGTAGTGGTAAGATGGTGGGCTACCAAGTACAGCCCGTTGACGGCATTCCCCCAGATGTAAATACCATCACCTTTTTAATCAATCCTGCCTACACTGTGAATGGTAGTTTAGATGGGCTGACCGGTAGCAATGCCACCAGCGATCGCTTATTTAAACATATCCCAGAAATGCGATCGCAGTATGGCTCACATTATCCTGCCAGTTACTACCGTCTGCAACAAGCCTATGACCTCAAACGCGCGATTGAAGCTGAGGATAAACGACGGGAATCTTACTTTTCTAACTTTGATGTCCGTACAATCGATGAAACCTCTTTAGACCGTAATATTGACAGTGGCGATGCACCCACCACCATTGGGGTACAACGGGAAGAAGACAAACCTAGCACCGAAATCAGTGATGAGGAGAGTAAAGAAGCCCAAGACCAGAAAGCCCAACAATTTCAAACCAATACTGCGGGTGCTGCTGATCGGACAACCTCTGCCGCTCAGGCTAAACAGGCGGAAATTAAAAGCAAAATCAATGACCAAGAGCAAAGAGTACAAGCCACAGAAAGTTTTGCTTAGTGGCAAAAACCCATGGAAAGTATTCAAATACGTGGGGGGTAAGCGCAACATTGTCAATACCTATGTTTGGGATGCGGACGGTGGTCTGCGAACCGAGCAACAAAGTTTCGCCAACACTGTAGAGCATACTATTGGTGGGTCTTTTGGCATGAATGCTGGGTTCGGGGTTGACAGTTCATTCTCGGTATTGGGTGTTGATGTAGAACTCACCGCCCAAGCTACCGTAAATCTCACCCAAACCATGAACAAAACCGAAGCACGCAGCAAGGGCTTTGAGTTGAATGTAGACCTAAGTGGTTTGGAACATAAAGGCATCACCGACTACAAAGACCGCCCTATTCTACCAGGAGAAAAAGTTGACCGCCATCGGTTTATAAGTTTCTACTTGGAAAGTAGCACCCAAAACTTCCACGATTTCTTTAGCTATGTAGTTGACCCAGAATGGCTGCAAAGCAATGATGAAGAAGCGCGGGCGTTGCGTCAAGCCCAAGCCGGCAAACCAAATAAAACCTGGAGGGTGCTGCACCGTGTCACTTATGTAGAACGGCCAGCATTAATGGGTTTTGGTCCCGATGTTCGCAAAGTACGAGCCCAAGGGGAAATTTCCGAAAGTCAACAACTTTTGGATAAAATTACTAAGTTGGAGTCGGATAATCGCGAATTGCAACAGAAGGTGGATCAAATCCTTAACCACCTGCAACAATCTAAATAATCAACAATTGAGAGGAAGGGAAATAATTTCCCTTCCTCAGAAACAGTTATACAGTGGATGTTTTTTTTGCTGTCAGCAAGACTGGTAAAATACATTCATGTTTTTGAGAAAAAATGATCATGTCTGCTGAAACTAATCCAGAAAATGCCACAACCAAGGGTGCTGATGCCATCGACGAAGCCATCGCCCAGGGAGTTGATTTTGATGGTTCCCCCATCCCCCCAGCCAAGCTGGAACTGTATCACAAAGTCATGGCACTAGAGGCAAATAGACAGCGTAGTGGTGTATCAAATACCATGCGATCGCGCATCGTTCGTATTGGGGCAAAACACATTCCTCAACCGGAACTTGATCAATCCCTTGTAGATGCAGGTTTTGCGCCCCTAAAAGAGAAAGAAATTGCCTTTTTTTACGGTGGTAAATGATTTGTGCAAAAAAAAGACAGGCATTTTGCCTGTCCTGACAACTACAAAATTAGTAGGGAATTTAGAAATTCATTTCAGCAGCTTGGACTTTTTCAACCTGCTTCTTCTTCAGCACCAGCATAACTTGAGCTAACATCACAAGAGCAATGAATGCAATCACTCCTTGAACTCTTGTAGCATTTTGCAATACGATTTCCGTATCTTTTTGACCAAATCCACCAACATTGGGGTTATTAGTCAAAGCATCACCAGAAGTTACAGATTGACCTTCAGAAACAATCAATTCTGGTCCTGGGGGAATCGTATCAATCACAGTGTCCCCAGATTCTGTTTGGATACTTACTAGATGTTTGACACTACCATATTCATCTTCCTCTTGGGTAATCTTGCTGATTGTGCCAGTGGCGGAAGCATTGTAAATGGTATTATTGCTTTTTTCTCCAGTAGGATAAACTTGTCCACGTCCCCGGTTAGCACCTAGGTGAACTGAATATTTACCGAAGTGAATATTTTTATCGGTTGCGGGGTTAGGAGAAAGAACTGGGAAAACGATTTCTTGATACTGTTCACCAGGTAAAGGTCCGACAAGAAGAACATTTTCTTGATCTTCTGTGTAGGGTTGGAAGTAAACATCGCCTACTTCTTCTTTCAGTTCTTCAGGAATGCGGTCTTCAGGTGCAATCTTGAAGCCTTGGGGCAACATCAGTACAGCACCGACGTTCAAACCAACTTTAGAACCATCAGCCCCAACTTGTTGCACGCTGGTGTCGTAGGGAATTTTCACCACTGCTTTGAACACAGTATCAGGTAGCACCGATTGGGGAACTTCTACCTCTGCTGGTTTGGCTGCTAGGTGACAGTTGGCACAAACAATCCGACCAGTGGGTTCCCGGGGAGTTTCAGGATAGGTTTGTTGCGCCCAAAAGGGGTATGCAGCAGCGCTTTGGGGTAGAGCTAGATCGCTAGTCAAATAAAATGTCAAGGTAGCGATGGCTACGAGCAATGTTTTGGTAATTACTCTAGCAGTGCGAGTTAAACTCGCTGTGGTACAGGCATTTCTCATCTCTATAAGGACAATGATTCTCTGGTTAATTGGTCATTGGTCATTAGTCTTAGGAACGAAGCACTCAATTAAGACCACCAAGGTTTTTCGCTGGTACGGAAGTCGGTTTCAGTCCAAGGAGTCAAAACGATTTTGTCATCTTCTGTTTTGGCGTGTGCGAGAGCCAAAGACAAAGGTGCCGGGCCTCTGACCACTTTACCAGTTGCATCGTACTGGGAACCGTGACAAGGACACTTAAACTTGTTCTCTGCTACATTCCAAGGGACAACACAACCTAAGTGTGTGCAGATAGCATTAATACCGTAATCGGCAATCGCTTCTTTGCTTTCTACGACAATATAGGTGGGGTCGCCCTTGAGTCCTTGAACTAGGGGGCGATCGCCTACGTTGTGGCTTGCCAAAAATTTACTGACAACAACATCGTTACCCAGCTCGTCTTTTGCTGTTGTCCCACCACCAGCGCCACCGCTAGCAGGTGGAACAAAGTACTTAACTACAGGATACAATGCACCCAGAGCTACACCTGTTACAGTTCCAAAAGTGAGCAGGTTCATGAACTGACGACGCCCCATATCTGGTACGTCCATTGATTCAGAAAATTGAGCCATAATTTACGCGCTCTTTGTGTATTTTGTTAAGCATTCTTACAAGAGTACCAGTAGTCGAGTAACTCCTGTTTCAGTCGAAATGCCAACGCCCACAACGATGCTAAATTTCTTTATTGCAAGATATATTGAGCATCTCTTCTGTTAGCATTACATTTCTTTATATCTCTATCATACTTGAGTTACGGAACGTAACATCATAACTAAATGTAAAATCTGATTGAGCAAACCTATGACAGGACAAGAATTACGCAAATTATTGCTTGACAAGTGGGGATATTCTTACGATGTCCAGTTCCGGCGCACAAAGGGAAAGATATTTCTTCAAGTCATGTGGAAGTATCTTGAGCAAGCTTCTTTTCCCTTGAGTGAAGCAGAGTACCAAGAACATCTGGACAGTATTGCTAATTATCTTCATGCCTTGGGTGGCGATGTACAAGTACAAATATTTATTACCGAAACCCGGGAGCGTCCGAGACTTGGCAAAGCTGTGAGTATTCCTTTAGATTTAGGTGAACGCGCCTCGGAATGGATGGTTTGAGATGGCATTCCCAGGTTGCCCTTTGCTATTATGTCAATTCTAGCAAGTCTAGCAAGAAATTAATACAACCAGAAAGAATACTTTTATTTTTTTGTCATTAGGAACAATTTCATTCACAACTGTTAATTACAAGCGATGGACTGGATATGCTATGAACAACATCAATATCATTGAAACCAACATTCATCAACAAGGGGTAAAAACTCTATCATATTTGTATATTCATTGGCATTTTCAAAAGGATTTGCGCGAACATATACAATAAATGATTGAAATTATAGATAATTAATATCTCAGTCAATCTTAACAGTTCAGGAGTTTGATGAAAGATGAATAATCATCTAAAATTACCTACTTCTCTTGATGATGTGCCATTGCCAGATAAATTACCTCCAATGGTTCTCATAGCTTTTACTCGTCCTGAACTGCTAAAGGAAGTTTTAAATGGAATTAGTCAACAAACTTTGTTACCTCCAAAAATAATTAGTTTTGTAGACGGTGCAAGGAAGGAAGATGATGAACTTTTGATTGGACAGTGTATTTCCTTATTAGAAGATTTTTCTGAATTAGTACCAGTTGAAATCATCGCCAGAGACCATAATTTAGGATGTGACAAAAATATAATTTTGGGTTTGACAGAGATTTTCTCTGCTCATGATGCTGTTGTTTACTTAGAAGAGGATACTGTTCCCAATCAATATTTTTATGACCGCATATCCCGACTATTAGAGGCTTATCGCGACTATAAACAAGTGTGTTCAGTCAGTAGTTATGCAACCTTACCAGCAGGATGCGATACTCAAATACATACAGATTTTCTTGTATCTAACCGTGTTTTTTCTTGGGGATTCGGTACTTGGTGTGATCGCTGGCAAGAACTCAATTTATCTCAATCATCCCAATATAATCCCTTTGGCAATTTTTATCAAATTCCTGCAACATCCCAGACCAAAATGACAATGATCAATCAGTTTTGGCTAGAAAAAAATAAACAAACAGATTGGGTTATTACATTCACAGTTGCTGCGCTGTATCACCAGAAAGTACATATTATTCCTACTAATTCCTTGACATACAATATTGGATTTGGTCATCCTGAAGCGAAAACTTACAAAGGAAAAGAACCAACCTGGGCTAATGCTAAATATAAAGCCCATTTCTGTCCCAATAGTTTACCATCCAGTCTGGAATTACTAGATAAATTAAAAAAACCTCTTACTGATACCGATTTAGTTGATTACTTATTACAGCAAAAAGGACTATGGTTAAGTCCATCAGCTTTTCTCTATTTATTGCAAAAGTCTAGTAGCTTTACAGGTATGGCAATGCTGTTTAAGCTGTTCATAACTCGTTTACCTTTGATGTTAAAGCGTTGGCGTAGTGGTTTACCTACTTGACACTCCCTAGCCTAGAGGCGTGGGGATTCTTCATTAATCGACCCAACTTTCTCATACAGGATTTCTCTAACCTGTTGGGATCTAAGATCCAGGTTCCGGTATGCCCTACAACACTCAAGGCTCTTTGGAGAATAACTCAGCCATTACAAACAAAAAACCCCTGGAAACCATTGCTTTCAAGGGGTTTAGTAACATGCCAGGAACCAGACTTGAACTGGTGACACGAGGATTTTCAGTCCTCTGCTCTACCAACTGAGCTATCCCGGCTGGGAGTGTTTTACACCCACGATTAATAATCTTAGCACAAGAAAAATTGTTTGGCAATAGGGTAAAGAAAAAAGTTTAACCTGCTTTCAACCTCAACTTAACCACTAAGAAAACAGCTACAAAAAACAAAAACTGCACCAGCACAATACTGGGGCCTGATGGCAGGTTAAAAAGACCTGAAACTATAATACCAGTGAGGCTTGTGGTAGAACCAACAATAATTGATAAGATTAAAAATCCGCTAAAGTGGTGACTCATGAGCTTGGCTGTGGAAGCAGGAATCACCAAAAAGGCATTTACTAGCAACACACCTACAGATGTAATTGCCACCGCCACAGCCAGAGAAAGTAAAATTACAAAGCCATAGCGATACACTTGAACAGGAACTCCTTGTACTCGGGCTACATCGGGGTTCAGGGTCAACAAAATTTGCTGTTGCATAGTTGAAAATAAAAATATGCCACTGATTACTAGCAAAAGTGTTGTCAAAATTAAATCTGTAGCTCCGATAGCCAGAATATCGCCAAACAATACCCTCATTAAGTTGCCACGATAACCGGAAACGAAGCTAGTCAGAATTACACCAATACCTAACGCGCCTGATAGCACTATACTAAGAACGCTATCGCTAGCCAAATCAGTTTTGTCGATGAAGTAAAGGACAAGCACCCCAAAAACTAAGCTAAAAGGCAAAAGCATCCAAGTTGGATTTAGCTGTAATAAAACACCTAGGACCACGCCGATCAATGCTGCGTGACCAACAGCATGGCTGAAAAATGATAGCTGGCGCAATGTCGCAAAACTACCAAGTAACCCCCCCAAGATTCCCATCAACACAGCACCCGCGATTGCTCGCTGCATAAAGGGAAATTGTAGCAAATCTACAAAGTCAAAAGTAGTGGTGATCCCTAGCAAGTTAATCTGGCAAACAGAGCATAAATACATGACTACAATAAGATATATACATTTAATTTTTTTAGCCTTATTTTATTGCTGACATCCAAATTATTATCAACTTAAATTAGACCATTATAATAATTTTTATTTTAAAAGGACATAATATTGAGTATAATTTAATTTAGATTACTAGATATATATTGTGCAAAACTTAGCAGATCAAGTTCTCAGTAGTGAAAAAGCACAACGCATGGCTGATTTTTTTAGCTTTTTAGGAGATGCTAATCGCCTACGAATTCTTTCTTTTTTGGCTAATCAAGAATTGTGCGTTAGTGATTTAGCCGCATTATTAAACATGAGTGAATCCGCTGTTTCTCATCAGCTCCGGAACCTGCGATCCATGCGATTAGTTGGTTACCGTAAGCAAGGACGTAATGTATTTTATCACCTCCACGATAATCATATTTTTCATCTTTATCAGGCTGTTACTGAACATTTAGATGAACCAGAATGAACAATTATAAACTCAATGATAATTTAAAAAGCGAGGGAATGGCAATTATACAAAATTGTTATAAACGGTATTATTTAAAATGCTCATGATGATGCTCATAGGGACTGAATCCAGGCCCATAGGTTGATAACAGATTTTGAGGTGAAAGGGCAATTTCAGGTTGACCTGTGCAAACAACAGTTTGGTTGAGGCAAAGAACGCCATCGCAATGACGGCTAACCATATCAATATCATGGGAAACCTGCAACACTGTCCAACCTTCTTCCCGCTTTAAGTCATTTAACAGAGCATAGAAATCTGTTGTACCTTGAACATCAACACCGGCAAAGGCTTCATCTAGTACTAATAGTTTGCGAGGCATGACTAAACAATAAGCCAGCAATACACGCTTCAACTGACCGCCGCTAAGACTGCCAATAGGTTGATGCTTGAGATGATAAGCATCTGTTCGCCGTAAAGCCTCTGTTACTGCTAGTGACTTTCGCTTATCTTGTTGCCACAGATGGAGAAAAAATAAATTTTGCTTTTTACTTTGATTTACCCATCCCAGTCCTACCAGTTCAGCCACAGAAATAGGAAAACTGCGGTCAAAAATAAAATTTTGTGGCATGTAACCCAAAAGGTGGCGCAAATTTCTCAACTTGTTAATTGAGCGACCAAAAATTTCAATTTTGCCAGCACTGTGAGGAATCAAATCTAAAATTGCTTTCACCAAAGTACTTTTACCCGCACCATTGGGACCAACGATAGCTGTATCTGTTCCTGGCAATAATTCAAAAGTAACATCTCGAACAGCCAAATAACTGCCTTGATAGACATTTAAACCTTGAACTTTTAAAATAGGAGATGTCATTAGTCCTGGATTATGGATAATTAATAACGGATGATGACATTAAGAAAAACCATCAGAAGCTATCCCCTTCTTGAGGATCCAATTAGTTACAGCCAGCCTCGATAGTTTGTAAGTTAGTTTTCATGACTTGAAAGTAATACTGCGGATTTGTATCGTCGGCAGCAGTTTCTATAGAATCCAAGTAACGCACAGTTAAATTCAAATCTTCGGCAAGGCTGGTTAATAATTTATTATCTACCCCTGGTTCACTAAATAAAGCTTGAGCATTATACTTTTTTACAGCCTTGACAGCTTTTTGCACATCTGATGGCGAAAGTTGGTCTTCAGGAATTTGCACCACGGCAACTTGTTTGAGATTGTAGCGTTGAGCTAAATATGGAAATGCGTCATGAAAGGTAATAAAGGTACAATTAGGAGTCTTTTGCAAACTTTCCTGAAATTCTCGATGTAAATTGTCTAATTCTTGAATATAAGCCGTTGCATTTGCCTCGTAAGTTGCTTTGTTGGCAGGATCAGCAGCAATTAATCCATTCAGAATATTTGTTACCTGCTGTTTTGCTAACATTGGATCTAACCAAACGTGAGGATTTCCGTCAGCATGGTCATGTCCATGATCATGTCGATGTTCGCCTAACGTTTTATCAACAGGAGAAATTTGCTCTAAGATTTTAATACCTTTACTGGCATCAATTTTAACTAAGTTAGGATTTTCGGCATTTTTGATAGTATTCTCCAAAAATTCTTCTAACCCCAAACCATTTTTTACTAGGATACTCGCTTTAGAAATTGCTTTAACATCATCGGGTGTCGATTGGTAATCATGCACATCCGTAGTTGGCGATACGAGAATTGATACATCTGCGGCCTCTCCAGCTACAGCCTTGGTAAACAAATACGTTGGCAAAATTGTGGCCACAATTTTAGTTTTTTCTGGCGTTGTTGGAATAGATGCTGCTTCTTGCGCTAGAGATGTCTGTTCTGAAGTTTCCGTTCTATTTGTGTTTGATTGGTTACAGCCCGCGGCCGCTGACAACATGAGTAAAGCCATTAAAAGCAGAATACACTTATTTTTTTCGGCTGTTTTAAGTCCTGAATGCTTCCAAATCACGGTTTTTTGTCTCTAAAATAAAATTTTCTCTAGAACTACTCTATTTTTGTCAAGTTTTTATTGAGAATGAATATGGCTTATTATTATAGAATAACTATCATTCTCATACAATACTGCATTTGTTTTGTATAAGAAAACAACCTAATAAATATTTACGTTTCTTCAATAAGTAGGTGTAATGTAAGGAAAATTCTTAAACTACTGTTAATATTTTGAATACCCCTTTTGAGGGACGGTATTATAAAAAACGTTTTAAGTGAGTGAAATTAATTATTAATAAGTCTGAGGCAGTAAATGCAAGAATTATGGAAATACCTACTGGTTGCCCCAGTAATTGGTGCTAATATGCTGTTCTTTTGTCATCCTATGTATGCAGGGGAAACACTCAACACATCAGCAATAAATGATCCAAGGATAGAAGCTGAGAACCTGACAAAAGGTCAGCTAACAGCACAAGTTACCTCAGTTTCTCAGTTATCCGATGTGCAACCTACTGATTGGGCTTTTCAAGCATTACAATCATTGGTAGAACGTTACGGTTGTATTGCAGGTTATCCAAATAGCACTTATGGCGGTAATCGGGCATTAACTAGATATGAATTCGCGGCTGGTTTGAATGCTTGTCTGAATCGGGTTAATGAACTAATTGCTACCGCCACCAGTGATATGTTGACACAACAAGATTTAGCCGCATTACAAAGACTGCAAGTAGAATTTTCCCCAGAACTTGCAACATTACGAGGTCGCCTGGATGCAGTGGAAGCACGCGCATCTCAATTGGAAAAGAATCAATTTTCCACTACAACCAAACTGGAAGGAGAAGTGGTCGCAGTTATCAGTGATGTTTTGGGAAGTAATGAAAACATCACAGACAAAAATACCAGCTTGGGAGGGCGAACACGCATTCAATTTGTCACAAGTTTTACAGGGAGAGATACCCTATTTACTAGAATACAAGCCAATAATATTTTAGGCTCTGATATCGGCACACCGGAGGGTAATTTCGCCTTCGCTGGTGAGAATGGAACTACCAATGCTGAGATAGACGCACTGTTTTACGAATTTCCTCTCGGTGCAAAAACACAGGTAATCGCCATTGCTAACGCTGGTGCAGCAGATGACATCACTGATACAGTTAATATATTTGACGGTGATGGTAGTGGTGGTGCTTTATCTACCTTTGGTACGCGCAACCCAATTTATAACCAAATGGATGGTGCGGGGTTAGGAATAACCCACCAGTTCAGTAATAACTTAGCACTCAGCTTGGGGTATTTGAGTAGCACAGGCAATGACCCCTCTCCTAAGAATGGTTTATTTGATGGTCCTTACGGTGCTTTGGCACAAGTGACTTTTAGACCAAGCCATCGCATTGCGGTAGGTTTCACTTATATCAACTCGTACAAACAGCCATTAGCTACAGGTAGTAATGCTGCAACCTTCCAAACTTTATTACAACAAGGCGATGCAGCTTTTTCCAACAACTCCTACGGTATCCAAGCATCAATTGGTATCAGTGAAAAATTTGTCTTAGGTGGTTGGGCAGGATACACTAACAGCAGTAACTTAACGGGGAATCGCGGAGAGGCTGAAATTTGGAATTATGCTCTCACTTTAGGCTTTCTTGACTTGGGGAAAAAAGGTAACCTAGCTGGGATTATTGCTGGTGTAGAACCGAAAGTGACAAGTTCCACTATCCCAGGTGTGAATAAAGATACAGACACTTCCTATCACATTGAAGCTTTCTACCAGTACCAGTTGACTGATAACATTACCATTACCCCTGGTGTGATCTGGTTGACATCTCCAGACCATAACAATAACAACGATGACGTTGTTATTGGCGCACTGAGAACTACCTTTAGCTTCTAAATATTAGAAAATCTGGAAATAAGACCTAAAAAATCATGTTTTGCGTCTTCTAGTTCTGAGTAAAACAAAAAAGACCAGCCTCTCACAGCTGGCCTGGTAGATGTTTTTCCGCGTTGTCTTCTCAATAGAGTCAAAATCAAATTGCGCGTTCCCAAAATTAACGGGCAACTTTTCTTAACACTATTGTAACACTCAACACAGTTTTTTTATAAAAATCTATAAAAAAGATATGCCCCAAAGGAGGTAGCCTCTATCTTGAAGAATAAATTTCCCATCTCGGAAGGCAGATGTGGGGAAACAAGAATAAAATATCCCACCCTATCCCATTGCCATTACCCCTAGGAATTACGAATTACCCATAACTAATTGCGGCTGTCCCCAGAGGATACGCTCTTGCTTGTAAATAGCAACACCTGGCTTGGCTCCTTTGGGTTTGTAAACGTGCTTAGGCTGAGTATAAACTACTGGTACTTGATCGCTCTGACGTCCACGACTGTAGTAGGCGGCGAGATTAGCGACAAATTGTAAATCTGCTGCTTCTGGAACTGCACCAGGTTCTAAACGCAGCAGGACATGACTTCCAGGAATTTCTTGAGCGTGGAACCACAAATCATAATCTGCCGCTACACGAAAACTCAATTGGTCATTTTGGCGATTGTTACGACCGATTAAAACTTCAAAGTTGTTAGGGGTGCGGTAACGATGAAAGTTTGTGCTGGCTGTTTCGCTGGTACTGCGACTGCGGTATCCTGGATCTTCTAAATATTTTTGTCCAATTAGCTCATCGCGGATTTCTTCTACAGCTTGCAAATCTGCTGCTGTTTCGTAATTTTCTATCTGAGCCAGCGCAGCTTCTACTTGCTCTAAATAGCTAATTTCTGATTGGACATCAAAAAGCAACGGTTCCACAGCAGCACGAGCGCGTTTGAGTTTTTGGTGCTGTTTGTAAAGGCGTTGAGCATTTTGAACAGCGTTTTTATCTGGTTGCAGGGCGATGGCTATGGGCTGATGTGTCTCAAAATCAAGCAGGATGATTTCTGTCATTCCTGGGTGCCACTTTTGCAAGTTAGACATCAACAAATCAGCTTTTCCTCGGTATTCATCCGCTTGATCTGATTGCTGCAAACGTTCAGAAAAGGTTTCAGCTTTATTACCTAATTTTACTAAGATATTATCTAATTTCTGATTTAACTGATGTCGTAACTGAACAAACACCTGCTGATTTAACTCGTCAGTGTAGTAGCTGTGAAGTAAAGTTTGGATATCTTTTTCTGGTGCAACTGCGCCCCAACCCATAACGCTATATCCATTTGCCGTCCAAGCTGGTTGAAATTTACTTAATTCCAAAGCCTGTAGCCATTCTTGCCATCGGGCAAACAGTCGTTGCCAATCTTCAGGTGTGACTTGTTCGGTGGTAGTTTCTGGGGCTAAATTAGCTGCAATTAGCATAGACTCTACCAGCGCAGAACTCAAACCGCTATAACTTTTTAATAGCTGACGCTTAATTGCTCCTGGTAGCAGGCTGACACGTTCTTGCCAGCGTTGCAAGGGTTCACTCAAACTGGGAACCGGGCCAGTGAGTTTTGGCGGGGTTTCATAAGGTTGTCCGGTTTGGATGGGACGTACACTCGATTGATACTGACTAACTTGATGGGCAGCCGTAATAATCATATTGCTGGCATCGGTGAGGATGGCATTGCTGTATTTGCCCATCACCTCTACATATATATGATACAATGCCTCTTCTCCGGGACGACGGGCAAATTGCAAATCAACAACACGCTCCCAAGGGGCGATCGCTTGAATATTCACCAGCGCCAAACCACCCAATTGATGTACTAATTGTTGGCTAAATGTGAATGTATCTGGTAGTTTGGGAGGTGGTTCTCCAATACAAATACGCGCTCCTTGGGGATGCCAAGAAATCTCTAGCCAATCCCTTTGTGTGAGAGTGCGTAACGCCACAGCAATGGTATAGCGATCGCGCTGATAAACTTGCTCTAATCGAGATGGCAGCCAGTGAGCGCGGAGTTCGCTACAAGCAGCGGTCAGGGTAGTATAGTCAACTGGTTGCACAAGAGTTAAAATTACCTATTAATTACTGAACTAATGCTGGTTCTTTCACTTTTTGCTGCAAAATTTCGCTGTATAGCTGATTTAGCTGAGTGGCTACCCCATCCCAGCTAAATTTAGTTTCTACGCGTTTTCTACCAGCCTCACCTAATTCGTCTCGCCATTGTGGATTTAACAAAATACGGTCAATAGCAGCTGCAAAGGCAGCTACATCTCTTGGTGGAGCCAACAAACCCGTGACTTCTGGAACCACGGTAAACTGAAGTCCACCAACATTACTGGCTACTACAGGCGTACTACTAGCCATGGCTTCAATGGCTACCAGTCCAAAGGGTTCATAGTGACTGGGAACAACACAAACATCCGCCGCAGCGTAATAAGTAGGCAATATTTCTTGACTGAGGCGACCAGGGAGGATGGTAAATTCATTCATCCCCAATTCGTTGATTATCTTCTCGATGCGATGGCGCTCAATACCATCACTATTACCTGCTGTGCTACCACCACCAATAATTAACTTGAGGTTTTTATCTCCACGTAATTGAGATGCGTTTACTGCTCGAACCAGGGTTTCTATTCCTTTACGTTTATCAAAACGTCCTACATACAACACCAGTTTAGTTTCTTGAGGGATTCCCAACTCTGATCTAGCTGCTTGACGGTCAACGGAACCAAAACGGCAAGTATCTGTACCGCAAGGAATAACCTCTATGTTACCTTTAGTAGAAACGAGTGCTCGCATGTGTTGCTGTTCTTGGGGACTTGTAGCTACCACTCGTTCTGCTGTTTCCAACACTTCTGTTTCCACTGCTAATCGTTGACTAGCCACTAGAGGAATTATTTCTATTGTATTGTACTTAACTGCTCCTAGAGAATGGTAAGTGTGAACCTGGTGAGTACCTTGGATTTTTTTGAGTTGCATTCCTATCCAGCTAGAATGCCAGTAGTTTGTATGTACTATCTGATAGTATATATTGTTCTTGCTTTGGAATTGCAGTAAGTTGTCCAAAAATTCCGGCATATATTCCAAAAGGTCATCTCGTGGCACAAACTTGAGTGGACCTGCTGCTAGACGAATAGTCCGACAATTTTCATTAATTTGGACAATTGTATCTTGCTCTACATTTACTTTGCGGGTAAACATATCAACTTGCCATCCTAGTTTTGCTAGTGCTTCGCCAACATTACGCACATAAACATTTTGTCCACCGGCTTCTTCCTTACCAATTTCAATCGTTGGATCTCCATGAACAGAAATTAAGGCAATACATTTGTCGGTAGTAGCGTTCATAGTTTGTGTGTTGCTAGTTCTAGGAGTGTATCGTCAAAGTTGCGCCGCGCAAACTCAACTAATCCATTTAGTGAGTAACTCTCATTAATCTTTATTTTAATTTAATAATGTCTAAAAATTAAATTTTTTTGCTTCCTGGTGTATGGTTATTTCTACATGATTTTTTAGCATTTTTTATACATCAGAACCTGTATGAATATCTACTGCTTAAGTATAGATAAACCACTATTTAAATTCCATCAAAGCAACCCAGGACAAAGAAACACATTTGGAATAGTTTCTTCATGCAAGCGCGATCGCGATTATTGGCACAATAAGCCCAAAATTACCACATAGAATTTTGTGAAAACTTCTTCCATGTGCGTAAATGTGGGCGGATTGCACCAAAAGTTGTGATCGCACTAACAACAATGGCTAAATAATTAGCGGTGATTAAAACCTAAAAACTGCAAGTTTTAAGTTTTAATTCCTATCGCCACAGAATCAATTCGTAGTTTGTGCTGCTAGCATTTGCTTCAGCTTTTCTAACTCAGAAGCCCAACGTGGATCTGGACGAATAGCATCTGAGTCAGCACTGGTCGTGTTGGTTTCCCGGACACCACCACCGCCACGCCGCGACTTCTTAGAGCTTTTCTCACGACGACCGCCTTCTTTTGGTGCACTAGGAGCCGGATGAGTTGTGGGAGTACTCGCCAGTTTAGGAGCTTGCTCCTCACCCTCTTCACCTTTTGTCCGAGGTAATGCTTTCTCTAGCTTTATAGGAGTCTCTTTGAACAATTGACCATTATACTTTTCAATAATCTGATCAGCTTGTTCGTCATTGTTGACCGTGAGAAAACCGAAACCACGACATTTACCAGTTTTGCGGTCTTTAATTAGTTTTGTAGTTACAGCATCGCCTTCTTCGGCAAAAACTGCTTGCAGATCTTGACGATCTATTTCTTCTTTTGGCAAATTGCCTATATATAGGCGAACCGACATGAACTATACCTCCAGAGTTAAATGAACATGGCAAGGCAAGAAAACAATCACTTGGCTTTGGCTATTAAATAGATGCGATTGACCAACACTGCCGTAAACCAAAATTTTTACTCCAAACTGTTAACCTATACAATACAGTTTTTTGTTGGGATCAAGCTTGTTTAATACAAAAGCGCATACAACGCCCAGCAAATACCAACTTAATTCTAAGACTTGTAAATTTATAAGCCTTGGCTTGCTAATGTAAATGTCTTGTTTGATGACCTTGCCCGCAGAATTAAATACCATTCCTTACATTACCACGGTATTATCTACGTAGCTAGTTCAGAGCATACATTTTCAATGATAGTATATGTATATCGTAGCATAAAATACATTTTTTTCTCACAAAAGGTTATCAGAAACAAAAACCAGCCATTGGCTGGTGAATTAGCTGCTGTATGGGGAAGATAGAAGGCATAAATTTGCAGGAACCATCCAATTTTAGATAACTAAGCTATATTGCTGAGTTAATTTGGTCGTAGACAATCATGTTAATAAATGTAACACTGATTGATGAAAACTGCAACTTTTATTTATGTTTCCATCGGTAAACTCAATTGGCCACTACCAATGGAACCCATAACACAATTTGACCTTTGACTTTTGCCCTGGGTCACTAGCCTGTGAGAAAGATGTATGCACCCCAAGCCTGTGCGGCAACTGCCACAGCAGTAGACCAAATGGGATGAGGGCTATGAATAATTTTGCCGCTTTGGGTTTGCACTGTGTGAATATCAATCCAAGGTGTTGCTCCCCGGCGAAACCAGCCTGTAAGTATAACTTGCTGACCTATTAAATCTTGGGGATTAACTGATTGTCCCAAGGAAATGTGATGTAATTTTACTAAGCCTATGCTACAGTGCAGTGTTAAATCTTGTCCTAAGGAATTGCCAGCACCTAAGCGACCCAACAGCTTACCGACAAGACGCACACTAATACTATCAACGGGAATCGTAGATGGATAAGTTAGGAGATTGGGAAGGTTTTGGGCATTTTGCACACTAGCAATTTTGATATCTGGAAAAAACGAGTTTATTCTGCACACCATCCCGATGCTAAAGCCAATGAGTAGGGAACCGGTCACAAAATTCCAATCATCGTATATCCATTGTAAATTTAACAACCTGAGAGCAAAACCAGTGTGCCACATCAGCCAAATCAGGCCCGCAAAGATCAAACCCAAGGGAATGCCCAAAAACGGAGCAATTTGTAATAAGAATGACTGAAGTTTCACCTGAGAAGTTGATTGGTTAGTTAGATGTACCTCAGGGTCTATATGCCAATGCCGGGCAATTTGATTTAGATTTAGAATGCGATCGCCTATTAAGGGATGGCTATTATTAATTGCTAACCAACGGCTATAGGGATGAAAAGTATCCCACATGAATATAGATTCAAAGGGCAGATGACCTGCAATACTACCCAAAGAAAGGCTCTGCTGATAACCTACCGGCATTAACAAGTTTAAACTTTCCAAATGCCAAGAGGTTTGTTCTGAATTTTGGATATCAACAGAAATTCCCATAGCAATTTTGAGTAAGGCACGAGTCAAACCATTGGGATTACCAGTAATTTCCGACGCGAGGCCATCGCTATAGTAAAGCCGTAACTGCGATAACCATAAACTAATACCAGTCAACAAACACCAAAATCCATAAGTAATACTACTTGTAATTGCTCTTGGCTTATACCAAATCCCCTCAGATTCTCCGATGCCCCATGTTGAAATTTGCTGATACAGGCGATGAATAGGTAATGATACCAGCAACAACAGAGACATGACCGGAAAATCCAAGTGGGCAATATGTGCTAATTGTCCCGCATAGATAGTAGCGATTTCATCATCTGCTAGTTGATCTAATAATCCCTGACTGACCACAATCCTAGCATTGCGGGGAAAATTGCCATATGTCAGCGCCATTGGTGCATTTGTCGGCAAAATTCTGAGTTTAACTGACGGCCAGCGTCGCTGTTGACAGAAACGTTGTAATACCCTGGTTGTTTCGCGACTGTGGCTATGTAATAAATCTTTGGACAACTCTCGCTGTCCATAAAAGTTTGCTAATAGCCAATCTAGCAACCAAGGTGATAGTCCAATCATAACGAATAGAACTATCAGTAACAGTGAGGTGGGATCCTGATAAAGAAACTGTAATGGCTCCAGATATGGTAGTTTGACTAAGGCATAGTTAATAAATTCTTTCATCAAATTGAGTATTTCCCTCAACACCCAAAACAAAGCCACGAATGTGCCCAGTGCTAGTAACCGCAGGGGAAATAAATTAGGCTTACGCAGAGGCTGCCATACATTGGCGCGTTTTGCTTGTCGCCAATAAATATTGGACAATGGGTTGACACTACCCTCACTCCCAGCAGTTTCTGTATAAGTAGTGGAGCAAAAAACACTACTTCTTGTATTACTAAGTGTTTGTGTAACGATTTTGTTTCTGTACTCAACTGAAGGTATGACTGGATTCGGAAAGCTAGCAGATTTCACAGCAGATGATTTGCCATCGCTTGTAGTTTCTGGTACTCTGTCTTTTGGTTGATATTTTGGTACAGTGGCGTTTCCGGCATCCTTACAAGTCACAAGTCCGGTTTCCGAATTCTTGGAAGCATTCTTGCACTTTTTGGGTTTTGTCAAGTGCATCAGAGCAAGTTCAGCCCATTCTTTAACCTGTGTATTTTGACTTTGAGTGAGAGTCTGACACAAGACCGTGGCCTTGTGTATCTCTCCAGTGCGTGCGTAAGCCATCACTAAACCCACCCGAGCCTGTAAGTTGATAGTGGAATTGTCTTGACTGTCAGCCACAGGTGTGAGTTTGGCGATGGCAGTTTGGTAATTTCCTTGTTTGAGGGCAACTAAACCAGCCTCCAAAGAATGTTCGCCATGTGTTCGCATAGTGTCTCGTAGAGAAGGCATAGAAATTTTGGCTCCAATGTCCACTAACTGTCCACGGTGGGACACAAGCGCTAATTTTTCGTACAGTGGACATCAATTGCACCCGGTTAGTTCCATCAGTGAATTATTCCTTCACTGGTTGTTCACAAGAATAAACCGGGGCGATCGCGCTTAATTTCAACTCTGGATGATCCGCCTGTAACTGTTGACAATTCCATTCATTGCGAAACAGTAAAACTGGGCGTCCCATATTATCTTTGACTGTAGTGGTATTGAAAATACGTCCCACTTTTTCCAAAGCTTCCCAACCACCTTCAACCCATCTGGCGACGCTGTAAGGCAATAATTCTAATATGGTTTCTACACCATACTCGTTTTGCAAACGAAACTGCACCACTTCAAATTGCAACTGACCCACCGCAGCCATAATTGGATCACGTTTAGCTTCATCAGATGAATACATAATTTGGACTGCACCCTCTTCGCGCAATTCCGAAATGCCTTTTTGAAATTGCTTAAACTTGGAAGGGTTGGGGTTTCTCAGAGTGGCAAACAGTTCTGGGGAAAAATAGGGAATTCCCTCGTATTCCAGCTTCTGCCCTGTATAAATAGTATCACCTATAGCAAAAACACCCGGATTGTTTAAACCAATGACATCGCCAGGATAAGCCGTATCAATGGATTCCCTTTCCTGAGCAAAAAGTTTTTGCGGGCGAGACAGGCGCACGACTTTTCCAGTCCGCGCATGATTCACTGTCATATCTTTTTCAAATTTTCCTGTGCAAACCCGGATAAATGCCACGCGATCACGGTGCTTAGGGTCCATGTTTGCTTGTAGTTTGAAAACAAACCCAGAAAAATCAGGATAAGTGGGGGGGACTTTACCCACGCTGCTGTTATGAGCACCAGGCTTGAGGGCATACTTCAGGAAGTACTTAAGGAATAACTCTACCCCAAAGTTCGTCATTGCGCTACCAAAAAACACTGGAGTCATTTTCCCTTGATGTACCAAGTCCAAATCTAAGTCTGGCCCAACTCCTTCTAGAAGTTCTAAATCATTTTTCAGTTGGTAGTAAAGGTCTTCCTCCAGCAGTTTCTCAATTTCAGCATCACCTAAATCTACAGTTGTATCGTGGGCTGCTCGGCTACCGTGGGCGTTACGTTCAAATAAGTGAATTTTTTGCTCCTGACGGTCAAATACACCTTTAAAGCGATCGCCTACGCCAATAGGCCAGTTCACTCCATAGGTTTGTAAACCCAATTCCTGCTCAATTTCATCCAAAAGTTCCAGGGCTTCCCTTCCCGGACGGTCGAGTTTATTAACAAATGTAAAAATTGGCAGACCTTTTAACTTACATACTTCAAATAATTTTCGGGTTTGAGGTTCCAAACCTTTAGCTACGTCAATCAGCATTACAGCATTATCTGCCGCTGCGAGAGTGCGATAAGTATCTTCGCTAAAATCTTGGTGTCCGGGTGTATCTAGTAAATTTATTTGACAGTTTTGGTATTCAAACTGTAATACCGTGGAAGTAATAGAAATTCCCCTTTGTTGTTCCATTGCCATCCAGTCTGAAGTGGCTTTACGCTGCGCTCTACGCGCTTTAACTGCTCCAGCTTCGTGAATAGCACCCCCGTATAGGAGTAGTTTTTCTGTAAGTGTGGTTTTACCCGCGTCGGGGTGAGAAATAATCGCAAAATTACGACGAAGTTCCACTGCTTGATGCAGTTCTGTCTCAATTTGAGTTGACATAGACTCTATTGTTTTCCTTATTTTATTGCTTAACTTATTTTAATTTTTCCTCAGAAAAAAGGAGGCGCGATTGCGCGGAGGACTGTGCCGGAGGCAATCGCTGTTGTACCTCGCCACCAAATACTTTGGGAGTGAGGATTTAATCAAGTACATAACCCCACCCCCAACCCTTCCCTCCTGAGCAAAGAAAAGGGAAGGTTCGTTGCAGGTTATTTAATGAACATTTGTCGCCTTTTTCACTGGTGGAACTCCCGCCAAATTCAAAATTGGCGCAATCATATCTTCCCGCTTCACTGCCATCATGTGGACACCTTGGCATAATTGTCCGGCAATCTGTACTTGTTCCGCCGCAATTTTCATTCCTTCCTCAAGGGGATCTTTTGCTTGAGCCAACCTATCAATAAGGTGCTGAGGAATATTTACACCCGGAACATACTTATTAATAAACTGAGCATTCTTTGCCGATTTCAACAAAAAAATTCCTGCCAAAATTGGCTTATCATAAGCAACAGCCACAGTGTCCATAAACTTTTCTAGGCGCTCAAAATCTGTAATCATCTGACTTTGGAAAAACTGTGCTCCTGCTTCTATCTTCCGTTCAAATCGCTTTTGCAAACCTGACCAACTATGACACTGTGGATCCACTGCGGCACCAGCAAATAAATCAGTCGCCCCATCTGTAAAAGGCTTCTCATTATCATCAAGACCCTGATTCATCTTCCGAATTAGTTGCAGCAGGCGCACAGATTCCAAATCAAACACGCCTCTGGCATTGGGGTGATCACCTACTTTCACAGGGTCTCCAGTCAAAGCTAGAATGTTGCGGATACCCAAAGCATGAGCACCCATCAAATCAGCTTGTAAAGCAATTCTATTGCGATCACGGCAAGCAACCTGACAAATTGGTTCAATACCTTTTTGTAACAAAAAAACTGACGCTACCAAAGAAGACATTCCTAATACAGCGCGGCTACCGTCGGTAATATTGACAGCATGAACCCTTCCCTTAAGGGTCGCCGCCATTGAAATCATGTGTGTGACATCCACACCTTTTGGGGGTGCTACCTCCGCAGTAACTAAGAATTCGCCTGCTTGGGCGGCGCGACGAAAAGAATTTAAAACCGTGGAACTTTGGGTATTCTCCATAACATTAATGTTTCCGTTTCCTTAAAGGCTATAACGAATTACGCCCAAAAGTGAAACCTTTATACAGGCAAACAGTAGCCTAAAGCTGTTTTTACCCGTGCCAGAGTTTGGTTAGCGATCGCCTCTGCTTTCTCCCGTCCCTCCCGTAAAACAGAATTGAGATAAGCTTGATCTTCTATAATCCCTTGATATTTTTCCTGTATGGGTTTTAATGCATTAATTGTAGTTTCCGTCAACAATGACTTAAATTGTCCCCAGCCCATATCTTGACATTCTGCTGCTACCTCTTCCTTCTTCTTCCCAGACAGCAGCATATACAGCGTTAACAAGTTATTACACTCTGGACGCTCTGGATCACCGAAAGTCAAACCCCGAACCGGGTCAGTTTTACAGCGCTTAATCTTGTATTGAATCTCCTCCGGTGTATCAAGTAAATTAATCCGGCTTAAATCAGAAGGATCAGACTTGGACATTTTGCGTGTACCATCAGCCAAACTCATCACCCTAGCCCCTTCCTGACGAATTAAAGGCTCTGGTAATTTTAGCACTGGTTGATCAGGCTTACCAAATTGGTGATTAAATCGGTTAACAATATCCCTAGTCAATTCCAAGTGTTGTTTTTGGTCTTCACCCACTGGCACTTTATCAGCTTGATACAGCAAAATATCAGCAGCCATCAGCACAGGATAGTCCAACAAGCCGACATTGACATTTTCACCCTGCTTAATCGCCTTTTCCTTAAACTGAATCATATCTTGCAACCAGTTTAAAGGTGTAATGCAATTAAACAGCCAGGTCAATTCACTGTGGGCAGAAACATGAGATTGTACAAAAATCGTCGAGTGATTTAAATCCAGACCACAAGCTAGATAAAGCGCCACCAGGGCATAAGTATCAGATGCTAACCTTGTGGGGTCGTGTGGTACCGTAATCGCGTGTAAATCAGCCACGAATAGGTAATTTTCGTATTCGCTCTGACCTTCTACCCAATTGCGAATAGCTCCTAAATAGTTACCCAGATGGTAATTACCGGTTGGTTGAACTCCAGAAAGAACACGCTGCTTCTTGCCCATAAACTCCCAATGTATCTCAAACCCGCTCTAAGAATATGGCGGTTACAAACCTCCTTCAATTTTGACACTTTCTAGGATAAGTTTCTCAATAAGTAGGTAAAATATGGAAAAAAGTTGCTAAATTTTGCCTTGCCATTAGCCTTAATTGGCGTTTGCAATCATCGAAAATTTCCAATTCAGAATCAGATATGCGCTACTACTATAGTGAAAGTCATGATTGTGATTGCGAGTATTTTTATCAAAATTATTTCAAGATTATTTTATGAATAAGAATTATTAAATCTTTTTAGTATATTATGGTAAATCTATTCTCTTTACTAAGAAAAAGATGCTCAATTGCCAGAATCTTTCAAGACCACCGGTATCTTGATATTGCTAAATTATTCAGGATTTTTCTGTAATCATTTTAATTTAAAACATGAATCCAAAATAAACAATTGATAAATATATCAATATTTTTAACATATTTTTAAATTGAAAAAAATGAAATTTATCGGCATTGATTTAGGCTGGAAATCTCAACCAAGCGGCTTATGCGGCTTAGAATTAATAGCAGGAAAACTGCAAATCATCGATTTAGATCGGCGCGAATGTATTACAGACATTTTCGCTTGGATAGATAACCATGTACCTGCAAATCAACCAGGGATGATCGCCGTAGATGCGCCGACATTGATACCCAATGCTACGGGAAGTCGTCTCGCGGACAAACTCACACATAAATACTTTGGCAAATATCATGCTGGATGTTATCCAGCCAATCAAAATTTACCCTTTGCAGAACGTACTGTAAACTTTGGTTTAGAATTGGAGTCTCGTGGATTTGCCCATGCACCCACAATTCAACCTCAAAAACCTGGGAGATATCAAATAGAAGTGTTTCCCCATCCAGCAATAATTAATTTATTCAACTTAGAACGCATCCTTAAATATAAAAAAGGACGCCTCAATGAGCGTCGCTTAGAACTAATCAAACTGCAAAACTATATTCTTGATATTCTCCCAACACTGACTCCTTCTTTGCTTACCCTGCGCCTCTGTGGTTCACTTTCTGCCGAAATCCCCAGCACAGGCCCAGCACTTAAAGCAGCGGAAGATAAACTAGATAGCCTTATTTGCGCTTATGTAGCAGCCCACTGGTGGTATTGGGGTGAACAACATAACATAGTGCTAGGCGATGGCAACACCGGTTACATTATCATCCCTGGCAAAATAGGGAATAAGGAATGTTAAATACCCTACTCCCTACTTCTTCACCTTATTCTGCCCAAGCAATCAATCTTGGCTCATGGGGACTAGACAAATGTTGGTGTTGGGGTAAAACACGCAAAGACAAGCCCTGTAAACCAGAGGCAGTATAAGTGATATTACCTGTGTAAATGCTCAAGTTTTGAGCATCCTGTCCTTGGTAATCCATAACTACGGGCACACCATGGACAATCTCGCCATTGGCATCAATAGCACCTTGGTATAACTCCACCCGGACATCATCATTAGTTAAATTGGCTAAGTCCACCTTGGCTTTAACGGCTACGGTTTGGTTAACCTCAATATCCGCATCCGCTGACACAGCAATATCTTTGATTTTGATGTTATACCACTGGTCACTGAGTTGGGCTTTCCAATGAGCTAATTCTTTCGCTGGGGCGTAATGATCAGCAGTCAGAGTATGATGGCGATCGCTGGCTGGGAAATAAGCCCTTTGTGCATATTCTCCCACCATCCGCGCTGTATTAAAGAAAGGACAATTCAAACGAATTGCATCCTTCATTTTGGCAATCCACGACCGGGGTAAACCATCAATATCCTGATGCTCATAGAACAGAGGTACAACTTCTTTCTCTAACAATTCGTACAGAGCATTAGCTTCTACCTCATCCTGGTAATTAGGATCATCATAATTTTCACCATGTCCAATTGACCAACCAGTGCGGACATAATCAGCCTCATCCCACCAGCCATCCAGAACACTTAAATTCAACAATCCATTCATTGCAGCTTTCATACCGCTGGTACCGGAAGCTTCTCGTGGACGGCGTGGTGTGTTTAACCAGACATCACAACCAGCTACCATCAATCGAGCAATGTGAATGTCGTAATTAGGGACAAACACTACTTGTTTTTCCAAGTGATGTTCACGGATAAAGTGATTAATGTCACGGATCAGTTCTTTTCCTGGGATATCTTTGGGGTGAGCCTTACCAGCGATGACAAATTGCACTTTGCGATTTTTGTTATTCAACAAAATCCGCTTGATCCTGTCCACATCACGCATCCATAGGGTAGCGCGTTTGTAGGTAGCAAAACGCCGAGCAAAGCCAATGGTTAAAACGTTGGGGTCGAGAACTTCTTGAGCTTGATTAATTTCCGAGGCAGAAGCACCGCGAGCGCGCAAATGCTTCACCAAATGTTCTCGCACGTATAAAATCATGTCCAAACGGCAACGTTCGTGATTCCGCCACAATTCCTCATCGGGGATCGCATCCATTCGATCCCACAATGGGCTATCTAGTGGTGCTGATGACCAGTTTGGACCTAAGTAGCGATCATACAACTCTTGAGTTGATTTAGCCACACAACTACGCGCATGAACACCGTTAGTAATTGCGGCAATTGGTACCTCCTCCAGTGGTACCTTTTTCCACAAACCCTGAAACATCTGCCGTGATACCACACCATGCAACTGTGCCACACCATTAGAAAATGTTGCCATCTTCAAGGCCAACACAGCCATACTGAAAGGTGCTGATAAATCACCTGTATTTTCTCGTCCCAATCCTAAAAATTGCTCTTTAGGCAAACCAAAGACTTCTGCATAGTGACCGAGATAATACAAAATCTTGTCAGGAGAAAACAAATCGATCCCCGCTGGTACAGGAGTGTGGGTAGTAAAGATATTGCTGGAAGCTACCACCTGTTTGGCCTGGTCATAAGTCAATCCTGCTTCCTGAATTAGGATGCGGATACGCTCTAAAGCAGAGAATGCCGCATGGCCTTCATTCATATGGTAGGCAGTGACATTGTAACCCAGAGCTTCCAACATCCGTACACCACCGATCCCCAGCATCATTTCCTGGTGGATTCGCATATCGATGTCGCCACCGTATAGTTGATCTGTTATGTCGTGGTCGTAAGGATTATTGGGTTCAATATTAGTGTCTAGCATATACAGTGGTACCGTTCCCACTTGTACCCGCCAAACTCTAGCATAGACTTTGCGCCCTGGATAATCTACTTCAATCCGAAGTTCTGAGCCATCGGTCTTACGCTCCAAGTGCAAGGGCATATTATAGAAATCGTTGATGGGGTAGCGTTCTTGCTGCCAGCCATCAGCATTCAGGTATTGAGCAAAGTATCCTTGCTGATACAACAAGCCCACACCAACCAGAGGTAAACCCAAGTCACTAGCAGACTTTAAGTGATCCCCTGCTAAAACACCCAACCCGCCAGAATAGATCGGTAAACAATCTACAAGTCCAAATTCAGCCGAAAAATAGGCGTAGCATTCTTTGGGCTTTTGGTTGCGTTGTTTCTTATACCAAGTACGCTCTTGTAAGTAGTCTTCTAACTGGCGAGCTGCACGATCCATTTGTGCTAGGAAGCCTTCATCTTCCACAACTTCCGACAGCCGTGCTTGACTGATAGTACCCAGCATCAATACAGGGTTATGTCGGCTAGATTCCCATAGGTCGGGATCTAGCCGACGAAACAAATCTTTACTCTCAACATTCCAATCCCAGTGCAAGTTATATGCTAATTGCCGCAGAGGTTCAAGTCGCGACGGCAAGGAAGGAGAAACGTTAAATGTGCGAATTGGCTGCATAGGTTGGTAAAACTCCAAGTCTAATTTTGGCTATTGTTTACGTATGTATTACTGTCTCTACCCAATGTTGCCAATTCTTTTTACTGTGTTTGTAAAATTGCGACTACTTTGTTCAGCATTGAGAGTTATTTTTTTCCATCGCTGATAAAGTTTACACTAAGGGCATTTCCAAGTCTATGAATTACCCTCAAGTATGTACTTAGTATATTAAAATTTATTTCTTCTCTGTCAAGCAATACTGAAGGTAATTTTTTAATCTTTTCTTCCAAAAATTTTTAGCTCTTTGTAATTTTTGTAACAAAAGTTACATATTTATGTTGATTATAACAGCATTCATCTACAACATCAGTAAATAAGTCAGTTGGTCACGGGGGGTGGCGCTGAGGGCAGTGCCTGAGGCAATAGCTGAAAAAATAAAAATTACATAAATAAGTATCAATTACATCTATATTTACGAATATTACCAGATATACTTGCCTTTAAAGATTGCTTAGACATAAATTTTCCAATTTCTACCTCCTTGTCTTCGTTGTCTAAAGTGATTGGGTGCTTTCCTCAATTGTAAATTCCTTAAGGCTCTATTTCTAAACACACATAATCCCTTAATTTACCACTTAGAATGAGGGCCTATGTAGGATTAAAGTCATGATTATGACCGTAAATAAGGCTGGTGTTAACTATTTTTAGGTATAGTTAAACTTAGTGCTGCTGCAAAAGCAATCTCGGCTGCTATTTAATAACCAGGTTTAATATTAGATAGATTCTCTAGGCTATGGGGAGATAAACCACCTTTATGAGTAGTTAACTCTTGTTTAACATTACCAGCTACCACAGCTAAATATTCTCAATCATAACTTTTTTGCAGTAGCAATTCTAGTTAGTTATGGGGTGAAATACTCAAAGAGCTTTGAACAATTTCATTAACTAAAGCCATGATTTGAACCAAGTGTGTAACTTATATTTTGTTACGTAGAATAATCTCCGATTTTAAAACAAATTTTTTATATAAACTGCGGAACTTATTACTCCCTGCCATATCCCCATGGGGTAATTTATAAATTTCGGATTTTAGGTATTAGCTAGGAATAAGTTTCTAGCCATTTTAAGATTGCTTTGGCTTGAGGGAAATAACGTACTTGATGTTTCATATTAATTGACATAACATATTGATAGAAATGTATCTAGACTATGAAAGTAACTATTGGTTCTGCTGATCCATATAACTTTCCAAAGTTTGAGGCAATTAGTTTAATTAATTTAGATGTTAGACGCTATCGTTACTTGGTTGCATAGCCAATAAAATTCCGTACCTAAAAGCAAACTTAATACATTAGTTGTATTTAGGGTAAAATAACTAACTAGAGTTATAATTTATTGCTTTTGACTCAAAGGTAATATTTTTTTATTAAGGATTTTGCTTCTACAGTACCTATAGTAGATTTGATGATTTTCAATGTTTCAAGCTATAAATAAGTATTTATTTTTATAGGTACAAAAATAAATATTAACCATTTTTACGCAAGTAATAATGGTTTTTAAATTCCCAGTTCACTTGAATTGGTCAAAATGCATAAAACTTCTTTATTAAGAGTGCTTCTATCAAAAAAATGTGTTAATCTTAAGAAGATATATCACAACAAATAATTGATGTAATCAGATTTGTGATTTTGTTCGCCTGTAACTCATCGGTGTGCAACATGATTAGCGCAGCATACTCTAAAAATTCGTCCCAAGAAAGTCGTCATAGCAATCGTGGAAGCGCTTATTTGTTTGCACCAATGGTGAATTTTAATGTAATGGCTGACGTTGGTGATACTCCACCCTAAGCTTGATTGACTTTTATAACAACACTAATAAAAATTCAACACAAATTACATATGGATGTATGGGAAAATTATCTGCAAAAATTGAGATATACCAGCAAACCAGTAAAAATGTAATTGTTTTGAAATAACCTTGTTAAATTTGATATTTCACAGAAATTCTGTGGAAGGCGAATAACTACATAAAAGTAGTATATTTGTTAAAATTCGCCAAAAAATTAAAATTGGTATATCTGAAAACAACGGATTATCTAATTTAATGCTCTGATGTTTAACACTGTAAAGCAACGAGTATTACATCTAGTAATGACGTTAGAAAATAGCAAAATTTTTTCTTGATTCTGATACAGAATACCTAGGAACAATATGTGCAGATAAATTGAGTAATGTTACCCATCTCAATTAAAATTTTCACAATAAAGTTAGCAGATTCCCAAATTGGCTAGCTAAGAAATTAGTTATCTATTTCCATAGGAATCAACAAACCTTTGGTCAATATTTTGTATAGATGAAATTAAATTCAAATCTTTATGAATATCAGTATAAGTGTCACTACCACAAGTCAAGATACTTTGTCTATAAGCCTTCACAATCACTGAAATTCACAAAAATTTAACCATGAATAACAAAGAATATCTATCCAAATTGCAACGATTACAAGAATTATTAATCACTACTTTTTTGGGAGATATTCCCACAATTGCTTTTGGACCAAAACTGCGAAACATATTATATGGTAGGATTTTTGCCCAGATGGGTAAACCAGTTTATATTCAAAACGGAGTGGAATTTCTGGGAACCTCTGGCATTGAAATTGGTAATGGGGTATATATTTTTAAAGGTGTACGCATAGATGCCCACGGAGACCAAAATAATAAAATTTATTTAGGCAATGGAGTAGCGCTGGAACGTTACGTTGATATTGGTTGTTTAGACAACACTTATATATCCATTGATGATGAAACTTTTATCGCTCCTCATGTCTGTATTGCTGGTCCAGGAAACATCAAAATTGGTAAGCACTGTATGATAGCATCCCACTCAGGAATATATGCCAATAGCCACAAATTTGCAGACCCAACACAACCGATCAAATACCAAGGAGTAACTCGTAAGGGAATCGTGATTGAAGACGACTGCTGGCTGGGCCATGGGGTAACAGTGTTAGATGGCGTTACTATCGGTAAGGGCAGTGTTATTGGCGCGGGAACAGTTGTCAATAAAGATATTCCCCCCTACTCTGTGGCCGTAGGTGTGCCTGTACGAGTAATTAAAAGCCGAATCACCAAGGATTTGGTGACATCCTAGTACGGCCAAACTAAAATAGCAGCAAAAATAGCAACATCCAGAAAATAGCTACTTTGTCACCACAACTGGAAACTTCCGTCGTGAGTAAACGTCCGCAAACTAAGCAGTTCAAAATAGCCGAGGAGCATCGACTTTGAGTTATCTCAAAAAGGTACGAGATTCGGTAATATAAAGTAACTATCTTTCCTGCACAGCAGATACTGAGAGAGAGATACTTTTTTCTCACACCCTTTGGAGATATTTGTATGGTGACTTTAAAAATCGCTGTTTATATTGTTGTTGCCTTCTTCGTGGCTATTTTCGTCTTCGGATTTTTGTCCAATGATCCAGCTCGTAACCCCGGACGTCGGGATTCAGAGTAGGATTTGCACAAATTATCTACAACTGCCGACAGACGGAAAACACCAAACTTCCTTCTCTTGGCAGCTTGCTATATTTAGGCAAACAGCAAAAGTCGGAAGGCCCAAGGTGTAATTTAACCTTCCGGCTATCAATTAGCTACTTTTTAGCTTCATTTGCCTAGATATGCTTCATTTAGTTTCGCCACCTGCACCACTTGCTATTCTGCAACCAGTAACATCAGCAAATTCAATTCCCCATGCTAGTGATACTCAGTTTTCCTCAGCTCTAACCAATCAGACTAAACAAAAAGAGGAATCTTGCCCACTAAAGCAAATCCCAGAAATCTCAAATGTGAGAGAACTTAAAAATACCTTTAGTTCTTCAACTCCTATCAATGTCACTAGGGATAATTTATCTGTCAAAACTCTAGCTACACAGAATACACCAGAAACTTCTCCGCCAGAATTTTCTTCCTTCACGGCTTCTCAGAGTGCTGCAAATTTGGGTCAACCCCAAACAGTTGGTTATTCCCAACAACAGTTGCACCCACCCAACACTACAGCCAAAATGCAAGTTGTAGCAGGAAAAACAACTGCACAAGAGCAGGAAAGTAATCTTCCTTTACAGCAATTTCCCGATAGCATCAATATCTCTGTTGATGAACCCGATCATATACCCAGTTCTCAACCTATACAAAATGTCCTAAAGTTCAAGTCTCGTCATTCGAGCAACGAAATCTCAACTCCCTCAACTATAGAATTCCAATCACCAACCCCCCAAGATCAACAGCCAACGCCTACCCCGCCAACGAAACAAAACACTGTAGAAGTTATCTCCGATAGGCAAGAATATGATCAACAAAGACGCATCATAACTGCGGAAGGTAACGTGGTGGTGCGATTTAATGGATCCGTAATAGATGCTGATCGCCTGCAAGTAAATTTAGAAAATTTGATTGCCGTGGGATCAGGTAACGTGGCCTTAACACGAGGAGATCAAGTTTTGCGTGGAGAAGGCTTTAGCTACAATTTTATCCAAGATCAAGGCAAAATCGAAAACGCCAGTGGCGAAATCTTCATCCCCTCCGCCCAAACAGATTTGGCTTTTTCACCCACTCATATCATGCCCGGAAGCATTGAGCGTCCCATGAGTGATGGCGTCAGAAGAAATCAGCCTCTTTCTGGTGTCACTAGCCCAGGGGGTATTGACTTTACATTCGGTGGTGGTATGGATGCCAGGAACATCCCCTCCCCACAAGCGGGAGGTGAAGTTAGGCGACTGCGGTTTGAAGCTAAACGCATTGAGTTTTACCCGAGAGGGTGGAAAGGACAGGATGTGCGAATTACTAACGACCCTTTTTCACCCCCAGAATTAGAGTTACGGGCATCTGAAGTTACTTCCATGCGGGAATCACCTTTAGTGGAAACCATCAGCACACGGGGACAGCGTTTAGTCTTTGACCAAAAAGTTTCCTTACCAATTCCTGTAGATAGACAGACCATTGACCGTTTTCAACGTGATGCTTCACCATTTTATGTTTCCCCCGGATTTGATGGGGATAAACGTGGTGGTTTGTATGTAGAACGGGGCTTCACACTAGTCGATACCCAACAAAGACGTTTAAGGATCACACCCCAATTATTTGTGCAAAAAGCCTTACAAGAAGGCACAGATGATTTAGCTTCTTTATTTGGCGTCACAACCAGTTTCAATGCCCGATTAAGCCCACAGGCAATAGTTCAAAGTTATACTGAATTAACCAGTTTTGACTTAAACAAAGTAGACGAAAATTTGCGGGCTAGTTTGCGAATGCGCCAGACATTGGGCGATACAAATCCTCACATCTTAAATCTAGAATATATTTATCGCGATCGCCTGTATAACGGTACTCTGGGCTTTCAAACTGTCCAGACTAGTATTGGTGGTTTAATTAGCTCTCCTGTCATTCCTTTGGGTAATACTGGTGTTAATCTCAACTATCAGGTAGGTGCACAATATATCAACGCTAACACCGACCGCCCAGAGTTACTAGAACCAGACCGAACAAATAATCGAATTTCTCTCGGTCGCTTACAAGGTAGTGCTAGCCTTAGTAAGAGCTTTTTACTCTGGCAGGGTAAACCATTACCACCTACCCCTACTCAAGGACTAAAATATACAGCCAACCCTGTAGTTCCTTACTTACAGACAATTGCCAGTCTTACAGGTACCAGCAGTTATTACACTAATGGCGAAAACCAAAGTACCCTCACTGGTACAGTTAGCTTAATGGGACAACTCGGTAACTTCTCTCGTCCCTATTTGGACTATACCGCCTTCAATGTCACTTACTCTCAGGGATTAAATAGAGGATTGTCACCTTTTTTGTTTGACCGCTCAGTTGATAACAAAGTGCTGAGCGCTGGAATCTCACAGCAAATTTATGGGCCATTTCGTTTAGGATTTCAAACCGCAGTTAACTTGGACACTGGTAAAGAAACTAGCACCGATTATATTCTGGAATATAGCCGCCGTACTTATGGAATAACTTTACGTTATAACCCAGTATTACAATTAGGCGGTTTCAGCATCCGGATTAGCGACTTTAATTGGACTGGTGGTACAAATCCATTCTCTGGTAGCGAAGTTAGGCCTGTTGTGGGCGGTGTCCGACAAAATAATTAAGCAGCAAAATTACTGTACTCTCCTAGCCAAGAAATAACTAATTCTCTAGCAATCTAGTCACATTCGTAATACAGTGGCTTCGTCTTACTCCACTCACTTAGATAAATTAATCAACTCATAACAGTATATTTGACTGTATTTACCCTAGTTTGAGTATTTCTACATCGGCGAAACGACAAAATTATGCTTTTTTATCTATCAGAAAACCCCAGAGAATGACATGGTTTTATACAAACTGATTTTAACATACTATAACTACTGTTTTTTGATTAAAGGTAAATTATACATGATAAATTTAACCGTAATTAGTACCCCAGCGATAGCGCAAAGTGGTAAATTTTGCAATCTTTCATCCAAAATCTAGTTAGCGTATAGTCATAATCTGTTCGCAAGCAACAAGATTTGATTATGGTTCGAGAGCTAGAAAGAAAACGTCAGAGTGCTCAGTTTCCAGAAACTGCCCCAGCTGCTAATCCTGTATTTTTTAGAACCTACAGCCGTCGTACAAAGACAGGACTGAGGGAAACATGGGATGAAGTGTGCGATCGCACTCTCCAAGGCATCATTGAACTGGGAAAGCTGAACCCAGTAGAAATTGCTATTTTGGAGAATATGCAACGAAACCTCAAAGCTTTACCCAGCGGACGCTGGCTATGGGTGGGTGGTACAGACTGGATCACCAAACCCAAAAACTTTTCCGGGGCTTATAATTGCACCTCCACCAACCTACAGGACTGGAAAGCCTTTGGGTTGATGATGGATTTAGCCATGATGGGTTGTGTGCGACTCGTTGGCTAGAAACCTAACCACATAAAGGGTTAGGAGGATTAGCCGCAAGGTAAATAACCTTGACAACTTGATGGTCATGTTGGTGACATCAAACTATCTTGTGTGAGTACAAATAAACTATAGAAATTTCCAATCATAAATTTGAAAAGCATAAGAAAAATAGATGAAGTCCAACCCCCTGAGTGCAAGGGTGAAAGCACTTTCCCCACGGTAGCGACTAGCCATCAATCCGTGAAGCGGGAATGAACGGTGGTAAGAAGCTAGTCCAGGCTTCAACTCCAACCAGCAGGAGAATACGGTTAGCAAAAGCGAACCTACGATTGAATCATCGTCAACATATAAAACAGCCTAGTGGACTAGCAGGCTGTGCCAAAAGGCAAGGGTAGAGTGACCAGAATACAACCGTCTGGTCTGCACCACTCATAACCCCGGTGAACAGTAGGAACCTAAACTCTCAATCAATGACTATCAGGAACGAAGTAACCACATAGATTCTCTCAGGTGGGTCGATACCTGAGTAGGTGCTAACCGGATGAACTATTTGGCGAGATTGAGTCAGAAGCTAAAGCCTGCGGTAATGCGTAGGATATGCTGACGGACTCACGGAAAACAGATATATGTAGGTATAAATAGCAATGAAGACGACTAAAACGAGTTTTAAGACTACGGTGGTATGGAACAATATCAACTGGAACAAAATCCAGAGGATGGTGTTGAAGTTGCAAAAGCGCATACATAAAGCTGCTCAACGTGGGGATGTCAAAGCAATGCGAAGACTCCAGAAAACCTTGATGAAATCCTGGTATGCCAAGCTACTAGCAACGCGCACAATCACCCAAAACAACAAAGGTAAGAACACGGTAGAGGTAGACAAAGTAAAATCTCTTGGCTATGCTCAACGCCTAGAACTAGCTAAAAATCTAGGAACTAACCGTATAATCTGGATTCCCAAACCAGGGACACACGAAAAACAACCTCTGGGAATAGCCCCATTGGCAAACAGAGCAAATCAGGCTTTAGCTAAACTAGCTCTTGAACCAGAATGGGAAGCCAAATTCGAGCCAAATAGTTATGGGTTTAGACCGGGACGAGCAGCACATGATGCCATCAAAGCCATTTACTTAGCAATACAGTGTCAAGCTAAGTATGTCCTAAATGCCGACATCTCCAAGTGTTTTGACAACATTGAACATCAAAAAGTATTGAGCAAATTAAACACATACCCATCCATGCGGCGCTTAATCCGTAAATGGTTAAGATCTGGCTTAATGGACAAAGGCGATATCTTCCCCACAGAAACGGGAACGCCACAACAAGGAGTTATTTCACCACTGCTGGCAAATATCGCCCTTCACGGGATGGAAGAGGTCATTAAGGAATACGCCAACGCCCCACCTACTCCTAGGAATTATGGGAGAAAACAAAACCACAATACCCTCAGTTTGATTCGCTACGCAGGTGGCTTTGTGATTATTCACAAAGATATCAATGTTGTGTTAAGGGCAAAAGCTATCATTGCAGGTTTCTTGAAAGACATTGGCTTGGAACTCAAACCAAGCAGAACCAGAATCTGTCACACCTTAGAAGAATATGAAGGGGAAAAACCTGGATTTGACTTCTTGGGTTTTAATATTCGCCAGTTCCCGGTCAATGATGGGATGAGCGCAAGGTCAACAAGAGGAAAAATCCTTGGTTTCCAAACAATCATCCAACCAAGCAAAAAAGCAGTACAAAGCCACTACAAAGTTATATCCGATGTGATCGACTCCCACAAGGCAGCACCACAAAAGGCACTGATCCAAAAACTCAATCCCATCATAGAAAAATGGGCTAATTACTACTCATCTGCTAGCTCAACACAAGCTTTTAAAGACATAAGTCGCATGATTTATGTCAAGTTGAGATCATGGGCAAGATACAGACACCCCAATCAAGGAACTAAGTGGGTACTAGAGAAATATTGGACAACCCTAGGAGGAGATAACTGGGTCTTTGGCTACATTAACCCAGACACCAATGAAAGATATATTCTTTCAAAGCACACTTGGACACAAATTTTTCATCACATCAAGGTTAAAGACGAGACCTCACTCTATCATGGTGAGTTCGTATACTGGGGAGCAAGAACTGGTCAGAGTAAGGAGATTTCCTCTTTACCGATAAAAAACCTTTACGGGCACAAGGGTAAATCTGCTGGTTGCGGTCTAACGTTGACAACAGCAAACCAAGCAACAATTAGCTTAAACAGGACAAAGTTCGCTCATCTACAAACATTGCATAGACATTGCCATAAAAAAATAGCCACAGCTGGTAGTCTGAGTAGTTCCCGTGACAAGGGTATGTTTTCTGAGGAGCCGGATGAGATGAAAGTCTCATGTCCGGTTCTGGAGACGAGTATCACTCGTGAGAGTGTTGCTTAGTTTAATGGTACTGGAGCCATCATAGAACCACAATACATTAATCAATTACCTAGTGTTCGTAATCGCCTAAATGTGACTATAAAGGGAAAAATCGGTACTACACCTCAAGAACTACGTCGTGAATACACTCACACCCACATTGAAGGTAACAGCGTCACTATTTACGTAGGAGATAGCCGTGAAGGTTGGGTAGAATCCTATAAAACTCTGTTGGAACTCTCTACAGATGAACGATTCTCCACAGAAGTGGAAGTAGTTGTTGATCTCAGCGATGTTCGTCAATCCGGGGAAACTCTCAAAGGCTTTGGAGGTGTCGCTAATCCTGTGAAACTACCAGTACTTTATCAACGTTGTGCCTCCATTCTCAATGAAGCTACCGGCCGACAATTAAATTCAGTGGAGTGCTGTTTATTAATTGATGAAGCGGCCGTAACAATTGTTGCAGGCAATATTAGAAGAAGTGCCGGGATGCGTCAATTCCAAGCTGAGGATAAATTGGGATCCACCGCCAAAGATAATCTCTGGCAACAGGATGAAAATGGCAACTGGCGCATTGATCCAGAACGGGATGCTTTACGGATGGCTAACCATACCAGAGTATTTCACCGCAAGCCCACATTAGAAGAATGTGTAGAAGCTGTTCGCAAACAATATTACAGCGGCGAAGGTGCTATTCAATGGGCTGGTGAAGCCGTTGCTAGAGCTAATTGTGATCTAGTAAATACACCAGAACTAAAAAAAGAGTTTTTGCAAGCATATGAGCAAGGAAAAGCCCAAGAATGGATACAAAAACTCGACCCAAATATTAATGCTCAAGAAATAGAGCATCGTTTGGCTAGATACGGTCTCAATCCCTGTGGTGAAATCATAGGTAGCAACTTCCACTGTAATTTGTCAGAGATTCACTTAAACCAAATTGATCCACATAACTATAAAGAACAAGAAGAGGCCTTCACCGCCGGCGCGTTATCTGTAGCTGCACTGTTAAATCATAAATTTTTAGAACCCCGCTACCAACAAAGCCGGGAATTAGATCCCATTGTTGGGGTTTCCTTCACAGGTTTATTTGATTTCTTTGTTCATGCTTTTGGTGTAGATTGGCTGAGTTGGTGGGCAGAAGGAAGACCCGCAACTCCCCAAGGATTAGCCTTTAAGGAGCAGGAAAAGAAATATTTAACCTTCTGGAAAGATACTGTACATCGAGTTGTGTGGGATTATTGCGATCGCCATCATCTCAAACGTCCTAACCGCTGTACCACAGTCCAACCCAGTGGCACTAAATCGTTATTAACAGGTGCTAGTTCAGGCTGGCATCCCCCCAAGGCGCAAAGATTTATTCGCCGCATCACTTTCGGCAAAAATGACCCAGTGGCTCTGGCCTGCATTGACTACGGTTACAGTGTCATCCCCTCCCAATCGGACAAAGACGAACAGGGTAATTTATTAAACGATCCTTTCGATCCCCGCGTTAGTGAATGGCTAGTAGAAATACCTGTTGCAGTATCTTGGGCTGATTTACCAGGAGCCGATGAAATTGATGTCTCTCAATTTTCGGTCTCCGCTCAATTTGATTTCGTCCTCCAGGTTCAGCGTTGGTATGTCACTCACAACACATCAGCAACACTGGAGTTGCGCTCTGAAGAAATTGAAACCCTCGCACAGGGGATTTATGATAGTATCCAAAACGATCAGGGTTATATTTCAGCAGCATTGTTAGCCCGATTTGACGATTTGCAATCGTTCCCCCGACTACCATTTGAGCCAATCGACAAACTCACATATCAGCGTTTAAATCTAGAAGTGAAAACGCGACGCAAAACAGATGATTTTTGTGCAGCTTTAAGCCGCTATGATTCTGGTGAGTTAACAGAAGCTGGACCTAGTGGTTGTGACTCTGATAAGTGTATGTTTCCCGACCAAGCACCAATGTCGTAAAGTCTAAATACATCAGGGAGAGGAAGAAGTGAATTTTACTCAGTTCTTTCTCCCTATTTTTTTATACAGGCCCGATTCGTCCCGTTTTTAAGTTTCCAAGTTAGGATCAATTAAAACAATAGGAGACTCTAAAAAATGTTTATTGATGAATTGTCACCAATATTTCAACAATTAACCAAGCACCCAGTTTCATTTATGGGGGGATTTTTCTCTGGTTTACTACGACTCAACCTCAAGGATGACCCCGTAAAAAGCTGGCTAGATCAACATATTAGCTCCACCGAGCATGCTACCTCAAGCAATGAAGCACATAATGGCAAAGCTAAAAAGCCTCAGCAAATTGCCATTGATTAAAATTGCAGCGAATTCGGAAACTGACTAACCCAGGATTTAGGGTTAACAAAACTCTTGTAGGGTGGGTGTTTTGCCTGCCCTAACAGTATGTTTATTTAAGGAAAAATAAAACTTAAAATAGCTTTATCCTACCACAAAAACATTGACAATAGAAAACATATAAGAACTTTTAATTTTATATTATTTGACTTTGTTAAATGTCATACTTTGAAAAATGTCACAATCGGTTATTATGTGAGCGTATGCCTAAGTTCAGCCCCTTGGCATCTTTAGTTGAAGCAAAAGCCAGCATGATGATCGCTGTCCTACAACATTCGCCATCGGTGAGTCAGAGCGGACTATGCAGTATTTGCAGTTTGTTTACATCTGTTTCCCCAGCTGAACTAATCGCTTTCTGTTGAAAATTACTTGACCCACATGACTATTTACGTTGGAAACCTCTCTTACCGCGCTACTGAAGAAGACTTAAAAAATGTATTTGCAGACTATGGCGAAGTCAAAAGAGTAGTTCTACCTACTGACCGCGAAACAGGACGAGTGCGTGGCTTTGCATTTGTTGAAATGAATGAAGATGCCCAAGAAGACGCGGCTATTACTGAGTTAGATGGCGCAGAATGGATGGGCCGTCAACTCAGAGTTAATAAGGCTAAACCCAGGGAAGATAATCGGCGAGGAGGGGGTTGGAGTAAAAAACAAGATTTTTAATAAACGAGATTTTCTATCTTACCAGATTGTTTTCTAGTTAGGCAAAATTAGTTTGCGTAAATTAACTAGAAAAAATAAGTCCGCGCCCGGCTGGTCCTGAATAGTCAGCAAATTTCCCAGCTAGCCGGGCATTTCTATCAGAAAACTGTCAACGTACTGAAGCCAGATTATCTGCAACTTGATGTACTGTCTCAATGCTTACATCTAAATTTTGAGTAGTTAAAAAAATACTGAAAACACCAAATTACTTACTAGTGATGGTTCTACTTGTCATAGCTATACTACATTAGTAGTATCTAAGCGAAAATCTAGTCAGAATTCATCAACCATGCCTACAAAGGTGATGGAAAAATCTCTGCAAATCCTCCCGCCCTGGTAATTATTGGAAAAGCCACCCCGGAATTTCAATTCTTTAGTTTATCTAAAATCATATTTAAGTTATTAAAATACCTTTCTAAGATAGAGGCAGCAACCAAAAATTGCCACTGATACAACTCACCCATACGCAAAATGCTAGGGAGTAACAAAAATGACTCAAGCCTCAGGATCTCTAGATTTATCCGTGAATGATGCAACGAAGAAAAGCTTAGATCGTGACTGTACAACCTTATCACGTCACGTACTCCAGCAAATGCACAGTTTTGGAGGAGAAGCACAGGATTTAAGTGCGCTGATGAATCGCATCGCATTAGCAGGCAAACTAATAGCCCGCCGCCTCAGCCGCGCTGGTTTAATGGAAGGTGTTTTAGGATTTTCAGGAGACATCAACGTGCAAGGAGAATCCGTAAAAAACATGGATATCTACGCCAACGATGTATTTATCTCAGTGTTTAAGCAAAGCGGTTTAGTCTGTCGCCTAGCTTCCGAAGAAATGGAAGAACCCTACTACATCCCAGAAAACTGCCCCAGTGGTCGCTATACCTTACTATATGACCCAATTGATGGCTCATCCAACACCGATACTAATCTCAGCCTAGGCTCCATCTTCTCAATTCGTAAACAAAAAGGAGACAATCAAGACCAAAAAGCATCTGACCTCTTAACCAACGGACGCGAGCAAATTGCCGCAGGATATATACTCTACGGGCCCAGCGCAATGCTGGTTTATACCATAGGTAATGGCGTTCATTCATTTACCCTTGACCCCAGTTTAGGCGAATTTATCCTCTCAGAAGAAAATATCCGTATTCCCAAACGCGGTTCGGTTTATAGTGTTAACGAAGGGAACTTTTGGCAGTGGGAAGAATCCATGCGGGAGTATATCCGCTACGTCCACCGCACCGAAGGTTATACAGCTCGTTATAGCGGTGCAATGGTCAGTGACATCCATCGAATTCTAATTCAAGGCGGCGTATTTCTGTATCCCGGCACAATTCAGAAACCAGAAGGTAAACTGCGCTTGCTTTATGAATCTGCTCCCTTAGCCTTTGTCATTGAACAAGCAGGTGGTCGCGCCACCACTGGTCTAGTAGATATATTGGAAGTAGTACCCAAGAAACTACATCAACGCACACCCTTAATCATTGGTAGTAAAGAAGACGTAGCAAAAGTGGAATCTTTTACTCAAAACGGACACTAAAGAACCCACAGAAAACTCAAAAATCAAAAATCTTCAAACAGCATACCCTATAATAAATGCGCCTTTAATTGACTACAAAAGGTAGTGACATCTACCGCCATTCCACCGATTGCAACGAAGTGATACCAGTAATTAAAAGTTAATTATAGCTATGTTATTCGAGAACATCTGGAATCCAAGAAGCACTTAAGTACCATCTTAACTTTAACCATTTATTGAGACAGCAAAGCCTTATCAGTAAAGGCTTATGCCGACTTTGCACCTCCACTTGGCGTGACGAGAAATAGCCCTAGTGATAAATTAAAAATTACCTCAGCTGGTCGATGTAATAAGTGATTGGCAACGCCACAATTCAAAAGAAAGCATGAACGTTTCGTCTGTTTTATGTTCCTTCACTTAGCCAATTAGAGAACAGTGAACAGGGAGTAGGGAGTACTGTGAATAGTGACAAATGATTAACAGGAGTAAAACTAGAGCCATGACAACCAATCATTTACTCGAAATTCAACAATATGGTCAAAGCATCTGGATGGATAATTTAAACCGTGGAATTATTCAATCAGGTGAACTGAAAAACCTAGTAGAAAATCAGAGCATTTCTGGAATTACCTCCAATCCAGCTATCTTTGAAAAAGCGATCGCTAACAATGCGATGTATGATGACGATATCCAAGCAGGAATTCGCACTGGATTACCCACATACAAAATTTACGAATCCCTGGTTTTTGCAGATATTCGCAACGCCTGTGATATCCTGCGTCCCATATATGAATCATCCCATGGACTTGATGGTTACGTTAGCATAGAAGTACCACCCACCATTGCCCATAATACTGAAGCATCAGTAGCTGAAGCTAGGCGGTATTTCCAAGAAATTGGGCGGGAAAACTTAATGGTGAAAATTCCAGGTACAGCAGCTGGCTTACCCGCAGTCAAACAAGCCATATCTGAAGGAATCAACATAAATATCACGCTATTGTTTTCAGTAGATAGCTATAATAAAGCCGCAGAAGCTTATATAAGTGGCTTAGAAAAACGATCAGCACAAGGCCAGGACATAAGTAAAATAGCATCCGTCGCCAGCTTCTTTCTCAGTCGCATCGATACAAATGTTGACACCAAAATAGAAGCCAAATTGAAGCGCGGTGTTGATGATATTGCCCACGAAGCAAAACTCCAAGCCGTCAGAGGTAAAGTAGCCATCGCCAACGCCAAGATTGCCTACCAGGAATACAAAAAAATTGTTCACAGCCAGAGATGGCAAGCCTTAGCAGCAAAAGGAGCGAAAGTACAACGGTTACTTTGGGCTAGTACCAGTACCAAAGACCCAAAATACACCGACGTGATGTATGTTGACGAATTAATCGGCCCCGACACCGTTAACACCTTAACACCAGAAACAATAGCCGCTTGTGCCCATCATTGCAACGTGGCGAGTCGCCTAGAAACAGGCATTGATCAAGCTTATCAACTCATCGAAAGCCTCAAAGACCCAGACATTGATATTAATCTTAATATTGTCATGGAAGAATTGTTAGTTGAAGGCATTGATAAATTCATCAAGCCCTACCAGTCCTTGATGAACTCTTTAGAAAACAAAGTCAAGTTATTGTCACCAGTATAGGACTTCTCCTGGAAAGACACCAACGCCAACAACACACAACTCTTTTAGATGTAATTCCCAAGCGTTTCATCAACACACCACTCAACACCCCACTGAAAACACATATGGTTAGTTTGCTAGAAAACCCCTTGCGAGTTGGCCTCCAACAGCAGGGGATGCCCGAACCCCAAATTATAGTTATCTTTGGCGCTTCTGGCGACCTTACCTGGCGTAAATTAGTGCCAGCACTGTACAAATTGCGGCGAGAAGGGCGCATACCTCCAGAAACAACAATTGTTGGCGTAGCACGTCGAGACTGGAGCCACGAGTATTTCCGCGAGCAAATGCAAAAAGGCATGGAAGAAGCTCATGCTAATGTTCCTTTAAGTGAACTCTGGCAAGACTTTTGTCAAGGTTTGTTCTACTGTCCTGGAGACATAGACAAACCAGAAAGCTACCGAAAACTGAAAACCTTCTTAAGGGAATTAGACGAGCAACGCGGTACACGGGGAAACCGGATGTTCTACCTCTCGGTAGCTCCTAACTTCTTTCCTGAAGCAATCAGACAACTGGGGGGAGCAGGAATGCTAGACGACCCCTACAAACATCGTCTTGTAATTGAAAAACCCTTTGGTCGTGACTTGGCATCAGCTCAAAGTCTTAACCAAATAGTGCAAAAATATTGCAAAGAAAATCAAGTCTACCGCATTGACCACTACCTAGGCAAAGAAACAGTTCAAAATTTGCTAGTATTCCGCTTTGCCAATGCGATTTTTGAGCCATTGTGGAATCGTCAATTTGTTGACCACGTGCAAATTACTGTAGCAGAAACCGTGGGCGTGGAAGACCGGGCTGGCTACTATGAAAAAGCCGGCGCACTGAGGGATATGTTACAAAATCACCTCATGCAACTTTACTGCTTGACAGCAATGGAAGCACCTAACTCAATGGATGCCGATAGCATCCGTACAGAAAAAGTTAAAGTACTTCAAGCTACCCGTTTAGCTGATATTCCCAACCTGTCACGTTCAGCAGTGCGCGGTCAATACAGCGCTGGTTGGATGAAAGGTCAACAAGTGCCAGGCTATCACCAAGAAGCCGGAGTTGACCCCCATTCCATCACACCCACCTATGTAGCTATGAAGTTTGTAGTTGACAACTGGCGCTGGCAGGGTGTTCCTTTTTACCTCCGTACAGGTAAGCGGATGCCGAAAAAAGTCAGTGAGATTTCCATTCACTTTCGCGATGTTCCCTCTCGGATGTTTCAATCTGCTGCGCAACAGAGAAATGCCAACATTTTGGCAATGCGGATTCAGCCAAATGAAGGAATTTCTTTGCGCTTTGATGTGAAAATGCCAGGGGCAGAATTCCGCACCCGTTCTGTTGATATGGACTTCAGTTATGGTTCCTTTGGCATTCAAGCAACTTCCGATGCCTATGATCGCCTGTTTCTCGATTGTATGATGGGTGATCAAACATTATTTACACGGGCTGACGAAGTTGAAGCAGCTTGGCAAGTAGTCACCCCAGCTCTTTCCGTTTGGGACGCACCCACAGATCCAGCTTCCATTCCTCGGTATGAAGCAGGTACTTGGGAACCGGCAGAAGCGGAACTGTTAATTAACCAAGATGGTCGTCGCTGGCGCAGACTGTAAAAGAGTGGACTTCTGACCAATGACCAATGAACAATGACTAAACTACTATGATTTCCCAAGCTCCTACAATCTTTTCACTTCAAGCTCCAAAGGATATTTCCCTCAACGAAATAGAATCGGAACTGAATCAAATTTGGCAAAGTTACGGTATCACAGGTGAGGAAGGTGGACTTCCCGCTGCTACCAGAGCCACAACATTTACTTTAGTGGTTTACGAACCAGAAGAAACTCAGTATCTGTTGGCTGGTTTAGGCTTTTATAAGGGCCCCATTGATGGCATTCTCGGACCACAAATGGCCGCTGCGCTACGACAAGTACAAGTTAAATATGGCTTACCAGAAACTGGTACAGCTACACCAGAAACACTTGCTGTTTTGCGCGAAGAATTTGCAAAGCGTCAAGGCAATATGGCAACAGGAGACAGTGTTGCTTATAACTTCAGTCCCACAAATCCCACAATTGCAGATGAAATTGCCCTGCGTAATCCTTGTCGGATTATTGCCTTGTTTCCCATCGCTGGCGAAGATGAAGGCGTAAAAGCCCAAGTTTCTGCCTATTGCCCAATTCAAAAGCAATCTTCAAGTACACTCATTTGTTGTGAATACATTACTTTGAGTGGAACCGCAGCTGCTTTGGAACGGGTGGGAGGTATGATTCCTGCACTGTTAATTGGTGGCTTACCAAAGTTCCTGTGGTGGAAAGCCACACCAGACCCTAATAACAATCTATTCAAGCGACTGGCGGCAGTTTGCAATAATGTGATTGTTGACTCGTGCAACTTTAACGAGCCAGAAAATGATTTACTTAGTCTCCAAGATTTGGTACAAAATGGCATCCCCCTTGCTGATTTGAACTGGCGACGGTTATCAGCATGGCAGGAATTGACGGCTCAAGCTTACGACTCACCCCATCGTCGCGCTGCTCTCAAAGAAGTTGACCGTGTGAACATTGACTATGAAAAAGGTAATCCCGCCCAAGCTTTGCTATTCTTGGGTTGGCTGGCCAGTCGATTACAATGGTCGCCAGTTTCCTATAAAAAGGAAATCGGTGATTATGAAATCACTCAAATAAGCTTTGTTTCTCAAGACCAACGACAAGTGGAAGCTGAGTTAGCCGGGGTCCCCGTAGCCGACGTGGGTGAAGTTCTGGGTGATTTGATTGCCTTACGCCTGAGTTCTACAAATCCCCAAGCAAACTGTGGTACGATAATATGCTCAGAAACCGGCGGTTGTATGCGAATGGAAACACACGGCGGCGCTCAAGCTGCTGGTCTGTTTCAACAGCTGGGTTCACTTTCAGAGCAAAAAGCTGAAGTTTTGCTGAGTCAGCAAGTGCAACGTTGGGGTCGGGAGTTACTTTTTGAAGAAAGTCTAGAATTTATAGCGCAGACTCTCAAGTTACGTAATTAACCGCGCCAATTTTAGATTAAGGGATTTTTCCTTTGCACACAACTTACCTAGAATTCACACTCCCCACGCCTTTAGGTGTGGGGATTCTTCATTTTTCCGTAAGACATATTTCTAAAGGAAGAAGGAACAGGGAATGGGGAGCAGGCAACAGTTAACAGTCAACAGGGATGCTCAGGTCATCCCTTTTTTGTTTGTAAGTAGATAAATCTTATTAAAAATAAGATCACAAAAATATAAATCCTCCACCTGTTTTTTTAAGTCGAACTACTTCATTGACTATGAGCAATGTGATAATTAACAATGCTGCCCAATTACCAATTATCTCAATTCTATGGCTTTAGTCATTGCCGGAGAACGTAGTGGGGTGGGCAAAACAACAGTTACGCTCACCCTTTTAGCATCTTTACGCCGTCGTGGTGTAGCAACACAATCTTTTAAAGTCGGCCCAGATTATATTGACCCTATGTTTCACTCATACGTAACTGGCCGTCCTTGTCGGAATTTAGATCCCGTACTGACTTCTGAAGCTTACGTTCAAAAATGTTTCGCTCATCATAGCCAAGCAAGTGAATATTCCCTCGTTGAGGGAGTAATGGGGTTATTCGATGGCGTAAAAGCAATTCACAATCAAAATGAATGTCTAATTAGCACCGATTTTGCTAGTACCGCACACCTTGCACGGCTGTTAAATTTACCTGTGGTGTTAGTAATTGATTGCAGTCGCTTGTCTGGTTCTGTAGCAGCGATCGCTCACGGTTATTGTTCCTTTGATTCTAGAATTAAAATTGCTGGAGTAGTTTTAAATAGGGTGGGAAGCCATCGCCATTTATGCCTACTCCAAGATTCTTTAGCAGCATTGCAATTACCTGTTCTCGGTGTCCTCCGGCGTCAAGATAGTATTACAATCCCCGATCGCCACCTCGGTTTAATACCCACCGCAGAACTCCCAGAATTGGATGCTGTTATTAGTCATCTTGCTGATTTAGGAGACACTTGTTTTGATTGGGAGAAGCTGTTACCACTGTTAGAAAATAAAACCAAAAGTAACAAGGTAGATATATTCAGTAATTATTCTACATATCCAGTCAAAATTGCCGTTGCACGCGATCGCGCTTTTAACTTCTACTATCAAGACAATCTCGACTTACTACAAAACTTAGGTGCAGAGTTAGTATTTTGGAGTCCTTTAGTAGACACTGAACTACCCCAAGGTGTCCAAGGAATGTATTTTGGCGGCGGTTTCCCAGAAATTTTTGCCAAACCACTGGCAGCAAATACTACTATCCTTCATAAAGTGAAAACCGCAATTCTGCAAGGAATGCCCACAATTGCCGAATGTGGCGGTTTAATGTACTTGTGTGAGCAAATTATTGATTTTGAAACTAAATCTTGGCCTATGGTGGGAGTGTTACCCACATCTGCTGTTATGGGTAGAAATTTAACTTTAGGTTATCGTCGCGCAGTTCCTTTGCAAGATAATCTATTAGTATCCGCAGGTACAAACGTTTACGGGCATGAATTTCATCGTTCCTCTTTAACCACTCATCCTCATCAACCCTTATTTACGAGTTATCGTTACGATTGTGACGATAACTTGGGAACTGAAGGATGGGGTTTATCCAAAAATCTTTATGCTTCTTATATTCATTTACACTGGGGAGAAAGTGCAGACATTCCACAGCAATTTCTGAAACTCTGTTCCCAGAGGGAGTAGGGAAAAATCAACGCTGAACAGCCAACAGCAAAGAAAAGGCTATCCCCCAGGGGAGAAGAAAGTCCACTGCGAAAATAATACCATATACAGAAATCTTGCCCTAAGAAGTTGTTGAGGAATTATTAAAATCACATTACTGCCAGTGTGTCAGAATAGCGTGATGCCGTCTTGCCCTTGGCAGCTCCAATTTTTTAACAATTACCAGGCTTTTACAATTTTAGTATTTCAGAAAATTTTATGTCTGCAAGCAAAATGGGAGGCCAACAAGGACTTGAGTATTACGCACTACCAGCACAACAAGCTGCCGAAATCCTCAATAGCGACACAAAAAAAGGCTTAACCACAAGAGAAGTTAACCATCGATTAGAAAAATTTGGCAAGAATCAACTAAAGGGGAAACAAGGAAAACCTGCTTGGTTAAGATTTATATCGCAATTTAATCAAGCTCTCCTCTACATTCTGCTGGTGGCTGGTTTCATTAAAGCCCTGTTGGGTCAATGGACAAATGCAGCAGTAATTTGGGCTGTAACACTAATTAATGCCATCATCGGCTTTGTCCAGGAATCAAAAGCTGAAAGCGCCATCGCCTCCCTAGCTCAATCCGTGACTACAGAAGCTACAATCATCCGTAACGGACAAAAATCACGCATTCCTTCGTCAGAATTAGTACCTGGGGATATAGTGCTGTTTGCTTCTGGTGATAAAGTTCCTGCTGATGTGCGCCTGCTCAATACACGCAACTTACAGGTAGATGAATCAGCTTTAACCGGGGAATCTGTACCCGTGGAAAAATCTCCTACAACTGTAGCACCAGATACTCCCTTAGCAGAACGAGTAAACATGGCTTATGCAGGTAGCTTTGTCACCTTTGGGCAAGGAACAGGTATTGTAGTCTCCACGGCTAATACTACAGAAATTGGCCGCATATCCCAATCCTTGCAACAGCAGACAAACCTAAGCACACCGCTAACTCGCAAATTCCACAAATTTAGTCATCAGTTACTTTACATAATTCTAGGACTGGCAACCATGACTTTTGCCCTAGGCTTAGGGCAAGGACAATCTTGGCCAGCAATGTTTGAAGCCGCTGTAGCTTTAGCAGTGAGTGCAATTCCCGAAGGATTACCAGCGGTAGTAACCATCACAATGGCCATGGGAGTACATCGAATGGCACACCGTCACGCTATCATTCGCAAGTTACCAGCAGTGGAAACTTTGGGCGGAGCTACAGTTATTTGTTCTGACAAAACCGGCACACTTACAGAAAACCAAATGACAGTGCAGGAAATTTATGCCGGGGGACAGAACTTCCAAGTCACAGGCACAGGTTATAACCCAGAAGGACGAATTTTACTGGCACAAGAAGTTGTAAACCTAGAAACGGGAAGTTTCCCAACCCTCAAAGCTTGTTTACTTGCTGGGCTACTCTGCACTGACTCTTGTTTAGAACAAAAAAATGGTAATTGGGTTGTAGTTGGTGATCCTACTGAAGGTGCTTTAATTGCAGTTGCCCAAAAGGCAGGGTGGAATCATTCTCACATCAAAGAGTTAATTCCCAGAAGAGATGCCATTCCCTTTGAATCTCAGCTTCAGTATATGGCCACACTACATGATAGCCATCAATCCATAGAACAAACTGGTGATAGCTTGGGTGAAGCAACCACAGGAGCCAGAACTATTTACGTCAAAGGCTCTGTAGAAGCAATTACCAGCCGTTGTCAACAAATGCTCAATGCCAAAGGACAACCAGAACCAATCAACCGTGAATTCATAGAACACCAAGTAGAAGCTTTAGCTACACAGGGAATGCGCGTACTGACTTTGGGTAAAAAAATTGTACCAGATCACCAAAATTCAGTAGATCACCAGGATATTGCCACCGGGCTGATTTTCTTAGGATTACAAGGAATGATTGACCCTCCTCGACCAGAAGTAATTGCTGCGGTGCGTACATGTAAAACTGCTGGCATTCAAGTTAAAATGATTACTGGTGACCACATTGCCACAGCTAAAGCGATCGCTGAACGTATTGGTTTAGAAAAAAATGGTCAGGTACAAGCCTTTGAAGGCAAACAACTCAGCAAAATGAACCATGCTGAACTGACACAAGTCGTAGAAAATGGTGTAGTGTTTGCTAGAGTTGCCCCAGAACAAAAATTACAATTAGTCGAAGCATTGCAATCCCAAGGCGAAATTGTCGCCATGACTGGAGATGGTGTTAATGATGCGCCAGCACTGAGACAAGCTGATATTGGTATAGCCATGGGAGGCTCCGGCACAGATGTAGCCAGAGAAGCCTGCGATATGCTACTGACTGACGACAACTTTGCTTCCATTGAAGCTGCAGTAGAGGAAGGGCGGACAGTCTATCAAAACTTGCGAAAAGCCATCGCCTTTATCTTACCTGTTAACGGTGGCGAATCAATGACTATTCTCATTAGTGCCCTAATCGCTGCACCCTTACCAATTTTATCGCTGCAAGTACTGTGGTTAAACATGGTAAACTCTGTAACCATGACTATACCCTTGGCATTTGAACCGAAATCTGAACAGGTAATGAAACCCAAGCCCCGCAACCCACGGGAACCCCTACTTCCAGCCAAACTATTCCAGCGGATTGCCGCAGTTTCCATATTTAACTGGATTCTAATTTTTGGTATTTTTCAATGGGTGTATCAAGATACCAGCAACATTAATCTAGCCCGAACAATGGCAATTCAAGCATTAGTATCTGCACGAATTGTATATTTATTGAGCATCAGCCATTTAGGAAATGCCATAATCCAAAAACTCAGAGGTAAGAAAGCTAAGCTCAGTGATAGCAGATCAATGGCTTTTGGTATACTCTCCACAGTAGTATTACAAATTATCTTCAGCCAATGGACTGTAATGAATACTTTATTTAAAACTGCTCCATTGCATGTCAATCAATGGCTGACTTGTTTAATTCCTGCCTTACCCATGATTCCCCTGGCTTTGTTTGTCAATCGTATTGATCCAGCAGAGTAACTCCTCATTTCTAATTACCAGTCAACAGTGAACAGTGAACAGTGAACAGCAAATGGAAATGGTGCTTTAGATTATTAATCATATTTCTAGGACTTTGGCTAATCCTAGATTTAGTTTCTCGTCTGGGGGCAGAAGTTTTCTGGTTTCAGAATGTCGGCTACTTACAAGTATTTTTTCTCAGGTTAGTAACCATGACTGCTTTGTGGATACTTGTAGCCGCTGTAACTGCTGTCTATTTATTAGGAAATCTCCGCCTAGCTCGACAGCTAAAATATCCAGACTTTCTGAAAATTAAGGAAATCCAGCGTGAGGAAGCAGGACTGAACAGGGAACTACAAAACTTTCTCAGTCCTCACAATACCCAACGCGATGAAATACGCACCATATCTCGCACTAAACCATTAAGATTACCTTGGTTACTTCCCATAGTGTTGGTGTTAAGCCTGTTAGTTGGATTAATGCTCATTCACTATAGTGAAATAGCTGCTACTTATTGGCATTCTCCCGTTACCAGGGGTATTGCACCTGTTCCACCTCTATTCCGACCAGAGAGAATTTTGCAGCTGATAAGCGCGCAAATTTTTGCCCAGGTTTGGTATGTCGGCTTAATTGCCGGAGTAACGATTCTTATTCTTATCTATCCCCAAACCTTATTACAAGCCATCGCCGTTAGCTTCAGTCTCCTATTTGCCTGGGTGCTGTCTCATAACTGGGCAAGAGTACTGCAATATTTCCAGCCCACCTCCTTTAAAGCCTCCGAACCTTTATTTGCTCAAGATATTAGCTTTTATATCTTTTCCCTACCATTTTGGGAACTTCTGGAACTATGGGCTGTGGGATTATTTTTATATAGCTTCATCTCCGTAGCCCTAACCTATCTTCTTTCAGCAAATAGTATCAGTCAAGGAATTTTTCCTGGGTTTTCCTCCCAGCAACAGCGTCATTTATACGGTTTGGGTGGTTTATTAATGCTGGTAGTTGCCCTGAGTTATTGGCTGAGTCGTTATGAACTAGTTTATTCTCAACGGGGGATAACGTACGGCGCTAGTTACACAGATGTTACTGCCGTCTTGCCAGCTTACACCATCTTGTCTGTATTAGCTTTAGGGATAGGCCTTTACTTGCTATGGCGAACACTTGCCTGGAAACCCCAGTCTTGGTATCGCCAATTTGTACTTTATGGGTTAGGGCTGTATCTATTAGTAGTTATAGCAGCGGATTTCATCTTGCCCACCGTAGTGCAATATTTAGTTGTTCAGCCTAACGAATTACAACGAGAGCAACCCTACATTCAGCGCACCATCGCCTTAACTCGACAAGCATTTGATCTAGACGCAATTGATGCCGAAACCTTCAACCCCACGGGGGATTTGACACAAGCTGATATCGAAGAAAATGATTTGACCATTCGTAATATTCGCCTTTGGGATCAACAACCACTTCTAGAAACCAACCGACAGCTGCAACAAATTCGACTCTACTATCGCTTCCCCGATGCCGACATTGACCGCTACACTTTATTCCGAGAAGCACCCGGAGAAAGACCCGCAGCACCAGGAAAGCCTTCACCAACCAACCAAGAGGAAAACCAAGCCACAGAAAAACGCCAGGTATTAATTGCCGCACGAGAGCTAGATTATACTGCTGTGCCCCAACAAGCTCAAACTTGGGTTAACCGCCATTTAATTTACACTCACGGTTTTGGTTTCACCATGAGTCCCGTGAACACCGTGGGACCTGGTGGACTACCAGAATATTTTATCAAAGATATTGCTGGCACTGGCGAAAGCGCCCTGACCACATCCAGTGAAGCCATTCGTAACAGCATTCCCATTGGGCAACCCCGGATTTATTTTGGTGAAATTACTAATACTCACGTCATGACTGGTACAAGAGTAAGAGAATTAGACTTTCCCAGTGGTAGTGATAACTTTTACAACGCTTATGATGGATCAGGTGGCATTGGCATTGGTTCCCCTTGGCGACGGTTATTATTTGCCATGTATTTGAAAGATTGGCAGATGTTATTCACACAGGACTTTTTACCAGACACCAAGGTATTATTCCGGCGCAATATCAAGCAACGCGTTCGAGCCATCGCACCTTTTTTACAATTTGATAGTGACCCTTATATAGTCGCCACAGATGCTCAACCTGAGAATGGTAGTGGCGATTTCAAAAGTAATGGAAACTATCTTTTCTGGATTATGGATGCTTACACCACAAGCGATCGCTATCCTTACTCCGACACAACTAGCGAAGATATCAACTACATCCGTAACTCAGTAAAAGTGGTAGTTGATGCCTACCACGGCACAGTTAACTTTTACATAGCCGATCCTAGGGACCCCATCATTACCACCTGGGCAAAAATATTTCCCAACACCTTTAAACCCCTCAGCGACCTACCACCTACCCTACTTAAACATATCCGCTATCCGGTGGACTTGTTCAAAATTCAATCCGAGCGATTGATGACCTACCACATGACAGACCCCCAGGTTTTTTATAATCGGGAAGACCAGTGGCAAATACCCACCGAAATCTACGGTAACGAAGCTCGTCCAGTAGACCCATACTATTTAATTACCAGCCTCCCCACAGTCCCCTTTGAAGAATTTATCCTGTTATTGCCCTACACACCCAGACAACGCTCTAACTTAATCGCTTGGTTAGCAGCCCGATCTGACGGTGAAAATTACGGTAAATTATTACTGTATGTCTTTCCCAAAGAACGGTTAGTTTACGGGCCAGAGCAAATTGAAGCCCGAATTAACCAAGACCCAGTGATTTCTCAGCAAATTTCCTTGTGGAATCGTCAAGGCTCAAGAGCAGTTCAGGGTAATTTATTAATTATCCCCATTGAGCAATCCTTATTATACGTCGAGCCAATATATTTAGAAGCCACTCAAAACAGACTACCAACATTAGTGCGCGTAATAGTAGCTTTTGAAAACCGCATTGTCATGGCTCCAACCCTAGAACAAGCATTAGAAGGAATTTTCGAGCCAGAAGTCACACCAGCCCCAGCCATTATTCGTCCTGTAGACGAATCAACCCCCGCAGAATAAAGAGTGATATTGATTACCTGAAAAAATAACTATCAGTTAAGTTGGGTTGAGGAACGAAACCCAACACAACCAAACAAAACCAGAGCTTCATGATGTTGTTTTTCACAACCTTGAACCCAAACAAATCCGCTTAATAGTGGAATTTTTAGCCAGTTGTAGTGAAGCGATGATTAGTGCAGCGAAGAGACTGGTTCACCCATTAATAGTCTTTCCACAGCACAAAATCAACAACTGGCATGGGAGCGGGAGTATTGAAAACAAGGCTTGACCCTACACTGCTTGCAGTTTTCACCTTCCCGTTATCCCTGTCGATATATTATTAAAACTGCAACCAAAAGATTTGTCATGCCAAATTGCCAAATCTTTCGCTAATATCAATTCACAAAAGGTCAAATTAGAGCCGCACTCAAGAAGTCTAAATCCACAATTAAGAATCAATTGGGTAAACCGACTGACAGCCCCACTTTACGCTGGATTTTTCAACGCTTTTGGGTTTAAAATGTGGAATGTGCGTTATGGCTTTGCATCACGCATCAATGTTTTTTCCGTAGATTAAGTAGCTGTTTATCTTAACTAATAACCACTCCGTACTCACTGAATTTTCTATGTCTAATCAACTGTTGATCGCAGCTGCTTTTATCGGATTTCTTTGTTTTATTATCTTTGTGGGAATATACTCTGTAACCTACAAGCAAAACACAACTGCTGATTACATACTAGCAAGCCGAGGTGTCAATCCTTGGCTGACAGCCTTATCAGCCATGTCTACAGGTCAAAGTGGCTTGTTGTTTCTAGGTCAGGTTGGATTCGCTTACAAAATAGGAATTTCTTCTATTTGGCTAGTTATTGGTTGGGCAATTGGAGATTACTTAGCTTGGTTATTTTTTTTCAAAAGGCTAAGACAAGTTTCTGAGGAAACCTCTTCTGATACGGTCTCTGCTTTTCTCTCTCAAAATGTTTCTGGTGCTCGCTGGATTTCTATTATTTCATCTGTCATTATTATCACTTTCCTAACTTCCTATGCTGCATCACAACTGGTTGCGGGAAGTAAAGCACTGAGTGTGGTCTTTGGATGGGACTACTATTTGGGAATTATATTGGGGGCTATCATCGTCATTATTTACTGTTTTTCTGGAGGTGTCCGCGCTGAAATCTGGACAGATGCGGCACAAGGAATTGTAATGATTGCTTCGTTGTTGTTGCTATTAACAATTGCAATTGCTAACTGTGGTGGAATCGGAGAATTTTACACAAAACTTGCCCTCATCGATCCACAACTAGTTAACTTAAGCCCTAAAAATCTCCCTTTAGGCTTTTTTCCCTTTTTAATTGGTTGGATAGTCGCTGGATTTGGTGTAGTTGGTCAACCACATATATTAGTACGGGCTATGGCCATCGATTCACCAAAAAATGTTAACCGAGCGCTTAACATCAAAACAGCTTGTGGTCTCATTAATTCTTTTTCTGCCATTGGTATAGGTTTGACAGCACGAATTCTTTTACCAGACTTGATTTCAGCAGGAGATCCTGAACTGGCACTACCTTATTTAGCACAGGAATTGTTACCTGATGTCTTTGTAGGAATCATGTTATCTGGAGTGTTTGCAGCTACCATGTCTAGCGCAGATTCTCAAATACTTTGTTGTTCGGCGGCACTAACCCAAGATATTTTTCCTCAATTTGCTAAGTCCTATAAAATAGTAAAGCTAGGGACTATAACCATAACAATCATCGTTTTGAGTATTGCCCTAGTAGGAGATAAAAATGTATTTCTATTAGTTACATTTTCTTGGTCTGCCTTGGCTTCGGCTTTAGGTCCATTGCTCATACTACGTGTTTTTCGATTACCTGTAAATACACTTACGGCAATATTAATGATGGCTGTTGGTATTGCTACGGCTATGACTTGGAATCTAGGACTCAATTTATCTGCCATTATTTACGAAGTATTACCCGGAATGGCTTCTGGAATTTTGATTTACCTGATCACTCGCTTTTTTATATGGAAGCAAACAGCCTCTTGACTTGTCTGAAGCACTTTCACTTTGATTTAGCAAGCCTAACTTAAAAACTAGCGTGTTTCCTCATATCAGAATAGTGTCGAACTGTTGTATTCATTTCAATAATAAACTCTGTCCCTTGACCTAATTGAGAGTTACATTTCAATTTGCCATGATGTTTTTCCACAATAATTTTTTGACTAATTGATAGTCCTAATCCCTTAGCTTTACTCAGTGATTTAGTAGTAAAAAAAGGTTCAAATATCCGCCTTTTAATATGAGGAAGAATTCCTTTGCCATTGTCATAGATATGAATCACAACCTTTTGCTTATTACCGGGTTGTTGCTCAACTGTATGCGCTTCATTGCCCCTAACTAATGACAAATGACTACTTACAACTTCTGTACGAATCAAAATTTGAGGAATTAAGGCATACTCTTGTTTCATCCTTTCTTCTAAGGCATCAATGGCATTATTTAAAATATTCATGAAGACCTGATTTAGCTCCCCACTATAACACTCGATTAAAGGTATTTTTCCAAAATCTTTAATTACTTTAATCCCTGGTCTATCTGGCTTTTCTTTCAAGCGATGCTGCAATATCCTCAGAACACTATCCAGTCCTTCATGTAAGTTAGATTTTTTCATTTTTTCACCATCATCAAGGCTAGAAAAATTCCGCAGGGCAAAAATAATCTCTTGAATGCGTTCAGATCCAGATCCCATTGACCAAAGCAATTTTAAAAAGTCGGTTTTAATCAGATTTAGGTCGAACTGTTGCAAATGAAATGTAATTCCTGATTGGGGTTTTGGATAGTAGTATTGGTATAGTTCAATTAATTTAATTAAATGTTCAGCATACTGACTAGCAGGATAAAGATTACTATAAATAAAGTTAACAGGATTATAAATTTCGTTAGCCATCTCTACTACGATTTGACCGAGATTAGCCATTTTATCATTTTGTAATAATTGTCCTTGAGTAATTTGTAGTTGTCGTGAGATATCTCTTACTTGTGCTTTAGCAAACTCAGCTTTGGTGATTTCACCTTTGATTTGTTCCCAGAGTTGCTGTTGCTGAATAGATATTGCTATTTCTTGACTAATATATGTAACAGAATCTATTTCCCATTTTTGCCACTGACGGTTATTACAACAGTCATAGACAATTAACAGTCCCCATAATTGATTTTTTGAAGATTGTGGATTTTGATGATGTTGTTCCTTTAATAAAATAGGAAATACTAAACTTGTGTTTACTTCCAACTGATTGAGAAAATTAATTTGACCAGATAATTTAGGTATTGTATTGGTTTCCGCCCAGATGCTTGATTGATATGCTTCTACATCCCTCTCAGGTATGGAAACTTGAATATCTATATCTTGCCAAGATGCTAAAGGTACGGTCAAAGATTCAAAAACTACTTTCCCATTACCGTTAGGTTGAATCGAGTAAATTAAAGCCTGGTCAATTTGCAAAACCTCTCGCATTTCTTGTAATATATTTGGCACTAATACATCCAGTTGTGAATAGGAATTTATGTGTTTTCGCACAGTTTTTAACAGCTTTTCCTGCTTTTGGTACTTTTGTAAACTTTCCTGGAACATTTTCTCCTGGGTAATATCCCTGTGGGTTCCTGTTATCCATGTTGGTTTGCCAAATTCATCCCATTGAAATACTTGACCACTAGAAAAAATCCACTTCCACTGACCGGATTTAGTTAACATTCTCAATTCAATTTCAAACTTAGGTATGTAGCCTGCAAGATAATCTTGCAATACCTGTTGAAGTCTCAACAAATCTTGTGGATGTACAAGTTCCTCAAAGGATTGATAGTTGCTGGTAACTTCTTCTACTTTATACCCTAAAATTCCCTTCCACTCAGGGTTATGATAGGTTTGGTTAGTGACTAAATTCCAATTCCACCAACCAAAACCACTGGCGGCCAAAGCCATTTTTAAAGCAGTTGGTGACTGCTGACTCATTTCTAACTCTCTTAGCGCTGAAATTTGAGCTTCTATCTGGTAGGTAGCGGGTTCTTTGATGTCCATAGCGGCCGATACGATAAAGAAGATATCATGGGCTTCTTTCTCTACGCTCTGTTAGCACCTGAAGATAAAAAGTGCAAATAGGTTCAAAATCAGTTAATTTAGCTATAATATTCCCGATTTAAGCAAATTTTAAAATATACTAACAAGCCATTACTTAGCTTGAATTAAATATAGAAAAAGTTAAACACAAGAGTGTAACCTATATCCCTATCACCAACTTAAAATAGAACAAAAATTAGCTACATTTTATGAATGTCTGAATTGAACATATCTAATAATAAGTATCTAAAAATACTATTTATCCCCATAGAATACTTGGGAATTTTTTTTTAAAAAATTCTAAAATTATCATATCTCGGATGTTTCAGATAAAAAGAAAATTGTCAAGCTAGTTTTGTAGCTTTTTCTAAAAAAACAGGCCTGCACTCACATTTGGGAGGCTGCATCAATTAAAATCCTCAAAACCTCAAATTTGAGGTGGAAAAATCAGAGGAGATGTCACACAGAACTAAGGCCGATGACCAATGACTATAGATGAAGTCGTATTGCTACTAAAAGCCAGCCAAATAAATAATTTGACGACACTCCAAGAAACGATACTGCGTTCTTCGTGGGAGGGAAAAACTTATACAACCATAGCCTTTGAAGCTCACTACGGAGGAGAGCGTGTGAGGAAAGTTGCTGCTCATTTATGGCAATTGTTAAGCGATTTTTGGCGAGAACCCATTAATAAATCTAACTTTCGTCAAATATTGTCACCTCGCAGTCTCAGCAAAACCCATCAACAGTTAATTAAGGAGTTTAACCGCGCCGCTACTGCCATATCTCTGGAATTTCCCAATAGTCCCGTATCCCTTAGCTCTAGACTTTACATTACTCGCCCCCCAATTGAGGAACTTGTCTACACAGAAATAACAACACCAGGAAGTGTCATTTGCATCCAAGCACCGAAAAAAATGGGGAAAAGTTCTCTGATTCTCAGAGTAATAGCACGCGCTCAACATCAAGGTTTTCGCACTGTCAGTCTAGATTTTCAGCAAGCCGATCAAGCTGTTTTTGGCAGTTTGGATAAATTTTTACGCTGGTTGTGTGCTAATGTCAGTCGGGAGTTACAGCTAGAACCAAAACTCAATGATTACTGGGATGAGGATATGGGTAGTAAAGTTAGCTGTTCTATCTATTTCCAAAAGTATTTACTATCTGCTGCTAAAAATCCTTTGCTTTTGATATTAAACGAAATAGATTGGGTGTTTGAGTATCCTGAGATTGCTGGGGAATTTTTGCCATTAATGCGCTCTTGGTATGAACAGTCCAAAATGCTAGAAATTTGGCAAAAACTCCGCCTGATATTAGTTTATTCTCAGGAAATACTAGTTCCTCTCAAATCAACAAAATCCCCATTCAATTTGGGTTCGCTAATTAAGTTGCCAAGTTTTACAAAAGAGCAAGTGCAGGATCTCGCACAACGTCACGGGTTAAATTGGGCAAATAATGGCAATACTGAAAAATTAATGGCAATGGTCGGGGGACATCCTTATTTGATCAGATTGGCTTTGTATCATCTTGTGAGTAAGGGAGGTTTAGAAGTCAACCTACAACAACTACTACAACAAGCTCCAACCACCGTGGGAATTTATCACGAGTACTTAAGACAGTATATATTGCTGCTGCAAAGGCAGCCAGAATTGGCAACTGCTTTCTATGAAATTATTACTGCTAGCAATCATTTGAAATTACAGCCAGTCATAGCATATAAATTACAGAGTATGGGTCTAGTACATCTTGAAGGCCACCGCTGTACTCCTGCGTGTGAGTTATATCGTTTATATTTTCGTGGACAACTGGACAGGGTTAAGGATGTAACCATTGCCAATGAGTTGGGAAGCCTACACTACACCGATAAATCAGTGTAGGTAGTTTACCTTTAACGAAGACTAGCAATCGGTACACCTAACCACCCTGCGCCATTCTCTTTTTGTGAAGTATCAAGATTGTGTAATGGTAGGATCTGAAACTTAGTAGGACGTGGGGCTTCTAAGGTAACAGAATAAGTACGTAGTTCATCTTGGTGGAAAACAGTTACTTCAATCGTATCCTTTGGTTGGTAATCTTTAAGGCGATCGCTCAGTTGATGAGCTGTTAATCGGATTCCTTCAATGGCTAATAACTCGTCACCTGCATCAATTCCCGCTAGTTGTGCAGGTGAACCTGTTTCCACAGATTTAATTAGTTCGCGCCCGTGTTCAGTTTTTGCCTTAATACCCATGTAAGGTTCTTCTTCCCGTTCCGCCACTAAATGCAAGCCGAAAGGTTCCAAGTAATGATTAAAAGGTAATTCCTCGGTGCCATTAACGTAAAGTTCAAAGAAATCAGTCAAATCCACACCCGCCACCGATTCAATTACCTCTTGTAACTGTTCCGGGGTGTAGCCAATTTCTGGTTGACCAAATTTCCGCCACATTTGCCGCATCACATCATCGAGCGATCGCTGATTGCCATGTCTTGCTCTGATCAGCAAATCTAGCAAAAAAGAAACCATTTCCCCTTTCAGATAGTATGACATTTGGGAATTGTTACTATTGGCATCTGGACGATAAAGTTTAATCCAAGCATCAAAACTCGACTCGGCAAGTGGTTGTACCTTGCGCCCTGGGGTTGTGAGAAATCTGGTAATTTCCTTATTCAAATGATTTAAATATGACTTAGCATCATAAATGCCAGCCCGCAAAGGAATTAGTAAGTCGTAATAACTTGTAGTTCCTTCACAGAACCACAAAGAAGGAGTGTAGTTCTCCTGCTCGTAATCAAAAACTTCTAAACCCTTGGGACGAATACGCTTGACATTCCACAAGTGAAAAAATTCGTGTGCCGCTAATTGTACAAAGCGTTCATACTTATCCTGAGAACGAAACCCAAAACGCTGATAAATTAATGAGCAACAGTTTTTATGTTCCAAACCTCCATAACCTTGGCCAAATAAATGCACCAGAAAAACGTAACGTTCGTAGGGTAAACCCCCAAACATTTCCGCTTCCACTTCGATAATTTTTTCGAGATCAGCAATTGCCCGTTGTGATTCTAAATTCCCCTTTCCCCAGACTGCCAGCTCATGGGGTTTTCCCAAAACCTCAAAGTAGTATGATTCGTGGCTACCAATTTCAAAAGGGCTATCCACCAAAGTGTCAAAATCAGCAGCCCAAAAACTATGGCTTTGGTCACCAACTGGTGGTAGGGAAGTAGTCACCCGCCAATCTGGGCGAGGTGGTAAAACAGTAATCTGAATTGGTAAATTTTCCCAACCAGGAAGTCTAAAAAACAATGCCGCACCGTTAAAATAGCCGTGGCTACTGTCTAAATGATTCGTCCGTACCGTTAGTTCATTCGCAAATATCCGGTAAGTTACAATTAATTCCGAAGCACCTGTTGTATTGACTTGCCAGTGGTTTTTACTGATTTTTCTCCAAGTCAAAGGCTTATCCCCAGCAAAAGCGGTAAATTGTTGCAGGTTTTTTGCGTATTCTCGAACTAAGTATGAGCCTGGTGTCCACACAGGCATTTTCAAATCAAGAATGTTCGATGAATGGTTCATTAGCCGTAATGTCACTTCAAACAGATGTGTTTCTGGTTGAGGCATTGCCACCAGGTAATGAATCATCGGTAGTGTATCCTGGATGTCTATCTTGATACGAGGTGCTGTTGCTTCGGTCATCTGTAATTAAAAGTTATAAATTTTGAATCAATAGTTAATACTCAATAGTTAATGGTCAATAGTCAATAGTGAATAGTTAACAAATGTAAACTTAGGACTAATTGACACTCCCCGTGTTCAAAAGCCAAGAAATTCTTGCTGCACGTCAATTACCCATAATTTAGCCCCTGCAAGCATATTCACCGTGTAACCTACAGCAATGCTACATTCTCCACTGAGAAAGACCTGAGTATCGTGGCAATTTAAGTAAAGATGAGTACGGTTAACTTCTAAACACATTTAACTAACCTGAGATTTACCCAATAATAAGTAGTTTCCCACATTTAATAAATCTCATGTTCAAAATACTTATCATATCCATAAAAATAAACTGCTCCCCTGAAGTCAATCAGGGGATTTTCAACGGGACAACACTTGGTCAACTGAGGTAAACCCCACCATCGCAGTGCTTGATAAATTAATGTTATTAGGCTTCTTTTTAGCTGTCATCCAGACACAAATCGTGTTTGGGTAAGTTAAACCACCCCTGAGCGCGCCACTAAAATCAAGTTCCAATAATGGGTCAAGATAACACATTGCCCAATCGAGGTGGAGCCATAATCACCTTTGAGTTAAGCATTTGTAGGCATTGGTGTACCCCTAAAATCACTTCGACCTCAAATGAGTAAGCACAATGGTTGTACCGGAGTGTCTGGGGCTGCATTGATTATCGGTAATTTTAGTATTTTCTTGGGTTTTAACAGAAAAAAATTCCCCACCACTAATCATCTCAATCCTGATTCCTTAAAGATTGGGCTGCAAAGTAAACTTTTGTCCATTCACCCATCACTTGATGAGTTTTAAGCTTTAACTCTTGGGCTATTGCTTCCATAGACTTACCTGCTTTACGCAAATCTAGGATCTTTCGCCCCAAAGGAGTTAATGTTTCATATACTTGCTGCCATTGGTTTTGAGTTAGTCCCAAATTATGTTCTTGTAGGGAAATGGCCAACCAGTTATCCACAAGTTCTGGTTTAGCCTTGAGGGCAAAAACCCGCACCGCATGGTAGCTAATTTTTTCTCGCAGTCGGTAAATTTCTTTGATTGGCTTATGTAATGTTTTGGCAATTTCATCTTGGCATTTGCCTTGCAGATACAATCTCAGCCACTCCACAGCCTCTTCTCCAAGATTTGCTTGTAAATAATCGGCAAATTCCTGTTTTACTACCTGCCGCAGTGTCTGTTGGTCTTCTATTTCTTGTGCTGCTTCATATTCCGCGATCGCTTGATTATCAGTCAAGTTCACTGCATTCTCGTTATCCTCTGACAATATTTCTTCCGAAACAACCTTTACTAATTCATTGCTTGGTACTTGGGTTAAGCCACCACGCTGAATGCGTCGCAGATAATTAACAAATCTATATACCAGCAATGGTTGATTACGTACTGGCCGCATAGAGTACTCTTCTATGCTGGCAAATAATAAACTATCCCGCAGTCGTTTATCATTGGTAAGTTCAGCGATAGCAGCCATTTCTTGCTGCATGTATTTATCGTTTTGCAGTAATTCTTGTAACACTTCTTGCAATACATCCATCACACTACGCTGGCGATCGCGGCTCAGAGAAACCCAACTCTGAATCTTATTGCGTAATGCCACTAAGCTCCCCAGGCGAGTAAGCAAGTTACCATAGGCACGTTCTCGCCCAATCCCCAAGTAGCGTTGATGTAGAATTTTCCATCGATATTCTATCCCTTGGTTAGCAATGTTGAGTTCTTCAGGATTGAGTTGAGCAAAGCGTTGTAAGTCACTTCCTAACAGCCAAAGAACAATACTTTCTCTATGGGCCACACTTTGCTCTGGGGATTCCGCCGCTAGACGACTGCTCCAATACTGTGCTAATTTTTGTGCCTCCGCCGTCATAGTGAGATTGCACTCCTCAAAACCCTGTATTAACCTTGGCATTACAACCCCCATTTGTCACACTGAAATTATCTTCTGGATTTTGCCCATGAGGATATCTCTTCCATCAACACATCTCACCTGTTATGTTCTTATTACCTCTGGATTTACTCAGTTTATGCAACATTTAGGGAAAATTATTTCAATCCTCTAAATTTTAGTTCTGCTCTTACCTAGATGTACTAAATGTTGGTTCCTACCGGCATCACTTACCGGAAAACGAGCCAAAGCCTCTGGCCTTAGACATGGGGATGTAGGCAATTTGTGGCTAAAGCCACTGTGAAACCCTTGTATGGCTTTAGCCACAGAGAGTTTATCTTTCGCTTTCACTTTAGATAAATATACTGTACAATTCCCTATGGAAGGTGATGGATAGGTGTTCTCTTTGACTTATTGACTTTCCACTAAAACCAACTAAATAGCAAATAGAAATCCTTCAACACTGGCTAGAAATTAAGCCCAAAGTCTACAACTAAGCTCAAAGCTTATTATAAATCACGCTCATGTCACATCAATGCTTGTTCATTGCATTCTGAATACACTATCCTCCCAGATACACTACGTCCTACCTGCTCAATTCAGTGTAAATCATTAAGTAAAGCAAAGGAACAACACCTAGAATTAAAAAGTTTCCATTCTCGGGTACTGCAAGAAAAACCAAAAAGACTGGAAAATGCTTTCACTTTTCTACTAAGATCCCAATTTTGAGTTTCCACTTTTTAAAAAAGTTGGGCAGTTCGGTTCTTTTGTATTTCCGCAACTAGGAAAAGAACCGTTAAAAAACAAAGCAGAAGGGAGCGACTTTAGCCCTCAGGGTAGCAAGAGTTTAGAATCCTTTGGCCTTTAGGCAGGGGAGAGGTCAATAACTAATAGCGAAATAACGGGGTTGTGTTCCCATTATTTCCAATGGGAATTCCAGATCAGGAATTTTTTTCTCACATCAACTTAACTTCAGTTAATTAAATTTTTACACTTAATTGTATCTACTTGGCTGAAAATAACACCCCTCCAGTAGACTTTCCCCCGTAGATTCTTAGCTTCTGTGTCGAAGAAGTTTACACCCAGGGAAATAAGAGCTTTTTTGAATTATCCTGGTGTACACAGGTCATTAGTCAACAGTTAAAGGTTAATTGTTAATAACTTCTTAACATTTTAACTCTTAACTTTTGACTAATAACTAATCAATGTAACCTCATAACCTGTTGGATGAGCGCACAATCGGATTTTCTACAGAATCCCGATACTGTTGGACTTGATCTGTATAAGCAATAGGTAAAACCGCTTCTACGTTTTCATGGGGACGCGGAATAATTACCCAAGATTCAAGAGTACCGCCATAAACATTTTCTGCGGCTTCAACACCAGCTGCCATAGCAGTTTTCACCTCAGAAACATCGCCGCGAATATTTACCGTAAAACGAGCGCTACCTACTCTGATGTAACCGACTAGAGTCACGCGACCTGCTTTAACCATCGCATCAGCTGCTGCTAATACAGCCGGAAAACCTTTCGTTTCGAGTGAGCCAACAGCCTGTAATGACATTAGTGATCTCCTGTATGAATAAATGTATGTGATGGGACAAATGTATACTCCTCAGCAAGGCTGAGAATTTGAAGGACTGTCAAGGAACACATTTTAAAACCTTTATAGGGTAAAGATTTGACATGGTAAATCTGAATGTATTTCTTGTATTCGTTGCTGGCCTATAATCGCGATTTTTGGCCACCCACATCTTCCACTACTCCCTTGATGACAACTGTCATTGGGTGGGTACTGCTTAACATTCGCTGAAACCTTAATTTTTAAGTTATTACCAGTGTTCACCCTGGGGTTGTTGAGAATGGTGCAACATATCAGATACGGAACGGTTCAGATTTTGCCGTGAAGTGGATTGGTAAAATTGTTTCCACGTTTTCCGGAGGGTTGGGAACAATGTAGTGAGTAATTACTTTCCCACCATGAGCTTGTTCTCCAGCTAATATTCCCGCATCTACGGCTGTTTTAACTTCTGCAACCTGTCCCCGAACAGCGACTAACAAGCGAGCGCTTTCAGCTTGACCATAATACACAAGTGTGACTGCGGCAGATTTAACCATTGCATCGGCTGCTGCTAGTACAGCAGGAAAGCCTAGGGTTTCAATTACGCCAACCGCCATTGGCATGGCATTAGCTCCTGAATCGAAAAAATAAAGTGATATTAATTGTACGAGGCTTTCGTACCAATTTTGACATTTCGGAAAATTTTCTCCTACTTTCTGCTGTACACTTAAAAATTATGTTCCCCAGTTTCTTGCCTACCACAGTTAGCCAACTAACAGAATCTACCTCCATTGCCTTGGCTCAAAGTATTCAAAGTCAAGCCATCACCACTACTCTAACTAACCAACCAATTACCACAACCTACGTTCGACAAGGTAGTGGTGGCACCCCTATTTTATTGATTCACGGCTTCGACAGTTCTGTGTTGGAATTTCGTCGGCTTTTGCCACTACTGGCCAGGGATAATGAAACCTGGGCTATGGATTTATTAGGCTTTGGGTTTACAAACAGAATCACCGATGTGCAATTTAGTCCTCTGGCTATTAAAATTCATCTGTATCATTTCTGGAAAAGCCTAATTAACCAACCTGTGATCTTGGTTGGTGCTTCTATGGGGGGTGCAGTCGCCATTGATTTTACCTTGACTCACCCAGAGGTCGTCAACAAACTGGTGTTATTAGACAGCGCTGGTTTAAAAGCGGGTTCTCCCTTAAGCAAATTCATGTTTCCCCCTTTAGATTCTTTAGCAGCTAGTTTCTTGCGTAATCCTCATGTACGCCATCGCATTTCCCGCACTGCTTACAAAAATAAGTTACTCGCTTCACTTGATGCTCAAGTGTGTGGCGCATTACACCTAGAAACGCCCCATTGGAGTCAAGCGTTAATCGCCTTCACCAAAAGCGGAGGTTATAGTGCTTTTAAATCGTGGCAACTTTCGGGGGTTATACCACCAACTTTAATTTTATGGGGTGATGCAGATCAAATTTTGGGTACACTCGATGCCAAAAAATTCAACAAAGCAATTCCCAATAGTCAACTCACTTGGATCACAGACTCTGGTCACGTCCCACACTTAGAACAGCCACAAATCACCGCCCAGCACATTTTAGAGTTTTGTAATTAATCTGAAAACCTTCCCCACTAAGAAGTTGGTCACAAACGCAAGAAATATCAGTCTATGTTCTATACCCCCATATAAGTTAACATAACCAGTTGCAAATTAAGTTAGCGCAGACCCTCTAAAAGAGAAATTACGAATTACAAATTACAAACCTAGTCATACAACCAAGTATTCTCGGCAAAATTATCATCTTCTCTTTTACGTTCTATCAGATGTTCAGGAATCCTACGTGATTTTCTGTAGTTAACTGGGCTGTATTTTTCCTTGACTTTAATTGCTGACTTTTCTTCTTTTGCCGGGTTTGGAGAGTTTTTGCTTTTGACTTGGACTGGGGAATTACTTTCTTCTAGAAGTTTAGAATTAGCTTCTGCAAGATGTAATGCAGTTTGTTTAGCTTCGTGCAGTTCTTTAGTCAAACGTTCTATTAGTAACTGTTTTTCATCCAAGGCTGATTGTAAATCTACAATTTGCTGGTGTAAAACTTTTTCTTTATTTTGAGATTTTTCCAGAGTTTGTTTTAATTCTTGGACAGTAGTTTCTAAATCCTTTTGACTAGACATAGCATCCTGGAGAGGAGTTAGTTTTTCTGATGGACTAGGTAATTCCTCTGTTGCTAAAAAACTCTGTTCGGTAACTTCCTCAGATGTAACTTCAATGGCAGCTTCATTTGCAAGTGTTATCAATTTTTGTGCTTCTTCTTGTATTAATTCAGAAAGATATTTTTTAACCATTATTTCCTCCAATTATACTGGAATTCATCAGTTATATGACCGGAGTCTTAAACTGCATTCTTTGCATTATTTAATCACCATTAAATAATAGCCATCGCCTCTAGTTCTGACTTCGCTTTGCCTATTAACTAGCAAAAGCTTGAATATCTGCATCAATAATAAAATTGCTATTTTCCGCGAAATTTGCAGCCACATTAAATACCACAGTCGTTTTACCGACTTCTCCCTGACGGTTGAGAATAACGATAATTTTAGACAATGCCTTTTTCCCAGGCTGCCTTACATAAATATACCTCTTTATGTGGCATCCCATGACAAAAAATTATAAAAATAAAAATCAGCAGTTATCCTCTTCTCCCCTATCTGCCAATGATACAATTTATCCCTCAATCACTGCAATCTCCACAAGATATTGCCTATTGCCAAAATTTATAGTACTTTGAGGCCTGTAGCTGTAACCAAATTTAATATTACGAATTAGGAGTTACCTTAGCGAAAAGCTCTTCTCCGAAAGGGACATTACGAATTACAAATTACGCCTAATGTGAATTAGGAAAAAGGCGGGAGAAGTAAGAAGATGAAAGTTACCAGCTTTTCAAATCAGACTTCCCCCATGAATAGCATAGACCTAGGAACGTTAATTACAACAATCTTTGTACTGGTAGATGATTG
>WGNO01000023.1 GCA_016124525.1 Nostoc sp. RI_552 | reverse complement strand
GGCAACGGTCTGAGGATGTCTTTGACAATCTTGGGAAATGAATTTATAATCATTATCAATTATTTTTTTTAATCCTTCGCCCAGAATTTACCATATTTTGGGCTATTTTTATCACCTCTTTCTTAACATTCAACACTTGTGCATATATGAATATTTTTTCTCATCTATAATTTCAATTATCGTGACACCAGCTTAAACTTTGAATTTCGCGGTAATACAAAAAGGCTGAAGAATTTATACAACATTCTTCAGCCTTGATAGTTGAAAATAGTATAGGTAGGTAGCAACTGCTACCCACCTATACATTCATTAGAGAGTTGTAATATCTTTTTCTTTTTCTACCAACAACTCATCTACTTTGGCAATGTACTTATTTGTCAGCTTTTGTAGTTTATCTTGTTGGTCTTTTGATTCATCTTCAGAAATCTCTGAAGCTTTTTCCCCCTTGCGAATGGACTCTTGGATATCACGACGGATATTGCGAATGGCGATGCGGCCATCTTCAGCATACTTAGCAGCAATTTTGACTAATTCTTTACGGCGATCGCTTGTCAAAGGTGGAATGTTCAGCCGAATGACAGAACCGTCGTTACTGGGTGTTAAACCAACATCAGACAAGGAAATTGCTTTCTCAATTAGGTTTAAGCTGTTTTTATCGTAAGGCTGAATCAAGATGGTTGTAGCATCGGGGGTGCTAATATTTGCCAGTGATTTCAAGGGTGTAGGTGAACCGTAGTAGTCCACCAAGACTTTATCTAGTAAACTCGCATTGGCGCGACCAGTGCGAATAGTGTTAAAAGCGCGTTGAGTCGCCTCAACGGTCTTTTGCATCGTACTCTCAGCTTCAGATAATTTCACAAGAACCTCCCACAAGGGTACCGATTGATTCTCCCAATACGGCTCGGCGGATATTACCTCGCACCGTTAAATTAAAAACCAGAATTGGGATATTATTGTCTTTACATAAGGCGATGGCTGTACTATCCATTACTCGCAAATCCTTAGCTAAAACGTGGGCGTAGGTGAGACTAATGTAACGCTTGGCCTTAGGATTAAGCTGGGGGTCAGCATCATAAATTCCGTCTACCTTGGTGGCTTTAAAAATCACTTCTGCATCAATTTCTGCTGCTCTTAAGGCTGCAGTAGTGTCAGTGGTGAAGAAGGGATTTCCTGAACCAGCTCCAAAAATTACTACCCGCCCTTTTTCTAAGTGACGGATGGCGCGACGACGGATATACGGTTCCGCTAATTCTTGCATAGCGATCGCGGTTTGTACACGCGTCTGTACCCCTATTCGCTCTAACGAATCTTGTAGCGTCATGGCATTCATTACCGTGGCAATCATCCCTATGTAGTCAGCAGTTGCCCTGTCCATCCCCGCCGACGCAGCCTTAACGCCACGAAAAATATTCCCGCCGCCCACGACGATGGCGATTTGAACGCCAGTGGCTACTACCTCTGCTACTTCCTGAGCTATTTCTTTGACCACCTCGGGATCAATGCCATAGCCCATGTTGCCCATTAAGGCTTCACCGCTTAGTTTAAGTAAAACCCGTCGGTAATTCGTTCCCATGAAGTTACGCTTTATCAAAAAAGTTGCAATTGCCTCCAATTTAAGATAGCAGTAGAACGACTATATATGTCTAGTTCCGCCAAATCAATGAAGTCCCTGCTGGTTCAGTTTGTGGTAGGTTAATTGCTTGGCCTTTGAATAGAGACGCCATCTCATTGCGGAAATAATCTTCTCCCAGAAATAAACGGCTGAGATGCTGTACTTGATTGTCAATTCCTGGCAGATCAAAATCCGGCGCTTAGCTACCAACAAATGTATCAATTATTTTTAACATACTTATCTTCTCTAGCGAAAAGTAATTACGAAGAAAAAAGACTATGTAAATTTTGGGGTTAATTTTGTGCGTAAAAACGAGTTTTTATACAATCTTTGATACACATTGGCATTCACCCCCTCTCAAACGGTGGATCTAATTGAATTACTTTAGGTTGCGAAAAATGTAACATAAAAAAAGTACTAGTGCCTAAGTTTTGAGTAAGGCCATAATTATATTCATATATTCATAAATTGCTGATGACAACTTCCACAAACACATTTAACTCAACAAAAACTTGGATTTGGCAAGGTTTCCCCATCTGCTATCAGAGCCAAGGAACTAAAGGACCTGCAATTGTGCTTGTCCATGGCTTTGGGGCTTCATGGTGGCACTGGCGGAAAAATATCCCGGTACTAGCAGAAAATTTTCGTGTTTATGCCATCGATTTGATTGGCTTTGGCGCTTCCGCTAAACCCCAACCAAGGCAAGAAATTAACTACACACTAGAAACATGGGGACAGCAGTTAGCTGACTTTTGCCGGGAAGTGGTGGGTGAACCTGCTTTTTTAGTGGGAAATTCCATTGGCTGTATTGTCGCATTACAAGCAGCAGTCAGCAACCCGGATACAGCTTTAGGAGTAGCTTTAATCAACTGTTCCTTAAGATTGTTGCACGACCGCAAACGAGTAAGACTACCCTGGTTTCGTCGCTTCGGATCCCCCATTCTGCAACGAATATTATCTATAAAACCAGTTGGTCAATTTTTTTTCAACCAAGTTGCTAAACCGAAGACAGTACGCAAAATCTTACTCCAAGCCTACGCCAATGCAGAGATAGTCACAGACGAGTTAGTTGATATTCTCACTGCACCAGCAAAAGATCCTGGGGCTGTAGCAGTGTTTTTAGCCTTTACTGCTTATTCCACAGGTCCTCTACCAGAAGACCTTTTACCTCTGCTACCTTGTCCTGCCATGATCTTATGGGGCACAGCCGACCCTTGGGAACCAATAGACTTAGGTAGAGAATTAGCCAAATATCCACAAGTGCTCAAGTTTATCCCTTTAGAAGGCGTGGGACATTGCCCCCAAGATGAAGCACCGGAGTTAGTCAATCCTATTTTACAAGATTGGATCAAAGAGCGATCGCTTGTTTAAACTCAAAGTAGACAAAAACGAAGACCCCCCGGCCTTCGTTTACTACTACCTCCGGAGGCAGGCTTTTTCATGCTCTGAGCGCATATTTAAAATAAACTGCCCCACTTTTTCAACATTTGGCTTTGTATATTTGCGGGATAGGCCACAGAAGCCTATCCTTTAACTTTTGCACATGGGTATGATACCTGCCCTACAACAGTTATTCTTATATAACAGCCAAAATTTGATTAGTGTTAAGAGACTTGTATGAGTCTTATCATACCTTCGTTAATTGCAAAGTTGAAACTATGGGATTATGCAGTTTGCGGACTTGGCCAATTTATTAAAAACCCAAACCACCATAGCCCAAACCACCATAACCTAAGCCACCATAACCCAAGCCACCATAGCCAAAGCCACCATAACCCAAGCCACCATAACCCAAGCCACCATAACCTAAGCCACCATAGCCCAAGCCACCATAGCCCAAGCCACCATAGCCCAAGCCACCATAGTAACCCATACCCCCGGATACAAGCTGCCCTTCCTCTGTGGATAAATCTATCAACAAATCAGATGGGATGTCTTGAACTGACATAATTTTCACCTCAAATTAGTGCATAAGTAGTACACACGTATCTAAACAGCAATCAGGGAGTTTAATACGTGTGCTTTTATTTTTAAACAATGTTTCTAGTAATTAAATTATCCCCAAGTCATAAAATACTAGGCTACTAATATATCTTTTGGTTAATGTAAAATTGAATTTTTATTCAAGTTTAAAATTGATACAAATATCTATTTCCCATAGATTGCAAATATGGGGAATGCACACAATATGACTCAAAATCTCTCTTCCATACAAAAAATGATGGGTAAAGATAGACTTATAAAAGCCAAATATGCAAAGGTATTTCCAATTTCTTCAGGTTCAGCAGTCGCTGATGGGGAAACCCATAGGACAGCGCTGCTGAACCAAAATCTAAAATTCACAATGGTATTAGTCTTCGAGGACTTTGATGTTTAGTAACATTCATCCAAACATCCGCCAAAAGTCTTCTTCCCCGATACTATTAGAAAGCATCAAAAGGTCCACCACCACCGCCACCAAAAATTCCACCACCAGGTCCACCAAAAGATCCGCCACCACCGCCACCACCAGGTCTGACAATGAACCCTAAAATCCGCACAGGAATACGTTGACCGCTAGAATCTGTGAGAATACCAGTGACGGTAATATCAGGTCTAGTTTGTCCACCTACAAGTAGTTGACCTCCAGATAGAAGTTCTTGTGACTCGGCGGATAGGTCTACAAATAAATCGTTTTGAGTGTTTTTTTCTGACATCATTTGTTGCCTCAATCTAGTACATAGATGTTAGGTAACACCCACACCAGAAAAATTTCTGGTTGGGTGCAAAATTACTGTTCAGCTTTTATGTTTTACCAGAGAAAATTTGTTGGACAATTCGACAAAACTACAAAGCTGAAATCATGGTAATAGTGAGTCTTTATTTAATGACTTCAAGAACACCAGTCAAACGGATGGGAATACGGCGAAGACGTTTCTCACCGTCGCGGCTATCCCTACGTCTGTCAAATTGGTCTTGTTGATCAAATTGGTCAACTTGACCATCAAACCCCTCTGTTTGAGAAAACTCTCCGCCGGCTAAAAGTTCTTGCTGTTCTGCAGATAACTCTTCAAACAACTCAGATTTAGTGATTTGGAGTGACATAAATTTGTACCTCAATTACTTTGGTTAGGTGTGCAATCACCTATGCTTTTTATTATTAACTAACTTCGATTTATTTAAATTGTTCTTGGGTTAGAAAAATATCAATTGATTTTACTTCTTTAGGCTCATGAAAATATTTTTTTTGGGTTGTTCGTATTTTCATTGTCGTTGTAAATATTCATCTCTATCATGTCTATATATATAGAAAAATCTCTCATATAATGAGAGAGATTTTGAGTTTTTTGAACCATTGATATAGCATTTGCTTACCACATCAAATATGTCATAATTTCCTCTTAACCTGCAATTGTTTTCTTATATGTCAGTCAACGGAAAACGCTATATAAAAATTAAACTTCTTGAGAAAATGTGTGAGAAATGGCAATATATTTTTGATTGATCAAGTGGTTATTGATGAAAACAATCCATTGATAATTTTACTTATTAAATTACGGGGGCTATTACTATGAGAACTAACACTCGGTAACGTAAAGCTTATGGATGATGCTATAGTAATCTGTGACAAGGTGTATTTAGTACTTTGAGAACCAGATTCGTCTTCTGTAAGATTTATATGATTATCTGCCTCAGTTTGAATGTCAGTTTTCTGAAATAAAAAATTACTATTTCCCAATATATCTTGGCTTTGCCCACCAGTTAGGTTTTCTTGTTCTTCTTCAGACAGACACCGAAAAAGAAAAGACTGGTTTGATGTGTAATTTTTAGACATGATCTTACTTGCTTACATAAAGGTAAAATATCACAAAGATAAAAACTTGAGATGCTCTCCTTTTTGTGCAAGAAAGGTTTGTGGAGTACCTTGTAATTGCACTTGACCTTTTTCTAACATGACAATCCAATCAGCTCGCTTGATTACGGTGGGACGATGGGTAATTAAAATTGTAGTTTTGCCTTTGCGGTATGCCAAAATTCCATCTAACACGTTAGCTTCACTTACTGGATCGAGTCCTGCGGTGGCTTCATCTAAAATCAGCACGGGTGGATTGGTGAGAATTCCTCTAGCGATCGCTAATCTTTGTCTTTGTCCACCAGAGAGATTAGCCCCAAATTCACCCAACACTGTTTGATATTTATTAGGAAGTTGACTGATAAAACTATCTGCATCAGCAATCTCGCAAGCTTTGACAATTGCCTCAAAAGAAATGTAAGGTGTTCCTAAACGGAAGTTCTCTAAAATTGAGCGACTCCAGAAATGAGGTTCTTGGGGTACATAAACTATTTGTTGTCGGAGACAATCAAGAGCTATGTCATCGAGGTTAAAAGAGCCAATGCGGATATTGCCAGAATTCGGCTGATATAAACCTGCTAGCAGTTTCGCTAGTGTACTTTTACCACAACCAGATTTACCTATCAAGGCGATGGCTTGTCCACCAGGTAACTTTAGGGAAAAATCTTGTAACAAGTCAACTCTACCTGGGTGGTGAAATGTCACATGGGAACAGTGAATATCTGCACTCCCGGAGATTTGCGCTACAGGCTTTTGACTACCGCCCACTACCTCTGGTGTGGCATCAATCACTTCTAGGAGCCGAGAAATTGCTGTTTGAGAGCGAAAATATTCATCTACTAAGCCAACTAATGAATTAATTAAATTGAGAACATTCACCTGTAGAGCATTAAAAGCAAGCATTTGCCCGATACTTAATTCTCCTTGAATCACTAAGATACTTCCTAACCCTAGTAAAGCTACTCCACCAATAGTAGAAAAGAGTTTAGTCAGAGTATTGTTGATAATTCCGATTTGTACTGTGCTAAAGGTCAAATTGGCAAGACGACCGAAACGACTTTGAAATTCTTCCCAAAATTGGGGAGCAGCATTTGTGGTTTTAAGTACCTGTGCGCCTTTAAATGTTTCTACTAAGACCCCTTGATTTTCTGCCCCCAAAACTAAAAGACTGCGAGTTTTTTGTTGGAGGATGGGTAAAAAAGGCACCGTGGATAAGGTCATTAAAGCACTTATGAAGATAACTGCTAATGTGAGCCGCCAACTATAAAACAGCATCAAACAGAAAGAAATCACTGCTATAAAAAATTGACTAGGTAAAAGAACGACTATTTGTGATACCAACTGGTTAATATAATTGATATCTCGCAATCGGCTAGTGATTTCACCACTACGACGGGCTTCGTAGTAATTCAATGGTAACTGGAGTATTTTCCGTCCAAATTCCAGAACTAGCCCTAGTTGGAGGCGTTGACCAAAGTGAGCAATCATGGTGGATTGCAACAATTGTAGAGTGCTACTGAATACAGTCATAACTACAACTGCTGCTACGACAACGGTTAATAGCTGAGTATCTCCGCGCACTAAAACATCATCTGTAAGGATTTGGATCAGTACAGGTGAACCTAATGCGAGTACACCCAAGGCTATATTCAGCATTAAAACCTGAGCTAGCAGACTACGATAAGGCAAGATCCGCCTCAGAAAGCGTCCTAAGCCCCCTGTTGATTTTTCTTCGGGCTGATCAAAAAAGCGGTCTGGATCTGGTTCCAATAACAGCATCACCCCATTCCAAGCGGCGGCTAACTCGTCTCGGTCAACATAACGAACGCCCACCGATGGATCACCAATGACATACTTTTTGCCTTTTTGGTCATATAAAACTACCCAGTGATAGCCGTGCCAATGGATTATCGCTGGTAACGGGACCTCTTTGATTCTGTCGATAATTTCTGGCGAGGCTTTAACTGCTCTGGCATTAAATCCCAAATTCTCTGACCCACGTTTTAGGCCTAACAAAGTAGTTCCTAGCTGTCCTGTTCCTACTGCTTCTCGGCTGCGATTAATGCTTAAAAACTGTCCGTAATGTTTGCAAATAGAAGCTAGACAAGCTGCTCCACAGTCTTCTTCGCTTAATTGTGAAACACAGTGATAGTTTTTTTGCTGTTTGATGAACCCAAGCATAAGTTATTTGGTTTTTTGTTTTTAAGTTTTGTGGGCGGGGTTGTTTTGAGGTTTTTATCGCACTAAACTTGCTTATAAGTCGGTGATTAATCTGGCTTTGCGAAGAATGAAGTTGAGTACTGTTTCTTGACGGGAAATTATATCTGCTCTACCTTCCATGCCGGGTTTGAGATGACATTGATGGTTTCCTCTGGCTAAAAATGTGCTTTCGGCTTTTATGGTGGCTTCATAGGCAACTATCTGGGCAGCACCTTGAGCACCAGGCTCGGCGCGGTTATTTCCCACTGGTAGAGCATCTGGTGCTACTGTTTTTACGGTTCCGTGGAGTGTGCCGTAGTCTGGATAAGGACAGGCTGAAATTTGCATCTGCACTTTTTGCCCTGGTTTTACTTTGTCGATGTGTTGTGGCTGAACAAAAGCTTTGATGACCATGGGACTATTGAGGGGCGCAATGTGAGCGATGGCTTGGCTTTGTTGTACTACCTGCCCGGGGTTATGGAGTTTTAACTGCAATACTGTTCCTGTGATTGGGGCTCGAATGACAGTTTGTTTTAGGTCGGTTTTTACTTTTTCTAGTTCTTTATGTGTCTGATTTTTTTGTTTTTGTAGTTCTAGACGCTGTTGAAGCAAAGTTTCTCGTTCTCTGTTTAATGCGGCTATGGTGGCTTGACCTTTGGCTTGTTCTTGTTTAATCCGTTCATAGGCGACGGTTACAACCCCATCACTGGGATTGATATTGGTTTGAGCTTTTTTGAGTTTGATTTCTGCTATCTTTAAGGCTTGTTCTTTTTCTTCTATCAAGTCCTTAGTCCTAGCTTTTGCCTGTTCTAGCTTGGTTTGGGCTGTTTTTACTTCCTGTTCTTTTTCTTCTAAGAGGTTGCGGGAAATTGCTCCGGATGTGACTACGGATTGCAGTCGATTATGTTGGGCTTTTGCTAAATTTAAAGCTACTTCGGCTTCTTGTATGGTTAGAGTTAATAAATTATTTTGTTTTAGGCGATCGCGTTGCGCTTTTGCTAAATTCCAAGCAGCTTCCGCTTCTATCAGGTCAGCTGTAGCTTGAATTTTCTGGTCTTCATAGTTGCGTTCAGTAGCATTAAGTTCGGCTTGCACCGCGATCATTGTGCGGTTGATTAAGGTTTTTTGCGCCGCAATCTGAGTAACGATTTCACTGATTTGAGCATCGATTTGACGAAGTTGTAATTTACTCTGGTCAACACTGTGTTCTAGTTGGCTTTTTTGATTTTGCAAACGGGAATCATCAATGTAAGCAATGGGTTCTCCTTGAATGACTACTTGATTTTCTTGCACATCTATTTTTTGCACTGTTCCAATCACAGCAGATTGAACAATTCCCAATCTTCCTTCCGGTCGAATAGTAGCAGGAACTTTCACTGTGACATTGTAATTAAAAACAGATGTCAGACCAGCAGCCGCGATAAAAGTGCTTAGGAGAACTCCTGCACCGATGTGAGTCCATTTACCGATACGGGGAAGAAACTCGTTAGGTTGAACTAAACTCAGTTCTTCTGAATTCGGTTCATTAAACCTATTCCAAAAATGGTTGTCTTGTTGAGAAAAGGAGTTCACGGTAATGCACCTTGGAATTGAATTAAATCAATATAGATTTTTGGCAAAAGTCCAAAAATAAATCATTCATAATTAACCGCCGATAAAGGCCGATGATACTCAAATTTGCTTAATATTCTGCGAAAAAGTGAAACAGTAACATATGATGCTAACAGTAGCTAACATCTGGTTTATGATATTTTATAATTGGGTATGGGGATAACGTGTAAGAACAACAGAGGAGAAAGGTCTAAGTCTCTGAGATAAGTCACTTACGTTGAGGGAGTGATAACTATCTCCTCTCGCCCCTTTCATATACCAACACAAAATTTAGTTAGCATAATTAAGGAGGTTGTTGTTGAAAAACACAGAAAAACTTCGATATCCAGCAAAACTAAGGCTAATATCTCAAGTTGAGATATTCAATTATTCAAGGCTGGAGGAACAGAAAGTTCTGTAGGTTTACTAAACAAAAAACTTACAGCATTAGAACTTATATCAGCAAGTTGAGTATTTGATTCAGAAGTGTTTCCTTCTGGACTAGAATTATTGGTCTTGGTCGTTGTTGCAACTCCTTGACTAAAATTGTTATCTTTCAGTTGATAGTTGACACCACCAACTAGTACTTCCTGCTGTCTATCGGATAATTCTGACCGGCCAAACCAATCCGATGTAATGATTTGATGTGACATGATGATTAACCTCACTGACAACCAACTCAAAAATGTTTTGGTATGATTGTTAGCCTCACTCACGTAATTCTCAAATAAAGGATTCCAGAAACGTTATCTTCAAGTATTTAGCGAAAAATAACACATAAACCCCCGGAATCCATTTTTGCGGAAATGTTGAGTTACCAGATAGTCAATGCTAGCTGAAGACAATAAACACAGTCACTTGTGCAATCATCAATTATTCAAAATAGCAATTGCAGATTTCTCATGTACGGATATAATTTATTACCCCGCTATTAGTTGTGCTATTACCTATGCCGTTGACAACTGGTGCAGCCCCAAAGCATCGACTGTAAGAACACCTGAAAAAAGAAACCCAAAGCCCTTAATTAACTGGTACGATGTCACCACGCTTTACTTCTGCAATGCTTTGGGTTATTGACTTTAAGAACTGCAGATTTTGAGTAGGCGCATTTTGTAATCTTTGTGTGACAGATTGCCTGGTGGAACTTATTCTTCACCACCGGCACCACCAGCACCACCGCCTACACCGTTGAGAACTGGTGCGCTGCCTAGGGGAGAGATTCTAGGAACTTCTGCCCCACCTAATGCCATTAAGTCTTGTGCGGCAGTGTTAATAGCCGTCACCTGGCCTGTGGAGTTAGCAGTACTACCATTTGGGCCGGAGTTGGTTGTTCCCTGTAAATTGGCTAACCTGTTGGCGAAATTACTGCCAGTTAGCTCAAAATCAGCACCGGCAGTTAGGAGTTCTTGTTGCTTGTCTGATAAGGGGACACATAATTGTGATAAAACTGTTTTTGCTGTCATGATTGTTAGCCTCACTTAGGTAATTCTCAAAAAAAAGATTCCAGGCGCTGAGTTGATGGAGTTTTACTGAGGTATTTAGCTAAAATAAGCTGGCAAGAAAATTCTGCAACCCTAGCCTACTTTCCTCCCCTGAGAACAAGTAACTGGGACTTCTTGAATTTAGTACAATGCCACCATAGTCTCTGGAGAAACTCACTCTTGGTCACTCTGCTATGATTTCTGCTATGGGATTTCATAATTGCAGATTTTGAGTAGGCGCACTTTTTGATCACTCCCACACACCATTTTTTTGCTGAGATGGGTGAAACGCTTTTATGTGACAGATCGGCTTTTTCGGTCAACTGTGGAAATAGTGTGACAGTTTAGCTGGTGGAATTTATTCTCCACCACCGCCACCACCGCCACCACCGTCTACACCGTTGAGAACTGGTGCGCTGCCTAGGGTATCAATTCTAGGAACTTCTGCAGCACCTAATCCCATGAAGTCTTGTGCCGCAGTATTGATAGCGGTAATATCGCCTGTAGAGTTGGCATTACTGCCACCTGGCCCAGCATTACTTCTTCCTTGTAAGTTTGCACGTTTTTGAGAGAAGTTGCTACCAGACAGTTCAAAATCAGAACCACCTGTTAAAAGTTCCTGTTGGTCATCAGATAAAGTGACAAATAATTCTGATGCAAATATTGGTTGTGACATGATTGTTAGCCTCACTTACGTACTTAGGTTTGTTACCACCTAAGAACTCAACTATAAGCACTGTTTGTAAGGAATTCATAAATCCCCAGATAGAAATCGGTCTTTTATGTTTACTCCTCAAAGTAGATATAAAGTCTGATTTTTTTGGAATTGGAACTTAACTCTAGAACATAAATAGTCAATATTTCATATTTTTGCAGTTATGTCATTAAATAATCGACTTTTCAATTTTCTACTTGGGCGATTGCTTGATGATCATTTATCACAATTGCGTAATTAAAAATACAAAATATTGTAACCATTTGTGAGGTGAACAATGTGCAGGGATTGCGCCGAGGGTAGTGCCGAAGGCAATCACATTAACGAGAATGCACCAAGAAGGTATCAATTAGGAAAAATGCTAAGGCTGCACTGCCTAAAGGAACTGTTAAATTATCAATACCCAAAAAAGAAATAGCTTCTAAACAAGTAGCAGTTAAGGCAATGGCTAGGGATACTACCCAAATAGGCCAAATGTTTCCTTCTACACTTAATAAAATCAAGCTAGTGATGGTATAACTAGCTAAAGTCATAGTCAGTGAGCCTTCCCAACTTTTTTGTGCTCCTAAGACTTTATACTTATGTTTACCAAAACGTTGTCCAATCAATGCGGCTAACCCATCGCCCCAAGCCATGACCATGATTCCGATGGCTGCGTACTGGGGCTGTTGTATGTGCCAAAACCAAGCTACTAAAATGCCTATACTAACAGCATAAAAGAAGGTTCCAAAACTTCGTCTGCCCACGCTATTAATACCGGGAAAAATGGGAAATCTGTATGATAATAAGGTGATGCCACTGGCTACAATCGATGCTGTAATGCCTAAACTTGCCGGAACATTTAGCCACCACGCAAGCATGATCACATTGCCTGTGCCGATATGAACGATTTTTCTGACTATTTCTGGTTCGCCCTTAGCAAAGCGATATACCACCCATGCAAGGAAGAGGATAAATGAGACCCAAACGGCAACTACGGTAGTTTTGAGCCACAAAGGTGGATCTGAGGTTAAATCGAGAACTGGAGATAACAAACAAATTATAAGATAGAAGTTTTTCATCCGTATTACTAATTTATAAGATTTAAGGAATTGTGATCAGAATATTATTGATTTGGTTGATTAAAGGTTACAGAATGTTTATTTCGCCCCTGTTTCCGCCGACTTGTCGCTTTCAACCAACTTGTTCCATGTATGCTATTCAAGCGATTGAGCGATTTGGTGTATGGCGCGGTGGGTGGATGGCTACGCGGCGGATTTTCCGTTGTCATCCCTTCCACCCAGGGGGATATGATCCAGTACCAGAGGTGAACAAGCCTTGCTGTGATCATACTTTGGCGGCTTCTGAGCAGCAAAAAGAAGAAAAGCATGACTGAAGCAGCTGGGAATCGCTATTTTAGCTAGGAGCCATTTTGGCAGAAGTTACTGCTTGGGATTCTAAAACAGCTGCAATTTGTAAAATCAAAATTTCATTGTAGGGTGCAGATACTAGCTGTACACCTAAAGGTAAGGCGTTTCCTCCCTGAATTGGCACCGATAACACAGGTAAGCCAATGAATGATAATGGTTGTGTGAATAGCCCGAGATGAGGACGGACGGGGATTTCTTCACCATCTAATATCATAGTTTGTTGACCAATGAGGGGTGCAGAAATGGGTGTAGTGGGAGCGAGAATGATGTCTACTTTTTGAAATACTTCTTCCAGGCGATGGCGATACCATCTGCGAAAGCGTTGTGCTTGTAAGTACCAACTATTCGGTATTAATGCGCCTGCTAAAAAGCGATGGCGTGTGGCGGGGTCAAAATCTTGGGGACGGGATTTTAATTGATGTAAATGCAGATTTGCTCCTTCACTGGCTGTAATGACAAAGGCTGCCGCTCGGGCGCGGTGGGCTTCTGGTATGGTGATATACTCGGTTACATTTAAGGCTTGGGCTACTTTTTGTACTACTGCCAAGGCTTTTGGTGTTGCACTTTGAGTAAAATAATCATCTGCAATGGCAATTCTAATACCAGAAATATCTTGCTCAAGTTGTGGTAAACATAATTGGCAAGGGCGTCTTGTACAAATTGGATCACGTTCATCTTCTCCCTGAAGGATATCAAAAGCAGTGGCAATATCTTGTACTGAACGGGCAAAAGTGCCGATGTGGTCAAAACTGCTGGAAAATAAGGCTACCCCAGCACGAGACAAACGCCCATAGGTTGGTTTGAAGCCGAACACACCACACAAAGCGGCTGGAACGCGAATGGAACCGTTAGTGTCGGAACCTAATGTCAAAGGTACTAATCCAGCCGCCACAGCCGCAGCTGAACCACCAGAAGAACCGCCAGCTATTCTTTGTAAATCGTGGGGGTTACGGGTTACGCCGTAATGGAAATTTTCTGTGACAAAACCATAGGCGTACTCATCCATGTTTAAAGCGCCTACAAGCACTGCACCTGCTTGTTTTAACTTGGCTATTGCTGTTGCATCTTGCCTAGCGGGGGGGTTTTCTGCGTTGATTTTCGACCCTGCCAAAGTTGTTAAACCAGCAATATCATAAAGATTCTTGACGGCAAAGGGTACACCAGCTAATAAACCGATATGATTACCCTGGGCAATTTGCTTGTCAATTTTAGCTGCGTCTCTCAAAGCTGTTTCGGCAGTTATAGCTGTGAAACAGTTGAGTTGATGATTTCGGGCTGTGATTTGTGTTAGTGCAGCTTGAGTAACTTCCACAGCGCTAACTTGGCGTGTACGCACAGCAGCAGCTATTGATAAGGCATTATCTGAGTTAATATTCATTTCATATACTCACCGTCCTAAAAGCGAGTTTCTATTGCGAGGGTCCAGAAGCAAAATTTTTCAGGATTTGTCTTAAGGATGTCAATCCTATGATCATTCATATAGTTTGTTTTGTGCTAGCAAAATCTTGCTAATTTTAATCATGGCTCAAACACTGGTGCAGGTTCAATTTCTTCTGGTAAAGGGAAATCATTGACAAGTTGGGCGAGGGCTGCAATTTTGTCAAAATTTTCTTTTACTGAATCAATATCTTCATTTTCCAACTTTAAACCCAACAATAATACCATTTGTTCAACATAAATTTTCATTTTCTCTCCTCTTAACTAGGGTAGTTTGTTAAATCCTCATCAAAGCCCCAGGTCCAAGGGGTAAATTGAAAATAAACCAGATAATCAATAGCAAGGACCACCCCAACAAAAAAGTGATCGCATAAGGTAACATCATGGCAATTAATGTTCCCAACCCTAAATTTTTATCGTACTTTTGCCCGAATGCTACCACTAAAGGAAAATAAGGCATCAAGGGCGTAACAATATTAGTTGTAGAATCGCCAATGCGATATGCAGCTTGGGTCAATTCTGGGGAATAACCCATTAACATCAACATGGGCACAAACACAGGAGCCATAATTGCCCATTTTGCGGAAGCTGAACCCACAAACAAATTCAGCACCATAGTCACTAAAATAAATAATATCAATAATGGCACCCCTGTAATTCCTGTAGATTTGAGCAACTCTGCCCCATTAATGGACATAATCACCCCCAAATTACTCCAGCTAAAATAAGCAATAAATTGGGCAGCGATGAATGCTAAAACAATGTAATATCCCATAGCACTCATAGAATTACTCAGGGCTTTAGCAATATCTTGATGATTTTGAATACTTCCGGTAACTTTGCCATAAAATATTCCAGGAATTAGGAAAGCCAAGGCAATAATAAATACAATACTATCTAGAAAAGGGGAAGGAATAATCGTCAAAGTTTCTGGATGTCGTAAAATTCCTTGGGGTGGTAAAAGCATTACCAATAAACAAAAAATGAAAGCTAATAAAGAATATCCTGCCCATCTTAAACCTTTGTGTTCACCCGGGCTCATTTGCTGCATTTCAAAATCTACTTCTCCTACATAATTACCCAATCTTGGCTCAACAATTTTTTCAGTGACAAACCAGCCCATTATAGTAATTAACAATGTCGAAAATACCATAAAATAATAGTTAGCAGTGGCATTGACTGAATAATTAGGATTAATTAATTGCACTGCACTTTGAGTTAATCCAGCCAGCAAAGGGTCAAGGGAACTAATAAGTAAATTGGCACTAAAACCACCAGAGACACCAGCAAAAGCCGCAGCTAAACCAGCCAAAGGATGCCGTCGAAAGGCTAAAAAAATAATTGCTCCCATGGGTATAAGTACCACATAACCTGCATCAGCAGCGATGTTTGCCATAATACCGGCAAAGACCACAACGGGACAGATAAATTTACGAGGGGCGATTAAGACTATTTTGCGTAGTAAGGCTGAAAGTAAACCAGTATACTCGGCAACGCCTACACCCAACATAGCCACCAGTACAGCACCCAATGGGGGAAAATCGGTAAAGTTTTTGACGGCGGAGGTGAAAATGCGGCGGATACCATCAGGTGTCAGCAAGGATACAGCAACAATAGTTTCCTTGTTTCCGGGGTGGACGACAGAAACATTGAAAGCAGCTGCAATGGTACTGACTAAAATTACCATTAAGGATAAGAGAAAAAATATTGTCAGTGGATCCGGGAGTTGATTTCCCAGGGATTCTATCAAGGCTAAAGCTTTTCCCAACCGGGGAAATTTTTGACTTTTCTGAGGATTCATAATCACCTTAATTACCGAGTGCGTAAACCTTCACAGCTACCAGTAGGAATGGAAGCAATTAATTTTTGTGTATATTCTTCTTTAGGTTCTCGGTAAATACTTTCTGCTGTTCCTTGTTCGACAATTTGACCACGATTCATAACTAAAATGCGATCGCTCATAAATTTGACTACACTTAAATCATGAGAAATAAAAATATAGGTAAGTTGAAATTCATCTTGTAACTCCTTGAGTAGATTTAATACTTGCGCCTGTACAGAAACATCTAAGGCGGAAACAGACTCATCACAAATAATAAACTTAGGATTTAAAGCCAAAGTACGGGCAATACAAATTCGTTGGCGTTGACCACCAGAGAACTGATGCGGATAGCGGTTGATTGCATCTGCACCTAAACCCACCCGTTCTAAGAGTTCAATAACACGTTCTTGGCGTTGTCGCTTTGTTTGACGGACAGAGTGAATTAACAACGGTTCCATTACCGCATCCCCAATTTTCATCCGGGGATTTAAAGAACTAAAGGGATTTTGAAAAACGATTTGCATTTCCCGGCGCAGTTTTTGTAATGCTTCGCCTTTCAGGGTAGTAATGTTTCGACCCTCGAAAATAATTTCACCACTCATCGGTTCAATTAACCGCAGCAAACTTCTACCCAAGGTAGTTTTGCCACAACCAGATTCTCCCACTAATCCCAGTGTTTCCCCTGGCTTGACGTCAAAAGAAACATTATTAACTGCTATGTGGTAGCGTTTTGTCATGCCAAATACCCCCCGGATGGGAAAACCCACTTGCAAGTTGCGGATTTCCAATAAGGGTGGTTTATTGTTGAGGGTATCCCACCTTTGAGATGTTTCCTCAATGCTAATTTCTGGGAAATGGGGGGGTTCTTTCCCCTGAATTACTTCCTCACCAGTTCGCGTTAACTGTACAGTCATATAGTCAGAAACGGTCAGTAGTTTGCGGGGACGGCGGTTGAGTGTAGGCCGACAAGCTACTAAACCTTTGGTATATGGATGTTGGGGACTGGTAAAAATTTGTGCCACTGCACCGTATTCTACAATTCGACCTTTGTACATTACCGCTACTTTGTGGGCAATTTCCGAAATCAGTCCCAAGTCGTGGGTAATAAAGATCATGGCCATATCACGGCTTTGCTGCAATTCTCGCAACAAATCAATAATAGTTGCCTGCACCGTCACATCTAAAGCCGTAGTTGGTTCATCAGCAATCAATAGCAAAGGATTACAAGAAATAGCCATTGCAATCATTACCCGTTGTAACTGACCTCCAGAAAGCTCGTGCGGGTAACGTTGCAGGATGGCTTCTTTGTGTTGCTTAACTAACTTAGCTAAGGTGAGTTTATCTCTTTGACCTGAATTTTCCCAACACTGCTGTTGTATAATTTCATCACTAGGTAGGAGTTTGACTTCTTGCAAAACAGCGATCGCAATTTGTTTGGCTTCATTTGCTGAAACATTCTGATGTCGCATAATGGCTTCAGTCAACTGAAACCCAATAGTGTAAACGGGATTGAGAGAACTCATCGGTTCTTGAAAAATCATGGCGATATCGCCGCCTCGGTGTGCCAGCATTTGTTCAGGAGGCAATTCTACCAAGTTAATGGGTTTGCCGTTGAGTTGGGGACGAAACCAAACTTCACCACAGCTAATCTTACCGGGACTGGGCAACAAACCGATGACAGCCAATGATGTTACTGATTTACCACTACCCGATTCACCCACTATACCTAGAGTTTCCCCGCGATTGACTGCAAAGCATATATTATCTACAGCTTTGAGATTTCTACCATCACTGGAAAATTTAACTTGTAGATTGCGAACCTCTAGGACAGTTTTTATCATAGGAATCAGGCGATGAAGATTTAGGAAAAATTATTTGGATTTTAGCAATTGTCATGATGCTAGATCACCAGGGTTAAATTTTGTTAATTCATCTGGTGGGTGGTTTTTCCGTGAAAAACATTCATGAATACAGTTCATATCATGTCCTCTGTAGGAGGACAACTAAGCCGAGGGCATTGCCCAAGGCAATAGCGGACTAACTGTTTTTTGTGTCTAGGGATGATCCCTTGATGACGAAGCAAGAATCCCACATGCTTTCACCTGTGGGAGTGTCAATAAATGAGTCCTAATTCTCCACAGTAATGTTAAAAAATCTGGGCACAATTCCTTTAAAGATTACGGGAAATAACTCTACCGCAGGGATAAGTCGCCACTTCCTGCGATGCCATATCAGCTACAGCAGCCGGGACTGTATCTGATGACTGTACTCGCGCTGCTAGATAGTCTGTTTGTAGTTTCTCAAACATTGCTTCTCGTTTGTCGTATAACCGCTTCAAAGTCCGAGGCTGACATTGGTTGAGAACATAAGCTGTGACTAAGGGTAAAGCAATTGTGCTATCGGTGTAACAAACAATTGTGCTGGGTAACTCTTCAGGGTCAATTTTACCCCAGCTGACAGCTTCTGAGGGAGTTGCTCCTGACAAACCGCCAGTATCTGGTCGAGCATCGGTAAATTGGACAAAGTAATCGTGCCCGCGTTCTTCTAGTCCTAATACCTCGTGAATCTGCGGTTGAGTTTGTAGTAAAAAGTTTTTAGGACTACCACCACCAAGAATGAGGGCTGCACTTTTCCCTTCTGATTCTCTGGCAGAGTAGGCAATAGCGGCTGTTTCATTTACGTCAATTGCAGGGTCTAGAATTAACTTTGAGCCTTCTAAAGCTAAAGCCGCTACATTCATGCCTATGGAACTATCCCCAGGAGAAGAAGTATAAATAGGTACACCAAATTCATAGGCAGTAGCTAATAAACAAGAATGCTTCACTCCTAACTGCTTTTCTACTTCCCGGACATACTTACCAAGTAGATGGTGAAACTCAGCAGTTCCCATGCGTTTTTGAAAGGGTTGTGCTTGCAGAATCTTACGGATAAAAGCATCTGTTTCCAGTAGTACATCATAGCCAAAGATGATGTCATAAATTCTGATAGTACTGTCTTGGCGCAGCTTGATATCATCCAAAAAAGGACTACCAGCAAAAAGTTCAAAACCTAAGCCGTAGTGCATATCATGGTAAAGATTTGCACCTGTGCTAATCATCCAGTCAATAAAACCGTTGCGAATTAAAGGTGCTAAGGTTGAAACCCCAAACCCGGCTGGTGTCATAGCACCAGAAAGGCTAACTCCTACGGTCACCCTTTCTTTGAGGATATCGCGACTCATGAGTTGGCAGATTTCTCGTAAACGTGCTGAGTTGTAGGCTGTGAAATAATTATTAATCAAATCCACTACGCTGATATCCCTTGACATTGGTGTGGGTGAGATTTTTTGACCCAGTTGTTTTGACATTTTGGCACTCCTGAATGGTAAACACGCCGAATCTAATGTTATCTATGTTTGAACCAATTTTTACATTACCCCTAGGGAATAAACAATTTAAATACATTTGGGGATTTAAACTCTGATGGAAGTTTATAGAATTCGTTTATATTTTATCTAGGTAATTATCTATTGTTTCCATAGTATTGTTTAACGTTTCTGAAATATCATTTGTTATTTAAAAATACAGTATATCGTGAGTAAATGAGGTACAGTAAGACAGGGTGCATGAAAAAGAAAAGTGAGAGCATATTCCATAGACTTGCGAGAAAAAATAGTCAAAGCCTATGAAGAAGAGGACACCTCAATCAGAAAAGTAGCGGCAAGATTTGGTGTAGCCAAAAGCTTTGTACAAAAACTACTGACGATGAACAGGATGCAAGGTCGTGTCCAACCGAAAAAATAAGGTGGGACAATGAAAGGCCAATTGGATGGGCGGGAAGAATTACTGAGAGAAATGGTGGAAAAGTACCCAGATGCAACATTAAAGGAATACTGTGAGTATTGGGGTATAACTTACAATCAATGGGTGAGTATAACCACCATGTGTCGGGCATTGCAAAAGCAAGAACTCTCACGAAAAAAAAGACATTACGCAGCAGCCAAGGAAAAACAGAACGAGTCCAGCATT
>WGNO01000064.1 GCA_016124525.1 Nostoc sp. RI_552 | reverse complement strand
GGCAACGGTCTGAGGATGTCTTTGACAATCTTGGGAAATGAATTTATAATCATTATCAATTATTTTTTTTAATCCTTCGCCCAGAATTTACCATATTTTGGGCTATTTTTATCACCTCTTTCTTAACATTCAACACTTGTGGGGTACTTACTACAAAGTTAATCCTAATGACAGTGTAGTTTACACTTGTCAAAATGCTGAGGGTCAATATGGTTATGTGGTCTTAGAGGATACAGGTTCTGGTATTCCTGAGAATAAAATCATATATGTTGATTAGGCTGACCGGAATGTAGTTGCCCAGAACCATCATTATAAACGTGTAGAAGTGTACATGACTGCGGTTAGTGACAACGGTGGTTTAAACCTCAAGGCTAAAATGCGGTCAGAGTTAGCAGGGGGAATTAAGTTAGTCAAAGCTGCGGGTGAGTTAGAAAGCGATCGCACTAGCACTAGTTTTAATGTGGGTGCGAATAAATTGATTCTCAAATCTCAAAGGGACTTGGGTAATATCGACATTGCTGCTATGTCCAGCATTGCTCCCAATATGGAAATTAGTGTTGGTGCGGACGTGGTATTGAATGCTCCACTCAATAGCAATAGTTTAGTAGTCACTTCCACTGGTTACTTTGATGCCGATGGTACTCTCAAAGGTGGTAGTCTGAGAACTAATGGTGCTGCGCTGACTTCTGAAAATATCACCCTCAATGCTTTGAAGGATATTGATGTAGAAATTAGTGGTCAAAATACAACTTTAATTGCAGGGGTTGCTGATGGCTGTAACATTAATATCAATGCTACAGGTTCTAATTTGACTGCTGTTACTGCTAGAGGTAAACAGATTAATATCACAGCTGACACCATGAATGCAGATGATGTGCAAGGTGATAAAGTATCTTTGACAGCAAATACCCTCAATAATGTTATTGCTACTGGTACAGAGATTAATATCACTGCTAATGGGACTATCACCACTTCAAATACAGGGATTACAGCCAATTTTCTATCTGTAAATGGCACTGGAAATATTGGAAGTGAAGGTAATGTAGTACAAACTGCGGTGAGTCAACTGAATGTAAGTGACACTGGTGGTAATGCTTATATTCATAATCAGGGGGAGATGATGGCAAGTAGCATTAACCTTAGTGGGTCACTCTACCTGGAAAATGTTGGGGCTTTAACTATGGGGTAAGTAACTACCACTGGTAGTGTTAATATTTTAGCTCGTAGTCCTGTTATCCAAACAGCTGATATTATCTCTAACGCAGATATCACTATTACAGCCACTGAAACTGAATCTGCTAGAAATGATGATTATATAATTATCCGTAATGGTGTTGTTCTCAGGACTACAGGTGTAAATATTACCTTGCAAGCTAGCGACGATGTTACCCTGGGGGATAACTCTATTTTGGATGCTTCGGGCAATGTTGTTATGGAAGCAGATTTAGGTACTGGTGATGTGGGTACTGGGGTTGCTGTGAGTTTGAATGGTGGTATCACAGGCAATAGTTTAACTGTTACCACCGGGGATGATGGGGATACTATTAATCTCAATGAAGCGGCTCAAGTGACTACAATCAATACCAGTGTTGGTAATGATGTGATTAATTTTGGTAATGGCGGTAATACTCTCAATCAATTTGCTGAACTTGTAACTGTTGATGGTGGTACGGGAACTAATACCTTAAATATCAATAATTAAGGGGATACTGTTGGAAGGACTGTAAATATTACCCCAACCGCTATGACTGGGTTGGGGTCGGGGATTAACTATAGTAATCTGGAAAATATTAACCTGAACATGGGTTCTGGTGATGACCAGGTTTTAGCTGTTGCAACGGTGATGACTTCTGTGTTTGTTGATGGTGGCGGGGGCAAAAATAGATTTGCTCAAGATTTCTCCAACGACATTAATGATTTAAATCTGACCATTAACCCGCAAAACTCGGCAGCACTCTGGCTGGAACCCTGAGCTATGCTAATGTGCAAGAAATCCGACTGATTTTGGGTTCTGGTAACGATACAGTGACGTTAAATAATCTTCCTGTGAGTCAGGGTGCTAATAATTCTCCGCACTCATTGATTATCGAGGGTGGTGATGGCACAAATACTTTAAATGTGTAAAATCAGGGGGATACAGTTGGACGGAGTGTAAATATTGCTGAAATAGCCATTACTGGTTTAACCGTAGCTATAGACTATCAGGGAGTGCAAAGGATGAATCTGTATTTAGGTTCTGGTCATGACATCATCTCAGCAGGTGAAACTGTGACGGCTTCTGTCTTCTTCGATGGTGGTCAAGGTAGGGATAGCTTTGTTCAAGATTTCTCACAGCGTACTGATGACTTGAATTTAAATATTAATCTGCAAGACTTTATACCTGGTGGGAATGGCTTCAGTAGTGTGGAAAGAATCAACTTTATGTTGGGTTCTGGCAATGATACCATGACGCTGATTAATCCTATAGTCATTCCTAATTCTCAGGTTTCAATTGTGGGTAATGGGGGGAACGATAGACTAAACATGGCAATCAAATTATTACTACTGGTAGCGGGAAGGACAGTATTACCACAGGTAACGGGAATAGTGTGATTACAACTACTGGCGGTGATAACACCATCACAACAGGTAATGGAAATCAAATTATTACTACTGGTAGCGGTAATGACCGCATTAACACAGGTAATGGGGATGATATCATTACTGTCCAGGGAGATAACGACATCATCAAGACTGGTAAGGGAATAAGACTATAATTCGTAACCCTTAAGCCGATGACGGGATTTGAACCCGTCGCCTGCTGATTACTAATCAGCTGCTCTACCACTGAGTCACATCGGCGTATACAAAGGTATGTGCAACTTATTGTTTTGTTACATAACCTGCATTTCTCACAAATAATGCAACTGCAGTCTTTCAAGTCTTTATGGGGAAAGGAGTTGACAATTTTTATGGCGGGATTTTACACCAGTATGAAAATGCAGAATCTAGCTTTTATATTGTTTCCGGTTGCACTGAAATGATACATTTGGAATAAGAATGTGTAGGAATTTTGCCCAATAATTCAGTGTTGGTAAAGATAAGCGCATTGTTTTGACAGTAGACCGGGCTGGTTAGCATACAAGTAAACAAGTCCATGTCCCAGAAGGGTTACATCTAGGATTCATCCTGAATTTGTCAAGCCCAGTTACCGTCAGCATTTGCCATTTGCGGATAAGCCTATTGTTTTGCATGTGGTGTGTGGTACAATCTTATAGGTTTTGACTTATCCAACAGTCCGTCAATTGATTGATTTTCCATCTAGGGGGACAAGTTTACCTCTGGCATGAATGGTAGAAAAGGACTGATTAAGCATCTTCACTGTCTGCTTCTATCCTACAATTAAGGCAAATCTGAGAAGTCTTTAAATTGGCTAAGTCCCCATATCCAGAGCCGGGAGCTTTGGGTGGTTTTATGGCAGGTATGATAAAAGAAATCATATAGCATAACTGGCTACTTTAGGAATTAATCAACTTCCATTGAGTAGAATCCGCTATAAATTTTTGTTAAGTTTTTTAAAAGTTTTTTATTATAAACAATTATACTAATTTATATTGCCAGGGAGACCAAGCTTTCCTATGCTTAACTTAGAAGTGTTTTTATGGTTAAAGATTAGCTCTTCCCGTTAAACATTTCAAAACACAGTACTGATTGGATGAAATTTTTAGGAGTTCTGCGATGCCAATTGCAGTTGGAATGATTGAGACAAAGGGTTTTCCAGCAGTGGTAGAAGCTGCTGATGCGATGGTGAAAGCAGCGCGGGTTACTTTGGTGGGATATGAAAAAATTGGTAGTGCTAGAGTAACTGTGATTGTGCGGGGAGATGTATCTGAAGTACAAGCATCAGTTGCAGCGGGCATAGACGCGGCTAGAAGAGTTAACGGCGGTGAAGTACTATCTACTCACATCATTGCCCGTCCCCACGAAAACTTGGAATACGTGCTACCAATTCGGTATACGGAAGCAGTAGAACAATTCCGTACTTAAAAGCTGATTAAACAAACAAAGTAATAGGTGGGGTTGCTGTCTTGAGCGGCGCTTTTGCTAAGGGGTAAGAAATTTAATTCAGGATTAAAACTAATGTCAATCGCAGTAGGAATGGTAGAAACGCTGGGTTTTCCGGCAGTGGTGGAAGCTGCTGATGCGATGGTGAAAGCCGCACGCGTTACTTTGGTAGGCTATGAAAAGATTGGTAGCGGTCGAGTAACAGTCATCGTTCGGGGTGACGTTTCTGAAGTACAAGCTTCGGTGGGTGCAGGAGTAGAATCTGTCAAACGAGTCAACGGCGGACAAGTATTATCTACCCATATCATTGCTCGTCCCCATGAAAACTTGGAATACGTGCTACCAATTCGGTATACCGAAGATGTAGAACAATTCCGGGAAAATGTGAACGCGATTCGTCCTTTCGGTAGAAGACCGTAATCTCTAATGCAAATTGCCAAAGTTCGCGGCACAGTGGTAGGGACGCAAAAAGATCCAAGTCTTAGAGGTGTCAAACTACTGTTGTTGCAATTAGTAGATGAAGAAGGCAATGTCCTGCAAAACTACGAGGTAGCAGCAGATACAGTAGGTGCAGGAGTAGATGAGTGGGTGCTTGTCACTCGTGGCAGTGCCGCTCGTCAAATTCTCGGCAATGAACAACGTCCTTTGGATGCAGCAGTAGTGGCGATCATTGATACCATTCACTTGGAGGGTCGCCTCATATACAGTAAAAAAGACCAGTATCGATAGCAACTAGTCATTAGTCATGAGTTGAAGACTAATGATGAAAACCCAACGACAATAAGCTTAATTCAGGAGGAGTCTTGCAATGGTAGTCCGCAGCACGGCGGCACCCCCAACCCCGTGGTCGAGGAATTTAGCCGAGCCAAAAGTCCATGAAACCACATTTGTACATCCAGCTGCCAGTCTGATTGGAGATGTGCGGATAGGCGCGAATGTAATCGTTGCTCCGGGGACCTCGATTAGAGCGGATGAAGGCACACCTTTTCATATTGGCGAAAATACTAATATTCAAGATGGTGTAGTAATTCATGGATTGGAGCAAGGCCGAGTAATTGGCGATGACCAGGATAAATACTCGGTATGGATTGGTACAAATGTTTCCATTACCCACATGGCACTGATTCATGGGCCAGCCTATGTAGGAGATAATTCTTTCATTGGCTTTCGCTCCACGGTATTTAACGCCAGAGTAGGTGCAGGTTGCATCGTCATGATGCACGCTTTAATACAAGATGTAGAAATTCCCCCGGGTAAGTATGTACCTTCGGGAGCGATAATTACTACTCAGCAGCAAGCTGACCGATTACCAGATGCTGAACCTGAGGATCAGCAATTCGCTCATCATGTGGTCGGGGTGAATCAGTCTTTAAGAACAGGTTATCGATGTGCTGCGGATACCAAATGTATTGCACCCATTCGGGATGAGATTGCTAAATCTTATACAAATACTGGTATTAGTGTTTTAGAGCTAGAAAGGAGTAGTGAAGTGTCAAGTAATAGCTTGGGTGCAGAAATAACAGAACAGGTGCGCTATCTTTTAGAACAAGGATATAAAATTGGTACAGAACATGTAGACCAAAGACGGTTCCGCACTGGTTGTTGGCAAAGTTGCCAGCCGATTCAACCTGGATCAATAGGGGAGGCGATGGCTGCTTTAGAAAGCTGTTTGAGAGACCATAGCGGAGAATATGTCCGTTTGTTTGGTATTGACAGTGGTAGACGACGGGTTTTAGAAACCATTATTCAACGGCCCGATGGAATAGTGAATTCGATTAATAGCAGCAGCTTTGCCGCATCTGCTAGTAATGGCAATGGTCACTACAGCGGTAACGGTAATGGTCGGGTTGCTAGTAGTAGCTTACTGAGTAGCGAAACCATAGAGCAAGTTCGTAATTTGCTGTCCAACGGTTACAGAATTGGTACAGAACACGTAGATGAGCGACGTTTCCGGACTGGTTCCTGGAACAGCTGTAAGCCTATAGAATCAACTTCTACAAATGAAGTGATCGCCGCTTTAGAAGAATGTATAGAAACCCATCAAGGGGAATATGTGCGCTTGATTGGTATCGATGGCAAAGCGAAACGGCGGGTTTTAGAAACCATTATCCAAAGACCAAACGGTCATGTTGTTGCATCTGGAAGCAAACAATCCTCAAGCAAAGGAAGTTCCAGCACTGCCACCGCCACTGTGATCAGTACTAAATTGAGTACAGAAGTGGTAGAACAAATTAAGCAAATTTTGGCTGGTGGTTATAAAGTTAGTGCTGAACATGTAGACCAAAGACGATTCCGCACAGGTTCTTGGGCTAGCTGTGGACAAATAGACACCACCTCTGAAAGAGAAGCGATGGCTACTGTGGAAGGATACCTCGCTCAACACCCAGGGGAATATGTGCGTTTGATTGGTATCGATACCAAAGCGAAACGCCGAGTCTTAGAGACGATTATCCAACGTCCTTAAATAGAGGGAAGTGAAGAGTGGGAAATAGAGGGTAGGGACTTTTTATTTCACCACTCACCACAACTCACCATTGACATTTTTCCGGCTTCCGAGGTTAAAATTCCCATGTCTGTGCCGCCACTGCACCTCAGCAACAACTTCGACCCTTACATAAGTGGCGAGGTGACTGTTCATCCCAGCGCAGTACTTGCGCCTGGAGTGATACTTCAAGCGGCTGTAAACAGCAAGATTATCATCGGCCCTGGGGTCTGTATTGGTATGGGGTCAATTATCCAAGTTAGCGAAGGCATCCTGGAGATAGAAGCAGGCGCAAACTTGGGAGCCGGTTTTTTGATGATTGGGAAAGGCAAAATTGGCGCAAATGCTTGTATTGGTTCAGCAACAACAGTTTTTAACTGTTCTGTTGAGGCGGGAGCAGTGATCGCACCCGGTTCAATTTTGGGGGACACCAGTCGGCAAATTCAGGAAACTAACAATGGTGTGAATAGCGGTACTGAACAACAGCCAGAAGTTGAAAGTAGTTTGGAAGCACATGAGGAGACAGTAATTTCCTCAACGAGGGTTTCAGCGTCGGCTTACTGGAAGTTTAAAGACCAGTCTATTTCTTCTTCTCAGTCTTCTGAGTCTTCGCCCACATCGAAAAGCCAGCCTCCACTTGTAGAAGAAAATCCCAACGCTACCAACTACATTACCCAAGCGCCTGAATTAAGTGAACCTCCCACACAATCGCCTAATAGTTTCGGGAACCAAATTTATGGTCAAGGAAGTATAAATAGGTTATTAGTTACATTGTTTCCCCATAGGCAAAGCTTAAATGACCGCATTTCTGAAGATCACTCTGAGTAAGTGTTAATTGTAAGTTGTCAGTTTCGTGAGTAACTGGGAAAATTCACATGGAAACATCTAATCAACACTCTATTAGCACCATTCAGAAATCCCGGCGACGAGATACTCTGAAAGATAGTCTAAAGAATTCTGCTTTGGGTTTAGTATCTACCAGCAGCTTTCCCGCTATTGTGGGAACAGCTGATATGATGCTCAAATCCGCTGGTGTTCATTTAGTGGGGTATGAAAAAATTGGTAGTGGTCAGTGTACGGCTATTGTTCGGGGTGGGATTGCTGATGTACGTTTAGCAGTGGAAGCTGGTGTTCAAACTGCTGAACAGTTTGGTCAATTGGTTTCTAGTTTGGTAATTCCTCGTCCTTATCCTAACCTGGAGATAGTGCTGCCCATCACTACCCGCCTGAGTAAATTGATGGAAGAAGGTAATCAAAGTAGTTTAAGCAACTTAGCTATTGGTTTAGTGGAAACACGTGGTTTTCCGGCAATGGTTGGTGCTTGTGATGCTATGCTGAAATCTGCTGATGTTCATTTAGCAGCTTATGAGAAAATTGGTGGGGGTTTGTGTACGGCGATTATTCGTGGGACTGTGGCAAATGTAGCCGTGGCAGTGGAGGCTGGAATGTTTGAAGCAGAACGCATTGGCGAATTGAATGCAGTAATGGTGATTCCTCGACCATTGGATGAAATGGAGAACACCTTGCCTTTAGCAAGTTGTTGGATTGAACACCGCGAACCATTGAATATACCCGTGGATGTCCAGGAGCAGGTTGCCGAAATAGAAGTGCTGCAATTGCCTGATTTGTCGCAAATACCCACAAAAGTGACAGAAGAAATATGGAAGGATGAATGATGAATTCAGATGGGTAAATGATGAATTGTTAGCAATTCTCATTCAGTTTTCATCATTCAACATTCATCTTGGGCTGGAAGGTATCTTACGCTTTGCTTATTGTTTTGATATTAACTTGTGAACACCATAAGTAAAACAACTTTCTTCTAATAACGTTAATAGATTTTCATCTATACTAAAGTTCATAACTTTGTATGAGTGATTCGGCATCATCGGCAAGTGTTCAGTGATACTAGATTTATAGATATAAATTGCTATTAGAGGAGAATTACCCTTGAAGCAGGCGACGCTACACCAGTTGAAGGTGTTTGAGGCGGCAGCACGGCACAGTAGCTTTACTCGTGCTGCTGAGGAATTATTTCTGACCCAGCCCACTGTCTCTATGCAAATTAAACAGCTCACAAAATCCGTAGGGTTGCCATTATTTGAGCAGGTGGGAAAACGTCTCTTTTTGACAGAAGCAGGACAGGAATTATTTGCCACTTGTCGCCAAATTTTTGAAACTATAGCCCAGTTTGAAATGAGTGTGGCAAATTTAAAGGGTCTAAAACAGGGGCAATTGCGTTTGGCAGTGATTACAACGGCAAAGTATTTTATACCCAGGTTATTAGGGCCATTTTGTCAACTTTATCCAGGAATTGAAATTTCGTTACAAGTCACAAACCATGAAAAAATCTTGGAAAGGATGGTCAATAACATGGATGACTTGTACATTATGAGTCAAGTGCCAGAAAATCTAGATGTCATCTGTGAGCCATTTTTAGATAATCCGTTAGTAGTATTTGCACCTGTTAATCATCCTTTAGCAAAAGAAAGAAATATCCCTATAGAAAGCTTGACAAATGAACCTTTTATTATGCGCGAGCCGGGTTCAGGAACTCGTCGCGCTGTGCAACAACTTTTTGACGAGCATAGGGTAAAAGTAAAAGTTAAACTGGAATTGGGCAGCAATGAAGCGATTAAACAAGCCATCGCTGGAGGTTTAGGAATTTCTGTTTTATCGCGCCATACTTTAATGCCAGACTCTTCGGAGTTCAGTATTTTGGATGTGCAACACTTTCCTATTAAGCGGACTTGGTATATGGTGTATCCATCGGGAAAACAGTTATCTATTGTTGCTCATACTTATTATGAGTATCTACTGGAAGCGGCAAAAAAGTTTGTTGAGGAAAGTGGATTTTCTGCTGTAAGTAAAGGTGAGGATATCAATGATTAATATCAAGATTTGGCATGGAAAAATTAACCAATTACACCGCAAATTTAGACCACTATTCCCAAGTTTTTGATACTTGGGCGATAGCAGTTGCACCACAGTATACATCTCAAGATTGTGGTGTTTGTGGAACAGGGGTTAAAAAGTCGTTGTCTACTCCTACTCAGAAATGTCATTGTTGCAGGACAATTATGCACCATGACCACAATACAGCAATTATGTTTTTGAACAAAGGACTAAAAAGTACTGTGGGGCCTACAGAATCTAAAGCTTGTGGACAGAAGGACTTCTATATAGCGGGGGAAACTCCTCTAAACAAGTCGGCTGAATGAAACAAGAATCCCACCCCTTGAAGGGGTGGGAGCGTCAATCAGGGGAGTTTGTTCACCCCTGCTGGGGTTTTTCTGTCCGCAGGGGCAAATCGTGGGTGGCAAAATGCTATCAGCTATTTTTTGTGAGCTGTTGACAGTTATAAAAACCAAATATGAGCCAGAATACCAAAATTGCTCCTGTTAATACCAAAATTGGTATGGGGCCAAACCTCACAATTAACGGCGGTGCTGCGGCTGTAAATAAACCACCACCTACAATGGGTTCAAATAGTAATTGTTTGTAAGCAAAACTTTCAAAAGCACCAGATTCATTATCTGGGTCTACCATTCGCATGAGTAATAATCCAGTGGAAGTAACACCCATAGATTGTCCCATGTCGCCAATGCCACGTTCAAACCAGTAAACAGGTAGAAGACGAGGGCCTAAAAAGACAAAAGCACAGATATTCCAGGTAATACCGGCTATGGACAATAAGAGAAAAGGAAAAAGATTATCTCCCAGTACAGATAGAGAAATGCTGGCAAGTGCTGTGACAATGGTGATATCTAACGCTAGTCCGCCAATGCGCTCCATGAGAGGACGACTAATTAGGTAGGTGCGTCTTGTACGGAGAAGAATATATTGTAGGATAATTCCCCCAATTAAGGCGATGGGGAATAGTGGCACATAGGACATTAATAATAGCCCACTTCTGCCCCAGGTGATGGATTCAAACCACCGCAACGCCTCTAAAATTAGCCAGCCAATGGCGATCGCTAGTCCGACAAAACCGAAATTAAGTGATAATGGATCAATTAGTAAGTCCCGGACTAAATTCTCTCTGGCAATTGTGATATTAGCTTCTTCCTGTGGTGGTTGAGTTTCGGGATTTTCCCCCTTGACTGATAATTCCCGGCCGATTTGGACGCGTCCGGTATGGCGTCCCCAATGAATTAGAAATGTACCTGCAACCACTCCTGAAACTAAACCTACCGTTGCCAAAGCTAAAGATAAATCAGCACCGGCTGCAAAACCTAATTCTGTAAAAGTTCCCGCCATTCCTGCTGCTGTACCGTGTCCCCCTTCAAAGGCGACTTCAATTAAACAGGCTGTAATTGATGGTAAACCAAAAACTGGTGTTAATATTGTGATTGTCAATAATATCCCTACTACATATTGACCCCATGCTAAGGTTTGACCAAAAGCCACCTGTGGGGCTGCTTTACGCCAAAACTCCTGCAAAGTAGGAACATATTGACCAAGAAACAGGGTTGCAAAAACCACATTAATAAAAATACCGGGTGATTGTGACCATACAGCCTGGATATTTGCGGAAAATATACCTTGAGCAAGGGGAGATTCTGGATTTATTCCTTGGACAATGGCACCCAAAGCACTTTTGCCCAGAAGTAAGGCAATCATACCAGCAACAATGGAACTGGGTACGTATAGCGATCGCAATATCCTTAAGTGCTGCCTGACCAATCTTCCCACTAGAATTAATATAGCGATGAAAATATAAGCCCAGAATACATCTATGAGTTTGAACATATTTATAGCAGTTACCTGAAGCAACTTTACACAAAGAGAAGATGAATTTGTATCTTTTGATTCTCTCTGAGTCTTGGTATCTTGGCAAGGTTTAGTAATTTACGCCTAATGTGAATTAAATAGGTTGAGACTGGAAAGTGAGAACATTAATACCAAAACGGCGACGAAGCAAAAGACGTAGAGTGTGAGAGGCAATTTTAGCCGCAATATGGACACAAAAGCCGTCAACAGTTTTGTT
>WGNO01000059.1 GCA_016124525.1 Nostoc sp. RI_552 | reverse complement strand
TACCTTCAAGCTTGTATGTGTCAACAAATCAGTTATGTTCATTGGATGGAAGATATTATGAGATGTTGACATTTTCACCTTTGATAGGACTACTATATCTAACTATGTAAAGTTTTGTAACGACATTCAACATTTCTGTCAAAAACAGATTGGGGAGTAATTAAAGAAGTGTAATGAAACTGCAATATTTTAGTATTAAACTCTGGGTTGTTTCCTTCATGAAATTCATAAGTTGGTTCTGGAAAAACAATACTATTTTCCTTACCTGTTGATATATTCTGAACCCTTGCAGTTTCTAATCCGCCTTTTCTTTCATAAATTACTAAGTGATTTGCAAATAAGCTGACCCCTAATAGCAGTACATCTTCTCTGTGGGGAATTATAGTTTGCCAATTTTCCTGAAATGGAGCAGATACAGGTGTTTTAACTAATTTAAAATTAGTGGCTTTGTGGTTGGTAACAATGTAGAAATCATCATTGTGATGGTCGATTTCATATTCTACTCCCGTAGTTCGTGGGTGAATGAGCTTGAATTCACCTTGGGGATTATTGGCATCTAGATAATGAATTTCTGTAGTGATGCTACTTTGCAAAACCATCAGTATGTATGATTGACTGAGGGTTTTGCTTAGGTATAGATGGAAAATATCATCTTTTTCTTCATATATCAAGACATCTGTTTGTGGTGAAGTTCCTAATGTGTGTTTGAGCAGTTGGTAAGGGCGGTTAGCATCATCAATTTTGCTGTAATATCCAGTTTGATTATCGTTAGCCCAGGTAAAGGAAAAATAAGTGTCGGCAATTGTTTCTGGATACAACTGATGTGTATTTAGGTCAAGAAAATACAGCACATATTGCTCTGAACCTGTGGTATCAAAGGAATAAGCTAATATTTTATGATTGGGACTAATGGCAAATACACCTAGTTCAAAAAAATCGTGACCTTGGGCTAATTCATTTTCATCTATTAGTATTTCTTCAGCAGTGTCTAAACTCCCCTTTTTGCGACAATGAATTGGGTAAGCTTTGCCTTCTTCAGTACGTGAATAATAATAATATTCATCTTTACGGAATGGAACTGATAAATCGGTTTCTTGAATCCGGTCCAGCATTTCATTATATATCTGGTTTTGCAGGTCCTCGGTATGCTGCATCATCGCTGCTGTGTAGGCGTTTTCTGCTTCCAGATACTCAATAACTTTCGAGTTATTAAGATTCCGCATCCAAAAGTACTTGTCTATGCGGCGATCGCCATGTAATTCTAAAATCTTTGGCTGTTGTTCAGCAATCGGTGGCGTTACTTTTTTTTGCAAAATATTATTTTGATTCATGATTTTAATTTGTGGCAAATATCTAGCAATTAGCTGTTAGTATGGTGAGGTGAACTGGAATTTTTAGTTGGGGGATGAGAGTTTGTTTTGAGGGTACACAAGCCAATCGCTGGTACAATTGCGAGAATGATAGCCGTAAATCCCTGTTCACTCCAATACAATATGGGAGTGCGACTCACTTCTGGAATTAAATCTTTTACAAGAGACAGGAAGCAGAGGAAAATACTAATGAAGGTGAAAGATAAAAAAGGCAGAAAATTCCACCACCACAGTTGTTTTGCGTAACGGCGCAATACCAACCATTGGCATAGTCCTAGCCAAATTACTGCTAGAATATATAATACTGTTGACAAAAGCCCCCCCATAAAGGCTAAATCAGGGGATTCACCTTGATGGAAGGATATGACAACTGAGGAAATATGTTTTACCCGGGGTATCCCGACGCTGTTCACCACCAACCAACCTGTGCTGGTAGCAAGCATCCATAGCAAACCGGAAATGTAGCGATGGAGGACGAGGGCTTGATCTGCGGCAAAAACTACAGCAAACACAATGTTACCGAGGATTTTGACCCGGTGAAAAGAATCAACAGGGAGTAGGTTTCCCAAGGTGCTATTTTCTAAACCCATGGTGGTAATGCCTCCCACAACCCATCCTAAAATGGTCATTAAGGTAAACTGTAAAAAAAACTTTCGTCTTTGGGAAGGGGGTATCAAGAACTTTCCCGAATTTGGGTTAGCTCTAATATCACTTGGACTATTGGATTTAGGTTGCATATTAAGTTAAGTAAAGCGTTAACTATTGTTCCTTAAGGAGAACCTCCTGAAAAACCGTAATCTCAGAATGATAAGCTAAACAATGGCATAAATATAATGACTTAGGATCAAGTGTTAAATGCGTGTTTCGTTAACGGCTCCTCACCTCCTCCGGGTTGCGCGTGGTGAATTAGTAGATCGTCCTCCTGTCTGGATGATGCGACAAGCAGGACGATATATGAAAGCATATCGAGATTTAAGGGAAAAATATCCTTCTTTCCGCGATCGCTCGGAAATTCCTGAAGTGGCCATAGAAATTTCCCTGCAACCTTGGAAAGCATTTCAGCCAGACGGAGTGATTTTATTTTCCGACATTGTAACTCCATTGCCTGGTTTGGGCATTGAGATGGACATTGCGGAAGGTAAGGGCCCAATTATTCACTCACCCCTTCGTAGCCAAGAACAAATTGATAGCCTGGGTCTTTTTGAACCAGAGACATCATTACCGTTTATCAAGACAATATTGCAGGCGTTACGTGAGGAAGTAGGGAATCAGTCAACTGTTTTAGGCTTCGTGGGTGCGCCGTGGACGTTAGCCGCTTATGCAGTGGAGGGTAAAGGCTCCAAAACCTACTCTGTGATTAAAAGTATGGCCTTCTCAGACCCGAGGATGTTACATCGGCTATTAGGTAAATTGGCTGATGCCATTGCGGTTTATGCACGCTATCAAATTGACTGTGGCGCTCAAGTTGTACAAATGTTCGATTCCTGGGCAGGTCAACTCAGCCCCCAAGATTATGATACCTTTGCTTTACCTTATCAACAAAGAGTTTTTAAGCAAGTTAAGCAAACCCATCCTGATACACCTTTAATTTTGCTGGTTAGTGGTAGTGCAGGTGTGCTAGAGAGAATGCCAAAATCTGGTGCAGATGTTGTCACCGTGGATTGGGCTGTAGACATGGCAGAAGCAAGAGCCAGATTAGGCAAACACGTCAAAGTCCAGGGAAATCTTGACCCTGGTGTGTTATTTGGTTCTCAAGAGTTTATCCGCGATCGCATTGTCGATACAGTGCGTAAAGCAGGCAATTGGGGACATATTCTCAATCTTGGTCATGGTGTGCTACCAGAAACTCCAGAAGAAAATGTCGCTTTCTTTTTTGAAACAGCAAAACAACTTAAATCTGTAGGAGTTTAGTTGTATTTCCTGGATTTCTATGGGTTGGGCATTTTGCCCAACCTAACTACAAAACTGTGGCTAAAAAATTAATTATCTAACCACATATGCATGAAGAACAAAAAGTAAAAATCAAAATTTTTAACTGTATTTTTAAACATTGAGTTTTGATTACTAATTTATTCAAGATTTAATATGAACCAAAAACGGATTTTCGTGACTGGTGCAAGCGGTTGCATAGGTCACTACATTACAGAAGCCTTAATTCAAAATACAAATCACGAGTTGTATTTACTGGTCAGAAACCCTGATAAATTGCAAGTTGATAGTCAAGTGCGCCCAGGTATCACTGTGTTACAGGGTGATATGCAAAAAATTAACCTTTTTGCTGATTTACTGGCAACAATTGATACAGCAATCCTCGCAGCTACGGCTTGGGGTGGTGATCAGACATTTGATATTAATGTTTTCAAGACTGTAGAATTAATCAAAATGCTCCATCCCAAGCGCTGTGAACAAGTAATTTATTTTTCTACAGCTAGTGTTTTAGATCGGTACCATCAACCCCTCAAAGAAGCCGGGGAAGTTGGTACAGATTATATTCGCTCTAAATATGATTGTTTACAAAAAATGTCGCAGCTAGAAATAGCTCCTAAAATTACGAAAGTTTTCCCAACTTTGGTTTTGGGCGGCGATGATAAAAAACCCTATTCTCATCTGACATCGGGAATACCACAGGTAACTAAATATATTGATTTAATTCGCTGTTTGCAGGTAGATGGGAGTTTTCATTTTATCCACGGGGGAGATATTGCCACTGTGGTGCAATATTTAATTGATTATCCACCCCAAGATGATCAACCGCGCCAGTTTGTTTTGGGACAACAAGCGTTAACAGCAAACCAAGCTGTGGAACAAGTCTGCGCTTATCTAGGGAAAAAGATTTACTTTCGCATTCCTCTATCGTTAGCATTAGCTAATTTGATTATTGCTGTATTTCGGATTCAAATGGCTGCTTGGGATAGATTTTGTATGAACTATCGCCATTTTAGCTATGAAAATGTGGTCAATCCTGCTAGTTTTGGTTTGCCTAATTACTGTGCAACTATGAGTGATGTTTTGGAAATTAGTGGTGTAAAGAGGAGAAAAAATTAGTTTTTGTAGGTTGGGTGGTAGCTTGCTTCCCGAAGGATAAGCAGTGAAACCCAACGACTTCGCATAAATGTTGGTTTCTAGCATTGTTAAATTTTTAGTGCTATTTTCAGAGGAAGGGAGTAATTGAGTGGTTAATTTGCTCTTTCCCACAGGCGTTGAATTTCTGTATTTATTTGGCTGTTTGACGGTTGTAAGGTGGTGATATTGGGTTTGAATTCTGCACCAGGAATATTTTGATTCCAGGGGCTATTAGGTACTGCTTTGATATCAACGGCGTTATTCACGGGACGGAAACCATACTCAACTAGGATTGCTTGTTGTTGTGGTTGGATGAGAAAATCAAGAAATTTTCCGCCAGCATTGGCAGTGGCGGTATTTACATCCCGACGGGGAATAACGGCGGTAGCGGTGGTTTCAATGGAAGGATCTATATAGTAAATTTGGTAAGATTTGGTTTGGTTAATTTTTGATTGTTGCCAACGATAAAGGGCTATACTTTCATATACTATGGACACATCAGCATCATTGGGTCCTTTGCTAATAAACTCTTGCAGCAGAGTGTCTGTGGAACGGGGTGGCTGGTAAACTGATTTTTTGATCAAACTAAATAGCGATCGCACAGATGGATCATTTAAACTGGCACTGTTAACATTTGTGCCAACTTTCGATTGAGTCCAAAGATTTAATGTTAACTGACCGCTATTAGAACGAGTCGGATCTGTGGTGACAAAATCAAAGCTACCCCAGTCTTTTGCACCGCCTATTTTTTCCCAGCTATTAGCTGTCATTGCTTGTTCAATTCTCTGCCATTGAAAGCGTCCATTGGGAAACAAGACTTGGCCGCGTTCTGGCCAAGCAACACCCACTAACATTGTTTTGGCTATTGGTTGCGGAGAATCGTAAAAGGGTTCAGTGTTATTTATCGCTTTGAGACGATTACTTAATTCTGTTAAAATCTCTCCGTTAGCTGGGATTAATATTGTTGGCTTAAAGTCATTTTTTTCATCGATGTAATTATTAACTATTTCTTGAGAACCTTGAAATTTGAGTTCTAATTTAATATTCGGGTTGGCTTGTTCAAATTTTTCTTGTAGTTTTTGCAATGGTTCTTGTAATTCTGTACCGCTAACAATTACTAAGGTTTGTTGCAATCCAGGTAAGGGGGCATAGGTTAATCCTAATGCTGATAAGATAATTGTTACAGAGGTAACTATTTCTCCAGATTTTAATTTGTTATTCATACAATTGCTTGATTTATTTTTTTGAGGGTATGCAAATTATTTTTGAACTAAAAAGTACACATTTTGTTGGAAACTGACCATTTCTTCACTGAGTAGTTGCAGTTGATTAATTTGTTCTGAGTCAGTTAAATCAGCAGTATGTAATTGAGTTTGCAATCGCTGTAATACTCCGGCATAGTCTTGAATTTGGGTACAAAGGCTGACAATTTGGGCAAGGCGAATATCTTGACCCTCTTTTGCCAGTTTGATGTTACGTTGTAAACTTGCTGCTAGTTGATTTAAATTTTGCTTTGCTACACCGGAAGAAAATGGAAGTTTCTGTTCTACTTGGGCTAATTGTTGTTTTAATTCACTGACTGAAAGTAGTGCATTACTTTCTTGTAAACCTTGGCCAAGATTGTCAATTTTTGCGGGAATTTGTACAGCACGTTCACAACTGATTTCTATTGCTGCTAACAGTTCTACATGAAAGGCATCAGTTAACAATCTTTTGGCTTCTAATTTCAATTCATTGGCTTGATTGAGCAAACCTAAAGCTGAAGTTTTTACGGCTTGTAATTCCCGTTCTAATTCAGGATTCTTTAAGTTAAATGACTCTGGTTCACGAGATCGCAAATAACTAGCACCAACCCCGGCAATGCCAGCAGCCAGAGGTAAGATAATTACACTGGGCAATTGCAATAAACGTACACCGACAATCAAAGAAATTCCTCCCGCTAAGACAGCTATGGGATAAGATAGTGGATTTGTCAGTTTCATATTAATTGTTATTACTTTTACAACTTAAAACTCGACTTGTAAATCTGCCATTAGTTGAGCAATAGTATCGGGATTACTCTGGGAATAATAACCACCATTTAATTCAGCAATTTTTTGCAGAGCATCGGGATTAAATTCACCTTCCTTACCGTAACCTAGGGTAAAAAACGATATTCGTTGGTCGGTATTAAAACCACTTTTTTGTAATTCTTGTCCCAGTTGTTCTAGAGAAATCCCAGAGCCAGAATCTTCTCCATCGGTTAATACTACTACTGCATTAATGGCATTTTCACGGAGATTCTGTTGTAACCAATTGCGAGCATAAATAATAGCATCGTATAAGGCTGTACCACCACCTGCCTGAAGTCCATTGACAAATTGTAAACCGCCATCGCGTCCTTCAGGTGTGCCATCCACTAATACTGGCGGTCTAATTTCTGAGTCGAAATCAATTAAAGCTATTTGTTCTTTTGGTCCCAAACTATTGATATAAGTTAATACAGTATTTTGAACTGTTGGTAACTTTGCCCCTGTCATTGAACCGGAAGAATCTACGACTACCACCACCAGTGATGGTTTTTTGGTATCTTCTTGCCAAGATTTCAGCATCGCCTCCACAACTTCTGGTTGGGGTGGGCGTAATGAATCGTATTGTGCTTGTGGGTCAACTCCAAGTTCCGGACTGAATTTTGCTCCTAAAGCAGTTCCTGGTGCACCGGGACGTAAACCCAAACTTGTAGCAATGTTCTGACTTTGAGGCGATCGCAAATACGTGATAAATTTTTCCGCTGCTGCTTTTTCATCAGCACTTACCCAAGGTGCATTGGGCACAATTGCTCGCATATTGGAGCTAAATGTCTTCCGGGGATAAATTGCTTCATAACGCTGTTGTCCTGGTTGTAAATTGGCATTAGCAGCAATCACACTTGACTCGTACACTGAACCGACTGAAGCCCAAAAAGCTCCATTTTTCACCATTGCTTTGGCTAAAGAGTCAGTAGAAACACCATAACGGGTAATTTTATTTTGGATTTGCTGAATTTGCGGCTGAAACTTTTGTACATCATCAACTGTTAATTCTTCTGGACGCTTACCGGATACACTCACAAATTGGGACACAAGAGTTTGTAATCCAGAATTAGAACGAGTTGGTGCAGTGTGAACATAGTTAATTGCAAAAGGTGGCGCAGCTGGATCAATATCACGATGAGTTTTCGCAGTGAGTAGAGATTTATGGATATCAGAAACTTTTCGCAGTCCCGTAACAATATCCTTCTGTGCCATAAACACCATTGGTGTAGTAGCTATCAGTGGTGACTCAATGATTTCAGGAATGTATTTTTGTCCAGGAAAGAGTTGATTAACTTGGTAAATTAACTGACTTTGATAAATTTCTCCGTCCACGGAAACGATAGTGGGAAATTCTGGTGCATCGGCTGTCAATGTTCCTTGCTTTAATTGGGTTGCTTGTGTAACTACCTTCCTGACTACATCACCGCTTCCCAGGGCTTCGCATTGCACCTGAAAATTTGTACCATTTTCTAGTTGAGGTTTTGTAGTGTTAAACTTTTTTGCAGCTTGATTGCAAAAATCTCCTAAAGCGCTACCCACTAACAGGTTGACTTTCAAACCCTCAAAGTTTGCTCCTGAATCGGAAGTATCACCACAAGCTGTTAACAACAAAATACTCAAGGCTGCTGTAACGCTGGTCTTTAATGGACTACATTTAAGAATCATACAGTCCTCAAATGACAATTTATACTTAATTATACTACTATTTATCAGCATAATCAAGGTTAGTAGCAATTGCTTTAGGTACAAAAACCGTTTCCCTGAACAGTATGGAAACAGATCCCATCCCAGAGATTTTACTTTTTGCCATAGGTTTTAAATAGTATTCTGTCAGGTGCAAGACATAAGTTAACCGACTTGACCCATGACATCAGGGATTTATTCCCCAGATGCCCAATGCAACTTGATTTTTATAAATAAAAATGTAACTTAATATATTACATCTAGTCCATGGCTACCGCTTTTTATCGTAGTTTTCAAATAGTTTTATTTCTCTTGGGAACAGAAAGCTGATTTACTAAGTCGGCATAATCTAATTGCCAAGTAAAAAAAATCACGGTAAACTAAGGAAAATTTAATAAAAAGTGAATAATTTAGTTAAAGTTGGGATAACAATCAAAGTGTGAGGATTACTACTATATGCGAATCTTACTGGTATATCCAATATTTCCCAAAACCTTTTGGTCATACGAGAAAATTCTAGAGTTGGTTAATCGCAAGGTTTTGTTACCACCTCTGGGTTTAGTGACGGTGGCGGCAATTCTGCCCCAAGAATGGGAGTTCAAGCTGGTTGATCGCAATATTCGCCCAGTGACAGAAGCAGAATGGGCATGGGCAGATATAGTAATTTTTTCCGCTATGATTGTCCAAAAGCAAGATTTATTAGCACAAATTCAAGCAGCAAAAAGAAGGGGTAAGTTAGTTGCTGTGGGTGGACCTTATCCTACTTCTGTACCTCATGAAGTGGAAAATGTCGGTGCAGATTTTCTCATTCTCGATGAAGGGGAAATTACATTACCCATGTTTATTGAGGCAGTTCAACGGGGAGAAACTTCTGGAGTTTTCCGTGCTACAGAAAAACCAGATGTGACAACTACACCAATTCCTAGGTTTGATTTACTAGACTTTGATGCCTATGACATGATGTCGGTGCAGTTCTCCCGTGGTTGTCCTTTCCAGTGCGAATTTTGTGATATTATTGTCCTCTATGGCCGCAAGCCCCGGACTAAAACCCCTGCACAACTATTAGCAGAGTTGGATTACCTCTATAAGTTGGGTTGGCGCCGTGGTGTATTTATGGTAGATGACAACTTTATTGGTAACAAGCGCAATGTAAAATTGTTACTTAAAGAGTTGAAAGTCTGGATGGCAGAACACCAATATCCTTTCCGCTTTGATACGGAAGCTTCTGTGGATTTGGCACAAGATCCCGAATTGATGGAATTGATGGTGGAATCGGGTTTTGCCGCTGTGTTCTTGGGAATTGAAACACCGGACGAAGATAGTCTGCAATTAACGAAGAAGTTTCAAAATACTCGCACTTCCCTAGCGGAAGCAGTGCAAACCATTATCAAAGCCGGGTTGCGGCCAATGGCTGGTTTTATTATCGGTTTTGATGGCGAAAAAGTAGGCGCAGGCCATCGCATTGTCAAATTTGCGGAACAAGCGGCTATTCCTTCCACCACCTTCGCTATGTTGCAAGCTTTACCCAATACGGCTTTGTGGCATCGTCTGACAAAAGAAGGAAGACTAAGGGAAAATCAAGATGGTAATATCAACCAAACAACGTTGATGAATTTTATTCCTACCCGTCCTTTAGAAGATATTGCCAGAGAATATATCGAGGCGTTCTGCACTTTATATGATCCAGTCAAGTATTTGGATCGTACCTATCGCTGTTTCTTAATGATGGGTACGCCAAAATGGAAAGCCCCAGCTAAAATGCCGGAATGGGTCATTGTCAAGGCGTTATTGATTGTAATTTGGCGACAAGGTATCAAACGCGAAACTCGTTGGAAATTCTGGCATCACTTGTTTAGTATCCTCAAGGCTAACCCAGGAGTTTTAGAACATTATATTGCTACCTGCGCTCACAACGAACATTTCATCGAGTATCGCCAAATTGTCCGGGATCAAATTGAAAGTCAGTTAGCTGAGTATTTGGCACAAGGTGCAGAAAAACCTTACGTCCCTGTAGAAACTCAAAAAGTTGAGGAAAAAACAGAAGCCCTGGCTAGTTAGTTAAAAAAGGCGATCGCAGTGCGTGAAAACTTGATGGTACGCGATCGCTATGCTTTAGGTAATTTCTCCATCATCCATAGTGTATCTATAAGTGAACATCTTTCCCTTTTCTCTCAATGCCTTATTTGATGCTAACTAATGACTTTCTTGATACATTATTTCCTGAAACTGAATCATATCTTTTTGCGGGTCAGCGTGGCTAACTTTTACTAGTAATTGTTCTCCTAATCCCACGGGACGTTTAAAGAACATTGGCAACTGTAAGCCCAAATCTTCTAACAGAATAAGTGCCAAGTTGCTGTCTTCTCGTAGCCACATTAAAACTGTGACGTTCCAAACCTTGTCTGGATGACGGCGCAAATATTCTAAAGCCCAATATCTATTAGTTTGCCGTTCTACCATTGTCACTTCTTGGGTGGTGGAGGAGACTGTGATCATCACTTCTCGAAGTTGTTCTGCTGAAAATGGTAAGACTTCACCTCGTAGGTGGGCTTTTAGTTGAAAGTGAGTGAGTAAGTCACTGTACCGACGGATGGGTGAAGTTGCTTGAGTGTATGTATTTAAACCCAAACCAGCATGACGTAGAGGTGTAATGCTCATTTCGCTTTTGGGCATACAACGACGCATGGCGCAGGCGCGGACAAATCCGGCTGGAAGTAAAAGCAATTCTTCATCCGGGGGTAATTCTGGTTGTGGTTGACCACGGAAAGGCAAGGGGATATTGTGAGCTTGACCGTAACTAGCAGCTACTTCACCCGCCAAAATCATCATCTCCGCTACTAACTGCCGGGATAAGGAATCATCTAAGATATCAATGTTGATCTCGTCGTTTTTGACTTTGATCATTGCTTCCGGCATGTTGATGCTGATGGCTCCTTGATTATACCGCCAAGATTTCCGCTTCTGTGCCCAGTTGGCGATGGCCTCAATTTCTGGTTCTGCTTGTACACCCAATTCCAGCATTTCATCTACATCTTCGTAGGTCAGGCGATAAGTGGGCTTAATGAAACTAGGATGAATAGTGTAATCTTTTACTGCCCCGGTTTCGTCTAAAACCACGCCGAAACTCAAGGCGCAAGAAACCCTACCCTGTATCAAACTCATGGGGCCAGTGGCCAATAGCTCTGGGAACATAGGAATGATACCGGTGGGTAAATAAACTGTACTTCCCCGTTTTCTGGCTTCCATGTCTAACTCATCTTCTGGTTCTAACCACCGGGTGGGATCAGCAATATGCACCCACAATCTTTCTCGCCCCTCTGAAAGTAATTCCCAACTTAGACCATCATCTATTTCTGTAGTGCTTTCATCATCAATTGTGTAGACTTTTAAATGAGACAAATCTAGGCGATTTGTATCTAAGTCAGTGGGTGGGAAATCTAAACGTTGTTGCGCCACTTCTAATACCTTGCTAGGAAACTGAACCGGAATTGACGAACGACGCAGAAACAAGTTTTCATAGGCATCCCACCAACCCAAATCTATTAACAGCTGAAATGCTCCTGGGGGAGTTGCAGGGCGACCCAGCATATTCATTGTTTCTAACACCGGGGCTGGCGGTGGATAGGCACGAGCTAAAGTATCAAAATTTACTCCCATCCGCACGACATCAGCCAGCAGTGCTGCATATTTTTCCAGTGCTTCTAATCGCTGGCGGTCGTGGCGTTGCCATTCCACTGTTTGACCTTGGAGGGCTTGGTCTACGCGAGCTAAAAATTCCTCTTGTCCCTTAGCTTTTAGTGCTTTTACTTCTATCTGGTGTTTGAGTTCTGCTACCTGGGCTGCAGTTCGCGGTTCATAGGCTTCGCCTTTTTGCTTGAAATAAAGTTTATCTTCTGATAATAAGCAGTAGGCGGCATAACAAGCAGCCGGATCTGATTCCGAAAACAACAGACTCGCCATTTGGGCTGGTGTGACTGTTTCTCCATCTTCCACCAGTAATTCCCAAGCTACTTCCAGACTAGAGGGATCTATATATGGTTGAACTTGCCCTTGGAAACTGGCAATGTCCGAAGGCTTGTAGGTTTGTCCGTTAACTGTATAACTAATTTGTCTAGGGGCGAGGCTATGAGATTGACCACGTTCGTCTACCACAAACCAACGAGTTTTACCGTCCGGACGTTCTACCACACCCAGACGGCGATCGCCGTTTTGAACCCTAAATTCAACTAGCGTACCCTTATCCACAACTCTCGCATTTAATTAATGAACATTTTAATATGGTTTTAAGTTTTGAGTTAGGAGTTTTGATTCTTCACTCATCACTCATAACTCATGACCTTTTCTTAAGCTTCTGCATTGACAAATGGCAATAGAGCCACAATCCGCGCCCGTTTAATTGCTAATGTCAATTCTCGCTGTTGCTGACAGGTCAGCCCTGTAATCCGACGTGGTAATATTTTTCCACGTTCGGTAATAAATTTACGCAACAAATCAACGTCTTTATAATCGATTGGTTCTCCTGGCTTAATGGGAGAAAGGCGACGACGATAATAGCTCATTTTTACTTAATTTCCTTGTGAACAGTATGTTTATTGCAATGGGTACAGAACTTTTTCAGTTCTAAGCGGTTTGTCGTGTTCCGACGGTTTTTCGTGCTGGTGTATCTGGAAACACCAGGCGATCGCTTTTCAGGGTTAGTGCGACACTCAGTACATTCGAGTGTAATTATTATGCGGACACCTTTACTCTTAGCCATAATCTTACAAACAATCCAGCCTGAAGAGAATTAACACAAATTATCATCTTCTCACACTCCGGCGCATTTTTTCAAGTAGTCGCTTAATTTTGATGTCCAGGGAGTAGCCTCGACGCGACGAAACTATAAAAGTGCCTGCATAGCGGTCGTGCAAAGCTTGCTGCATCCGTTTGTCAGATAAAGCAGCACCACAATCAATTGCTAGGGGAAGTAATAGCAGTATAGCGGTGGGATTAGCTCTGATGTTGCTGAGGGCAATTGACACCAATAAAGTGCCAAATCCAATTATAGCCTCTCGTTTGAACAGCGATCGCAAGGTGGGAATTCTGCCTGTGATTTCTCCATGGATGACTTCGAGAATTTTGAGGTCAAAAGCCCAACGCCCTAAACTTTGCCCTTGATTGTTGTAAACTACCAATACTCGTAAAATTAGCCAACAGCAGATAAAAATCAGAATTTGCACTAGCTGAATACCAATCTGACTGCTTCCCAATATGCAAGTGATTAACCACACTCCCAGGAAATCTAGCCCTAATGCCATTCCTCGCCGCCCAATATCAGCCTTGGGATAGTGTACTTTGGGAACTCTTTCTATGGTCATAGAAAATAAGTGTTTTTATCTAGGGTGGCAAATAATAATTGCTGCTTTCTCTTGATCATAAAAACAACTTCCTACTTATGCTATGAATCGTTATATTTGCTATGGGTAATCAGTTTTAATTTATAAGTGGGAGTTATTGGCCATGCTATCAGTCAGGGATGCAGAGGCAATGATTTTAAATTTAGTGCAACCTTTAAATTTGCAACGGGATACAGAAACTATAGATTTATCGGCAGCACACAGCAGGATTCTTGCTGGCGCTGTCAGTAGTGAATTAGATTTTCCCCATTGGGATAATTCAGCAATGGATGGCTATGCAGTGCGTTATGAGGATGTACAGCATTCCAGCCATGTACAGCCAACTAGTTTAGAAATAATTGCCGAAATTCCAGCAGGGTATCAACCCCATTGTACAGTCAAACCAGGGCAAGCAGCGCGAATTTTTACAGGTGCAGTGATGCCCAGAGGCGCGGATACTGTGGTTATGCAGGAGAAGACACGGCGGGAAGAGAAACGTGTGTTGATTTTGGCTGCACCACAACCACAAGAATTTGTCAGACATAAAGCTGCTTTTTATCAAGCTAGACAACAGCTATTACCCACAGGAGTGAAATTAAATCCTCCCGAAATTGCCGTTTTAGCTGCGGCGCAATGTACAAAATTAAATGTTTACCGTCGTCCCCGCGTGGCAATTTTTTCTAGTGGGGATGAGTTGGTAACACCTGATCAACTTCTACAACCTGGTCAAATTGTGGATTCCAATCAATATGCTTTAGCAGCATTGGTGAGGGAAGCGGGAGCAGAACCCTTATTATTAGGTATTGTCAAGGATCATCCCGATGCTTTGCGAGAAGTGATGGCCTATGCCCTGGCTAATGCCGATATAGTTTTATCTTCTGGTGGTGTGTCTGTGGGCGATTATGACTATATTGAGCAAATTTTAGGATCCCCGTGGGAAATTCATATTCGCTCTGTGGCCATTAGTCCAGGTAAACCCCTGACGGTAGCCACCTTCCCTAGTCCCCAGTCGCCAATGTATTTTGGTTTACCAGGAAATCCTGTTTCGGCTATGGTGACTTTTTGGCGATTTGTGCAACCAGCAATAAGGAAACTTTCAGGTTTGGCTGGAGGTTGGCAACCCGTCTTTCTCAAAGCGCGATCGCGTGATGAGTTAAAATCCAACGGCAACCGAGAAACTTACTTTTGGGGGAACTTACATTTAATCGATGGAGGTTACGAATTTGACAAAGCTCGTGGTAGTCACAGCTCCGGTAATTTAATTAATTTAGCTCAAACCAATGCCCTAGGGATGGTGCCTGTAGGTACAACCCGGATTTTTCCACAAGCAGAAGTGCAAGTTTTATCGGTTAGTTTTACGTAATGTTTGTAGCGGGAAAAATATCGAAACCGCAAACAAGACAACAAAGAAAGGGATGGACGGAATTGACAAGTGTATCCTGATTGTACATTCCTTAGAATACAGTCTGACAATAGTTTTGACCGCACAACGCCCCAGAAACAAAATTAACCATTAAACTCAATTATGATTATATCATTACTGCTCAAGGCGCACTTATTCACAGACATAGTTTATGCAGCTACTTAAAACAACTGACCGAGATTTTCCCGTTAAATTCAAAGCACTGGTGAGCGATCGCCGAGAAGCAACGGTTGATGTCAGTGGTACAGTTAAGAATATTCTTGCTGATGTGAAAGTGCGTGGTGATGCCGCAGTTAAGGAATATACTAGCCGGTTTGATCATTACAGCCCCTCATCGTTGCGTCTGAGCGCTGATTTTATTGCCGAACAAGGGTCACAATGTCCGGTAGATGTTAAGGAAGCCCTGGAACTAGCTGCGGAGAGAATTGGATTTTTTCATCAAAAGCAACTACCCCAAGATATTGGCTATAGCGATACTGCTGGGGTAAGACTCGGATTAAATTGGGTTGCTCTCTCTCAGGTGGGTATATATGTTCCCGGAGGACGCGCTAGTTATCCGAGTTCTGTATTGATGAATGCCTTACCTGCCAAAATTGCTGGGGTGGAAAGAATTGTCATGGCAGTGCCTATGCCTCGCGGTGAAATTAATCCAGCCGTACTTGCAGCCGCTCAAATTGCCGGGGTGAAGGAAATTTATAGTATGGGAGGGGCCCAGGCCATCGCTGCCTTAGCTTATGGTACAGAAAGCCTTAACCCCGTGGATAAAATTGTCGGACCTGGTAATGCTTATGTTGCCGAAGCTAAACGCCAAGTTTTTGGTATCGTGGGCATTGACAGCGTAGCCGGGCCTTCAGAGATTTTAGTAGTAGCAGATAGCCAAAATAACCCAGAGTGGATTGCTTGGGATTTACTATCACAGGCAGAACATGATCCCAGCGCTCAGTCAATTTTAATTGCCGATTCTGAATCTTTTGTCAAGGAAGTTCTAGCAGCAGTGGAGGAAATTCTCGTCAATCTACCCACCCAACAAGTAGCTAGAACTAGTTGGCAAGAACACGGTGCGGTAATTTTGGTTGAAGACTTAACCGAAAGTGTACCACTGTTAAATCAGTTAGCTCCGGAACACGTAGAATTATGTGTAGATAATCCCCAACAGCTTGCTAGTCAAATCAAGTGTGCCGGTAGTATTTTTCTGGGACGTTATACCCCAGAAGCCATTGGGGATTATTTAGGAGGACCAAATCATGTACTTCCTACTGCTCGTTCCGCGCGTTTTGCCTCTGGTTTAAGTGTCTACGACTTTCTAAAGCGGATTACCTATTTAGAATGCAATGAAGCAGCACTGCAAAAAATAGGTAAAGCCGCCGTAACTCTAGCACAAGCTGAAGGTTTACCTGCTCATGGTGGTAGCGTTGCTGTACGCCTTCAAGAATACTAACTTAATTCATTGACAACTTGATTACCATGACTACGGGGATCATCTTGACTCTTGGCTGGTGTCACTGGAGCGTGAAATTCAGAAACTTGCCCGCTAGTTTGAGCATAAGGCAAAGATGAACCAGCACCCAAAGCCTCTAAGTTACTTGCCATAACCGTACGGGGTTGATCGCCAATAGTTTGGGCTATGGTTTCCCCATTTTTAGCTAAAAATACAAAGTGGGGAATGCCATCTACCCGATATTTCAGCATTTCTGGTAGCCATTTGGTGTTATCCACGTTTAACATGACAAAATTCACCTTGTTAGCATACTGCTGTTTGAGTGCAGCAATATCAGGAGCCATTTTTTGGCAAACTGTACACCAGTTGGCGTAAAACTCCACCATTGAGGGCTTACCGTTACTAATAGCTACTTCTAGGGGAGTGGATGCTTGATCTAAGTCAGCTAAAGAAGTCGAATTTGTCTCGGTTCTCAATGCTAAGACTAAGGCTACACTTAGAGCAATGGCCACTATGGCAATTAAAAAATTTCTCCCTCGCACCCCTGATGTGGTTTCATTTTTAGGGCCAGAATTGATAGGGGATTCTGTAGTCATAGTAAATTTGTTAAAACTTATTAAGTATTGTCATTTTTTAGTTTAACTCTTTCCTTCTCTGTCACCTTTCCCCTTGGGACTAAGCTAGAACAGAAACAACTCTGTGCTAAAGCTGTGAAAAAAAGAGTCACCCTCACTTTTCCCAAACGTGCCATTCAAATGCCAATTACTTACCTATTGGCAAAAGAATTTAACGTAGCTGCCAATATTATTCGCGCTCAAGTCGCTCCGAACCAAATCGGCAAACTGGTGGTGGAGTTATCAGGAGATATTGATCAGTTGGATGAAGCTATTGAGTGGATGCGATCGCGCCATATCAGCGTTTCCCATAACTTAGGTGAAATTGTCATTGATGAAGATATTTGTGTTCATTGCGGCTTGTGTACTGGGGTTTGCCCTACAGAAGCCCTCAGTTTACACTCAGAAACATACAAGCTGACATTCACGCGAGGGCGTTGTATTGTCTGTGAGCAATGTATTCCTACTTGTCCAGTACAAGCAATTTCAACTAATCTTTGATTAGAAAAATAATTTAAATCTTGCCAACTGAGTTTCAATGGCTATGGTGAGGATTTTATTGAGTTCTGTACCATCTTGGAATTGTACAATTTGCTGTGTGGGCAAATCAAAGGGAAATTCCCCTTCAAAGTCTGGGTGTTGCATCTGTGCTAACAAAACTTGTTCAGAACGCTTGCTTTGAATGGCATAACCAATTTCTACACACACATTGGGACTGGGTATCAATTTATTAGTTTCTTTACCAGAAACCCTGGCGATGGGCGTGGTGTCCGCAATAAATAACAAACTCCTGCGGATTTTCCGCATCATGGTGCGGCTGAGTCTGATGGTCCCATTGGTGGGGCGGTGAGCTTCTACTAATGTTAAAGGCAAGCGCGATCGCAAGTTGAAAGACTGCAAAATTTTTTGTATTTCTTCTCGCAAAGCTTCACTCGCCGGTGGATAATCGGTTTGGGAACATAAAAAAATCGTTGGTTCCAACTGAGCTAACAATGCTTGTTTGGTGAAATAAATTTCATGACTAATCAAATCAATGTTAGCTACGCAATAACCACCACTACCTTCAATATAAAATTCAATGTTTTCCCCTTCTAGATAACGCCCAAACCAATTGGATTGTTTAACATCGTCAATATCTTCTAGAAAGTCCGCTCGTAATCCTGATTTCAGCAGGCTTTTTTTACTGAGGCGAATATCTGGCGGACGTTTCTCCAGTTCTGCAATCGGCTCATAGTCCTCAACGTACCATGCCCTGAGCGCAATAATTGACATAAGGCGCTATTTCAAATAACTTTTACAATTCAACTTCGTCATTAGTTTACACCCAGCTGTACCCCTCAAAGCAACAACACCCAAAGATCTACTGGCTCTTATCATTTCCTCACCTTGTTAATTCAACCTAGGGAGGTAATTACTTCCATCACTTTCATTAGTAATGAAAAGTACTTACACCAGCCCCTCATCTTCAATATTTGAGGAAATATTAGCCTTCGCCTTGGGTGCCGTTCGGTTTTAACGAGACAGACAATAATTTAAACAGCGTCTTTACCTCTTTGTGTCTTGCAAGTTTAGCTGTCTCATCTGCCAGGGAAGCTTTCTAGCTTCGATTATTAGATTAGCACCGCACAGATTGGCATAGATATTTTTGCAATTAAACTTTACCTATCCTGCTGATAAAAGTCAATATATGTTGAAGTGAACTCTTCGGATAAATTTGTCGGTGATTGAGTCTTGCTTAACTGCTACGTTTTCTATCGGTTAATAGCTATTTCATCAGTTTCTATCTCAGCTTAAAGTTAAATTTTAAAACTATATCTCAACAATATAAGAACTTATAAATTTTATGAAAAATGAATTTATTAAGGGGAATGTTGTCATTCCCCTGCCACGGTAAATATTTAATTACGTTTCATTAATCTAACTTACTTTCCTCATAAGTGGCTGGCAAAAATCGTGATTGGCGGATTTCTGCACGTACTCCCATCAGGATTTTCCCCAGATGGTTTTCACCGTTTTTATCAGCACCACAACCCCAAAAATAATCGTTTGGTGAATTTTCTACCAAGGTTTCATTTTCAGTGGAGAGAAGAACTTGTTGAATATCCAGGTGAGTGAGAAACTTTTTGAGTACAGCTTCTCGCATAACTTGAGTTTTGACAATCTCCCAGTCTGGACGCACTTGGCGAGTGCTGCAACGTCCCAAAGCAGCCGCCTCTTCTGGGGTTTCGGCAGCATAAATCGCAGGTATAATCACTGCATCTACACTGCCCACAAACTTTTGGGCTTGATAATAATGCTCTACAGTTGACCAATAAGTACCCTGAATTTGGATGCTGTGGCGAGAAAAGTTAGAAAAACAGCCATAAGGCTGCCAGACTTTGTAAAAGTATATGGTCATTTGAAAATTGCTCTTAATATATATCAATATCTATGATGCCTGTAGATGCTAGCAAGAACTTGTCAACTTTAGGCTGAAAGCTAGCACTTTACTCAAGAGGGAAGATATTACTGGGACAAAAATTCTATTTTGGTAAAAAAGTCTGTCTGTGAGGTTGACGATGGAGGTAAAGACTGAAAATGGCTATGACCCTATGCCGTTGATTATTGCCGGCATTTTTCTGGGATTGGGTTTAGGAGGATTTGTCGATGGTATTCTCTTGCATCAAATTCTGCAATGGCATCATATGTTAAGCAGTGTTCATCCTCTAAAAACTGTCTCAAATATAGACTTGAATATGGTGTGGGACGGGCTGTTTCACGCCTTTAATTGGATAATGACCGTGATAGGAGTAGCTTTACTATGGCGTGCTGGAGGTCGTGAAGATGTTCCTTGGTCATCAAATACCTTTGTGGGATCTTTGCTCATCGGTGCAGGTTTATTCAATTTCGTTGAAGGAGTGATTGACCACCAAATCCTCGGTATTCACCATGTAAAACCAGGGCCAAATCAGTTAGCTTGGGATCTGGGATTTCTATTATCCGGCGTGCTCATGGTTGTGGTGGGCGGGATGATGCTACAAAAAATCAAAAGTGCTGAGTTAAAAGATAGCCCACAACAAACGGTACATTGACAATAAGTGCAGAAGTGCTGAGTAGTTTCTAGTTTATTCATTACTCAGCACTCACGAGACATTATTAGGAATTATCAATATAATCGTTTTTTTATTTGATTATATCAAAAGTATTAGCAATCAAATCCAAACTTTATTCATTGGAAAGCTTAATTAAATATCTTATTCTTTTATTGAAGGCATATTCAAACTATGTGAAAATAATTTCATTTTTGCAAGTTGCAGAAAAATCAAAACAACTGATGGGTAAATTAAATTGATGAATTTAGAGTTACTAAAACTATTTTTTATTAGAGGCAAGTAAATCCATCTTTATCATCACCAAAATGTTGTTTTTCTGAAGTTATTTTCCATAACTACACAGTAAACCAGCCTTCAGTTTGTTGTGGTGGTATCTAGAAGTAGATCAACACAATTAAATATAAAACATGGATAGGGTGTGTTGTGCTGATTTTTTTAACATACTTCATATCTTAAGTTTTTTTTAAGTTGAGCTATTTAACTCATGAATTTATGTAAGGGATTGTAAGGAATAATTCTCATGACTGACAACAGCATCCAAGGTAATGGCAACTGGTACTATGCAGACGGTCAATGGATATCTGATGAGGGTGCCGATTTAAGTGTGGCTGATGCCTCTGCTAGTGGGAACCCCCCTAATGGTTATATTCCCGATCATGTTGCTACTGGGAATAGTATCCCTGAAGGTAGCGCAGGTAATCCCTTTGGTGGGGGTAGTCCCTTCATGGCTGGAGATGGGGGAAATGTTTCTATGACCAGTGAGGATGGTCAGCACACCTATAACTACACTCGGAATCAGGACGCGAGGAGCTTGGCTCCTGATGATAATAACCCCTTCGGTCAGTTAATTGAAGTTTTAAACTTTGACGGGAACTCTTTTGATAGCGGTAGCGCCCTTTTGGAAGAGGGTAACAACCTTAGTGGAGCCTTTCCTATTGGTAGTACGCCAACCTCCTCAACAAATGAAAATTTATCTGTACCAGACATTTTAGAATCTGGTGAAGCTGATATGAGTAATATTAACGGCAACACAGATAATGGCAATTCCTT
>WGNO01000068.1 GCA_016124525.1 Nostoc sp. RI_552 | reverse complement strand
ACGTCCTAGGTAGCAGGCTACGCCAATGAGGAAGTGGAATATTACCAACTGGTAAGGACCACCGTTGTACAACCACTCATCTAAGGATGCTGCTTCCCAAATTGGGTAGAAGTGTAAGCCGATGGCGTTGGAGGAAGGTACAACTGCACCTGAGATGATGTTGTTTCCGTAGATTAGTGAACCTGCTACTGGTTCGCGGATACCATCGATGTCTACTGGAGGAGCAGCGATGAAGGCGATGATGAAGCAGGTGGTGGCGGCTAGTAGGGTGGGGATCATTAGTACGCCGAACCAACCGATGTAGATGCGGTTACCGGTGCTGGTGATCCACTCGCAGAAGCGATCCCATACGTTGGCGCTTTGGCGCTGTTGTAAGGTTGCGGTCATTTGTTTATGATTGCGTTTGTTTTTGTATGAATCAGGTAGGTGTTTGTACCTGTTGTTCACATAGTAAATGAATTATTTCGATTTGTAAAGAGTTTTTACAAAAATTTTTACGTTAATTTTCTCTAACGTGCCAAAAGCTTATGGTGCAAGGAACTCAGGAAATAAGCTCTGGGTGTTTGGGAGCTGCGTTGGGGGAATAAGTTCTTTGTCTCATAGCTGAGGTGGGTTCAAACTGACTGAATATTATTGGTGTTAAGGTTAGGTACACTTTATGGATAAGCAATGATACTTAGAATATTGTTGAGAATATTGTTGCAAGTTAGGTTGGGAAATATGTCAATTTCTCCTCGCAGTGTTACTTTTAGTCGGGCTTATACTATTGTTCCGACTTACGAGTGCTTCAATGGCTGTACATACTGCAACTTTCGCAGTGAACCGGGTCAAAGTCCCTGGATGACTTTATCGGAAGCGGAAAGGGTTTTGCTACAACTTCCCAGCCAGAAAGTGTGTGAAATCCTGATTCTCAGTGGTGAAGTCCATCCCCGTTCACCTTTGCGTCAACAATGGTTTGAGAGGATTTATGATTTGTGTGGGTTGGCTTTGTCTCTGGGATTTTTACCCCATACTAATGCTGGAATACTTAGTTTGGCTGAGATGCAACGGCTGAAGAATGTCAATGTTTCTATGGGTTTGATGCTGGAACAGTTAACCCCAGCACTTTTAAATACTGTTCATCGCCACGCACCGAGTAAGTTACCGGAAACTAGATTACAACAATTAATCTGGGCGGGAGAGTTGCAGATTCCTTTTACTACGGGGTTACTTTTGGGTATTGGGGAAACTGAAGATGATTGGTGGGAAACTTTAAAGGCTATATCTGAGTTACATCAACGTTATCATCATATTCAAGAAGTTATATTACAACCCCACAGCCCAGGAAATCAGCAAAGCTTTGACTGGGGAGCTTTTGACCCCTACCAACTAAGGAGGGTGATTACTAAAGCCCGTGAAATTTTACCGCCAGATATTACAATTCAAATTCCGCCAAATTTAGTTCAGGATGAGGAATGGTTGCTGGCTTGTATAGCTGCTGGTGCGAGAGATTTGGGCGGGATTGGTCCCAAGGATGAGGTGAATCCTGACTATCCTCATATTCAGGAAGAGGCGTTAAGAAAAGTTTTACGGTGTGGGGGGTGGGAGTTAGTACCACGTTTACCTATATATCCCCAGTTTGATGATTGGTTGAGTGATGATTTGAAAATGGCTGTGGAACAATGGCGCGGTTAACTTATTTGACCTTTGATGATTTTAATTTCTTTTGGTGTTAGGTTATAAAGTTGATAAACTATTTGGTCTATTTCTGCTTCTAATGGGGTTATGTCTGCTTGGGGGTTTGCTTGTTTGGCGGTGAGAATTTCCTCAACTAGTTTTTCTAATAATGTCTGCTGTGTTTTTGTAGCTTTGGGTATGGGTATTTGAGAAACGTACATCGGCTTAAATTCAAAAAATCCGCCCTGTTTAGATGCTGCTGTTTGTTGAATAAACCACCACATTAAGGATGAGTTGAGAATTGCTAAGGTATAATTAGGATTTTGAGGAATACAAATAGAGGTTTTATCGTTACTGTAATATCCTGAAAGATCGGGAGCATATTTTACATTATTGGCGATTGCGGGGATAATAATCTTAGGTTGCTCAAATTCTTTCCAGTAGCTGGCTGCACATCTTTGTAAGGCGTACCACTCATATCTAATACCAGTCTCAGCTTTGTTTCTTTCTGATAGCTGGGTTTTAAATTGAAGTAAGTACTTGTAAATAACAGGATACTGTTTTTTAAATTCTGTTTCTGCTGTTTGAGATGCACCTGTAATAGATAAGTCATTATGTAGTGGGAAGTGCCAAGGAATAAACAACAAATACAAATCAGCAGAATCAACACACCAACGCTTAACATCCCGACCGCGTAAAAAAGGCTTTAACACCTCAGCAGAGGAAGGATGTTCATCAATTAATTTATCACGGGTAGGGCGATCCACCACAAATGCTGTGTTTAACCCTGTAACAATACCACGGTAAAATCTACCGTTGACATATTCTCCTAAAGGTTGACCAATATTGCGTAGTTTTATTAGTAATTCCAATACTTGAGAAGATTCTAGCCTCCACCCATCAGGTTTTAAATTCTCCTGTGAAATTATCAAACCTTGTTCATCTAACACCCTGGGAAACTGGGCTATATTTTTTTGTATGGCTCTATCCGAAGATAACGCCCTTACCTCATTACCCTGGGGTTGTAACTTGCCTAAAGCAATAATGCTAGGATAGGCGATGGCATCTTCAAAAACTGGAAAATCACCGAAATCAATTAAATTATAAATTGTAGTTTTCTTTGTTAACAGTCGGCGTAACTTTTCTGCGTAACCAGCGCGAAAATATTTGTTAGAGGAAATATAGGTTAAATGACCTAGTGGTTTTAATAACTTTAAACCTAGTTCATAAAAATAGACAAATACATCAGCAGTACCTACATAACATTGATAGGTTTGTTGTAAAATTGGCTTCATATCTTTAATTTCCTCTTGTCTAATATAGGGAGGATTACCAATGACTACATCAAACCCCACAAAAACACCTTGGTCATTTAATACTTCGGGAAATTCAAAGCGCCATTCTAGGGAGTTTTGGTAAATCTTGCCGCTTTCTATCTCCTCAATTTCAGCTTTTAACTGAGAAATTTGATTATTTAGCCTAAGACTTATTTTCTCCCGCGCCTTCTTTTCCTCCTTGGTTTCGTCAAACAACAAAACCTGATTTTCTAAATTATAAAGCTCACCCTCCAACCCTCTTAACTTCTGTTTATTGGGGTCTTCCAGTGCTAGGGTATTCTTTAAATTCCCCTTAATATCATTAATTAATTTTTCCATGTCCCGCTTTTGCTGCTTATTTTCAGCATGGCGGTAAGTTTGCACAGCATGGCGATAAGTATCTATAGTATATTTTTTCTTATTCAAAGCTGGTCGTAAATCACCATCCAATGCAAAACGACTAATTAAAGAATTACCACACTTGATATTAATATCAATATTCGGTAAAGTTTCTAAGTTGGTGTAATTGCCATCAGCTTGATAGTAGGCATTTTTTAATAACTCAATCCACAACCGCAAGCGACAGATTTTCACTGAGTTGGGATTAATATCTACACCAAATAAACACCCCTCAATAATATTCTGTTTTTCATGAAATAGGGCTTCTTGTACCCGTTGACTTTCTTTGTTGTGGGGATGATATTCAAATAAAGATCCATCATCATCAGTAATAACTAATTCGTCATTTACTACTTCAATTTGATAATCTCTTAAGGTTTTACCTTGTCTATCTAATAGTATTTTTAACTCACTCTTCACTGCAATGAGTTCATTGAGAGCGGAAACTAAAAAATGTCCTGAACCTACTGCGGGGTCACAAATTTTTAAACTATTGATAATTTGATTAGCTTCTTGTTTATCGCTAATATTGTCATACAATTGGTGGATATTTTGACAATTCCACCCCTTAACTTGATTAAATTTCTGCACAACAGCGCGGCGAATTGTTTCCCGACACATATACATAGTAATAAAACCGGGAGTAAAGAAGGAACCATCTTTATATCCGTTAATTTTCTCAAAAATCAAACCCAGTACAGAAGCATTAATTAATCTTTTATTCTCTTCTTGGATATCTTCGTATCCTTCACTGCTAAAGTCGTAAGCATTGAGAAATTGAAACAAATATTCTAAGGTTTTGAGTGAGCCTGTGAGTTTCTTTCCGTTGCTATCCTTCAAGACGGTAGCATTAAAAATATTTAGATGCTCATCTGTGAGGTTACTAATAAAAATGGTCACCTGTTCAATATCTGTAGGTTCAAACAGGGAACTGTTTAAATAGGGAACATGGGTAAATATCTTTTGTAAATTCGGATTTCTTTCCTCTGGTTGACGAGCTAGCACACTAAAGAACAAACTATTTAAATCGTCATAGTTCTTAACTTTATCTAGGTTGAGGAAGCCAAAGGAGATATCATGTTTGTGGTAGCGAATTAATTGAGCTTCCAACAGTTTGAGAAACAAAATGCGATTAATCCAAGTAATTGCTAATTCTAAAGCAACATTAAATAGTCTATCTTGCTCGGTTAGTCCAAATTGCTCTGGCTTTTCTAAGCGGGAGATTTTATCTAAACTATCAAGTTGAAAAATTGCATTTTCCATGAGTGAACCTGGATTTCTTGCATCTGGTTTTTGACGCTGGATAATTTTTTTACCACCTTCCTTCGTTTCTGTTAAACCGATGATATGTAATAATTCACTATAAAACCCTTGATCAAGACTGTTGCTATCGTTAGCAAAGGGTAGTTTTAATAAATGTTCTGGGGAAAGTAATTTAAAGAGTGCAATGAGTTGATGGTGGTCTATTTGTTGAGGGTTATTAACTATTTCTGCATATTCTCTCAGGTCAAAGTGGGTAAAGACTAGGGAATTTTGTATTTTAGTAATAGCTGGTTGAGCGATTTCTTTATAGAAAAATTCGGTTTTTTTGCTGGTTAATCTTCCGGCTTCAAAATTATGAAATTGCTTGACAAATTCAACATCTTCTACGAAACTTTTTTCAAAATCAGTGGCATCGAAAATAAACCATTGATAGATATTAGTAGCAATTAAATACTTAATTTCTAGGTTTTTATTGATGAGCCTCTCCCGCATAAAATATAACACTAATTCCTGGAGAGCTTTGGTATTTAAATTTTCAACTGTCAACATTTCGCCTTTATTGTTAGGCTTTTTGGTTTCTAAAATTACCCCTACAGTGGTGTCAGGGTTTTTACCGTTATGAATAACTAGGTCATTGCGCCCTTTGGTATTAATAAAATGATGGGAACCATAATAAGTATTTTTGAAGAAATCAGCGATGAGATTTTTATGAAATTCTTCTGTTTCTTCTTCGTTAATTTGCTGTATGAGGGTGGTGAGATTATTTTTAAATAGTTCAATTTGATTTCTGTAGGGTTTAACTTTGAGGAAGGCTTTATTTAACGCTTGTTTTGGGAGAATTTTAGTCATCTGTGCCTTAAAATGTGAAAATTAACAAAAATGGTAGTTAGGTAAATTAAACAAATTGATTTTTATTTCGGGACAGAAATGTTGACTGTTGACTGTTGACTGTTGACTGTTGTGCGTCGGTGATACAAAATTTGAGCAATCAACGCAAAAAGGGATAACCGCTTTTATGCTCCTGTGGAAGTCAATGTTTGTGACAAGTAGCGGTTGACAGACAAAAGCCTGTTGTAAAATAGACATAGGTAATGATTTGAGGGGCCATTTACTGGTCAGAAATGCCTATAGAAACTATTTTTGGAAATCTTCAAGGTCTTAAGTCCAGTCAGCTGAAGCAACTACAGCGACTGTATCACCAGCGCATACCCGGCGATCGCATTGCTACCCCTGAATTTTGCCAGCGTTTAGCAGCAGTGACTACAGAAATTAATCAACCTGTGTGCGCTTATCTCAACCGTCGCGGACAAGTGATTCGTGTGGGAGTGGGTACACCGCGCCAAACACAAATCCCACCGCTAGAATTGCCTCGTTACGGTGCGGAACGTCTTAGTGGTATTCGTTGTATAGCTACCAATCTCAAGGCAGAACCCCCTAATGAAGGGGCACTAACTGCCATGGGGCTGCAACGCTTAGATGCTTTGGTGGTGCTAAATATTACTGGCACAGGATTTACACGGCGCGGTGGAGGGTCTACTGGGTACGTCAAAGAAACTTATTTGGCTCACTTAGTATCTAACAACAATCACCCACTGTCAACTTCCCCATCAGGAATTAGTGAAAAGTTGTCGAGAGAGGCTTCCTGTAAGGATAATTCCCCGGCTGATGAGTTAGCACTCTACTCTAGGGTATCGCCGCCTATGAGTTTAGATATGCTGTGTCAGCAAGATTTTATCGAGTTGGTAGAGGGTCTGGAAGCAGAATTCCAACGGCAATTTATCGCCCAGGAGGTAGCTGCTGACCATGACCGGGTGATTATCGTGGGACTGATGACGGATAGTACATCTGTTCAGAGATTTCAGGACACGATATCAGAATTGGCTAGGTTAGTGGATACAGCGGGTGGAGATGTATTGCAAACGTTACAACAAAAGCGATCGCGTATTCATCCGCAAACGGTAGTTGGCGAGGGTAAGGTACAGGAAATTGCCTTAACTGCCCAAACCCTAGGAGCTAATCTTGTGGTTTTTGACCGCGACCTTTCACCAGCCCAAGTCCGTAATTTAGAGAGGAAAATTGGTATCCGGGTGGTTGACCGCACTGAAGTGATTTTAGATATTTTTGCCCAACGGGCTCAGTCCCGTGCTGGTAAGTTGCAAGTAGAACTAGCACAGTTAGGATATATGATGCCGCGACTAAGTGGTAGGGGTCTGGATATGTCACGATTAGGTGGTGGTATTGGTACTCGTGGACCTGGTGAAACTAAACTGGAAACAGAACGTCGGGCGATTCAAAAACGTATTTCCCGATTGCAACAAGAAGTAAATCAGTTGCAGGCACATCGTTCGCGGTTGCGTCAAAGACGACAACATCAGGAAGTTCCTTCTGTGGCTTTGGTTGGCTATACTAACGCGGGTAAATCTACTTTGCTCAACGCTTTGACCAATGCTGAAGTTTACACTGCTGACCAATTGTTTGCTACTCTTGACCCTACTACCCGCCGCTTAGTAATTTCTCATGGCGAAAGTGGTGAAACTCAAGAGATTCTACTAACGGACACAGTGGGTTTCATACACGAGCTACCTGCTTCCTTAAGGGATGCTTTTCGCGCCACTTTAGAAGAAGTGACAGAGGCTGATGCTCTATTGCATTTAGTTGATTTATCTCATCCTGCTTGGTTGAGCCATATTCGCTCGGTGAGGGAAATTTTGGCACAAATGCCTGTTACTCCCGGTCCAGCATTGGTTATTTTTAACAAAATTGACCAAGTAGACAGCGCAACACTGGCCCTAGCTCGAGAAGAATTTCCCTTGGCTGTGTTTATTTCAGCAAGTCAGCGATTGGGATTAGAAACTCTACGCCAACGTCTTACTCAACTAATTCAATATGCTGTTGACTGTCGGTAATTTTACTGTTTGCCATTGAAATCTATACAAGCATGGTGGGGTGGTTACGAGGGGTGAGAACTGTTACACCTTAGTGAGGTTCAGATTTAGTGAGGTTCAGATTCAAACCAGGGCAAGGGATTTTAGCTTAAACCGCAGGAAGCCTTTCACCCATGAGAAAATAGGCTGAAAACCCTTGGGGTTAAGTTTTGGATCTGGGCCGAAAAACTTAGCAGTCCTTCAGATAGGAGATATGGGGGAAAGGAGCAAATCTTGTACTATACTCTTTTATAGCAAACCTTGTTTACTCTGGAGGGATAGAGGGTATTGCAGTTTACCCATTCCGGGTAACACCGGGAAAAGTAACTTGAGGACATTTGTCCATAAAATTACTGACTGTAAGTCGTAGTAAGGGAGGAAGTAAGAAATCCACTACTACGCTTTCTATTGGGCGGGAAGCCTAAATTGCCGATTTTCTAAACCGCCTATGCTTAAGCATGGTGGAGTTAGCATACATGACATGGTGCTAATGGTGAAATTATAAAGTTTAAGAAGCATTAAATTTAATTGAGGATATTATGGCTGCCAAAGTCGAAATTTACACTTGGAGAACTTGCCCTTTTTGCATTCGTGCTAAAAGTTTGTTGAACAAAAAGGGCATTGATTTTAGCGAATATTGCATTGATGGAGATGAAGCAGCACGAGATGAAATGTCTAAAAGAGCTAAGGGGAGACGTTCAGTGCCGCAAATTTTTATTAATGATTACCATGTTGGTGGTTGTGATGATATCCACGATTTAGAAAGGCAAGGGAAGCTCGATGAGTTACTAGCTTCTGGTTGACATGGGATTTTTTCCCCAGCAGCCATTGTGTTGTCAAGTGGTTTTTACCGGAAAAGGAGCCTTTAGACGCGGGGATGTAGGCAATTTGTGGCTTTAGCTACTGTGAATTAGAAACACAGGCTTAAAGACTAACTCTTTGTCAAAAATCATGAGATTAGGGAGTTAATTAGGAAGTTGAATAAAAGCCGTTCTGGAAAGACCGGGCTTTAAAGCCAAATTTTTGGTAGTCTAAAAATTCTGGATGATTGAGGCAAATAAGGTGAAACTGGCTTTTATTATTGATCCCATCCATGAGCTTGACCCCTGTCATGATACTAGTGTTGCTCTTATGGAGGCAGCACAAATCTTGGGACATGAAATTTGGGTAACTGAGACAAGTCTGCTGAGTGTGGTGGGTAGCAAAGCTTGGGGGATGTTACGGCAGATAGAACTTGTTCCAGTGCAGTTAGTACAGGGATGCTGGGTAGCGGCGAATCCTTGGTATAAGTTGAGTGATCCCTGCTTTACATCTTTAGAAGCAATGGATGCTGTTTTTATGCGGAAAGATCCACCAGTTGATGATTCTTACCTTTATGCTACTTACGTTCTAGACTACATCAATCAACAAAAAACTCTGGTGATTAATAATCCCAGTGGTATTCGCAAAGCAAATGAAAAAATGTATGCTCTGCAATTTACTAATGCGATTCCAGAAACCATTGTCAGTGCAGACAAGCAGTTTATCTGGAAATTTGTTGAGGCTAAGGGTGCAGCAATTATCAAGCCTTTGGGTAACAAGGCTGGAGAAGGAATTTTATTCTTACAACCAGGCGATCGCAACTTTAATTCCATTGTTGAACTCAGTACCCTACGTGGTCGGTTGCCGGTAATGGTGCAAACTTATTTACCAGAAGCTAAAGCGGGAGACAAGCGAATTATCCTCCTGAATGGAGAACCAATTGGCGCGGTCAATCGCCTTTCTAGTGGTAGTGACTTTCGTAATAATATGGCTGCTGGTGGTACTGTTGCTCCAACGACCATTACCCCAAGAGAGGATGAAATATGTGCCGAAATAAGGGCGAGTTTACGTCAAGATGGCTTAATTTTTGTGGGGATTGATGTCATTGGCGGTTATCTCACTGAGGTCAATGTGACGAGCCCTACGGGAATTCGTGAAATTGACCGACTAGATGGTACTCGCTTAGGTGAACAAGTGATGTCATGGATTTCGCAAACTTTAAAAAAATAACAAAATTTGCCTGATTAAAGTTACTATTTAAAACACTGTTTTTGTGGGTTAGTTTTGGTAATTTACTGCCACAAAAAAAGTGCCGACGGCATCCTTGGTGTTTTGTTGTGCGGTTGATTTATCCCCTGGATGGAATCACAGGGGATTCTAAACTGATGTTGCTAACCGGGCTGAAGCCATGGTAAGGAAAGTTTACGATATGATTTATTCAGCGCCTTCCCTGCCTTGCGGCAATTTGATTGTGAAACTTTAAACTAATAGATTTTATACAGTCTTCAGCTAAACCTGAGACTGCAAGTTTTATCTACCACTTTAATAGCCAATTTATTAATTACGGGGTGTACGCCGACTACGGAGAAAGTCTGGAATATCTAACCCGGTTTTTTCTTTTGTTTCGGTAACTGGTGTGGGGGGATAAGAATTAACTGTTGGTTGCTGTGGCGTTGAGCGCTTAGAAGTAGTTACTACCCTGGGGGCGGCCACAGCTTGGGTTGGTGCTGCTTGTATTTCACCAGTAAAACCAGTAGCAATAACAGTAATTCTCACTTCACCTTGGAGCCTGTCATCAATCACGGCTCCAAAAATAATGTTGGCATTGGGATCAACTACTTCATATATTGCCTCGGCCGCAGCATTTACTTCATGTAAAGTCAGATCACTACCACCTGTAATATTAAAGACAACTCCTCTAGCTCCTTCAATGGAACACTCTAATAAAGGCGAAGAAATAGCCGCGATTGCTGCTTCTCTTGCTCTTGATTTTCCGGAACTGACACCTATACCCATTAATGCTGATCCCGCATCTGCCATCACAGCTCTGACATCAGCAAAGTCAACGTTGACCAAGCCAGGGATGGTAATAATATCGGAAATACCTTGTACCCCTTGACGCAGTACATCATCTGCATAGCGAAAAGCTTCTTGTACAGGGGTTTGCTCTGGTATTACTTCCAGCAATTTATTGTTGGGAATAATAATTAGCGTATCTACTCTACTTTTTAGCCCTTCAATACCCTGTTCTGCTTGGCTAGTACGACGGCGGCCTTCAAAAATAAATGGACGTGTGACAACGCCCACTGTCAGAGCTCCCATTTCCTTTGCTACTTCTGCCACAATTGGGGCTGCACCTGTGCCAGTACCGCCCCCCATACCAGCGGTGATGAACACTAAGTCCGCTCCTTCTAAAGCTGTAGCAATTTCGTCTCGAGATTCTTCAGCTGCCTTTTGACCAATGGCGGGATTACCGCCTGCACCTAAACCTCTTGTTAGTTTCTGTCCAATTTGCAATCGACTGGGGGCACCTGCCAAAGTCAAAGCTTGAGCATCGGTGTTGATTGACCAAAATTCTACTCCTGTGACATCAGACTCAATCATGCGGTTAACCGCATTTCCACCGCCCCCACCGACACCAATCACTTTGATGTTGGCAACTCGACCCGGTACTATCTCACCAATACGGCTATTCTCCGTAGAAATCTTTTTATTATCATGGTTTTGTCCAAAGTTCATCCCAGAGTTGTTAAGGGGGTTAGTGGAGTTAACTGCTAACGGAAAGCCTTGCTGCCCGAGAGACTGGGAGTTTTTATAGGTAAGCCCTTGGTTATTATTGAGTGTCATTGGATTTTTAAAGCTAGATAAAGGACTTTTTCAGGTGTTATTCACCTAAGAGTCAACCATAGTTTGACACTGCCAAAATTTATGGCATTGTTCTTTATTGTTATCACGACTCCCAACCTTAACAAGATTGTTAGTGGGAAGGTTTGCCATAGTATCAGCTGATAGCCAGGTAGTTGGGTAAACCACGGTGTCGGAAGGCTATATAAGAGCTAATTCCAGAAAAGTATACCTACATTTACTTTAAATTGATCTGTATAACTTCAAGTAAATATTAATATTTTCAGCACTATGTTGCACATTTAGCACATAATTTCCTCCACTATTTGTTATTCAAGGGTGAGAGCGGCACAGGTTTCTAAGGAGTTTGGGGGTTAAGCTCTGGCTTTGTTTGGTTCAGATGTACTAAGGGAGAGGCAGGATTTGTCAAATCAATGTAGTTTATTTGACTAGAAGCTATTTTGGCAGATAAATATCGCATTTGGGCGAGTACTTTGATTTGTTCGGTTAACTGGGGACTAATAGCACCGAGATGTATATTTCCCAGTTCTGTTTTCAAAATTATATTTGTGGGATCTTGCCAATCAATTTCCATTATCTTCACGGAACTTTGACTTAGTGATAAATAAAGTTGACTCCAATAAGGGCGATATTGTTCTGGTGTGCCTAAAACTTTGAGGCTGGGGAGTTTGATGTTGGGGTTGAGTAAGGCGTATTTTTCTAAGGGTATCAAAACTCCAGTCCCATCTAACAAGTCGGCAGAAGATTGTTTTTTTGGATTCTGAGTTATTGCCACAGGTACTCTTTTCTGTATTTCGATGTTTAATCCAGGAGGAAAAAGGCGACGACTGACAGTTGCTTGTGCAATGGTGGGTTGTTGCTTTAAAGAGTTGGCAATGTCATGGGGTTGAATGCGCCATAAAGATTGAGGATAGGATATCACCAGTACTGACTGAATCGCGGCTTGGGAGAATAGTTGATTGCCTGATTTCATGACAATTTGCTTGGGAGCATTTATTACCCATATTGGTTGGAGTGCTACCCACAGCAAACCACCAGTTAAAGCACTGGTGAGAATAGTTCGCCAAATAGCCTGAATAATTTTTATTTGTTGCCGCCGACGCATTTTTTGCCGGCGCTGGGACAAATACTTTTGGGACACTGATACTATGCCAGCCATTTCCACCTCTTTCTGATTATTGGTTAGGCTCAGATTATTGATATGGATTAATTGAACTGTTGTTATTTATACAATTTTTTTACTCCAATATGAATTACATCGGCATCTAAATCTAAGTAATAGAATTCCTAGGAATTCTTTCTATTCAGGTTTTCAATGTTTAGTTTAAACCGAATGTAACTTTTTTGCCTAGTGGTAGCTATTATTAATAGGTAAAATTAAATACAAAATTGGGGCACAAATGTGAGTTAGTTATGGGTCTAAGATGAATGGTAAAAATTTTCTTATATACAAATCAAAGATTTTTCATTTAAAGGGTTACAAGGGTAGATAGCTGAATTTTAGATAATCAGTTATTGGTTTTTGTTGGTTGACATCAGATGGTGAGGAGGCCAGGACAGGATGGGATGTTGTTGACAACACTTGCCAATGGGGTTACTTTTTACCTCAATGGTGATTTGCTTGCTGTGTAAAAAAAGTGTCAAAGGTTGGTGTCATCAAGACAAATCAATTTAAACCTTTAACATCAGCCGTAATTCTTACACACTGGTATTGGTTAGTCATGATCAAAAGAGTATTTTCTGGATTGACATTTTGAGCATCTGCTTGTTTGTGGTTGGTATAGATGCTGGGTTTCAGGAAGGCGGGAATTTTGAAGAGGGTAATGGGTTTGTTTGTGATGGTATAAGCCCCAAGGGCTAAATTGGAGATTTATGAGTTAAGAGTTATGAACATAGGTAAATTTTTATCAAAAAAACCTTTTCAGCTTACCAGCTCAAGGAGCGATCGCTTTCCAGCAAATCATCACTGTGCTCCTCATGACCAGGATCTTCCATTGCTGCCCTTGGCAAAGTGGCTAAGAAAGTTTGCAGTCTCATGCGCTCAATGTAAGGCCAGCCTCCCTGAGACTCAATATCTCTGAGTAGAGAGTAGAGTTTTTGGCGATTATCAGGCAAACTTTCTTGAAAAGCACTATCCCGGATATCTCGATGCAACTGTTCTAAATGGCGCAGCAAAGCCAAAAGGGCGATGGGGTCTCCTTGAGAAAGGCTAGCTATATCATACACTGCTGTGGCGATGGCTTGTAGTTGTTCGGATAAATTCCTTGAGTCCGAAGTTTTGTGGTTGCTCATGCAACTATCTCCTTGTAAATGAAACCTACTCAAATTTACCGGAGATTCTTAGCTTTTATTCATGTTCAGCAATTTTCCATTGCATAAATAAAAGTAGAAAATGATGGGTTTTCAGCAGCTAGGAGTCAATTCTGGCAAAGGTTTTAGCTTTAGTGTCTCTCAACACAACACTAGACAGGAATGACTTGTAGCACAGTTTCCCAGGGAGGTCAATGCAAGGAAGTATTTTGGGATCATGGGAGAGAGCTTTGATCTTGAGTTAAAAAAAATCGTATGATCTGGCTAATTTCCCTATTAAGCAATGGACTGTATCTGTATGTAGTGGGAACACATAACACAATACAGAACCATTTGGGCAACACCGAAAATGCCGTAGGCATTAGTTTTATAAGTTAGATATGAATTTTTGAGATTGAGGTTGACCATGAGGTATCGCGCTTTAATTGTTGCATTCTTGGCTGTGTGCCTGGGGCTATTAACTGCTTGCAGTGATGCTCCCACTTCTTCTAATAGTAGGGATTTACTTACTTACGAACAAATTCGTGGTACCGGCTTGGCTAACAAATGTCCCCAACTGTCAGAAATCAGTCGTGGTTCTATTCCCATTGCATCAAGCCAGTCTTACTTGCTCAAAGAACTTTGTTTAGAACCAACCAGTTTCTTTGTCAAAGAAGAACCCGCTAATAAACGACAGGTAGCAGAGTTTGTCCCTGGTAAATTGTTGACCAGATACACTTCTACCATTGACCAAGTACAAGGAGATTTGAAGGTCAATCCAGATAACAGCTTAACTTTTGTAGAAGCTGATGGTCTGGACTTCCAAGCCATTACTGTCAAACTTCCTGGTGGTGAATCAGTACCTTTTCTCTTCACCATCAAAGATTTAGTTGCTCAAACACAACCTGGTTTGACCAGCATCAATACCTCTACTGACTTTGAAGGTACTTTCAAGGTTCCTTCCTACCGTGGTTCTTCTTTCCTAGATCCTAAAGGTCGTGGTATCGTCACTGGCTATGATAATGCCGTAGCTCTTCCTGCCCAAGCTGATGATGAAGAACTGACCCGCGCTAATGTCAAGCGTGTTGAAACTCTTGATGGCACAATTTCTTTGCAAGTAGCCAAGGTAGATAGCACAACTGGTGAAATTGCTGGTACTTTCGAGAGCGAACAACCATCTGATACTGACTTAGGTGCTGGCGATCCTAAAGAAGTTAAGATTCGGGGTCTTTTTTATGCCCGGGTCGAACCAAATCGCGCCTAAATTCCTTGGAATGATTCTGTAATTAATTTGAACCCAAGAGTTTACCCATTTGCTTTTAAATTAAAGGAAGCAAATGGGTTTTTTAGGGAAGTTGCCAGAATGGTAGGCGAAGAGCCTATGAACTGAGCAATATCAGCCACTAATGTTGAAGCTTCATCAATATGGAAAGTCAAGAAAAACAAGAAAAAGTTGAATTCCCAGGTTTGTCCCTGGCGGTTTACCGAGAAATAGCAGCCCATTTGCGTCAAGTCGAAGGAATAGAGGTTTGTGTCATTCCCCAAGCATCCGCAGAATTTGATTACAATGAAAGTCAAATTAGTGGTTTATGGATTTGTTGGCAACCCAACTCAACAACAGAAAGTCGCCAACGGGTGGAGCAAATTTTGGGCTATTATCGCCAACGCTACGGTTGACAATTTCGGTTTACCATAGGCCAATTTTCTCACCAACCTGTAAACAAAATTAGGCATTTTAAAATGGCAATGGTGGCGGGGATGATTATACCAGTAATTTAAACTTACTGGTAAATTTCCTTAATTATATGTATATACTACATTATATCAACATAATTGCTGGCTGTCTTATTTTTACAAGTTTGACTGCCTAGCTTGTAAAAAATGGTGAAATAATATTTTAGGGGCTGTCTGATTTGTGGCTTTAACAAAAATTACCCCTGGACAAGAAATAACTCGTACACAACAATTTGGCTTAAGTTTAATCTCTAGGCTCAGTGGTGGACGAGATGTGGTTTTAGCGATTGATTTGACAGAAAGCGTTGGCTTGAATAATGAAGGTCGGATTCGCTTGCGTCAGATAATTGAACACAGTATTAGGCCAGGAGATTACATTTACATTGTCCCGTTTGCTCAAGATGTAGTTTTAGGGACAGTGACACCAAGTGTTAATCCCTTGGGAATGCCAATTAAATATACTCATAAAAGCCAAGCAAATATTGAACAACTATTAGCAAAAATTCCGTTAACGTCTGATCATAAGTATTATGGTACAGATATTCAGCGGGCTGAGTTAACAATCTATCAAGGTATTGCACAGATTAATCATAATCGCCTGGAAAAAAAACAACCGATTAAGTCACAATCTCTGGTTTGGCTAACGGATGCGCCTTTATTTACAGAACCGGGGATTAGTTCAAAAGTATGGATAGAAACTCCTGCTGATAGTCCATTCCGAATTCCTGATTCTCCAGAAAGTCAAGAGCGTCAGGCCTGGATGAAAATATTACCTATTAACAAGCGATCGCTCTCCATCACCACAGGGGAAAATCAACCATATACATTAACTGTTGTTGATATTCAGCCCACAGTTCAAGAATTTTGCACACCGGTACCAGGTAATCGAGAAACTTGTTTAGTTAACCCCTATTTACGCCAGCAGTTATGGTTACCAAGTTTAATTTTACTGTCCATGATTCTGCTTTTATGCGGGTTAGGATATAAACTACACCGCTTACGGAAAAATTGGCAATTATCTATAGAATTTCCAGGAGAAGAAGAACAAATATATCGGTTAAAGAATAGGCAAAAAATCGCCATTGGTGAAGATGACGGAACTTATGCAGATTGTATCCCCTGTCCTGGTGGAAAAGTAAGAGCATACTTAGAACGACAGGGCGATAAACTATACTTAGTACCATTAAGTTCAGACTTACCAGGCATTGATTATAATGGGCAGAAAATTACCTCCCGTAGAGCCATATCGGGGTCTAAATTTACGCTCAGTTGTGTAGATAATCGCCTTGGCGACTATGAAATGAACATCCAAATCAAAAAATAGTCTATGGAGAAATATTTCTATGAACCCAGCCGCAAATAATGAACAACAATATCAAGGGATTAACCGCACGGTTTGTATAGGATTGGGTGGCACTGGTAGGGATGTTTTAATGCGAATTCGGCGGTTAATAGTTGACAAATATGGGGATTTAAAAAAGCTCCCCATTGTCAGTTTTGTCCACATTGACACCGATAAAGCTGCCACTCAAGTCAGTGGTATTCGCACTGGGAGTATTTATCATGGGGTTGATCTGAGTTTTCAGCAATCAGAAAAAGTCACCGCCACCATGTCACCCAGAGAAGTGACTACCTTTGTTGAAGGGTTAGAAAGGCGTTCAGAATACAACGATTATGGACCATATGACCACATTGGTAGATGGTTCCCACCCCAGTTATTACGTAATATTAAAGCTGTGGAAGAAGGTGCTAAGGGTATTAGACCAGTAGGAAGATTGGCTTTTTTCCACAATCACCAAAAAATACAATTAGCTATCAACAACGCTGAAGAACGTACCAGGGGACATGAGGCTTATTTACTTCGCTCAGGTCTGAAAGTAGAGCCGGGATTAAGTATTTTTGTAGTGGGTTCTCTGTGCGGTGGTACAGGTAGCGGGATGTTTTTAGATATTGCTTACAGTCTCAGACATTTTTATAGTGGTCAAGGTGCTAGATTTTGCGGTTATTTAGTTATTAGTCCAGAACTGTATGGTAATACTCCCAGCATGAATGCTAATACCTATGCTGCTCTCAAAGAACTAGACTACTATAACCGTCCAGGGACAAAGTTTGAAGCTTGTTATGACATCCAAAATCCTGTGTATGTCAGCGAGAAACGGTCACCATTTGATTATACTTATTTAGTTTCTAATCAAACAGGCGGAGAATATACAATCCTCAACCAAGGGAAATTATGCAATGTTATTGCTCATAAAATTTCCCTTGATTTTAGCAGTGAATTAGCACCAATCATTAAGGGCAACCGAGATAATTTTTTACAACATATTATTGATTGGGACAAACACCCCCGTCCTAATCCCCAGCGTTACCTCACATTTGGATTATCCGCTATTTATTTTCGCCGTGATGCCGTAGTGGAAATTTCCTTAAACAAAGTTGGGTTAGAACTGGTGAATTTTTGGTTAAATGGTAAAAGTCAAAGCCCAGATCCCCGGGATTTATTACAACAATTTCTTCTGGAGTACCATTGGCATAACGACCTGGTTACTAGGGATGGCTTAATTACTAAGCTAGCAGATGGAGTGGAAGAATACAATAGCACATTTAACAACAGCATTATCACATGGAAAAATAAAATCAATAAGTTAATTAATGAATGTGAAAATAAGGACGACAGAAATAATTTACGTCAAAAACTAACTAAAGAATTCCGCGATCAATTCCGTAAGGTACAACCAGGAGAAACTGAAAGTACTAGAGGACAATGGTTAACGAAGTTAATGGAATTAACTCCTAACTTAACTAAACAACTCCAGGGTGATATGGATGATTATCTCACTCAGCTACTCACACCGAAGAAGTCTAATTTTTCCCTCAAAAGTGCCCGTGATTGGTTAGATGCACTGCAACATGAATTAAACGATTACCAACGGGATATACAAGCTGCTCTTAATGATTTTGCGAACATGAGAACACCTGAAGATGTAGATAGAGTCTGGGTGGAAACTGACCAAGTTCTTACAGATATTGAGGCTAAATTTGTCATCCCCAAATTTAATAATAAAAATCAACAATTTCAAACAGAAATTAAAGCAGCTTTGCAACAAGTTCAGAAAATTATCAAACATAACTTTGACTTAACTGTACGACAGGAAGCACTACGAGTTGTCAATAAACTGCAAAGATACGTACAAGATAAAATTAGTCAAACAACTGCTTTTGACAGCTTATTAAATGACCTAAAAAACATTTACGAAAGACAAGATAGAGAGTTACGGGATTTGAATTTTGATGAAATGAGTGGTGAAGCCATATTTGATGATGAAGACATCGAACGCTGTCACCAAACAATGTTACCTATAGATGACTTACGCTCCCAGTTAGCTCTCATCAGCTCAGAAATTACAGAACCAAGTGGTAGAGGAAGGTCTTTGACTAGTTTCTTAGAGAAAGAACGCACTACCCAAGAACTGCTGCAAACAGAGATGAAAAAGAAAATTGACAGTATGTTTGCTTCACGGGGTACTAATATTGTCAAATCTGTAATTAAGCGCTTCATGCAAAACTACTCAACTGCACGGTCAACCCGTTTAGCACAAATTATGGAAGAAGCTAAACCCCTATTACCACTGAGTTTGAGTGATCCGTATTTTTGGGATGATCCTGGTAAAACTAGTCAATTAGTGGGCTTTAAAGATACTGATGAATTAGAGGTCAGACAGTTTAAATCTTTGCTGACTACAGATTTAGGGATTTCGCCAACAGTCTTAAAATCATTACAAACTGAGGATGAGATTGTATTTGTCAATGAGTATGGTGGGTTTCCTCTAAGATTAATTAATAGCCTGGAAAGAATGCGTAATCATTACATCAGGGAGCATAATTCCCGCGGCGCTTGTCTACATAATGATTGCCGTGTGGTTTTCCCTGATATCATGCCACCAGATGCGGTGACAATAGAACAATTAGAAAATGTTTTCTATCCTTGTCTAGGTTTACAACTATTGCAGACAAACCCACAAAATCAGGAGTTAGAGTTTACATATTATGATGATATGCGCGACTGTTATTCTACAGCTGCTCTTAGTTCAGAATGGGGACAGGCTTTAGAGGAATTGGCGAACCGTCAGGATATGAAATTAGCTTTGCAAGGTATTTTAGATCAGGAAATTTTGGCTATGGAAACACAACCTGAACTATGGAAAAATGAATATCTACCGAAAATCAACAGCTTTGTCAATGAAGTTGATAAATTACCCCAGGAACATCCTAACTATCCTTACAAGAATGCCTTAATTAATAAGGAACCTGGGACTACAGAAGGAATTCTTCTGAGGTTCCGCAGAAAAATGAATAAAAAATTTAATTCCCCAAGTTCAAAAATTATTTTACAGCCAAGTTCAGATAGTAGAAAATCTATTGTGGGGGAGATAGTAGATGGTGAACCAGTGCAATATACTGATACCTTGGGACAAGTCCGGTCAGAGTTAAAGAATTTACAAAACCTTTTAGCGGATAATCTCATTACTCAAGAAGATTACGAGGGTCGAAAACAAAGAATTTTAGACCAATTATCAAATTAATTTGGTTTATTCAGCACCCTCTCACACATTTCATAATCAGAGAAGTATCATGATATCAATACCACGGGAATTAATTTTGGCTACGGTAGTGGTCATTGTTCTACCATCCATAGTTACTATCTGGCTGCGCTGGAGTTTGTACAAGTATTTGCAAGATGTAGCGGAGAAAGTAAAAAGACTAATTAATGATGCTCCACGAGGGGTACAACCTAAAATAATCAGCACACTAGAAAGCAGATTTCAAAAAGCTAGCAGCCAGTTAGATCAAGTTAATACACCAGCATTAATCGACCAAGTTTATAGTCAAGAAAAGTTTAAAGGTTTTTCTATTGAACAAATAGAATATGGGTGCCGTATTGTCCCCAATTTGCTTTTAGCTTTTGGGTTGCTAGGGACTTTTTTGGGGATTACAATTAATTTATCTTCTCTTACTGAAACTCTCAATAATACTGCTGCCACTAATATTAATGATTTGGTGGGGCAAATACAACAATCATTATCTGGTATGAGTATTGCCTTTGTCACTAGTTTGGTAGGGTTGTCATGTAGTGCATTGGTAACTATAGTTAATTGGTTGTTCAATACTGGCGCTCTTAAGTATCAGGTTGTTAGTTCTTTAGAAGACTATTTAGATAATATTTACCTACCTGAAGTTCAAGGTGATACTCGCCTTGATAAAATAGTTAATAGGATGGTAGAACAGCAAAATGAGTTTTTAAGCAGATTTGGTGTGACTGTGCGAGAAGCAGTGGAAAGTTCCATGGCTAAGGTCGCAGAACAAATAATCGCGGGGAATAGACAAGCGACAGATTTGGCAAGACAAGTTTATGAAAAGTTCACAGAGTCAGCAGGTACTATATCTGCTGCTGCTCATGAGTTTGACGTTGCGATTAATGAACTCAATGCTAAATCTCAAATATTTAAAGATGCTGCGAATACCTTTGCTAATAGTCAATTCCCTGAGAAGTTATCAGCTGCGATGCATAATTTAACCGAGATAGAGCAGAGATTTTCTCACTCCGCTGGAAGTTTAGCTAGTACAACCACATCATTTAATTCATTGGTAGTTCAAGTGGAAACCCTGGGAGCGGAAATTAAGAGCGTCAATCAAGTCTCATCTCAAATATTAGATTTAAATCGCATTAATCAAAAATCTCTGGGTGAGATTATACCTCAACTTAAGGAAGGTGCTGATAGTTTTGCGATCGCAGTAACTAGACTTGATCAATTAGAAAAGAATTTGATGGATAAAGCTACAAGTTTAGAGGTGATTTCTGGGGATTTACGAGAGTTTATTGGTATTATCAATCATCAAGCTGGTCATATGTCTGAGGAAATGGTCAATGGCTTTGGGAAAGCTGTAACCAGAATTGAAGAATTAGAAAATAACTTGATGGATAAGGCCAAAGGTTTGCAGCAAATTACTTTAGATATGCAAGGATTTGTAGAAGTTATCAATAAACACGCTGGAACAGTTAATACATCTCTTGGTAATATATGTCAGCAAATAGATAGGAATTATGAAAACATATCACAGTTACTCAATAGTGGTAATTCTACTGTGGTTAAAGAATATCAGAACATAGGTAATCTATTGGTAGAAGGTATGAATAAACAAAGAGCAGTAAATGAAGATATCAATGGTAATCTGCAAAATTTTATTCAGCATTTCAATACGGAAGTAAAAAGCTTGAGATACAACTCTGAAGATAAAATCACAGATACTTTTAATAATACCTAAAGTTTCCATGGGGATGATGCAGTTTTTACTAAAATAAGCGTAGTGCGGAATTAGGGAAGAGAGACCCAAAGAAAGAAATTTGAGATTTTAATAGTAATTAAATAAGAAAATATGGCTAGGCGTTGGCAACGTAATGAGTATAATGAAGAACTAAATATTTCCACAGCTTTTACAGATTTGATGTCTAATGCCTTCATGATCCTGTTGTTGTTTTTGTTACTTTTTATCATGAGGTCATTTATTAATAGAAAACCGGAGTTAGTAGATAAGCAACTAGACACGCCGCCAATTATTTTGATTCCAGATGATCCCAATCATAGATTTGATTCTGGAAGTGCAAAAATTAACCCACGTTTTTATAATTACATTGTTACAAAAATCTTACCGGAAATCGAAAGGGCAAGTAAACAGTACAATGTCGATATTATAGAAGTGATTGGACATACTGACGGTCAGCCTAATGGTAGTATTGCCAGTAACCTAGACTTGTATTTAGAAAGTGTTGCCCGTGGTGGATTGGAATTAGAGAAACTACAAGCGGGTTCTAATGCAGATTTGGGGTTAATGCGTGCTTTAGCTGTAGTCCAACAGCTGCGTAATATTCAGGTTAAAGAAAAAAAACTGCCGGGATTGTCTTTCCGTGCTTATTCGGCGGCTCAGTTAATATTACCTAGTGGAGAATTTGCGGTGATGGCTCGTCAAGAAGATCAGAGACGGCGAAGAATTGAAATCCGCTTTACTCGCTTGGGACAGGTGAAAAAAGTTAATTAGTTAAAGTTTTCGTGAACCAAAGGTTAATTTTGCCATAATTTAAACGAAAAATTAAGATGGGGGGATGCAATTTTTAGTTGCTGATGTAAACTTGCAAGGAAGATCATGGAAAACCTGACTCTGTTGCTCTTCGGTACGGGTATGATTCATAATGGAACAGTGGCAATTTCTAATACAGAAACAGGGCGATCGCTCTTGGCATAACCTGGAATCGCCAAACTTAGAAATTTCGGAAGGTAGGTATAGAGTTTTGGCTCGTTCTAACCTACGTAATACCGATGTGGAAATCAAGGTAATACACTCTTCAAGGGGACTAAACCCGCCAAAGCACTTAGTGCAAAAGCGTTCAGGGCGGACTAACACAGTAGGTTTAATGCCGGTAATTCCTTTCACTTACCTCAAACCGGGAATTTGGGAATTACAATGCTCTGGGGATTTAATGTCTGATTTCCTCGGTCAATGGTGGCAATACAGTATCCATTTAAAAGTATTACCTAAAAAATTTACTCGGGTGTGGAAACAATCCCACACTGGTGGGAATTTAGCCCCAAGTTTACCGATGTTTTTAGATAGTACTGCTAATGGCAACCGGAAATCCACAACTACTGTAGAACTTGAGCCTACTGTCAACAGCAATGTAGATTCAACTGACAGCACAGTTATCCATCAACCTGTAAGCATAACTACCAAAGAAGGTGAAACTGAACAAATTTTACAAAATCTCGTGGATTTGGCTGTACCCAACTGGGAAACTTTGTTAGAGGATAGCAAAGTGGATGATTCTGTCGCTATGAAACCTCCGCTACCACTAGCTTTGACTTTAGACCGAGAAGGCGAGATTGCTCATTGGGGGGAAATAACTGTCATTCATGGGCGAGTGGAGGGACAAAAACAGACAAATCAAGAAGATGAAATATCATACCCAAAAAACTTCTATGCTTTGGAATTAGTCATTGAACTGCGATGGCCTTTAGCTTCAGGAAGCTTAACTCAAGTTCGCCAGCCTTTACCAGACAGCTCGTTGCCGATTGTAATCAGTTCTGCAATTGATATTCCTGTGGATTGTCAATCCGAGGTGATTTTAGCAGACATCAACTTGTATGGTGCATTCAGCGAGTTGGGTGAGGTAACACTATTAGCTAATCAGTCTTTGACAATCAGAGCAATTGACTCAGAACTTTTCAACCTGGCTACAACTGCACCCATAAATCATTCTCACTTTATTCAAAGTTTCCGAAATAAGTCACTGTCTTTGCAATTGAAGTCGGAAAAAATAAAAGAGGCTTCGGTGCAGCTACCTGAAAACAAAATCACTGGTGAAGTTTCCTTGACTGAAGGTGTCACCACTAGTGATTTGGTGGCGGAGTCTTCTGTGCATGAACAGCCTGTCCAGGAAAACAAGACTAGAGCTACCATCAACTTAGAGCAACTGGTGATGAGAAAACATCGTCTGCGGATGTTCAACAATACTTTTCCGTTCTTGAAACTACCTAAAGTTTTACCTGACAAAACAGAAGACCTGAAAAGTACAGCACATCCAGTGTCACCGGAACTTGGGGATACAAGGGGATCTGAGGATGAAAATACAGGTGAATTAATGACTGGAGATGTAGAATTAAATCCAAGCCCTCATCTCAATTCATCGCCCCTGATTAGAAAATGGATGCAAAGCCAAGGATATTCTGTGCCAGAATCTACGATTGAGGTTTTAGATAGTCACAGTGGTGCAGAAGGTGATTGCTCAAGACTTGCTGAATTTCCAGCCAGATGAATTTCTGGGTTTGTGTTAAAAATTTTGAGAATTTAAAAAATCAGGTGCAATTTGCAGTAAGCTCATCTTCGAGGATTGTCTGAAATATTAGGAAAGTTAACTATGGCAGCTTCATTTTTGCCTTCTATCTTGGTTCCTCTGACCGGGTTAGTTTTTCCAGCGGTGACAATGGCGTTTTTAATGTTATACATTGAACGCGATGATATCGGCTAAGTAGTTGATTCACTACCCACGTCTTCCCGCTGTTGGTTTTCGATTCTGAAATTAGAAACCGTCCGTTTCTTAGAAACAGGCGGTTTCTAAGAAACGGGCGGTTTGTTAATGCTAATTTTTAAACAATTGCCAGAAAATTCAGACTAAATTCTGTTCGGCTCAAGTCATTTTTACATTGAGGAACCGACTCCAGCGTAGGCTCCGTAAAAGAAAATGCCTAAAACTGTAATTACACCTAAACCTGCGATTGTAGCTACAACCCACAGGGGAATTCTTCCACTTTCAGCAGACACAGCTTTTTCTCCTCCATTAACAACAAATTAACACTGATTGAATAAACAAAGATTGACAACAACTGTTCTCTGTTAGTTAAAGAAATAACTGGAGAACAAAATTCCTAGAACAAAAACTAAAAGTAGTCCCAGATATAGGGAAGTACGGTTTAGTTCAACTGGCTGATTATTAGGATTTGGGGTTCTTTCCATAATTTTCTCCTAGCGTTGAATAAACTGCATAGCGGCGATGGCGCCTAAAAAGAAGACCGAGGGTACACCTAACGTGTGAACAGCCAACCATCTAACCGTAAAAATTGGATAAGAAACTGGTTGATTTATGTTATTTCCGCTAGCCATGATTTCAAACTATTTTCCGATAAATTGTTCAACTTGTTGTTTAGCGCTAAAACGATCTTTCACAATTGGCAATTCTTGCCGTGTTTGTGTGTAGTATTCGTTGGGACGGGGTGTACCGAAAGCATCATAAGCCAATCCAGTACTGACAAATAGCCATCCGGCAATAAATAATGCTGGAATGGTGATACTGTGAATAACCCAGTAACGAACGCTGGTAATAATGTCCGAAAACGGACGTTCTCCAGTGGTACCTGACATTTAGATTCCTACCTTCACAAAGATTGTTATTGTCTATTATCCTACAAAGTTAAGAAAGAGTTACAAGTTGCAACGACCTTCTCAGAAATCAGTGCGAATACCGCAGCCCATCATGCCACTAAGCAGCTTCTGGTGAGGAACCTTTGGCAATATTTGGTTGATATTTTAGCAAAACGCCGCGATCGCCTATAACAAATCCTTGATCAGGGTTAAAGAAAACAATTTTGTACAAATTAGCTGCTACTGCTTCCACTTGCCGGTCTTTTTCCCAGGTTTTACCGCCGTCATCACTGCGGAGCAAATTACCGCTACCCCCACCTATCCAAAGTTCATCAGCAGTACGATAAGCCAAATCCAGCAAACCCCAGCTGGTAGAAAACTCAGGATTTTGGGGTTCTTGCCAAGCTTCAGGGTCATCAGGTTCGCTAAACTGCACCTGACCACCCCGTGCTAGTAACCACAACTGTCCATTCTCGCCAAAACCCATATTTTCTAAACGTCGAGAATTGTTGCGGTTATGGGGTGTCCAACTGGTTTGTCCTGGTTCCCAAGTTGAGTAGAAACTACCCTTAGCGGAAACAGCAACATATTTGCCATCACGGGAGCGTTCCATATTCCGTACTACACCAACTGCTCCTTCTACCTGGGCTTTCCAATTCAGACCACCGTCTTCAGTTCTGTATATTGCTCCCAAGTCGGTAGCCATTTCCGCCGAATTTTCTCCCAGGGCGTAAATAGCAATCGGACTACCGGGTAGCTTTGAACTCAGAGCAATGCGCGTCCAAGAAATACCTTCATCGGTGGTATGCAGCAATAGTGAAGGTTCACCCAAAATCCAGCCTTCTTTGCCAAGAAAACTCACCGAGTCAAAACGAGTCTTAGCATCATCCACTGGCAATGACAGTGGTTCCCATGTATCACCACCATTACGGGTTTCCAAAATCGTCGCATTGCTACCCACGAGAAAGCCATGGTCAGGATCTTGCGTAAAGCTAATATCTAGAAGCTTAGAACTTGTTGGTACAGAAATCACTGCCCAAGGGTTATAGCTGCTAGAGGGGACTTGGCTACAACCGATACACAAGAAAACTACCATCAACAAGGCAAATATTTTTTGCCAACTTTTCATAATAACCATTGAATGCATCAGTATTTTTTTACTTTTTTCTAAATTTTTCACCTTAATGGCAATGGCAGCCCTCTAAACGTGCTAAAAGAGATAACGGGTTTTATTTTAAGCCGTAAAGACTAATAAAAAACAAAAAACCGAGACCCAGAGCACCAAAAATCAGAATATTTTTTTGCCCTGGTGTTAAACGGTTAACACCGAAACCATAACCGAGATTTTCTTTAAAACCCGACGCAGTGCCAGCAGGGCCAATATTGGCGAAAGCGGTTTTTTTAGCAGTACATACTGGACAACGCCAAGTTATGGGTAGTTCATTAAAGGTGGTTCCTGGATCAATATCATGGCTATCGTCTCCCTTTTCTGGTTCATAAACATAACCACAGGCACGGCATTCATAACGGTCTAATGCCGGAGTTTCAACAGCTTGTTCGCTAGCTTGTTCGCTCATGGCTAAAACCTCACATAGGAGAAATATTAAATATACGTTAAAAATTATGACATAACTATGAAACTTTTCCATCATCCGCAAAAACAACAAATACCTCAAATCGGTCTGTTTCCCAGAGTTCAGAAAAAGCAAAAAGATATAATGTAAAAGAAACTAACAGCCTTATTTACACCATTAGCGGTAGATATTCATTGTGTTTGTCCTCAGTGGTTACGAGTACCTTCTAGGCTTTCTGCTCATCTGTAGCCTAGTCCCTGCCCTTGCACTTTCAGCCTCTAAGCTCCTACGACCCAGTGGCACCAGCCCAGAACGGCGCACTACATACGAATCCGGCATGGAACCCATTGGAGGAGCTTGGATTCAGTTCAATATTCGGTACTATATGTTTGCTCTAGTCTTCGTCGTCTTTGATGTGGAGACTGTATTTTTGTATCCTTGGGCGGTAGCTTTTCACCGTCTGGGACTTTTGGCATTCATTGAAGCCTTAATTTTCATTGCAATTCTCGTAGTTGCCCTAGTCTACGCATGGCGTAAAGGAGCGTTGGAATGGTCCTGAATTCAAATTTAACAACCCAAGATAAAGAAAAAATCATCAACCCGGTTGAACGTCCGACGGTTACTCAGGATTTATCAGAAAATGTAATCCTGACTACAGTTGATGATCTCTATAACTGGGCTAGGCTTTCCAGTTTGTGGCCTTTGTTGTTTGGTACAGCTTGCTGCTTTATTGAGTTTGCCGCTTTAATCGGCTCTCGGTTTGATTTTGACCGTTTTGGTCTAATTCCCCGTTCTAGCCCCCGTCAAGCCGATTTAATTATTACGGCAGGGACAATTACCATGAAGATGGCACCTCAATTGGTGCGTCTTTATGAACAAATGCCCGAACCAAAGTATGTAATTGCTATGGGTGCTTGCACAATTACTGGTGGAATGTTCAGTGTGGATTCTCCCACGGCTGTACGTGGAGTTGATAAACTCATTCCTGTGGATGTTTACTTGCCTGGTTGTCCCCCTCGTCCAGAAGCCATTATTGACGCGATTATTAAATTGCGGAAAAAAATAGCTAACGATTCCATGCAAGAACGCGGTCAAATTAAGCAAACCCACCGCTTCTACAGCACAGCCCACAATCTCAAACCCACTGAGCAAATTTTAACTGGTAAGTATTTGCAATCGGAAACTCGCTATACACCACCCCAGGAGTTGACAGAAGCTATGGGTCTGCCAATTCCACCCGCCCTGCTAACAGCAAAGACACAAGACAAGGAGCAAAACCGTGGCTGAAGAAGATTCTAAACCAGTATTAGCAGCAGAAGAGTCTCTGGTTAAAGCTGGTCCTATTTCTCAGTGGTTAGCGGAAAATGGTTTTGACCATGAGTCTTTGGAACCTGATAAGAATGGAGTAGAAATAATTAAAGTGGAGTCAGATTTCTTGCTCCCTATCTCTACAGCCCTTTATGCTTACGGGTTTAATTATCTTCAGTTTCAATCTGGTATTGACCTTGGCCCAGGGGAGGACTTGGTTAGTGTGTATCACTTAATTAAAGTTGGTGATCATCCTGATACACTTGAAGAAGTCCGGGTAAAGGTGTTTATACCTCGTGAGAACCCTACAATACCTTCGGTGTATTGGATCTGGAAAACTGCAGACTGGCAAGAGCGGGAAACTTATGATATGTTCGGCATTGTCTATGAAGGTCACCCAAATCTGAAGCGGATTTTAATGCCGGAAGATTGGGTGGGTTGGCCTTTACGAAAGGATTATATTTCTCCTGATTTTTACGAGTTGCAAGATGCTTATTAGGTGGTTTTGAGTTTCAGCAGTGACAATTTGGCTCAAATCACCTGGACCCCTTTCCGTGAGCGGAGAGGGTTGACCCCTTCCCTGGCTAAAGGCGAGGGGATTCTAAACTGTTGCTACCCGGAGGGCTAAGGCCACTCCCCGTAGCTTTCTAGTTCTAGTTTCCCATATGCGAAATCTGGTAGGCACGGTCAGCCATGGCCCACAGACTTTGACTAGGCATAAACCTAATTGTGTCTCTACTTTTTTAATGATTAATGATTGATGTATAAGTCCTTGCTTATATTGTAGGGTGTGTATTATTATACTGCTGCTAATTTTATTCACTAAACGCCCCTACAAGGTTTACTCTGTAGTGGTTCTTTTGAAGCGGGCGGCGGGAATCGAACCCGCATTAATAGCTTGGAAGGCTATAGTTTTACCACTAAACTACGCCCGCATGTCAGGAAGTATGCCACCAACTCTGCTATCTCAGCTACAAGAAATAGACATAATGTATATATTAAATACATATGTTTAATAAATATTTAATATTTATGTTCTAGCTTGTGTAGAGACAACATAAACAACTATAGCAGAAAATAATTTTATTGCACAAGAGAATTGTAAAAATACTTTAAAAACACTTTTGGCATTATTGAACCATGACTGAGAAATACGATGCTGATGAGAAGTTAGTTAATTTTGAAGAATTTACCGACATCACTGATGGCGCAAAGCAGACCGCAGAAAGTCTGTGGCCGAACTCCATGACGAATCTCTGGAATAAAACTACCAGTAGCTTTGTGAAGCTTGCGCCTTTGGAGCAAATAAAACAGAGCATTCTTCAATGGTTTAGTGTCAGTGAAACTCAGGTTACAGAGATTTTAGCCACAGTGGGAGCCGAACTACCAACCACAGAGGCGTTGCTGATTGGTAAGCCCCAAGCTGGGAAAAGTTCTATTGTTCGGGGCTTAACGGGAGTGTCTGCCGAAATTGTTGGTCAGGGATTTCGCCCCCACACTCAACATACCGAGCGCTATGCTTATCCTTCTGATGAGCTACCGTTGCTGATTTTCACAGATACGGTGGGACTGGGAGATGTGAATCAGAATACTCAAGGGGTAATTGAGGATTTGATTAGTGATTTACAAAAGTCAAGTCGCCGTGGTAGAGTTTTGATTTTAACTGTTAAAATTAATGACTTTGCCACGGAGACACTGAGACAAATTGCTCAACACATCCGTCAGCGGTATCCAGAAATTCCTTGTCTACTTGCTGTTACTTGTTTACATCAAGTTTATCCCCCCAATACGGTAGATCATCCTGGTTATCCACCGGACTATGAGGAAGTCAGTCGTGCCTTTGCAGCGATTAAGCAAGCTTTTACAGGACTATATAACCAATCTGTCCTCATCGACTTTACTTTAGAAGAAGATGGCTATCATCCTGTATTTTATGGCTTAGAAGTATTACGGGATTCTTTGGCAAAACTACTTCCAGAAGCAGAAGCTGGTGCAGTTTATCAGTTATTAGATGATGTGGCTAGTCAGCAACTTGGTGATATTTATCGGGATACTGGGCGGCGTTACATTTTGCCATTTGCAATTATGGCAGGGGCTTTAGCGGCTGCGCCGTTACCATTCGCTACTATGCCGTTTCTGACTTCCTTACAAGTATCAATGGTAAGTCTGCTAGGTAAATTATACGGGCAAACTCTGACTCTATCACAGGCAGGAGGTGTGGTCAGTACCATCGCTGGCGGTTTTTTAGCCCAGGCTGTTGCCCGAGAGTTGATTAAATTTGTACCTGGTTTCGGTGCCGTGATTGCCGTTTCTTGGGCTGCTGCTTACACTTGGGCTTTGGGGGAAGGTGCTTGTGTTTATTTTGGTGACTTGATGGGTAAAAAGAAACCCGATCCTCAGAAAATTCAGGCTGTGATGAAAGAGGCTTTTCAGAATGCACAGGAAAGGTTTAAAAGTATGAAAGATTGATGTCTTGCTATTAAAAAACTATGGATTTATTTTCAGATGGTTGAATAAATGCCTCAAATTGACTATTGGGTGTCCATTGGATGGCTCCTTCTTCTTTGGTAAAAAATAGTTTTGTCTGGTTTTTAGTGAGTTCCGATAAGGTTTTGGAGTCAAGGTCACTATGGGAAGCGATCGCCACCTGTGGTTGAAATTTTTGTAATAAGTCTTTCAATAACTGAGGGCTACACCATAGGACTTGCGGAGGCAGCAAGGTTCCTCCTTGAACTAGTTTTTCCACTTCTGTAGACTTGACATTGCCTACTAATAGCCAATTTTCTCCTTGGATTTGCAATTGTAATACAGGCAACTGCTCTTTAATAAATTGGGCGACTACTGAGCCGATTTTTACTGTTTGACCGGGTGCTAACGGTTGGTAGATTCCCTGTTGTCTTTGGAGTTGTTGTTGAATTGCTTGGGTAACAATGGTGCTTTTGAGGTTAGGTGAATATTCATAAAAGTTTTTGATTGGTAGACTTTGGAGCAGTTCTAACCAAGTATTGTTATTCTGATATTTAAAATTACTGGCGATGGCTGAATCTATTTTATTAATACCTTGGTGTTGTAGAAAAGGTAAAGTTGTGAAGCGTGCAGTGCTTTGATCTCCACTATTAATCAGTGTCACTGTTCCTCGATCTTGAATAACTATAACTGGTTCTGTGCCTGCTGCTAGAATGGTGATTCTAAATAATGTGTTGGCGGAATACCAAATTGGAGTTAGTACCAAACCAATTGCTATTAAACCGGCGAACCACCAATGTCTCTGCCACCAACGCACTAGCCAAACTAAAATAATTAGTGCATATATTGCTAATAATTGCGATGTAGATATGCTGCCTACACGCAGAAAATTACCTGGAAAGTTGCTAAATAATTGCACTATTTTAATTAGCCCATCAGTGGGGTAATATAATAAACCAGCTAAAGCACTGCCACCTGTAGGCCAAACTAGTGCTGATATGGCGCTGATTATTCCACCTATACTAATTGTTGCTACTAAAGGTGTGCTGATTATATTTAGTGGCAAACTATAAGCCGGGACGACTCCAAATACTAAAAGTTGCAGAGGTAAAGTCCAAATTGTAGCTGCCAATGGGACGGCAATTAATGAAGCGATGGACTTTGGTAACCAATCTAAGTGTTGCACCAATGCAGGTACTGTGACTATTAAACCTAGTGTTGCTAAAAAACTCAATTGAAAGCCTAAATCCCAAATCCATAATGGGTTAATTAGCAATAATATGGTTGCGGCTAAGAGCAGAGACCCAATTTGTTTAACTTTTCTTTTGAGTAACAAACCAACTAAAGCGGCAAGACCCATGATTACGGCTCGCAGTACAGAGGGTTGAAACCCTGTTAAACTCACGAAAATAATTAACCCTAAACAGCTACAGGTGAATTGTGTTTTCTGAGATGCTCTTCTGGTTAACTGTAGTATCAAACCTAAGACTAAAGAAGTTTGGAATCCTGAAGCTGCTAAAGTATGAGCTAATCCAGCTTTTACAAATAAATCACGGACATCGTAGGGTAAATCAATTGCTTTACTACCCAAAACCATTGCACTGACAAGAGGTCCTGCTGGAACACCCAACCAACGAACTTGCGATCGCACAATTCTTTGTCTAATTTGCCACCATCCCCATTTACGTTTTTCATCGGGATCCAAAATATTAATCTGTCTTCCAGTCAAACCAGCGAATATTCCTTGTTGCTGGAGAAACTTTTGAAAATCAAAAGCACCAGGATGAGATGCTGTTTGTGGCTGATATAAAACTCCAGTGACAGCAATTTGTTGTCCAGGATATAACCCAGTGGCTTGAAGCATGGGTACTGTTACATACAATTTGCCTGTCACACCTTTACTGATATCTACTGGGCTAGTTTCATTTTTGACTTCATCAAGCTGGGTGGCTGCTAAGACAAATTGTCCTCGTTGGCTGCGAGTCAAACGGGGATTACTAGCTACTTCTCCACGAACTATTACTATTTGTTGTTGATTACTGTTATTTTCTGAGGAAATAAATGTACTGATGTCTTGTTGATGGGGTTGTGGTTCCCGCCATTGACAATACACGGTTGCTAACAACCCGACCAACCCAGCAACTAGCCATGTTCTCGCATGGGGAACATTTGGCGAAATATGAGGAATTGTCTGGGTTGTACTTCCAGCATTTAATATCGGTCTTCTAAACAGAACTGCTCCCACTATTCCTAAACTTAAAATCCCAATCCCTCCCCAAGGTGTTGCACTTAAGAGCAATCCTAGAATGAAGGCAAGACAGATAATTAAACTATTTATCTGAATCATAGGTAACTCGTATTTGACATACTCACCGACGTGGAATGTCGGTGATTTTTTATGGCTGAGAGCAATTAGCTACCAGAGTAGTTTCATAGTTATTTTCTGTTGTACATTCCCAATACAACTCAAACTGCTGTCTTCTTCAGTAAAGGAAAACCTAATTTTTCTCTTTGTTCAACATATAGATGAGCAACCTTCCGAGCTAAATGACGAATCCTAGCAATGTAACGAGTTCTCTCCGTCACAGAAATCAGACCCCTAGCATCCAGCAAGTTGAAGGTGTGGGAACACTTCATTACATAATCAAGGCTGGGTACAACCAAACCTACCTCGGTCAATTGGCTAGCTTCTTGCTCATATAAGTTAAACAGTGTTAGCAGTAATTCAGGATTAGATGCTTCAAAGTTGTAAGTGCATTGCTCAATTTCACTTTGCAGGAAAACATCACCATAAGTAATATTATCAGTCCAATGAATCTTAGTGATCGCTTCCACTTGCTGGAGGTACATTACTAAACGTTCTAACCCGTAAGTAATTTCAATGGATACGGGACGGCAATCAATTCCCCCACACTGTTGGAAGTAGGTAAATTGAGTAATTTCCATTCCATCTAACCAAACTTCCCAACCAGTACCCCAAGCTCCTACTGTGGCATCTTCCCAGTTATCTTCCACAAAGCGAATGTCGTGGTCTTCAGGGTGAATTCCCAAAACTCTCAAAGAATCAAGATAAATTTCTTGAATATTATTTGGTGAGGGCTTAATCAGCACTTGGTATTGGTAATAGTGTTGAAAGCGATTAGGATTTTCGCCGTAACGTCCATCAGTGGGACGACGACATGGTTCAACATAGGCCACAGCCCAAGGCTCCGGGCCCAATGCTCTTAAAAATGTATGGGGGTTTTTAGTACCCGCGCCCTTCTCAATATCGTAGGGCTGGGCGATTAAACAGCCGCGTTGACCCCAAAACTCATGCAATAAACTAATGGCCGACTGAAAATTCACGCTCTACCCTCCCTTAATCAGCAAAGTCCGTACACCATTCTTGCCTACAACCTAACACTGTGGCGAGTTTCAGAGGCATGAAAAAAAAGGAAAAATTTTTTTGGAAAAAGTGTTGACAAAGTTATGTAGACTCGCTATATTAAATAAGTGCCTGAGAGACAAGCGCAAAGCAGCGCAGTCCGAAGGAGCGCCGAACCTTGAAAATATT
>WGNO01000014.1 GCA_016124525.1 Nostoc sp. RI_552 | reverse complement strand
ATGAGTACGTGTCATACCCAATAACACCCCCATTTCATCAATAAAAACCAAGTTTTTTGCGTCTTGTTGTTTTACTTGTTGCCAATACTCAGTTTTCAAATGCTGGACTCGTTCTGTTTTTCCTTGGCTGCTGCGTAATGTCTTTTTTTTTTCGTGAGAGTTCTTGCTTTTGCAATGCCCGACACATGGTGGTTATACTCACCCATTGATTGTAAGTTATACCCCAATACTCACAGTATTCTTCTAATGTTGCATCTGGGTACTTTTCCACCACTTCTCTCAGTAATTCTTCCTGCCCATCCAATTGGCCTTTCATTGTCCCACCTTATTTTTTCGGTTGGACATGACCTTGCATCTTGTTCATCAACAGTAGTTTTTGTACAAAGCTTTTGGCTACACCAAATCTTGCCGCGACTTTTCTGATTGAGGTGTCTCCTTGTTCATACGCTTTGACTATTTTTTCTCGCAAGTCGATGGAATATGCCCTCATTTTTCTTTTTCATGCACCCCGTCTTACTGTACCTCATTTAGTCACGATATGCTGTAAGATACATCGGGTGATTTTGTCTATCTTATTTATCAAATGCTTGTTGCTGTTACCTTTGCCTTTTACATGATAAATTTTTGCCATTTCTAAAATATTTTCCAGCAATAATTTTATGATTTAGGATTGTAGAAGGGAAAATTTTTATTTCAATTCAAAATCTAAAATCTAAAATTATTACAATCAAATTTTATTCAGTCCTGGCAATGAAAAATCGTAGAACTACCCAGACAAAACCTGTATATGCAGTTCATTTCATCTTAAATCCACACAGGGAGACTTTGTTTGTCTAGTAACCTTAGGTATGGCTTGGCCGAGGCTCGATTATGTTTGCCCAATTATTTACAATCGTTGAAAATTGCTATATATCTTTGGACAATAACAGACACAGACACATTAACCTCAGTCCCAGGTACACAAGAAACTAAAAATATGATTCACTTGTCATAATGAGAAATCAGCATTAGTCAAATATAGATTATGTATAAAATTACTCTCAATGCAGAACCTCAAACAGGAAAAATAGTCTTGGAAAACATTGTTTGAGCATTTGTGCAAGTAAAATGGCTGGAACTGTGGGAAATGTGGGAACTATTCAATTACTATGGTCTATGGTTGGTTTGCTCCTGACAATGGGCGGTACATTCCTAGAAGCCTATGGTGTTGCCTTACCTTGGAATTGGAGTAAGCAAGGAATCCAGACTTTTTCTCTGGGTGTCACCTGTCAAGTCGGTGCAGTGCTGTTAGTAGGTTGTTTAGGAGGGAAAAATGCTGGCGCACTCTCTCAAATCGCCTACTTAGTCATGGGTTTAACCTTACTACCTGTATTTGCTGAAGGTGGCGGTATTGGTTATGTCAAACTATCTCAGTTTGGCTATTTGCTAGGCTTTGTTCCTGGAGCCTGGATTTGTGGATTTTTGTCCTTTAAAGCTAGACCCAGGTTGGAAACCTTGGCTTTTAGTTGTTTGAGTGGCTTGTTAACTGTCCACCTCTGCGGTGTTACTTATTTGATAATCAGTTATATTTTTCAGTGGAAAGGTACGGAAAGTCTGGCTTTAACCCAAGCAATCCTCAGATACTCTTGGTTTGCACTACCCGGTCAACTAGCTGTAGTGTGTGCTGTTACCGTAATAGCATATATATTACGTCATCTCATGTTTTATTAGTTATGGCCAGGCTAGGTCAGGGTTTGAGGCATATTTACTTTTCGTAATATAGTTAATTTTATTCGTTAACTGACTTATTTGTATCTCTATTGACACCGTGCTGTACAAGCTCTCATTCCCCACTTTCTACTCCCTAGTTTCATGCGTTTAAAAAATCATCTTTTTTGGATTATCGCCTTGGTCGCTTTTTTCATAGATCAATTAACAAAATATTGGGTAGTCCAAACTTTTAGTTTGGGAGAAACACTACCAATCCTACCCGATGTATTTCATCTTACCTATGTCACTAATACTGGTGCGGCTTTTAGTCTATTCAGTGGAAAAGTAGAATGGTTACGCTGGCTATCCTTGGGTGTGAGTTTGGTCTTAATAGCATTAGCATGGTTTGGTCAGGAATTAAATCGTTGGGATCAATTAGGTTATGGTTTGATTTTAGGTGGAGCGATGGGCAATGGAATTGATCGCTTTGTTTTAGGCTACGTCGTTGATTTTCTCGATTTGCGCCTGATTAATTTTGCTGTATTTAACATGGCTGATTCGTTTATTAGTGTTGGTATTGTTTGTTTGTTAATTGGTTCTTTCCAAAAAACACCAAGTTCCGGTGAAAGGTCACGCTAATCTTAAAAATTAAGCATCTGACGAGTTTTTTCCATAACTAACAGACCAGAATTTTCACAATCTTCGGATTTTCAAAATTCAAATTTCAGCAAAAATAGCAGATAAAAGCAGTATGACAGACCATAAAACTAAATTTGTCTATTAGTTAATAATGCTGTGTTTTATGAGTCCATATTGTCTTAGTGTAAGATTGAATCGGTAGGAGTTACCCATAGCCAATTTCTGCTTCGGCTTATGAGTAAAATGGTGGAAGATTCTGTATTCAGAATGTCATTCTACCGGTTCTTTGCCAATAATTGTGATGTCAATAGCCAATGAGTTCCCCCCAACCTCCTCACAAGCCACAAACTTTACTTGGTCAACTGACTCAAGCAGTACATACAATTCAAGCAAGGGTTGACTTTTCCAAGTTGGCGCTCAAGCCCAATGCCAAAGTACCAGAAATATGGGTGCAGGATGCGGGGGCGGACAAGGCGGAAGTCTATCCATTGTTAGGTGATCGCTACATTCTAGGTCGTAGTTCCAAATCCTGTGACATAGTAGTTCGCAACCCAGTTGTCAGCCAAATTCATCTCTCACTGTCCCGGGATTCGAGTCAACGCAGCCCTGTTTTTGTGATGAAGGATGAAAACTCTACCAACGGTATTTATCGTGGTAAACGCCGGATCAATACCTTAGAACTGCGTCACGGTGATATTTTTACTTTAGGTCCACCAGAACTTGCAGCTTCAGTGCGCCTGCAATACGTCGATCCAGCACCCTTGCATATTAAAGCAGCAACTTGGGCAGCTTACGGTATTGCTGGTATTAGTGCCTTAGCAGGGTTAATCATAGGCGTAGAATGGTTAAAATTTTCTGTCACACCTCTACCCACAGCTACCAAAGCTCCCATCGTCATTTATGCCCGTGATGGCTCGACCCCCTTGCGTGCTCCCCGAACTACCTCCCACATAGATATGCGAGGCTTGCAGGACTTTGGCCCTTATTTACCCGCAGCGGTGGTAGCCTCAGAAGATAGTCGTTTCAATTGGCACTTTGGCGTTGATCCGTTAGGAATTTTGCGAGCCTTGCTCATCAATACTCGCACTGGAGATGTGCAGCAGGGAGCCAGCACCATTACCCAGCAAGTAGCCAGGAGTTTATTCCGAGACTATGTTGGCGCTCAGGACTCCTTGGGACGCAAACTGCGCGAGGCTGTTGTGTCCTTCAAGCTAGAAACTTTTTACAGCAAAGATCAAATCTTGCTCACCTACTTAAATCGAGTATTTTTGGGCGTAGATACATCCGGATTTGAGGATGCTGCTCGTTATTACTTTGAGAAGCCAGCCAAAGAATTAACTCTCTCAGAATCTGCCACATTAGTAGGAATTTTACCTGCTCCCAACGCTTTCAACTTTTGTGGAAATAACCCCAATCGGCTACAAGTAGTTGAATATCGCAATCGCGTAATCAGGCGTATGTTAGAACTGGGCAAAATCTCCCCAGAAGAAGCCAATCGAGCCAGGCGCTCCCCAGTACAAATTAGCCCCAAAGTTTGTGAACAGCAAGCAAATACCATTGCTCCTTACTTTTATAATTATGTCTTCCAGGAACTCGAATCAATTTTAGGAGTTGGAGCTGCCAAAGAAGGTAATTATATAATTGAAACTCAGCTTGATCCACGAATACAAGCCCAAGCAGAAAAAGCATTGCGTAATGCAGTCAACAACGCTGGCTCAACCTTTCGTTTTTCTCAGGGAGCAATAGTTACTCTAGACAGTAGCACTGGTACTATTTTGTCTATGGTAGGTGGCACTGATTTTAGACAAAGCCAATTTAACCGTGCTGTTCAAGCCAAAAGACAACCAGGTTCTACCTTCAAAGTTTTCGCTTTCGCCGCAGCTCTTGAAAAAGGGATACCAGCCTCCAAAACCTATTCCTGCGCTGCTATGCCTTGGCAGGGCTTTACCTACAAATCCTGTAGAACTGGTGCAGGGAATTTTTTAAATATGACCACTGGATTTGCCCTGTCAGAAAATCCTATTGCTCTGCGAATTGCCAGAGAAGTAGGGCTAGATAAAGTCGTCTCCACCGCCAAGCGTTTAGGAGTCAAGTCATCACTTGAAGCTGTTCCCGGCTTAGTACTAGGTCAAAGTGTTGTCAATGTTTTAGAAATGACAGGTGCTTTTGCCGCTATTACTAATCGTGGAGTATGGAATCCACCCCATGCAATTAGCCGGATCATAGACAGTAGTGATTGTCAAGATCGTAATGATTTAAAAACCTGTCGTGTTGTCTATTCCTTTGAGGAAAATCCCGAGGCCAATGGGCGAGTTCTATCCACGGGTGTAGCCAACGAAATTACTCGGATGATGCGCCAGGCGGTCACTGGCGGTACTGGTCGCGCTGCTTCCATCGGCCTAGGGGAAGGTGGTAAAACCGGCACAACTGATAAAAACGTTGACCTATGGTTTATTGGATCTGTCCCCAGTCGGCGGCTTGTCACTGGTATTTGGTTAGGTAATGACAACAATTCACCCACATCAGGCAGTAGTGGCCAAGCAGCACAACTGTGGGGCGATTATATGAGACAAATTATCAAATAGAGCAAGATCAGGGATTAGGGGGTATGAATTCCTCCTCCCCTTTCCCCATCACTGATACCCCCACCAAGGGCTAACTTGCAAAATACCTTGTTGAGTAAAAACTACTCTAAATTGGGCAATTCTTTCATTGGCGGTGGAAGAACGATTAACAGGATTGTAAAGCAGGTTCGGCAAAGGAGTTAACTCTATTCCTTGATTTGCTTCCCCATTCACTGGTTTGTAACCGATAATCTCAGTATCGGCAGTTACACCCACACGATAGACTAAATCTTCTGTTAATTCTGAGCGACTGTTCCAAGCAGAATTAATTTTTTCATAAACTTGGCTATTCAAAACACGCAGTTGAGTTGAGTCCGTGATTTCCGTAGATCTAGTTAAGAGTGCTTCTAGGTCCGTAATTTTTGCTGGTGTCTCAACCGTGGGAGTATTCACACTTGCTGAATTTGCTGTCGCAGTTTCTAAATTTGGGGGTGTTGTTGTCTTTGGTGGTGTAGCAGAAATCCTGCTCGGCGCTGTAGAGCTAGTTTCTTCCTCTATCCTTGGTTCTGGTGGGCGTAATTCCGGTGCTGGAATCAAGCTAAAAGCCATTGTCGCGGCAACTGCTAGACCAGAAATACCTATAGCTGCCGGGAGTGCCTGTTGGATGAAGACTTGATTAGCACTGCTGTGAGACTTAGCAACTGGCTGCAACTCTAGTGATAACTCTGGTAAGGTTTGACTATCAGCAAAAAACTGATCCACAGCTTCAACTAAATCAAATAACTGCACCGTATTCAAATCTATTTGAATGGGGGGTTTATCATAGTTAGGCCTGTAGTTAAAACCACCTACAGTTATTTCAGAATGCACAATTAATCTATGTCGGTTGGGGCCAATTTTTTGTATCTGCACTAATTCTGAGTCTTGATTATGCCCTTGGGGATGGGACACATTACTCAAAAATTCTTGAGCATAGCCACTCACGGACCTCACTAAGCTTTCAAAAAATTCCCGCCCTCCCACTAGGGGCTCACTATAGCCAGATACATAGCATTCTGCATTTACCAATATTGATAATTCTGGACGCATTTCTTGGTAATGTGCAGTTTTCCCAGCATCACTTAAACCCTCTAACAAAAGCGTACAATTGGGTAGACTGTACTTACGTTGAATATTCATCTCACACCTCCAGGAGGTTCGCTTTAGACCCGCAAGATTCAACAGATGAGGAACGGCGATTAGTCAAGAGCTTGACTCCTGTTTCTATTGATTGCGTGGCAACAACAAAGGACGTGGTAAGGGGCGAATTAGTAATTAATTTTGCCTGCATTTGTGTTACAGATTTTATAATAGGGTCTAGTGAAATTGTTGAAAGTCCGCCGTTGAATGTGCGGCAATGGCATTTCCCTCATTGTGGAACGCACCATAACCAAGACATCAACGCCGCAAGAAATATTTTGGCGGTGGCACAAACCATTGCTGTCTGTGGAGCAATGGTCAGACTTGATAGGCGTAAGTGTTTTGAGCAGTTACAAGTTATGAGTCTTGATTTTCTCTTGTTACACCTGCAGTGGTTAGTAATCAGAGCATATCAATCTACTTCACCGTCAAAAAGACTAATCCAGAATCGCTGCATCCCAGCTGTGCCAGTACAAAAGAGTAATTGTCCCAACAAGTTTATTGCTAGCTCATCTAATTTTTCATCAGAACTTAATGCCATTACAGTAGAGCGTTTAGCATTCATCCTACTTTTAAAATGTACTCGAAATCGTTCTAGATAATTAGATAGTCGCAAATTTTGTGCCAAGGGAATCTGTTTTTCACTCATTTGCTGATAGGTCATCAGCATCTGGCGAATGACAACGGTTAAACGCCGTGCTATGTGGCTGGCAATTACCACTAAAGCTTTTGCCTCTATGACAGTTAAGGTCCGGCGGATATGTGCTCTTCTCATAGGGTTGGAACTCCGCATCCGCCATAAATTTACCCGGTGTTTAATAATTCCTTTCAATTCCAACTCCTCAGCAAAAGCCAAAATAGCTTCAGAACCACCCAGTTCTAAAGCTTCAATCGCCAGTAAAATCAGATCAACTTGCAGCCGGGTTCTAGCCGGACAACCTTGTGCTGCGATCGCAGGGTCTGGTAAAGTATCCAGAATCATCGGCAATGACTGGGGAGTTGGACTTTTCAATGACGTTAAGCTGGCTGAGACATTCATTCTATAAAATACCTTCTGCGGTTCTAACAGACTTAATAAAATTAGTACAACTAATTTAGGATAAGTAGCTAAACAAGAACTGAGACTTGTGGTAGTAGCAATACTACCTGATATATATTAATTACTTGTTCTACTTAAATTGTTGCGTATACTGAAATTTTCTTTTTCAAACCATCTGTTTACCTTCCTGTTTGATCAATGGATTGTGAAATTAGATCCAAAATTACCAGCGTATGACATTATAGTGTAGGATTTTTCAGGCATCGGGAATTGGGTACTAAGGTACTAAGTACTATAAATATTGTTCCTTACTCCCTAATTCCCACTCCCTTATATTTATCTTATGGATTTAAAGTCTCTAATTCGCGACATCCCAGATTTTCCCAAACCCGGAATTTTATTTCGGGACATAACCACTCTACTCCGCGATCCAGAGGGATTACGTTACACTATTGACTTCTTTACACAAGAATGCATTAATTCTGGATTACAGGCTGATTATGTTGTCGGTATGGAGTCCCGTGGCTTTATTTTTGGACCTCCTTTAGCTTATAAATTAGGAGCGGGTTTTATTCCCGTCCGCAAACCAGGAAAGTTACCAGCAGCAGTTCACTCAATTGAATATGAATTAGAGTATGGTACAGACTGTTTGGAAATGCATCAAGACGCTTTGCATCCAGATAGCCGTGTTTTAATTGTGGATGATTTAATTGCCACAGGCGGCACAGCCAATGCAACGGCAAAGTTAGTGCAGAAGATTGGCTGCGAACTAGTAGGATTTGGGTTTATTATCGAGCTACGGGATTTACAAGGACGTAAACACTTACCAGACGTGCCAATTATTTCCCTAATTCAATACTAATCAACCGTTATGACTTTTACTAAAATTCCCCTGGAGACAGGCCGGGATTGGCTAATTAAGCTAGTTACAAACGAAACATTTGTTTATGTATTAAAACGGATATTACAAGCACTGTTTACCTTGTTGTTGGCAACGGCGCTGTCGTTCTTGCTCATGAAACTATCTCCAGGTGACTATGTAGATACCCTACGGCAAAATCCGACAATTTCTCCAGAACGAATCGAAGAATTAAGGCAACAGTTTGGTCTGGATAAATCTTGGCCAGAACAGTTTAGGCTCTGGTTATGGCAAATATTGACGAAAGGAAATTTTGGTACAAGTTTTGTTTACCAACGCTCAGTAGCTTCTCTCTTATGGGAGAGAATACCAGCCACCTTACTTTTAGCCATCGCATCTTTATTTTGCACCTGGGCCATGGCCATTCCCTTTGGCATACTTGCGGCTGTCAAACAAAATCAAGCCACTGACCGCATTTTACAGATCATCAGCTACACGGGACAAGGATTTCCCAGTTTCATCACAGCCTTATTTCTGCTCATATTTGCTCAAGTCACCTCACCTTTATTTCCTGTAGGTGGTATGACCAGCATCAATCATGCTGAATTATCTTGGTTTGGTCAAATACTTGATATCGGTTGGCACATGATTTTACCCACCATAGCCTTAAGTATCACTAGCTTTGCTGGTTTGCAAAGAATCACTCGCGGGGAATTATTGGATGTTCTGCGCCAAGATTATATCCAAACAGCTCGAGCCAAGGGATTACCAGAAAATCGCGTCATTTACGTTCATGCTCTCCGCAATGCCGTCAATCCCTTAATTACTTTGTTAGGCTTTGAATTAGCTGGCTTATTGGGAGGCGCATTCATCGCCGAACAATTCTTTAACTGGCCTGGTTTAGGCAGATTGACTTTGCAAGCTGTAATGGCCAAAGACCAATATCTAGTCATGGCTAGTCTTGTTATGAGTGCCCTACTGCTGAATTTAGGCAATTTAATGGCAGACTTGCTCTTAAAGGTAGCCGACCCCAGGATTCGTTTGGAATCTTAATCGAGTATGTTCTGTGAAATTTATTATCTAATGCGCTCCCAATCCGACGGTAGTTATCTCCTAGCTCTTCCCCAGGGTGAAACTTCAGGTTATTTATTGCTGTTTCGAGAAAACTTTGATGCTTTAAGCTACCTCAACACCCATGCTAGAGAAGTGGCCCACCGCTTTGCTGTAGAATCCATTGCGGTTACACAATTAGGAAACTTACTCAAACGTTGGGGTTTTAGCGGCGTAGGTATTGTCATAGATCCTTTATTACCCAGAGTTGAGTTTATGCAAATGCCATGGGGTTGATTACAGCAGTTTCTGGCTAGATGACCTATGGATATTAATGGTAAAACTCTTGTGGGCATTCTACCTCACTTAACAGAAATCTGTTGTCTAATAGTTGATAAAGGACGCTCTAAAATTAATTTGTAATATCCAAAAGCCTCTCCCTTAGGGCTAACAGTAAAGGGCATTAAAAGACCAGCAATTGAATTTCTCACCAAATATTTGGGCAGCAGATAAGTAAGTATTTTTGCTTTCCAAGATAAGGAAAAAAGTTTCAGCGACAACTTTTGTAATTTCCATAAAGTAGGCTGAATTGCCCAAGAAATGTCTTCCCTCACTTCAACTCGAAAGCCAATTGATTGCGCGATGGCATACCAATCATCAATTAGTGAAAATCCATTGCGAACAGCCATAGAGACTTCCACAAGTTGACTTGCAGTTTGAAGTAAAGGAGAAAGTTGTTCCAGCTTATTTTTACGATAGCCATCAAACACAATTAATTTTCCCCCCGGTCGCAGCACACGAAAAATTTCTGCCAGTGGTATTTCATCAGCAGATGCATGACATAAACACTCAAAGGCAAAAACAATATCAAAAGACTGATCTAAAAACCTTAACTGATTAAAATTAGCTTCTTCAAAAGATAAATTGGAAAATTTCTCTGCTTGGCGACGCGCTATTTTAATATGCGATGCAGTTAAATCAATTCCGGTAAAATTTACTTCTGGATACTGTTGGGCTAAAAAACAGCTATTAAATCCTTTACCAGATCCTAATTCTAAAACGTTCCTGGCATCAAGTTCACAAATTTGTTCGGCAACAACTCGCGGTTGAGCATAATAACCATCTGGATTAAATACCCCATCAACATTCAATGCCATGTGAATGGCATCTTGTCCAGAGTGATAGATTTGATAACCCCACTCACTTTGAGTGTAGTAAGGTATAGTAAAATCGGAATTAAACTCTTTTAATACAGCCTCACAACCAAACAACCAGTCAATTTTGGCTATTGCGTCTGTTAAAGTAAGTTGACTAGCCAGCATAGCATAGTCGACTTGTGAAGCCCCAGTCAGTAGTTTAATAATGATATCTTTCAAAAATTTCTTCGATATCATAAACCGTTAAATAAATATACAATAAAAACTCTTTTTGAGTTGTAATTCATAATTATTTAATCCATCCAAAACTTCTCAGGAGTTGACAAAATGTCAACCCCATCATGCTTTCAAAATTTCGCTAATGCACTAAACCACAACCTTTTCTAACATCAGTTTAGAACGCTTCACTTGTTCGGGAATAGTGACAGGATAATCCCCAGTAAAGCAAGCCGAACAGAAAGTATTCGTATCTTCCTTAGTTGCTTCCAACATTCCCTTCCAACTAAGATAAGCAAGACTATCCACCCCCAGCTGTTCAGCGATTTCTTTGACCGATTTGGTAGCAGCAATGAGCTGATCCTGGGTGTCAGTATCAATACCGTAAAAACACGGATGTGTAACCGGTGGAGAAGAAATTCGCATATGTACTTCTATCACACCAGCCTCACGCAAAGCTTTAACCAGTTTCCGGCTTGTTGTACCCCGGACAATCGAGTCATCCACAATAATTACTCGTTTACCGATTAATACATCTTTGAGAGGGTTGAGTTTCATGCGAATTCCTGACTCTCGCATAGATTGTGTGGGCTGAATAAAAGTTCGTCCCACGTAGCGATTTTTAATCAATCCTTCCGCGTAAGGTACACCAGAAGCTTGGGCAAATCCAATGGCTGCCGGTATACCCGAATCAGGAACACCAAAGACAATATCAGCATCTACAGTGGATTCTGCCGCTATTTGTCGCCCTAACCTCATGCGATAGGTATACAAACTTTCGTTGTGCATGATGCTATCAGGACGTGCAAAATAAATCATCTCAAAGATACACAACTTGCGCTGAGGTTTTGGACTCCAACGGTAAGAAGCTAAACCCTCCTCAGTGATCAACACTAACTCTCCTGGTTCCACATCTCGCAAATATTGAGCTCCAATAATATCTAAACCACAAGTTTCCGAAGCCAAGACATAACGAACTGGATTACCAGGTAAAGTACCAATAACTAAAGGACGGATACCATTGGGGTCGCGAGCACCCATTACGCCAGCAGGAGTACCAATCACTAAACTAAACGCACCTTGGCAACGGTGAAACGCCTTAGTTGCTCCTTCTAGCCAATCTGCACCAGCATTGACAGCTTCAGCGATGGCCAAAGCAATCAATTCTGAATCTGTTGTTGTCACCAAACTGACTTTAGTTTGGGCTAACTCTTCTCGCAATGGCAAAGTATTGACTAAATTACCATTGTGTGAAAGAGCTAATGAGCCTAATCGCGTTTCGATCACCGCAGGTTGGGCATTATCTTTGCGACTAGAGCCAGTGGTGGAATAACGAGTATGACCAATGGCCAGGCTTCCGGGTAAATGAGCCAAAACCCGCTCATTAAAGACTTGAGATACTAAGCCCATGTCCTTGTGGAGGTGTACTTTTCCATCCTCAAACGTGGCAATCCCAGCTGATTCTTGACCCCGATGTTGAAGGGCATACAATCCAAAATAGGTCATTTTAGCAACATCTTCTTCTGGTGCGTAAATGCCAAAAACACCACAAGCTTCTTCTGGTTTGTCAGGTAGATGTTCATGACTATTAATCGAGTCTGTTACCTGATTGGGGTATTCATTTGATCGCTTGTTTGGCGTAGCCATAGTGACGGAATGGATGGGAATCATTGGCTATTGCTCCTGGTTTGGGTGTCAAGTCAGAATAATCCGTAACTAATGACGAATTAGTAATTATTTGCCCATTGGCATGATATCTTTGGATGGTTGCTAAATTCTTAATGAATATTTAACCATACATTAAAACATTACCGTAATTTTGCTCACAAAAGTTGATTATCCTGGTATACAGGATTTCAAAAATCAATCAGCAGTATTGCTTGGCTTCTGGGCAAGACGATTGGCGATGGCGTGGAAATAGCAAGCTTTCATTTGTTCCATAGTAACTTTGATTAAGGTTTGGTTATCAGTAGTTAAAACCTCCAATCCTACTTCCGAATTACCCAGATTACCCACTTTACCTAACATTTGCCAATTTTCCTCTAGATGTTTGTGTAGGTAGGGTTCCCAATTTTTTTGTTGTTCTGATGTTACAGAAACTAAAATTCTCGCCCCACCTTCACAAAACAGCACTTCATCAAGACGTTGACACTGAATTTGTGGGATTTCTACTTTAATTTCCGCACCCAGATTACCAGCGAGGCAAGATTCTGCCAGAGCAATAGCCACTCCCCCCTCAGCACAATCATGGGCTGAACGGATCCAACCCGCACGAATACCTGCGCGGCAAACTTGCTGCACACGACGTTCCAAATCAAAATCTATCCTTGGCGGCTTTCCAGCCACAGTGTTATGGATGGTAGCTAAATACTCAGATGCACCCAAGCTCATGGGAGATGTTAGAGGTAACCCCAAAAGATAAATAAGATCACCCACTCCTTGCCAACCTTGACCACAAATTTTGGTTAAATCGGGAATTAACCCCACCATACCCACCACAGGAGTCGGATAAATTGGTTGTGGTAAACCTTGGGCATCGTAGGTTTCATTGTACAGAGACACATTCCCCCCTGTAACTGGCGTAGCCAATTCCCGACAACCTTCTGCCAAACCCCGACAGGCTTCTGCCAATTGCCAGTAACCAACGGGTTTTTCTGGACTGCCAAAATTGAGATTATCTGTCACAGCCAGAGGTTCAGCACCCACACAGCTAAGATTGCGAGCCGCTTCTGCCACCACCGCCTTAGCTCCCTCATAGGGATCAAGATAAACATAACGAGAATTACAGTCTACAGTGGCAGCTATTCCTGATGTCCAACTTTCTACTTTTGATTTTTCATTTTCCACTTTTCCCGGGAGACGTAAGCGCACCACAGCCGCATCAGCACCACCAGGAAAAATCACAGTATTGTTCTGCACTTGATGGTCATACTGACGATAGACCCAACTTTTAGAAGCAATGGTTGGAGTATTCAGTAAAGTTAACAAAATATTATTCCAAGATTGCAGTTTTCCTTGAATTTCAATTCCAGCCGTTGTGCAACCAGGCAAAGAATCAGGAGACCACTTACCAGCTTCAATAGCATACTCTGGGGGTTTTGTCAATAAATGCCGATTATAAAGTGGGGTATTTTCCGCCAACGCCTCAGCCGGAATTTCCGCGGCTACTTGACCTTGAAAGAAAATCCGTACAATGGGTTCAGCAATCACAGTCCCCGCAACCACAGCATGAAGTCCCCAACGTTGAAAAATATCAATTAGCTCTTGTTCTCGACCTTTATGGGCAACCAACAGCATTCTTTCTTGAGATTCTGAAAGCAGGTATTCATAGGGAACCATCCCCGTTTCCCGCACAGGAATCTGATCTAAATCCAATTCAATCCCCACACCACCTTTAGCTGCCATCTCTGAGGTCGAACAAGTGATACCAGCAGCACCCATATCCTGAGCAGCCACAACTGCACCAGTTTTAAACGCTTCCAAACAAGCTTCAATTAAAGACTTTTCCAAAAAGGGATCGCCTACTTGTACAGCAGGACGATTATCTAACGACTCATCACTTAATTCCGTACTAGCGAAACTTGCCCCCCCCATACCATCCCGTCCGGTGGTAGAACCAACATACAACACAGGGTTACCTAAACCAGATGCTCCGGATTTAACAATTTCCGGCGTTTCCATCAATCCCAGTGCCATGACATTCACCAAGGGATTACCAGAGTATACCGGGTCAAAATACACTTCGCCACCAACAGTAGGAACACCTACACAATTACCATAGTGACTTATACCAGATACTACACCACTGAATAATCTTTGGGTTTTCGGATCATCTAAAGAACCAAAGCGCAAAGAATTTAATAATGCAATGGGACGCGCACCCATTGTAAAGATATCTCTAAGAATTCCTCCGACACCAGTAGCTGCCCCCTGGAAAGGTTCAACAGCTGAAGGATGGTTATGAGATTCGATCTTAAATGCTAATTGTAATCCCTCGCCTAAGTCTACAACCCCAGCATTTTCACCAGGTCCAACCAATATACGCGGGCCCGTGGTGGGAAACTGTTTGAGTAAAGGACGTGAATTTTTGTAACAACAATGTTCAGACCACATCACCCCAAACATTCCCAGTTCAGCTTTGTTGGGATGTCGCCCTAAACGTCTGACAATTTCTGCATATTCTTCTGGTTTTAAACCTTCTGCGGCGATTTCTTGTGGAGAAAAGGGAGTAGAGGAGGTGGCGGTCATGGAAATAATGCACCAAGAGTACAGAGCCTTATTGTATCCATTTACTTAACCTATATGTGCAGTTATCGCCAGATAATTTATACTTTTTCGATATTTTTCTCAACTACTCCAACCACTCAGTCATCAAATTTCCCCACACCTGGTTAATAACCTGACAAAAGTTTTGCCAAAGCCATTACCAAATGTGGGGAGGTTATGATCAAAAGAGGAATCTTATGAGGTAATACCTTATAGTCCCGAAACTCACACCGCTTTGATTAAGACATCGCTTGGATGATGTAATCAAAGTAAGGTGCGGCTGCGGCTGCATCTTCCGCACTGAGTAAGTCAAGAGAGGCTGTTTTCAAGACACTGATAGCTTCTACCATCCCTGGAACCGGAACCCCCAAAGAATTGTACATTTCTCGCACACCAATTAAACCAATTTTTTCGATTGGATCTTTGTCACCAGCAAGTACGCCGTAGGTAATTAGGCGCAAATACCAGCCAAAGTCACGGATACAGAGGGAACGCTGACGTTCACCGTAAGCATTACCCCCAGGAGCGATAAAGTCAGGACGTCTTTGCCACAGCTTTTTAGTTGCTTCTTGAACAATCTTTTTTTCGTTCTCAGCTAAGGTCGCAGCAATGCGTGTCCTTTGTTCACCGGTTTGCAAAAATTCTTTGATGCTTTTGAGCTCGCCACTGCTAGGATAACGCAGTTCGTCGTCGGCTTTGAGAATAACTTGGCTAATGACAGTCATAATTATACGCAACCACGCGAAATATTATTTGCTAGTTTAACGAGTCTGAGGTACACAAAGAAAGGAAAATTAGCAAGATGGGGTGAGTAGAAATTGAAAAGTGAGTAAAAATAACCAGTCAAACGTCAAAAGTCAAAAAATTATACTCTTGCTAACGACCAATGACTAAACAACAAGGTGAATTAATTGAAACTACCATCACTGACCTGAGTAATACGGGTGATGGTGTGGGGCGTTTTGAGGAACTTGTGGTATTTGTCCCCGACACCGTACCAGGCGATCGCGCTGTAGTTCGCTTAATACAGGTTAAACCTAACTATGCTCATGGCAAAATTGATCAGATATTACAACCATCTCCTCATCGGGTACGACCAAGTTGTATTGTGGCTGATAAGTGTGGTGGTTGTCAGTGGCAACATATCAATTATGAATATCAGTTAGCAGCTAAACATAATCAAGTCATCCAAGCTTTGCAGCGTATTGGCTGTTTTGTCAACCCACCAGTAGATCCCGTACTCACCACTGCTGCACCTTTGGGCTATCGCAATAAAGCCACCTATCCTCTGAGAATTTCTGCCACTGGTCAGGTACAAGCTGGATACTACCAAAAAGCTAGCCATCAACTGGTGAATTTAAATCAATGTCCTGTTCAAGACCCCAGATTAAATCCTTTACTGGCTGAAGTAAAGCAAGACATCCAACAGCACCGTTGGCAAATTTACGATGAACGAAAACACCAAGGACAAATCCGCCATCTCAGTTTACGCATTGGACGGTGTACTGGCGAAATATTGTTGACCTTGATAGTTAAGGACTGGAATTTACCAGGAATTGAAGAACAAGCGCAGCAATGGTTAAAGCGCTATCCCCAATTAGTCGGTGTATCCCTTAACCGCAATAGTGATCGCACCAATACTATTTTTGGGGATCAAACTCGTTGTATTGCTGGAGTTCCCTACCTACGAGAAAAATTCGCTGACTTAGAGTTTCAAGTTCGTCCAGATACATTTTTCCAAGTTTATACAGAAACCGCAGAAGCACTATTACAGATCATCAAATCAGAACTCAATCTTCAAGGAAATGAGTTGCTAGTTGATGCTTATTGTGGTATAGGCACTTTAACTTTACCTTTAGCAAAACAAGTCCGCCAAGCCACAGGATTAGAATTACAACCAGAAGCTGTACAGCAAGCAATTTTTAATGCTCAACACAATAGAATTAATAACGTCACATTTCAATTAGGAGCAGTAGAAAATCTCCTGCCAAAAATGGAGACCATACCAGATGTGGTGTTACTTGATCCGCCACGGAAAGGATGCGATGGTGCCGTTATTGATTCTTTATTGCTATCGAAACCTTCACGCATCGTTTACGTCAGCTGCAAAGTGGCCACTCTTGCCCGCGACCTCAAATTATTATGCCAAGATGGGCAATACACCTTGACACGCATACAACCTGCTGATTTCTTTCCTCAAACAGCCCATGTAGAGGCTGCCGCGTTTCTTGTGCTATCACATTTGGATAGGAGTACTCAGTCTTTGATAAAAACTCAAATTTCAAATTCCTAGTCTAGTGCATACCAAGAATGCTAAAATCGAATTAACCTAAAAATAAAAACGATTTTGTGGCGAAGATTAAAGTTGCATCAACTCAAAACAGTATGAATAAGATTGTCTAAAGCAAAAATCGGCAATCCCAAAAGGGTTCTATTACTCTGTCCCAAAATTTCCAGCACTTTTATTTGCTAACTGCATCAGCAGTCATTTTTTAGCCGTTTTATGTGTCAGGAATCTCATTTTATAAATAGAGTCAATGCTCCATAGCATTTTCAAAATTTAGTATTTAAAGACGCAAGTTTGAAGGCAGCATGACCACCTCAAGTTTTATCAGGATGCCTGTAATAGCAAACTGATGTCTAGCTAACTGAAAGCTACGGGGTTTCTCTAGTGATTACTATTTCCCTCCGTCCCCTCGGGCGTTGTTGGGGCACAATTAGTTTTGCCTCAACCCTTTATCTATGCCCAATTTTAGATTTACTCTTGGCGGAGATTCCCGCCAAACTCCAAGGAGAACTGCGGCTGGGACTTCAAGAGGCCTTAGTCAATGCAGCAAAACATGGTAACAATCTTGATCCTGGTAAAACTGTTGTAGTCCGTTTTTCCTTAATAGATAATCAGTATTGGTGGGTAATATCAGATCAAGGAAAAGGCTTTATTCCCTCATCAGCGCCTAATGAAAACCCAACAGAGTATTTACCACCTGATGAGTCAGAAAATGGACGTGGCTTATGTCTTCTACATCAAATTTTTGATCAAGTAGAGTGGAATCACAAAGGTACAGAATTAAGGCTGTGTAAAGAAATGGAAAATCCCACGCGTTTGTCTCTCAGACGGTAGGGAACTCTAGTAATCAATTTTTTAAATTTTGGATTTTAAATCACACTGGGATCAAAAATTTAAAATCCCAAATCTACAACTCACTATTTGCCTCTCCTTTATTACCATGAGTCGGACAGGGAGGTGCAAAAATTGAGCGATCTAACCAACCAACAGCTTGCTGTAACCTAACAATAGCCTCTTGTGGCTGATTTTCCACAAGATACACAACAGCTGCAGCTGCTTGTTCACTAGCACGAGCATTGCGGTTAGACTTAAGGCGATGCCAATCCTTAGGTGAAATACTTAGCCTTTCCATTAAGGCTTGGGCTAGTTCCAAAGTGCTAAATTCATTCAGTTGATTCGTTTTAGAAAGTTGGGTAGGTTGAGACATGATTCTTAGTGTTTAATCAGAAGTGAAAATTTTCAGTACTCACTAGCATCTAATCATAGTTTACTACCTGTAAATGAAACCGACTTTACCATCACAGCCCTCAGACGAAAGCTAGTAACGCGATTTTGAACAAGAACTACAAGAGCTAGAGCCATAACTTCTCTCCTGCAAAGAACGTTACCAGCCCAAAAAAGGCACAATGGCAACAAATCCGCCACGAGTTGCAACAAAATAAACACCAGACACCAAAAATAAAACCCGAATTACAGCAAATTAAACAGCAGTTAGAAGCTTGAGAAATCAACTGAGAAAGCCAATTATTTTCTTGGAATCCTTCGATTTTGGTGGTATGGGCGTTATCATAAGCTGGATCTTAAAGTCTTGTGCTGAATAATTTCAATTTTGCCCTGGGATGAAATTAAATGTTAACATTGTTTAATATCTGTTTTATCTAACTTGACAAAATAAAAGTTATATAATATGCCAAATGGACGAATTGCAGAAGTATTGCGCAGTGGTCAACCTGATGATTCTCTCGTTGTTAAAGGCTGGGTAAGAACGAAACGCGAGTTGAAAGGGTTTGCTTTTATAGAAGTCAATGACGGCTCATCACTAGCTAATTTGCAAGTCGTCATTAATCAGGATTTGCCAAACTATGAAGAAATCATCAAAAAGCTGAATACAGGTGCATCTGTAGAAGTCATGGGAGTCTTGGTAGCTTCTCAAGGTAAAGGACAGCGCATTGAATTACAAACCCAAGCCATGAAGGTCTACGGTGAAGCTGATCCCGAAACATATCCTTTGCAAAAGAAACGCCACTCCTTTGAATTTTTACGCACAATAGGACATTTGCGATCGCGCACTAACTCCTTCGGAGCAGTATTCCGGATCAGAAACGCCTGTTCGGCCGCCATTCACGAATTTTTCCAACAAAAAGGCTTTTTATGGGTACATACACCCGTAATTACAGCTAACGACTGCGAAGGTGCAGGAGAACTCTTCAGCGTCACCAGCTTCGACCTCAAAAACATTCCCCGCACAGAAAACGAAGCAGTAGACTACAGTCAAGACTTTTTTGCTAAACCCACATATTTAACAGTTAGTGGTCAGTTAGAAGCAGAAGTCATGGCCATGGCTTTTTCTAACGTCTACACCTTCGGCCCCACTTTCCGTGCAGAAAATTCCAACACCTCCCGTCACCTCGCCGAATTTTGGATGGTAGAGCCAGAAATGGCTTTCTGTGACTTAGATGGGAATATGGATTTAGCCGAAGCCTTTCTCAAACACGTATTTCAATATGTCTTAGAAAAATGTCCCGAAGACATGGAATTTTTCAATCAACGTATTGATAATACTGTTTTAGCAACAGCCGAAAATATTATCAACAATCAATTTGAGCGCTTGACTTATACAGAAGCAATTAAATTACTGGAAAAAGCCGATGTCAAATTTGAATATCCAGTCAGTTGGGGCTTAGATTTACAATCAGAACATGAACGTTATCTAGCTGAACAACTATTTAAAAAACCTGTAATTGTCACAGACTATCCCGCCCAAATTAAAGCCTTTTATATGAGGTTAAACGAAGATGAAAAAACCGTACGGGCGATGGATATTCTTGCACCTAAAATTGGCGAAATTATCGGTGGTTCCCAAAGAGAAGAAAGGTTAGATGTATTAGAAAGCCGCATTTTAGCCCAAGGTATGCAACCAGAAGATTTGTGGTGGTACATGGACTTACGGCGTTACGGCACCGTTCCCCATGCTGGTTTCGGTTTAGGTTTTGAAAGACTCGTACAATTCATGACAGGTATGGCAAACATCCGCGATGTAATTCCCTTCCCCCGGACACCAGAAAACGCAGAATTTTAACACCAACCCAAATTATCTCAAACCCCAAAAAGGTATTGGCGTGCCCAACTTAAAATCGTTCATTAATTTAGAGCTAACAAACCGCCGATGAACTTTAGCGGCGAGGGACTAGTTCTTTAACCTACTTAAGCCATGAGCCAGGGAATTTATTCCCTGGCTGTGTTTAATTAAGGTAAGACTTTAGCCTTGCCACGCTACTAAAATTTTAATTGGGTACGGAGTGAGTTTTTATTTTCCGCAGTTTCCCCATGACCATAAAAATTCCCAAAGAGCCTGATACCTCACTCAAGACTCAAATTCAAAGGGAACTCAAGTAGTTAATCTGGAATGAACTAGTCGCTACAAAGAGCAGAGCATTAAATTTTATGTTTATTACTTAGAAAAAATACTTAAGTCTGTTAGAGCTAATACGGTTTAAGCCAAGATTCCAATCTGATCAATTATTTGTATCTCAAGAAAATGTGGGGGTGTAAACCTGGGAATATGGGGGCACTGAAGCTATAGGTTCACCCACAATACAAAAATTTTCTCAAAAAATACAACTGCCTAGGAGTCATATTTCCTTTGCAATTACGGAGATGAGAGAATTGTGTGGGGTCATGTAGTGATATTTTTAGGTGATATCCGGGTTGGAAGATAGCAGTTGAGGAATGTAACATAAACTATGAATCATGAAGCTTGAATTAAAAAATCCAAATTTAACTTCACAATTCATAATTTATTAATGTCAAGCTGAAGTCAAAATAAAGTCACAAGCTTGAGTTTTGAGTTAAGACAGAATAGCTCAAAACTCATAACTTTACAAATCAGCAGGGGTTTAAGCCATTTGATTTTCAATCGCCCAACGCGCTAGTTCGGTGCGATTGTGGAGATTGGTTTTGCCCAACATATTGGAAACATGGCTTTCAACCGTACGCTGACTGACGTTTAATTCTTCAGCGATTTCTCGATTAGCTAAACCCCTAGCAACAAACTGCACTACTTTCAGTTCCGTTGGGGTTAACTGGACATCAAAGGGAACCTGAATTCGGGAACCGTTTTCTCCCCCCTTGGCTTGGTGTTCTTTCCAACGGGTAGTTTGCTTCAGTGAAGATTCTACTTGTGCTACGAGTTCTTCTGGTTCAAAGGGCTTGACCATATATACATCAGCCCCTTTATTTAGACCTTTAACTCGGTCTGCACTTTGTCCTTTGGCTGATAGGAAAAGTACGGGAATCCAGCTGGTACGCTCATTTTGTCGGATTTGTTCTACAAAAGTATATCCGTCCATTTCCGGCATCATTACGTCGCAGATGATCATGTCTGGAACGTCTTGTTCAAGAATTTCCAGAGCTTCTCGTCCATTGTCGGCAGTATTGACTTCATAGCCTCTGAATTCCAGGTAATCCTTCACCAGCAAGATGAGGTTAGGGTCATCATCAATCAATAGAAGTCTTTTGTGATCTTTCATGCTGGGCTCTTTCATAGCATTGGCACTTGTCGCGCTTCGGTCCATCAAGGTCTTGAATGGTTATCCTTTATGGTGGATCATTGAGATGTTGTCTGTCCTTTTTTCTACTTAACTTGCCTTTGCTGTCTGGAAGTCTCAAAAGTGTTGGTCACTTTTTGGGAAACAACTAGCTCATTGGCAAACTTCCGGTAAGGATACGTAGAGCAGTAGTATTTATAATGCGCTATTATATATCGCTTTGAAAGTAGCGGGTGAAAAAAACACTGATTAAATAATCGTCCTTCCCATTCACGAGGTAAGTATTGGCTCAAGATGACCCTAACTTCAAAACAACCCGCTCTTTCATAGGCTTACTGCTTCACTATATCCTGCGGATGTTTAGCCTCTATCAGATGTCACAAGCAAGCAGGGGAACTATCGGCAAAGAAAGATGGGTTAAAAATGCACATTCTTCCACTACCGTCATGCCTATCAACTGTTCTGGGATGATTTGCTCAATAACTTCTGGTTTTGCTGGGCAATACCAGGCACCATTTGGGTAGAATACCATTATCGGTCTAGAACAAAAAACTCGCAAGCAATTGACTTTCGTCTTAACGATACAAATGGCAGACTCTAAAAAGGCTAATCAAGCTTTAGCTCTTGGATTCGCCCTTTTTTTTGACTATTCCCCAAATACCAGACTAACTTGTTTTGTACAGAATTTATCAGCTGTATTGTCAGCAAAGATAAAAATGAGTCAAGGCTTTGTCATCCAGAGACTGAGTGGTTGTGGGGATTTGATGGCGGCACTGGATCACTGTAATGTTACTCATCGATAAGCACCCTGATTACAGTTTTATAACAATTTAGCGGCTTTGCAAATAAATTTAGCTATATAAAAATATTCGTAAATTACTGAGCAAAACCTGACATATTTAAATAATTAAGTATTATTACTTAAGTAATTCAGCCCTTGCCTAGTGCGGGAACCCGTACTCAAGTAATTCTTGCCATTGTCTGCTGGTTTTGGGTAAATTAGCACTCAGGAGTTGAGAGTGCTAACTCTGGAGAAATAAACATGGCATCTGTAACTTTAAGCGTTTCTACAGTTAAACCCCTGGGCGATCGCGTTTTCGTGAAAGTGAGCGCCCCCGAAGAAAAGACCGCAGGTGGACTATTTTTACCCGACAATGCCCAGGAAAAACCCCAAGTAGGCGAGGTTGTCGCTCTTGGACCTGGCAAGCGTAACGATGACGGTACCCGTCAAGAGTTAGACATTAAAACTGGCGACAAGGTGCTGTATTCCAAGTACGCTGGCACTGACATCAAGCTCGGCACAGAAGAATATGTACTGTTGTCTGAAAAAGATATCTTAGCAGTTGTCAGCTAATGGCAAATGGGTAGAAACCTAGGGACGCGATTGCTCGTGTCTGTACAAGGTAAAGGAGAAACCCAACACCCAAGCCCCAATTCAAAATCTGATTCACAGCACCAGTTTTAGATTTGAGATTTTGGATCATGGAATTGTTTTTTAGTTTGAACAAGGCGCTAGCCCTGTTCGTACCTCTAAGTCATCATCAATCTAAAATCACAAATCTAAACTCGCAAATCAAAATCCAAAATTCATTTGACTTACTCCCTGAATTGAGACACCCATGGCAAAACGTATTATCTACAACGAAAACGCCCGTCGTGCCCTAGAGCGAGGCATTGACATCTTAGCCGAATCCGTAGCTGTTACCCTGGGCCCCAAAGGTCGTAACGTGGTTTTAGAAAAGAAATTTGGCGCACCCCAAATCGTTAACGACGGTGTAACCATTGCCAAAGAAATTGAATTAGAAGACCACATCGAAAACACTGGCGTAGCCTTGATTCGTCAAGCTGCTTCTAAGACCAACGACGCTGCTGGCGACGGCACCACAACCGCCACGGTTTTGGCTCACGCAATGGTCAAAGAAGGCTTACGCAACGTAGCTGCTGGCGCAAATGCAATTCTACTCAAGCGCGGTATTGACAAAGCTACTGCTTTCTTAGTAAACAAAATCGCTGAACAAGCTCGTCAAGTAGAAGATTCTAAATCTATTGCTCAAGTTGCTTCAATTTCAGCTGGTAACGACGATGAAGTCGGTCAGATGATTGCCCAAGCAATGGACAAAGTAGGTAAAGAAGGCGTAATTTCCCTAGAAGAAGGGAAATCTATGACCACCGAGCTAGAAATTACCGAAGGGATGCGCTTTGACAAAGGTTATATCTCTCCTTACTTCGCTACCGATGCTGAACGCATGGAAGCAGTATTCGATGAGCCTTTCTTGCTGCTAACCGATAAGAAAATCGCTTTAGTACAAGACCTAGTACCCGTTTTAGAGCAAGTAGCTCGTGCAGGTCGTCCCTTGGTCATCATCGCCGAAGATATTGAAAAAGAAGCTTTAGCAACTCTAGTAGTTAACCGCCTGCGTGGTGTACTGAACGTTGCAGCTGTTAAAGCTCCTGGTTTTGGCGATCGCCGCAAAGCTATGCTAGAAGACATCGCTATTCTCACCGGTGGTCAATTGATTACCGAAGACGCAGGTCTCAAGCTAGAAAACACCAAAATTGAAAGCCTAGGTCGTGCTCGCCGCATCACCATTACCAAAGACAACACCACAATTGTTGCCGAAGGTAACGAAGTCGGTGTTAAGGCTCGTTGCGAACAAATCCGTCGTCAGATGGATGAAACCGAATCTTCTTACGACAAAGAGAAGCTGCAAGAACGTCTTGCTAAACTCTCCGGCGGTGTAGCTGTAGTAAAAGTAGGTGCAGCTACCGAAACCGAAATGAAAGATAAGAAACTACGCCTAGAAGACGCAATCAACGCTACCAAGGCTGCTGTAGAAGAAGGTATTGTTCCTGGCGGTGGTACCACCCTAGCTCACCTGGCTCCCGGACTGGAAGAGTGGGCAAACAGCAACCTCACAGGCGAAGAACTAATTGGTGCAATGATTGTAGTTCGTGCATTACCTGCGCCTCTTAAGAGAATTGCTGAAAACGCCGGTCAAAATGGTGCTGTAATTGCTGAACGTGTCAAAGAAAAAGAATTCAACGTTGGCTACAACGCTGCAACTAACGAATTTGTTAACTTATTAGACGCTGGTATTGTTGACCCTGCCAAAGTAACTCGTTCTGCTCTGCAAAACGCTGCTTCTATCGCTGGTATGGTGTTGACAACCGAATGTATCATCGTTGACAAGCCAGAGCCTAAAGACGCTGCTCCTGCTGCTGGCGCTGGTATGGGTGGCGGTGACTTCGATTACTAATACTCTCTAAGTCACATAAACAGCTGCTTCCATCAGGAAGTAGCTGTTTTTTTGTTTCACGGAAAGGGAAGCAGCTCCAGGGGTGGAAAATCGGTTGGATATTGCTTTATGTTAAAAAAATCCTGGTTTAATAATATACTGATCAAGCTTCAACTTGAACTTTAATAAGTATGGAAGATTACCAGGTAGCTTTTCTTGAGCGCCATCTTGATACTGAAACACTAGACCCCATAAGTAAAATTAGGGCTATGCACTTTGGTGGTATAACCATTGAGTATCTGATAAAAGCAATTATTCGTAACACTCTACCAGGAGTTACAGGTCAGAACTTGAGGACACATAGTCATACAGAACTATTGATAATTTTTCAGAAGTCAGAAGATGGCTTGATCAAGTTGAGAATCCAATGGGACAGCACTTCATAGATATGCGTTATTCTGGCCTTGAGCCTGATGATGAAAGTTATCAACGCTGGTTAAAAGCTTATCGAAGTCTCAAAGGGTGGTTAAAGAAGCAAGCTATTCAACTTTAAAAAGGTGGGAAAATGCAGGAAAATTGGCAATCTTTACTCAAGCAGCACATTACAAGCCAATATGTCCAGAATCCACAGGAGTGGTTTGATGTAAATATTTCTACATCCGGCTTGATCAATCTGACTATTGTTAGCGATGGCTTTATTAATTTATCTATCCCTCAGCGTAAAGAACAAATATCAAGCTTACTTAAATCTCAGGTTCCTCATTTATCTCCTGGATTTCTTTCCTCATATACGCTTTAAGAAGCGAAGTCACCAAATCTTTCACCGCCACAGGTTTTAAATACAGCCTCAGTCAATACTTGGCAAGATTTAGCTATCCAAGCAGCAAACCTGCAAAATCAATCACCCCCACCCCATGGCGAACTTACTTTACCCAGGACAGTGACATTCTATGAGCTACAGGAAGATTATTTGTTGTTCCTGCTGGCTCTCTAAATCTTGATTATGTATCTAAGGTTGATGATCTCCACGCTACTACTGTTATTGATGGAAATCAAAACCTTTGGTCTGTTTTCGAGGGTGAAATTTACGAACATTTAAAACCGCATATTATCTTAATTGATTCCAGAACTGGAATTAATCAATGGGGAGCTTTTTCTTTAATCAAACCAGCTGACGAAGCGATTATTTTTCTTTTCCCTACACATCGTATAATTCAAGGAAAATCTCTAGAATTTGGCTTGGAAAAAGCATCAGAAAAACGATGTAAAAAAAAATTAAATAAGAATACCCTGATTTGAATAAATTCTTTGATTTTCTAAAGGGTAAATTGGCATTCTTATCTAAATAACAGTGCCAATAATTATGGCAATCTTGATCCCAAGATATACCAAGCTTTGAAGAATTTGTTTCTTTTTTAAATGAGATTGGTATTATTGAATGGCGAGAAAAAGAGAACCGCTATAAATTTGTGGATATCCATGTATATGGTTTTGAGAGGATTCGTCAAGGCACAGTATAACAAAAAATTTAGATTTCTATCCGGTTTGGTTCAGCAATATGATTAATCATCTTGTGAAACGTGGTTTTGGTGATATTAATGATTCATTAATCACACAGGTAAGAAATTTATCTAGTGATGATTTATAAGATTTAGACGAAGCATTATTTTATTTTTCCGAAGTTGCTGATTTCGTAGCTTGGTTAGAACAAAAAAACCAGTAATTCATAAGTTTAATAATATTTAGAAATGTTACCTAGAACCTCTCTAAATATTTCATAATTTTTATATATTGAATGATAAAGTTAGAATGAGGGAGAGTTTATCCATTTATCAATGCTTGTTAACAGTCCAATAGATAAAACTTGGCATGGAAAACTAAACTTAGTTTACGCCCATCGCCTCAATAGCACCCAGTTAATACACAGCCACCATCAAGCACCTTTAAAAATACAAAAGCCATTTTATCCAGAAGGTGAAAAAATTTGTCATAGCGTCATTCTACATACCGCCGGCGGCGTAGTTGGAGGCGATCGCCTATCGTACAACCTCCACCTCCAACCCCATACACAAGCATTAATTACCACAGCCGCAGCCAGTAAAATATACCGCACCAACGGACTACAAGCCAGGCAAAACATTAACATTCAAATTGATGCAGGGGCTTGTTTAGAGTGGCTACCCCAAGAAACAATTTTATTTAACGGGGCAATTTATCGCCAAGATTTACGGGTAGAATTAGCACCGGGAGCCAGTTGGTTAGGTTGGGAAATTACCAGATTTGGTCGGACTGCGAGGGGTGAAAAATTTGTACAGGGAGAATGGCGATCGCACACAGAAATTTGGCAACAAGGTGTACCCTTGTGGATTGATCGCCAATGGTTACCAGGTAAAGAAGAAGTTTTCCACAGTCCTCACGGTTTAGCAGGACAACCAATAGCAGCGACCCTGACTTGGGTAGGAACCAGCGTTACTGAAGAAATTTTAGACAAAGCCCGAAATTTATGGCATGGTTCTGGACAAGTAGGTGCTACTCGGTTAGAAAATGGATTTTTGTGTCGATATCGTGGTTCTTCCACCTCTGAAGTGAGAAACTGGTTTACATCTGTGTGGGAGTTGCTGCGAGTGTCTTTTCTACATCGTGGTAACTGTGTCCCCAGAGTATGGCAAGTTTAAACTAACCACAGACAAGTGAAGAATGCAACTGACACCACAGGAAAAAGATAAATTATTGATTTTTACAGCTGCGTTATTAGCAGAAAGACGGAAAAATAGAGGTTTGAAATTAAATTATCCCGAAGCCGTCGCCTACATTTCCGCAGCTATTTTAGAAGGTGCTAGAGATGGACAAACAGTAGCAGAGTTAATGAGCTATGGCACAACGTTGTTAAAAAGAGATGATGTCATGGAAGGGATACCAGAAATGGTTCACGAAGTCCAGGTAGAAGCAACTTTTCCTGATGGTACAAAATTGGTAACTGTGCATAATCCTATTAGATAACTCTCAAAAAAAGCTAAAAAAATGATTCCAGGGCAAATTATCACACCAGATGGTCAAATAGAATTGAACGCCGATCGTCCTACCATGAAAATACAAGTTGCCAACACAGGCGATCGCCCAATTCAAATTGGTTCACATTTTCACTTTTATGAGGTCAATGCAGCATTGAATTTTAATCGAGAACAAACCCGGGGAATGCGCCTTGATATTCCCGCAGGAACAGCAGTAAGATTTGAACCAGGAGACGAAAAAGAAATTACCTTAGTACCTTTAGTTGGTAGTCGTGAAGTTTATGGTTTTAATGGCAAAATTAATGGCAATATTTAAACGCAAAAGTACGGGGAGTTAGAGTTTATGTGATACGCGTTTGATTCCTTATTTGAGGTGCAGAAGATTAAACTTGGGGAGGAGACGGAGTTTACGTTGTGCTAAGTCAATTGCTTGGAGAGATTCCACAAATTTGAATTCAATAATTACTGTATTTTCGAGTATTAAATCTCATCAATAAACACAATCCAATGCCACCTTTTCATACACAAGTGGTAATGGAACTTGCTTCCTCACATAAAACCTCTTACTCAACTCAAAACACAAATAATCCCCATAGGCGGACTCCAATAAACCCTGTTCCAACCCCCTATGCACCTGCATTCCACAACCAATTATTGCCTCACTCAAATCATTCCCATCTATAACTCCGCGTACCTTTGCGCCTGTCTTTTCGTTTAAACTCATCCCATACCGTATTATGTCTTACAGAATATCTCGTCAAGCCTACGCAGAAACCTATGGCCCCACAGTGGGCGATCGCATCCGACTAGCAGACACTGAAATATTTATACAAGTAGAACAAGACTTCACCACCTACGGCGACGAAGTGAAATTTGGTGGCGGTAAAGTCATCAGAGACGGAATGGGACAATCCCCCATATCTAACGCTGATGGCGCAGTAGATTTAGTCATTACTAACGCCCTCATACTCGATTGGTGGGGTATTGTCAAAGCTGATATTGGCATTAAAGACGGCAAAATTTTCAAAATAGGTAAATCCGGAAATCCTTATATTCAAGACAATATAGATATTATTATTGGACCTGGAACCGAAGCTTTAGCAGGCGAAGGAATGATTCTCACAGCAGGAGGTATTGATAGCCATATTCATTTTATTTGCCCCCAACAAATTGAAGTAGCCATCGCCTGTGGGATTACTACCATGATTGGCGGTGGTACTGGCCCCGCCACCGGCACAAACGCCACTACCTGCACCCCAGGCCCCTGGAATATGCACCGGATGCTACAAGCTGCTGATGCTTTCCCCATGAATTTAGGCTTTTTGGGTAAAGGTAACAGCAGTCAACCTCAAGGAATTGTCGAACAAATCTTAGCTGGCGCAATGGGGTTAAAACTGCATGAAGATTGGGGGACTACCCCCGCAACCATTGATACCTGTCTCAGTGTTGCCGATGATTATGATGTGCAAGTAGCAATACATACCGACACTTTGAATGAAGCGGGATTTGTGGAAGATACCATTGCTGCTTTCAAACATCGTGCCATACACACATACCACACCGAAGGCGCAGGCGGTGGACACGCACCAGACATTATTAAAGTTTGCGGACAAGCCAACGTTTTACCATCTTCCACCAACCCCACACGCCCTTACACCGTCAATACCTTGGAAGAACATCTAGATATGTTGATGGTGTGTCATCACCTCGACTCTAGCATTCCCGAAGATGTAGCCTTTGCCGAATCTCGCATTCGCCGAGAAACCATCGCCGCTGAAGATATTTTGCACGACTTAGGGGCGTTTAGTATGATTGCTTCTGATTCCCAAGCAATGGGGCGAGTAGGTGAAGTGATAATTCGCACCTGGCAGACATCCCATAAAATGAAAATCCAACGCGGTAGCCTTGATGGAGATGGACTTGCAGATAATAACCGCGCCAAACGATATGTTGCAAAATACACAATTAATCCAGCAATTACCCACGGAATTGCCCAATATGTAGGTTCCGTAGAGGTGGGAAAACTAGCAGATTTATGCTTATGGCGACCAGCTTTTTTTGGTGTCAAACCAGAAATTGTCATTAAGGGAGGGATGATTGCTTGGTCACAGATGGGTGATGCTAACGCCAGTATTCCAACACCTCAGCCTGTGCATACAAGACCCATGTTTGCTAGTTTTGGTGGAGCCCGTCACGCCACATCTTTAACCTTTATTTCTCAAGCCGCCTTAGAAAGAGAAATCCCCAGCCAATTGAGATTACAAAAAACTGCTGTGGCCGTTTCTGGGACACGTCAAATCACTAAACAAGATATGAAGCTAAATGACGCTTTACCACACATCGAAGTTGATCCAGAAACATATCAAGTCAGGGCTAATGGTGAGTTGCTAATTTGTGAACCCGCCAGTCTTTTACCAATGGCGCAAAGATACTTTTTATTTTAAAGAATTCCGGACAAAAAACTTCTCTAACTCTGATTCCTCCCTGTCTTGTGTGTCTCTGTAGTTCGTTTTTCACTTTAAGCTGATACCCAAAAACTCCAAAAAAGAAGGTAGAGATGTTCTATGAGACTCCTCTACAAAAATTCTCGTAACTTCTGAGGTAAGCCCATCATCAGTATATTCAGTAATTAAATTTTTGTCGTAGCTAAATCAAGAAATTCATTTCCTACCATATATGTATCTAATATATATTAAATATATGTTTAAGCTGGGTTTAAAATGGTGTTTTTTCAAATGGATTGAAGCAACAGTACCAGCCCTCACTTGCCATAAGTTGTTTCAAAATTTGCTAATTGTCATGTTAGACACTGATTGATCCTCCCAACCCCCCTGACCAACTCCAATTTCTCAAAGTCCCCCTTTTTAAGGCGGGATCTAGATGGGTCGAAAAGTTTTTGATACATCAGAAAAGACTTTTCAAACATCCTCCTAGTTTGCGGCAATGTTGATAATACAAATTATACAAGAGCATAATATCATTACTGGCATAAATGAATTTTTTAAACCTTCTTACCCATGAATTCCCAATCTTCTCACTTAGAAAAAATTCTCGTTGTCGATGACTCTCCTGATAATGTGTTTTTGATAAAAACGATTTTGGAGAAACAAGGCTACACCATTATCACTGCAAACGATGGTATTACCGCCTTAGCAGAACTAGAAGCATCACCTTGTGACTTGGTGTTACTCGACCTCATGATGTCAGGAACGGATGGCTACGAAGTCACTAAATGCATTCGTAGTAATATGAAGCTTCAATATATCCCCATTCTGCTGATTACTGCCCACGATACGCCCAATGTCGCTCATGGGCTAGACTTGGGTGCTGATGATTTTATCCGCAAACCTGTAACCCTAGATGAATTATTGGCAAGAGTGCGATCGCTTTTGCGGTTAAAGCGAAGTATGGATGAACGTGATCAAATTGCCCGCCAGAGAGAAGATTTTGTTTCTCGACTCACCCACGACTTACGCATACCTTTAGTAGCAGCTGATCGGATGTTGACGCTGTTTCAACAGGGTGCTTTAGGAACCTTATCGCCGCAAATGGAAGAAGTAATCACCATCATGGCTCGCAGCAATCTTAACCTGCTATCTATGGTGAATACTTTATTAGAAGTTTATCGTTTTGAAGCAGGTCGTAAAACCCTAGTATTTCAACAAGTTGATTTAATTCAATTACTCAAAGAAGCAGTGAGGGCACTTAAACCTTTAGCAGAAGAAAAAGCATTATCTATCAACCTGAATTTATCTCCAGATGCAACCACAACTATGGTGATGGGGGATGTCTTAGAGTTGCATCGTTTATTTACAAATTTAATCGGTAATGCCATCAAATTCACTGAATCCGGCTCAGTAAATATTAGGGTTAACCCTGGCAATTATAGTAGTGATAATAACTTACAATATATAAATATAGAAGTAGCAGACACGGGAATAGGCATTTCCCAACAAGAACAAGCCAGCTTATTTGAAAGATTTGCCCAAGGAAGTCATAAAACTTCTGGTACTGGCTTAGGATTGTACCTTTCTCGCCTCATTGTCGCAACACATCAGGGTGATATTCAGGTAAAGTCTGAGTTGGGTAAAGGTAGTGTCTTCATCGTTAATCTACCCATTAAACAGTAAAAAAAAGCACAGTTTTAAATTATCTTTATATAAAAATAAAATACATAGTACATAGGGTTTGAGATTAAGCAATTTTCAAATCACAATTAATTAAATATTAAGTATTTTATAATAGGGAGATTACCAAAAAAATAACAAAACAGTAAATATGATTAATAACGAATTAGCAAATGTAGCTGCAATTATCGGGAAACAGCGTGATTTTTTTAAGACGGGTAAAACAAAAGACCTTAGCTTCCGCCTGCAACAACTGAAAATTCTCAAACAAGCAATACTTGAGAATGAAAAAGCAATCATTCAAGCACTGCAAGCGGATTTACATAAACCAGAATTTGAAGCGTATGCCACAGAAATTAATGTAATCACTGAAATTGACTATGCTATCAAAAATCTGAAAAATTGGACTAAGACAAAAAAAGCAGCAGTTCCTTGGAAGTTTTTTCCATACTCAGCCAAAATTTACCCCGAACCGCTAGGAGTTGTTTTAATTATAGGCCCTTGGAATTATCCCTTGCAACTAATTATCTCACCATTAGTAGGTGCGATGGCTGCGGGAAATTGCACAATTCTCAAACCTTCAGAAATTGCAGGTCACACCTCCAGTGTTGTAGCTGAGGTGATCGGCAAATATTTTCCCCCCAATTATATTGCTGTAGTAGAAGGAGGTGTAGAAACAAGTCAAAAACTCCTAGCAGAAAAATTTGACCACATCTTTTTTACTGGTGGTACAGCCATCGGTAAAATTGTCATGGAAGCAGCAGCCAAACATCTCACACCAGTTACCCTAGAACTAGGTGGCAAAAGTCCTTGTATTATCGATACGGAAATTAACCTAGAACATGCTGCTAGACGCATTGCTTGGGGAAAATTTATCAATGCCGGACAAACTTGTATTGCGCCTGATTATCTTTTAGTTAATCATAAAATCAAAAAAGATTTGGTAGATAGCATAAAAAAATGCCTCACAGAATTTTATGGAGATAATCCCGCAACCAGTCCAGATTATGCCAGAATTATCAGCAAAAAACAATTTGATAGGTTAGCTAACCTCATCAAAAATGGCGAAATTATTATTGGCGGAGAAACCAATCCCCAAGAACTTTACATCGCCCCTACCATACTTGATGATGTTTCCTTAACAGATCCAGTAATGCAAGAGGAAATCTTTGGCCCGATCTTGCCCATAGTTGAATATACAGATATCAAGGAAGCCATCGCCTTAATTAACTCTAGGTCGAAACCATTAGCTTTATACTTATTCACTCAAAATAAGAACCTGCAAGAACAAGTTTTACAACAAACCTCATCTGGTGGAGTTTGCCTTAACGACACAATTATGCAAGTTGGACTCTCATCTTTACCGTTTGGCGGTGTAGGCGATAGCGGAATTGGCAGCTATCACGGTAAAGCGAGTTTTGACACCTTTTCCCATTACAAGAGCGTGTTAACAAATTACTTCTGGCTAGATTTAAACTGGCGATATGCTCCCTACAAAAACAAATTATCGCAATTAAAGCTAATTATTCGCTAAAACCCAAAAGCACTGATTTGACACTCCCCAGCCTAAAGGCGTGGGGATTCTTCATTATTTATAGACCCGACTTGCTCATGGAGGATTTCTGCAACATGAACCTGTAACTTAGGCAAGACAGGAGAAGAGAAACTGCACCTTTTAGCCGGCCTAATCGTTTTTCCTCCACTGGCTTCAAGCCAGTGGTTTCCAAACTCCCGCGAGGTTTTTTATGATTCTTCTTCCTCTTCTTCAGTAGTGGGATAGATAAAGGTAGAACGTCCTGACAAAATTGACTTGCCGAGAGAAAGAGCCTTCTGAGCTTCAACAGTAGCTTTATGCCTCCAAGTGGCGCGACGTTTATCTCGTTTGGATTTGGACGTTTTCTTCTTAGGAACAGCCATAATAGCGGACATCGTAATTCTTGACAGCCTTTCCATTCTAAGCCATCAATTCCATTTTATAGATAGAGATTTTCATTGGTTATTGGGAAACTACCTTCCCGCCTCACTCCCTTGCTTCTTTCCTACTTACCCGGCTAATTTGAGCAGATTGTAGGGGAAAGTTAACCAGTATGGGAAATTCCCGTTTGCTTGTCCAACAACAGCAGGGTTCGCGCCGTTTTGAAGTAAGTTGCCCAAATTTGGACGGCGTGTGCCCCACTGCTGAGAGCTAACTTCCAAAGCCAAAACGGGAGGGATCTCGCCATAACTTTCTGCAGTGAGGATTACTGAAACATTTGTACCTAATATGTCTTTGTCAAAGCTAAGTTGAGCAGATGCCTGTGAAATGGCTTCTGCTGTCCGCAATATGCTTTCAGAGCTTTCGTCTTCAATGCGGTTAATTTTCAGATCAATTCTGGCAGTATAAGCCCGAACTATTTGGAGCGAGATTGCCTCCGGCACTGCGCTCCGCGCAATCGCTTCTGTTAATATCCACAAAGAAATGGGACATAAAAGTAAAACAATTAACGGAAAGATCCGGATCTTTTTGGCAATTTGGCCAATAAATGGAAAAGAGATGATCAATGATCGTTAATGAGCAATAGTCTTGGTCATAACCTGATAACTACTTATTGACAACTTGTAACTTTATTTTTCATAAGTATGATTATTGAAGTATAATGTAATAAAAACTGCTCCTAATTCAGTAACTCGATAATATTATCCACAGATTATAAGACATAGGTTAGCTTTGTTTTTTCAGCAAAGGCAACCGCAATTTTAGGCAAAAAAACTACAACCTACAAAGAGCGGGATGGCAAATTACTGGGCAATTACAATTGGCATCAATCAATATCAGTCATTTCAACCTTTACGTTGCGCTCAAGCAGATGCCGAAGTACTAAACAACTTTTTGGTTCAAGAAGGAGGCTTGGTACAGCAACACTGTGTGTTGATAAGTGATTCTTCACCACCAATCAGGCAAAGATCCACCTATCCGACTAAGCAAAATATTCTCATGTTGCTGGAGGATTTGACAGCAACTTGTTGGCAACCGCAAGACCATCTGTGGTTATTCTTTAGCGGTTATGGGCTTAGTTACAACGGGAAAGACTACCTAATGCCAGTAGAAGCAAATCCAGAATTAGTGGAAGAAACTGGCATAGAAGTGCGCTCACTAATGCAAAGCCTGCAACTGGCTGAAATTAATACACTGCTGTTGTTTGACATCAATCGTGCTTTTGGCACTCAAGCAAGCAGTCCCGTTGGGCTAGAAATCATAGAGCTTGCTAAAGAACTACAAACAGCCACAATTCTTTCTTGCCAATCAGATCAATTCTCTCATGAAAGTAGCGAACTAGGTCACGGATTCTTTACAGCTGCATTACTAGAGGCTTTACGTTCTGGTAATGCCAGTAACTTGACTGATCTAGAAAACTATTTAAGTCTCCTCACCCCGGAACTATGTCAACACTACTGGCGACCTACACAAAACCCTGTAACGATATTTCCATCTAAATCACCACCAATACTGCCGCAGTTGGAGTTGCCTAAGTACAATCAACTAATTTCCAATGTTATACAAACCAGTGGAAGCGAACCAGTTATTTTTCCAGAGGAAACTTTTGCTGTTGCACTTACAGCCCCTCCTCTGGGGATAACAACCTCCAAAAATTTAGCCAAGACTCAAAAGACGACTGTCTGGGAAAAACATCAAGGTTTGGAAACTACTCTCGCTAATCAATCTCAGTCAGTGAATTTGTCAAACCTCATCCCAGCTATTGGCCAATTGGAAGAACAACCACTATCTACCTCGGCTCAACAGCAGGACTTGAAACAACAAAACCACGTCAACGGCGACAAGGCCACGGGGGCAAGATTCATTCCCAATGCGCGCCAACCTAATCCTTCGCGGTACTCTAATAATCAAGCAGACAGCCCACTATGGAAACAGTTTTTATTTTGGGGAGGCGGCACTTTATTGGTAGTAGCTTTAATTTCTGTGGTTGTTCTCCGCAATCAGGCGAAATTTTTGCAAGTTAAAGAAATATCACGCCCATTAGCCACTACTGCTGTCCCTGAGCCCAATGCTGGCTCTGTTTCTGAAACATCACCAACCACCCTGAGGGCAGAAAACCAATCTAATGCCCAAATCGCCTCTAATTCTGAATCTCAAAAGCAAAGTCAAGCACTGTTAGACTTAGCAAAAATCTCTCTGAGACCAACTCAAGCTAGTGATTTAGCCCAGGCGATCGCTACCGCCAGTAAAATTCAACCAGGTGAACCACTTTACGAACAAGCTCAGGACAATATTAAAATTTGGAGTCGTATGATTCTAGACTTAGCAGAAAGTCGCGCCCAGGAAAAAGAATATACAAATGCTATTGCCGCTGCTCAATTAGTTTCCCCAGACCAAGCCCTTTATCCTGAAGCACAAGCAGCAATTAGCCAATGGCAATTAGAAGCTCAACAATATCTGGGTAATCAAACTGTTTTAGATGCAGCTCAAGCCTTAATTCGTCCCGGACAAGCATCAACATATAATCGTGCTATCGAAGTCGCTAGAAGAGTTCCACCGGGTCAACTAGGATTTGATAGCGCCCAAAAATATATTAATGAATGGAGTGAAAAAATTTTGGACTTGGCTAAGAGTCGAGCTGACCAAGGCGATATTCAGGGAGCAATTGAAACGGCTACTTTAGTCCCAGAACTCACGGCCGTTTACGAAGACGCTCAAGAAGCCATCCAAAAATGGCAACTTAGAAAAAATTAAAAATTACAAATTAAAAATGCAAACGAGTTAGGAGTTAATTATCAACTCCTAACTCTTAACTTTTGATTCAGGATATTTTATTCAACACTTAGTATTAGCAGTAATGCGATATATCTTCACCACATTGGTCCGCAAGGTAGCACAGCGCTCGGAAGCGTAAACCAACCACTTCTTCAAACAAAGGATTGAGTTTACACATAGGCGGAATGTGAAACAGAGTTTTCCCGAATAATTTGACATCACGCTCAAAGGGACATTGAGCAGGAATGAGTTTGCACAAGCGGTGAGCTAGTTGAGGATTATTAATTTCAATATTTTCTATCCTCTGCCGCAGGGGTTGGAGAATATCACCGTTAGACTGAGGAGCCGAATGGTGTAACTGGGTCACAGGAGCTTTACTAGTCTCTGTTTGATTAACCGATACCCAGCTTGCCAAAAAAAACTTTTTTGTGGTATTGTCAAATACCTTCATGATCAATCCTCTATGTTAATGAGGTTATTCACCTTTCTGATGAATGTATACAACCTAATAATTACCTTTCCCGAAAAAATTGTTTACTGACCGAGTTACAATAGGTTTTACAGTAGCCACTTACGTCAGAATCCAATTTATTACTACGTCAAGTTAATCGCAATTTTCGCAGCATCGGGGGTGTAATCATCTAATCTTGTTTATAACTTGACACACTTTAAATTTTAATGAAGTCATCTGTCATTGGACAGGTTTAAATCTAATTGTTACATAACTTCATATACACAAATTCTACAGGGCTTGGGCTAGGTAGAAATATCAGAAATAAAAATAGTCGTTGTAATGTGTGAAGGTAATAGCAGTCTAGGGGTTTTGTTTGCCTTCACGCTAAATGTCATGACGAAAAAAGCCTGTCTAAGCAGGCTTTTTTCGTACAGATGCACCCTTGAGGGTGACGCTAATTATTGATTAAGATGCTACCTGAGCAGTAGTGCGAGTGCGCCGTCTTCTACCATCGGCAACTTTTACAGGTGGTTCTTCAGGAATTTGCATCAACAATGTCACAGTTGCTTGGCATTGTAATTCCCGACGGATAGAACGTTGCAATTCTCGTTCTAACATTCCCTGCAATCCACCCCAGTCTACTTCTGTTCTTTCGCCTTCCCGAGGCTGGGCGAATTCTGTCCAACGCACAGTGAGTATTTCTTCAATTCGCTGTTGTACCCATTTTTGGATCAGCGATCGCTCTACACTAGTCACCACACCCCGGAGATGAGTTTCTGGTTTCGCCAGAAGTTTGCCATTCCAATCAATGGCTGCGGCGATAGTGATAATGCCTTCTGCTGACATCTGTTGCCTTTCTTGCAACACTTTGGCGCTGACCATGCCAGAACTAGTAGTATCCACAAGTTCTATGCCAGATGGTACTGTACCTGCAACACTAATAGAATCTTGTGTTAGTTCTACTATGTTGCCATTTTGGATAATTACGATATTTTCTGCAGGAATGCCCATACTCTGAGCCGTTTCCGAGTGCTTCACTAGCATGCGATGTTCACCGTGAAATGGCACAAAGAACTTGGGACGGGTTAAGGCAATCATCAATTTTTGGTCTTCCTGACAGCCGTGACCAGAGACATGAATACCTTTTTCCCGTCCATAGACCACTTTTGCTCCTTGAAGCATCAATTTATCGATGGTGTTGACCACAGCGATAGTATTACCAGGAATTGGGTTCGCAGAAAATAGTACCGTATCTCCTGGCCGAATTTTGATTTGGGAATGTTCTTTGTTGGCAATGCGGGTCATAGCTGCCATTGCCTCACCCTGAGAGCCTGTGGTCAAAATAACTACTTTTTCATCTGGAAGATTACGCGCTGCTTGCAGTGGCTGGAATAGACTGTCATCACATTTGATGTAACCTAAATTGCGGGCATGAGCAATCAAATTCAGCATAGAACGACCAACAACCGATACCACACGGTTATGCTTCTGTGCCAACTGCAAAATAATATTGATGCGATGCACGCTGGAAGCAAAAGTGGTGACAAATAAGCGCCCGGTAGCTTGACCAAATTCCCGGTCTAGATTGGGGTAAACTGAGCGTTCCGAAGGTGTATATCCTGGTACTTCTGCGTTGGTTGAATCACTCAATAAACAAAGTACACCTTGTTCACCGTGTTCTGCTAACCTTTGCAAGTCAAAGTTTTCGCCATCTACAGGTGTATGGTCAATTTTAAAGTCTCCTGTGTGGATGACTACACCTAAAGGCGTATGAATCGCCACTGTAAAGCTATCTGCAATGGAATGGGTATTGCGGATGTATTCCACAAAGAAATGTTGACCAATACGCACTACATCACGCGGTTTAACTGATCTTAATTCAGTGCGATCGCGTACCCCTGCTTCTTCTAATTTACCCTCTAGCATTGCCATTGCCAGTCTGGGTCCATAAATCACAGGTATGTCAAATTGCTTGAGATGAAAAGCGATACCACCGATATGGTCTTCATGACCGTGGGTGACTATCATCCCTTTAATTTTCTGCCGATTTTCCCGTAGATAAGTTGTATCTGGTAGGACAATATTCACCCCCAACATTCCTTCCGTCGGAAAGGCTAATCCCGCATCTAAAAGGACAATTTCGTCTTCGTACTCAAAAACACAGGTATTTTTGCCAATTTCATGCAAACCGCCCAACGGAATAATTTTGAGGGCAGACTTAGTTTCGTTACTTACCATTTTCTCCTTAGATTGTTCTTGGTTTTTCAGCTTTAATAAATTAAAAGTTAGCAATCTTTTTATCAAAGAAAATTCTAGCTTTTGATGTTAAAACAGCTAATTTTGCCTTGATATATTTAGTTTTTTCTTTAATAAAATGGTTTCACATATACAACTCTACTCATTTTCATCAAATACAAATTTATTTTATCTGTCTCCATCTGTTGATTATTAAATCTCATACCTTACTCAACTACAAAATAATAATACATTTATAACAGTTTGAACCTACAAATTTAAAGTGCAAACCAGTTAGAATTATTTTCATTGCTGATATACATATTTAGCAACTACAAACTGGTCAGTATTCAACGAACTACTGTCTAGGTTAAATCAAGTTTTTCCAGCACTGCCTTTAACTTATCAGTAACATCTGAGTCAGCTTTGCATAGCGGCAGACGAGTTGAGCCAACTTCCCAACCTTTAAGTTTCAATGCTTGTTTAACCGGAATGGGATTTGTAGTTAAAAATAAAGCTTTAAACAACGGAAATAGTTGTAGATGAATTTGGCTGGCAATGGCAATTCCTCCGGCACTAAAAGCTTGGATCATCTGCTGTAGTTGATTGCCTACCAGATGAGAAGCCACGCTCACAACCCCGGTTGCCCCGATTGCTAACAAGGGCAAAGTCAGAGAATCATCTCCAGAGTAAATCTGAAATTCTTTTGGTGTCAAGCGACGAATTTCACTTGCCTGATCTAGATTTCCACTAGCTTCTTTAATGCCAATAATATTGTTAATTTCCGCCAACCGAGCAACAGTTTCTGGACTGAGGTTTTGACCTGTACGTCCAGGGACGTTATATAACAGTAATGGTAATTCTGGGCAAGCTTGGGCTATTGCTTGAAAATGCTGGTAGAGACCTGCTTGTGGAGGTTTGTTGTAATAGGGTACAACTTGTAATGAACCATGTACTCCTATCTTAGCAGCTTTTTCGGTAGCTGTGATCGCTTCTTTGGTGGAATTAGAACCACATCCTGCTATCACCTTAGCCTTCCCTGCCACGGACTGCAATACTTCCACAAACAACTGGTATTCCTCTTCCCAAGTCAGGGTGGGGGATTCTCCTGTTGTCCCACATACCACCAATGTATCTGTGCCGTTGTTAGCTAGATGTGCTGCCAGTTCTGCGGCTACATCATAATTGACACTACCATCTGCTTTGAACGGCGTAATCATAGCGGTTAAAACTCTGCCAAATTCTCCCACCCTGTTTTCACTCCTAATTAGCCTCTTGGTTTTTGATTTCTCGGTGGTTCTCTATTTTGATAACCTATTGCTCAATTTGTTTCAATGGTATTTTACAGATATGTATTTTATCTATCTTCATAGCGTTAAATACCTAAAATTTAATTGGCTATTCTGTTTCACTCGAAACGTATGCTTTTGCGGGTTTGAGTAGATTTCTTTCTACTAATAACTCGGCGATTTGTACTGCATTCAGCGCTGCGCCTTTACGGATTTGGTCACCACACAACCAAAGTTCTAAGCCGCATGGATGAGAAATATCTTGACGAATTCTACCCACTAGAACCTCATCTTGACCGGTAGCTTCCATAGGCATGGGAAAGTAATTATTTTTCCAATCTTCTATTAATTTTACTCCAGGAGCGCAACTTAAAATTTCTCTGGCTGCATCTGCACTAAATGGACTTTCAAATTCCAGATTAATTGCTTCCGAATGGGCACGCAGTACGGGAACCCGGATACAAGTAGCACTAATTCTAACCTGTTGGTCGCCAAAAATTTTACGAGTTTCGTTGACCATTTTCATTTCTTCCTCACAATAACCTAAATCATTTAAGGGCGAGTTATGTGGAAATAAGTTAAACGCCAACGGATAAGGCAAAACTTCAGCCAGTGGCTCCTGTCCCTGTAAGATAGCCCTTGCTTGGGTTTTCACTTCTGCCATTGCTTTGGCACCTGCACCACTGGCTGATTGATAGGTTGAGGCTACAATCCTTTTGATGGGACTTATTTGATGCAATGGCCAAATTGCCACCGTCATCAAAATTGTTGTGCAGTTGGGGTTGGCGATAATACCTTGGTGGTTAGCAGCCGCTAAGGGATTCACTTCTGGGACTACTAAGGGAACTTCCGGTTTCATCCGAAAGGCGCTGGAATTATCTATTACCACTGCGCCTTTTTCTACGGCAACGGCTGCCCAAGTCTTAGATGTGGAACCACCAGCACTAGCTAGCAATAAATCTAAGTTTTCTAAGGTGCGATGGCTGACTAATTCTACTGGCAAATCCTCACCTTTAAACCGCAGCCATCGCCCCACACTCCGCTCTGATGCCAATAGCTTCAATTCTCCCACCGGAAAGTTACGGCTTTCCAGTAATTCCAGCAACTCTGTGCCAACAGCACCAGTGGCTCCCAAAATAGCTATACGATAGGATTTCGACAAACTGGCTTTCTCCTTTAAGCGGTCACGTGTAACTGTTCTCAACAACTTACAATTTATACTTACTTATCCAAATACTGATTGCAGATTTTCAATAATTTTTTAATTTTTGGTTACTTTTACGAATATAGTCTTTTTACTTTCTAGATTACCTTAAGTTAAACAATGTTGAAACTTAGTAGCATTGATGCCATTGTTTCCCACCTATATATAGAAGTATATAATGCTATTGTACAACAACCTCGTGTCCAGTGGAAAAAAGGAGTATCTACACTTCAGCATGGTGTAATTGTCAAGGTTTTCAAATAAACAAATATTTGGTTAAAGTGGGTTGTCAATTGCCTTGGATGTACTGTGATGCAGATGGACTGCAATCAGAACAGTTAAAGTGTGGCTTCGTGCTAGGGTAGCACTCATTCTACGTCCCACAAGGCAGACAGTTCCAAGAGCAGAAGAATTCATAGCAAGGGTCCCTAGTTGAAAACCAGGATATCACGGTGTTAGACCTTTAAAGTGAGAAAAACAAGATTGCTTAAGTTATTGTAACGAGTTGGAGTTTGAATAGGTAAAGTTATTGCGGTAAATTGTCAAGTCCTTTGCCATTGGCGGTAAACTGGATATCTACTGAAGGCACTCATCCATGTAATATATTGGATTTTAACAAATAAATTGTGGGCACCTTCCATTCCCAACCCAAGAGCAATCAACCCACAGAAGCGGTAAATCGCCTCTTGTGAGTGCTTGGAGCCAAAAAAAACAGAAACATAGAGACGAAGCATGAAAGTTACCCAGGAAAAACTTCCCGCCAGCCAAATTGGTCTGGAAATCGAGATTACGCCGGAAATTACCCGGCAAACTTACGAACAGGTAATTAAAAACTTAGCTAGTACTACAACTATTCCTGGGTTTCGTAAAGGCAAAGTACCTCGACCGATATTGCTACAGCGCCTGGGTGTAACCCGCATCAAAGCAGCAGCACTGGAAGAAATAATTCAAAATGGCCTAGAAAAAGCGCTCAAACAAGAAGAAATTAGGGCAATTGGACAACCACAACTGCGGACTTCCCTTGAGGAGCTAATTAGTAATTATGAACCAGGAAAATCTCTGACTTTTTCAGCAGCCGTAGATGTAGAACCAGAAGTTAATCTGCTACAGTACAGCGGTTTAGTAGCCAAAGCCGAGGAAGTTAAACACGACTCTAGTCGAGTTGATCAAGTCCTGGAAAAAGAAAGGCAAGAATTAGCAACGCTGATTCCTGTGGAAGGACGTGCAGCCCAAATTGGGGACGTCGCCGTAGTGGATTTTAAAGGTGTGCTAGCTAAAGGCGAAGGCGAAGATGAAACAGGCGAGCCTACTCCAATTCCTGGATCTGAAGCTACAGATTTTCAACTGGAATTGCAAGAAGATAAGTTTATTCCTGGTTTTGTATCCGGGATGGTGGGGATGAATGCTGGAGAAACCAGAGAAATTTCGGCTCGTTTCCCAGACCCTTACGCCAATCAGGAGTTAGCTGGAAAAGCAGCAATTTTCACAGTGACACTCAAAGAACTTAAAGAAAAAGAACTACCGGAATTGAACGACGACTTTGCCCAAGAAGTCAGTGACTTTAATACCTTGGATGAACTGCGTGCTTCTTTAGAAGAACGATATCAAAAGGAAGCTGAGGAAAAAACTAGATCGAACCAGCAAGAAGCTTTGTTGGGAGAACTGCTCAAGTACGTGGAAGTTGACCTACCACAAACTTGGATTGACAAAGAAATAGATGCCATGCTGACGCAAACAGCAATGCGGCTTTCTCAGCAAGGTTTGGATGTGAAAAAGCTGTTTACCCAAGATATTATTCCCCAATTGCGGGAGCGATCCCGTGATGAAGCCATTGAACGCCTGAAACGGTCTTTGGCTTTACTGGAAGTCAGTAAACGGGAATCCATCAAGGTCACACCAGAACAGGTGGAAAACAGAGTTGCCGAACTGATGCAGCAATATGCAGACCAAGACCTTGATCCTGAAAGAATGCGTTCGATGGTGGAAAATGAACTTTTAACCGAAAAAATCGTTGATTGGTTACTAGAGCATTCATCAGTCGAACTTCTGCCCGAAGGTTCTCTCACTTCCGCAGTAGAAACAGCAACCGAATCCGACAAAACCGAAACTCAGATTGAGGAGCAAAGCGTCACCCCTAGTACAGAATCCATATAATTTGTGCTGAGACGCGATTAATTACGTCTGTCCAAAACCTGCTGAGTCAAAATTTTCCAACTCGGTAGTTTCTTGCTGAGACCTGATTAATTGCATCTCAACACCAAATTTCGCGTACATCTTTAAGGAATCTTAAAGAAATAGTCCATCTATCATGGCTTTAGCTTGATCTTCTGTACCGAGAGCTATATCCATAAGGCATAATGGTTAACAAATAGCTCAAATAAAATTGCATTCGTTAAAAAGGCAGCAAGAACTGCTGGCAACCCTCTACTAACTTAATTCTCAATTCTTCTTATATGCTTCTATCCCACTGGGGAAATCATCCCATCCATAGTTTAAGTAGAATCAAAATTAGCTCTCACAGAAGCGAACCCACCAACATTGTACCGATGGTGGTGGAGCAGTCTGGCATGGGAGAAAGGGCTTTCGACATTTACTCCCGCCTGCTGCGTGAGCGGATTATCTTTTTGGGTACTCCCATAGATGATACTGTAGCCAATTCAATTGTTGCTCAATTACTGTTCTTAGACGCGGAAGACCCAGAAAAAGATATTCAACTGTACATTAATTCTCCTGGTGGTTCCGTCTACGCAGGGATGGCAATTTATGATACAATACAGCAAATCCGTCCCGATGTTGTTACCATATGTTTTGGATTAGCCGCCAGTATGGGGGCATTTCTCTTAGCAGCAGGTTCTGCTGGTAAACGCATGTCTCTACCGGACTCTCGCATCATGATTCACCAACCACTCGGCGGTGCTCAAGGTCAGGCTATTGATATTGAAATTCAAGCCAGAGAAATTCTTTATGTGAAGGCTCAGTTGAATCAGCTACTGAGTCATCATACTGGTCAACCCCTAGAAAGACTTGAGGCAGACACTGAACGCGACTTCTTTATGTCGGCAGAAGAGGCAAAAAATTACGGTTTAATTGATCAAGTCATCTCCAGACAAAACATTCCCACTGCAAGGGAAAACGTCACCATTCTGAAATAAGAGGCTGGTATGTCTAAGTACGACTCCCATTTAAAGTGTTCCTTTTGTGGCAAGTCTCAAGAGCAGGTGCGTAAATTAATCGCAGGTCCGGGAGTCTACATCTGCGATGAATGCGTTGACTTGTGTAATGAAATCCTAGATGAAGAGTTACTTGACACAAATACTGCTGCGTCGCAACCAGCACCAAGGTCAGAACCACCTCAAAAACGTCGTCCCCGCTCTTCTAATTTTTCATTTAACCAAATTCCCAAGCCTAGAGAAATTAAAAATTATCTAGACGAACACGTTATCGGTCAAGACGAAGCCAAGAAAGTATTGTCAGTAGCGGTTTACAATCACTACAAGCGTCTCGCAGCCCTTCAGTCGAAAGGCAAAAATGGCGCAGATGATGCTGTAGAATTGCAAAAGTCTAATATTTTGTTAATTGGCCCGACTGGTTGCGGTAAAACCCTCTTGGCGCAAACCTTAGCATCAATCTTGGATGTGCCCTTTGCCGTTGCTGATGCCACCACACTGACAGAAGCAGGGTATGTTGGTGAAGATGTGGAAAATATCCTGCTGCGACTGTTACAAGTGGCAGATTTGGATGTAGAGGAAGCCCAACGGGGAATTATCTACATTGACGAAATAGACAAAGTAGCTCGAAAGAGTGAAAACCCCTCCATTACACGCGATGTTTCCGGTGAAGGCGTGCAGCAGGCTTTGCTGAAAATGTTGGAGGGAACAATCGCCAATGTGCCACCTCAAGGCGGACGTAAGCATCCTTATCAAGATTGTATCCAGATTGATACAAGTAATATTCTGTTTGTCTGTGGCGGAGCCTTCGTAGGTTTAGAGAAGGTGGTAGAGCAAAGAATAGGCAAAAAGTCAATTGGTTTTGTGCAGCCGGGCGAAAACCAATCCAAAGAAAAACGGTCTGCTGATATTCTCCGTTATCTAGAACCCGACGACCTAGTGAAGTTTGGTATGATTCCCGAGTTTATTGGACGAGTGCCAATGATAGCAGTGGTAGATCCCTTGGATGAAGAAGCCCTAATGGCAATTTTGACCAAACCACGCAGTGCTTTGGTGAAACAGTACCAAAAACTTCTCCACATGGATAATGTTCAATTAGATTTTAAACAGGATGCTCTGCGAGCCATCGCTCAAGAAGCCTACCGACGTAAAACGGGCGCTCGAGCGTTGCGAGGCATTGTGGAAGAATTGATGCTTGATGTCATGTACGAATTACCATCCCGTAAGGATGTCAGTCGCTGTATGGTTACCAAAGAAATGGTAGAGAAGCGCTCAACATCCGAATTGATAGTGCATCCATCTTCCTTACCTAAGCCAGAATCAGCTTAGTAGTCATTAGTCATTGGTCATTAGCTTTTGACTTTTGACTTTTGACTTCTTCCGAGTTCGGTAATCACTCATAAGGAAAACTTCTAAGACTATGCCGAGTCACTCTTGATTTTTGAATTTGGAAAAATGCCTTATATTTCTGTCCGTGGTGTCGAGCATTATTATCAATGGGTGAAAAAACCGTCTGCCTGCTTCGTAAAGCCAGTAATGGTTTTTATTCACGGTTGGGCTGGTTCAGCTAGGTACTGGAAAAGTACTGCTGATGCTTTAGTAGACCAATTTGATTGTTTACTCTACGATTTGCGGGGTTTTGGGCGTTCTCGTGGAAAACCCACCATCACCCAAGCCAGTGAATATGTTGCGGAGTCTCAGTCTACCCAAGCAAAATCAGCAGCAATTAAAGAGTTAACTTATGAATTAGAGGAGTATGCTGAGGATTTAGCAGCTTTACTAGATGAGTTACAACTCCAACGCATTTATATTAATGCCCATTCAATGGGTGCATCTATTGCTACATTATTTATCAACAGCTATCCCCAACGAGTAGAACGAGCCATTTTAACTTGTAGCGGCATTTTTGAGTACGACGAAAAAGCTTTTACTGCTTTTCATAAATTTGGTGGTTACGTAGTCAAATTTCGCTACAAGTGGTTGGGTAAAATACCGTTTGTTGACAGAATATTTATGGCTAGATTCTTGCACAGCCCCATTCCCAGTTCCGAACGCCAGGCTTTTTTACAAGATTTTCTCGCAGCTGACTATGATGCGGCATTGGGCACAATTTATACTTCAGTCAGTAAAGCACAGGCTCAATTAATGCCTCATGAGTTTGCCAAGCTCACAGTACCGACTTTGCTCGTAGCTGGTGAGTATGACCAGATTATTCCTGCGAAAATGGGGTGTCAAGCGGCGGCAAAGAGTGACAACATTGAGTTTGCCATTATTCCTAATACATCCCATTTTCCTATGTTGGAAGATGCGCGAACTTACTTACAACGAGTGCAAGAGTTTTTGCAAGTCAACAAGTTGTCTATATAGATCCCTATAGATCGATGGTATCCCTCTAGTAAAACTTCTTCTCATTGTGGGGATATCTTGGCAGGTCTCGATTTATATGTTGGAGGATGGCGTTGTCCATCTTGTAATTCTGTAAACGGACTGGATGAAAACGCCGCATTTACTATTCAAATGGTTGGGGCATCAACCATTGGCTTGGGTCATGTTACACGGGCTATGCCAGCGATCGCGCGAAGCTCAGTACCCGAGGCAATTGCTGTTTGACCCCAGAACCCCCACACTTCTAGGTGCAGAGTATGTCAACATTTACTTAATTTGCAAACCGAAAAGACTTTGCAGGTTCACCCCTGAGGCTGCCGGGTTGATCTTCTTTAACCTAAACCTAGTTCACGTTTTAACAAACTAATTGACGTAGCCCCAATATAGTTTTCTACCTTAATTAGTTTAGGTGGACGAATAATGTCCTCCACAGATGCTTGTACTGCTGCATGTACAATAGGAAAACTCGCTTGATCGCTGATGATTACTTCCGCCCGTTTGACAATCGCTTGCAGCTTGTAGGTGTTTTTTGGTTGTGAAGTCATTATTAATAGCTCATCTCCCCGTAAACCGTGAAGAATCACTTCTGCTGCACGGGCAATTCCTGAACTCAGACTAACTATACCCACACAATTTTCTTTGGGCAAAGTTTTTAATAAATTTAGTTCTTTGCTGTAGTCGTAGATATCCAGAGGAATCACACGTACAGCTTTTGGGGCTGCGAGCGCTTCTACATCGCTAATGAAATAACGACTTGTCACCACCGTTGCCGAGTTAGTTTTATCGAGTATGGCCGTTAATTCTTCCATAGCTACTAACTGCACAGGTATGTTGAGAGCCGTTTCTAATTCATATACCATCAATTCACCGGCACCCATATCATGAGATGGAACTGCAACCAACACTTGGGCGCTACAACGTAACCGCCAATCAATTTCACCTAAAAATAGTTCCCGCGCTTGATTGAGTGAATAGCCTTGAGAAAGCATCTCATTCAGTGCTTTTTGCACCAGTTTGTACCCATCTTCGTTGTGTGGTTTGACCATAGGCGATTGTAGCTTGCTACCGCCTTCATGACCTTGGGTGCGGACATAAATTCCCGAACCTGCCAGACTTTCCACAAACCCGTCTTCTTCCAACTGACGGTAAACTTTGCTAATGGTATTGCGGTGTAAACCTGTTTGTATGGCTAATGCCCGTGTACTCGGCAATTTATATCCAGGCGGATATTGCCGCGAAGCGATCGCAAACCGAATTTGATTAAACAGCTGGTTTGAGGCAGGAATTTCACTGTCTGGCTGAATACGGAATTGAATCATTACCAAACCTGTTGATATTAGTAGAGGCAACTAACTAAATGCGTTGATTACATATCAGGTATTTTATATACACAGGGAACTTTTGCCGGACAAATTTTTCATCTCCGCACTTCATCTCGTCAACTGTGCTGGGAAAATAGTCTCCAGTTAGTGGCATGGTTATATCAAAGAATCACATATCTAATCACACAGCACGGGTAAAAATTCTTATGACAGAGCAAATAATAAATACCACAACCGTTCATCTTTCGCAAGATAATCTGGAAATATCGGCTTATTTAGCCCACCCACAAGCATATGGTTCTTACCCAGCAATTGTAGTATTACAGGAAATTTTTGGTGTCAATATTCACATTCGTGAAGTTACAGAACGAATTGCTCAACAAGGATATGTAGCTATTGCTCCGGCACTTTTTCAACGTCAAGCTCCTGGTTTTGAAACAGGCTACACCCCGGAATATATTGAAATTGGCAGAAAATATGCTTGGACGCAAACTCAAGTATCAGAGTTATTGAATGATATTCAATCAGCTATCGACTATCTCAAAAATTTACCCCAGGTGAAACCACATAGCTTTGGCTGTATTGGCTTTTGTTTTGGGGGTCATGTAGCATATTTAGCTGCTACCCTACCAGATATTAAAGCCACTGCGTCCTTCTACGGTGCAGGTATTGTGACTCGCACACCAGGAGGTGGCGCTCCCACCATCACTCGTACTCCAGAAATAAAAGGCACAATCTATACTTTCTTTGGTATGGAAGATGTGAGCATCCCCAGCGAACACATAGATCAAATTGCTGCAGAATTAGAAAAATGCAAAATTTCTCATCGTGTGTTTCGCTACGATGGAGCTGACCACGGATTTTTCTGTGACCATCGCGCCAGCTATAATCCTAAAGCCGCAGGTGATGCTTGGGAGCAGGTAAAACAACTTTTTCACAGTGTGTTAGGAGCCTAGACAAAAAGTATTGGCAAGTCCCCAAACTCGAAACTATTCGAGTTATTTTGGCTTGTTTTGCCAAGCAAACAATCATGCCATAATTACAGGCATATTCAATTAACACTCCCACTAGCTTGGAATTTGTTAGGCGTTTAGTAAAACTCCAGTGGCATCACGTCAAATAATAATTTATCTTCTATCGTCATGAACTCCGAATCGAAAGTTTCTCAACCAGCCAATTCTTCTTTTACAATGGACGATTTTGCCAAAGCACTAGAAGTACACGACTACCAGTTTCAAAAGGGACAAGTTGTACATGGAAAAGTGTTTCAACTTGACTCCAATGGAGCCTATGTAGATATTGGTGGCAAGTCATCCGCTTTTCTTCCCCGTGATGAGGCTTCTTTGAGAGCAGTGACGGATTTATCAGAGGTGCTGCCATTGCAAGAGGAACTGGAGTTTTTAATTATCCGAGACCAGGATGCAGAAGGCCAAGTCACCCTTTCGCGAAAGCAACTGGAAATTCAGCAAATCTGGGAACGACTGACACAAATGCAAGAAGCTGGCCAGACAGTGCAAGCGAGGGTAACTGGTGTGAATAAAGGGGGTGTTACCGTTGATTTGCTCTCCTTGCGAGGATTTATCCCGCGATCGCACTTAGCAGACCGTGATAACCTAGAAGCACTTAGGGGACAAAACTTAACTGTAAGTTTTTTAGAAATTAATCGTAGTAACAACAAACTTATACTTTCTCAGCGCTTGGCGACTCGTTCTAGTAACTTCAGCTTATTAGAACTAAATCAGCTGGTAGAAGGTAAAGTCACTGGTGTTAAACCTTTTGGAGTATTTGTAGATTTAGATGGACTTAGTGCCTTGCTACATATTAAGCAAGTCAGTCAAAAGTTCATTGAATCTCTAGAAAAAGTTTTTCAAGTTGGTCAAACAGTTAAAGCTGTAATTATTGACCTAGATGAAGGGAAAGGCCGGGTAACTCTTTCTACCAGGATTTTAGAAAACTTCCCTGGAGAAATCTTAGATAACTTTGATGAAGTTATGGCTTCAGCCGAAGCGCGTGCCAACCGAGCTATCAACAAACCTGCTGAATAAGTGCGGAGTTTCACGCCAATTCTTTGTCCCTTTGTGTTTTGGCGTGATACATTTTTGTTTCTCAACAGCTAACCATGACTGAGATTAAACAACTTCAGCAAGTAATTAGAACTTGGGAAGTTAAAATTAAAAATACTCCTTCAATTAGCCCAACGGAGAGGGGGAGATTCGAACTCCCGGAGGTTTTAGCCTCATCCGATTTCAAGTCGGACGCAATCGACCACTCTGCCACCTCTCCAATAAAACTGTCGAGCTTTTAACTAACCCACAACAAAATGCCATTATAGTCTTTTTTGTCGAACATTAACAAGCTGACAGACATTAATACTATATCTCATTATCTAGGCAATTTGCACTCCTGAAAGCAACTATTTCCGCCAAGGTTCGCTATTGCTGGTACAAAATTTCCTCCACAACTACCTGGAAATCATAGCCTACCCACACTAAGGAGACCTGGGACACCTCACCTGCTTCTAAGGAAACAATGGAAAAATTACGCAACTTCTCACCCTGATTTTCCAAAATTCTGGGTACAGTTGCCCCGTTTAAGTAAATTGTTCCTTCTGGACTTTTAAATACAGTTTTGCGCTGCACTTTTTTGGTGTGTCTGAGGGTACGGTGCATATGACCAAATGTCACCAAAGGAATGTTTTTACCAGCCGTGAGAGCCTGAGAAATGGCCTCGCCGAGGTCTGGATCGCCAAAGTCACCACCGATGGGATGCCAGTCCTTACCACAGGGATCTTCAGGGCGATCACCTAAACCACTAGGGCCGTTGTGACCGAGAAAAATAATCGTTTCATGAGCGGCACTTTTTACGGCTTTGAAGATGCGCTCGGCGGATTGTTCCATACTTGTCACACCATAACGTTCTTGCACAATGTCCGCAAATTTCCACTCTGGCCCGCCCCATGTAAAGGGACGCCCCCCCACGACAGTTAAATTCCAGGCGGGAAAATCTAATTTACCGTAACCTACATGGGCAGATCCCAATAAATCCAGTTGTTCCTGTACCCAATCTGACTGGGAACGGTCATATGGACATTTCCTGCGTCCCCATTCCGTGGCACTGTACCAGGCATCGTGGTTTCCCATCACAGCTGCTTTGGGAATATCGAGGGAGGCGATCGCTCTGACCACATCTACCGATTCATTGCCAAAATCACCCACAAACAGCACCAAGTCAACAGCCAGATACTTGAGTGCAATGCCATCTTCTAATTCCCATTGGTCGTGAACATCTCCAACTACAGCAATTTTTAGGGTTATTGATTTCGTTTTCTGACTGGTCATGCCACTTTCCTTGCAGTCTATCTCCAGCATATGAAACTCCGCCGGATTTGGATATAACTAGCAAGAGATCTACTGCCTACTATTTTTGGTAAAAACTACTATAATTGAATCCACAGAACAAAAACTTGCAACTTAAAGCAACTCCTAATTGTGTTTACCACTGCAATACCTCAACTAAACAAAACCCCACAGGGTGAACTACCACTAGATTTATTTACTGCCATTGCGAATCTGAAAAAGGAACTCAATGCGGTTATCCTAGCCCATTACTATCAAGAACCGGATATTCAAGATATCGCCGACTTTATTGGTGATTCATTACAATTAGCTAAAGCTGCAGCCAAAACCAAAGCAGATGTAATTGTCTTTGCTGGTGTTCACTTTATGGCAGAAACAGCAAAAATACTAAATCCCGATAAATTGGTGCTTTTACCAGATTTAGATGCTGGTTGTTCTTTAGCAGATAGTTGTCCACGAGAAGCATTTGCAGCTTTTAAAGCAGCACATCCAGATCATCTCGTAGTTTCTTACATCAACTGCTCTGCTGAGATTAAAGCAATGAGTGACATTATCTGCACTAGTTCCAACGCTGTGAAGATTGTGCAAAAAATACCGCAATCAGAGCCGATTATTTTTGCCCCAGACCGCAATTTGGGGCAATATGTCATGGAACAAACCGGACGAGATTTGCTTCTATGGGGGGGTAGCTGTATTGTCCATGAAACTTTTTCAGAAAAGAAAATTGTCCAGTTAAAAATTACTCAACCGGAAGCAGAGGTGATCGCTCATCCAGAATGTGAAACTAGTGTATTGCGTCATGCCAGTTTTATCGGATCAACAGCAGCTTTACTCAAATATTGTCAAAGTAGCCCTACAAAAGAATTTATCGTGGCTACAGAGCCAGGTATTATTCACCAAATGCAAAAACTGGCTCCTGGTAAGCACTTCATTCCTGCTCCACCATTGAATAACTGTGCTTGCAACGAATGTCCATTTATGCGATTAAATACTCTGGAAAAGTTATATTTAACGATGAAAAATCGTACCCCTGAAATCACCATGTCAGAAGAGATTCGCATTGCGGCACTGCGTCCGATTGAGAGGATGCTAGAAATGAGTGTTTAGATTTGGTTTCAATGGGGCTAAAGGCCCTAATCGCGTACATTCCTATGCTTAGAAAGCAGAAGTTTTGACTCGCTTTCCGGTAGTCTTGTAGACTTAACTATGCTTAGGATTTGCTGAAAAAGTTATTTGTGAGCAAAGGAAACAGAAAACAGAAAAGAGTGAGCAGGGTTTTGAGGATTTATATTTGTGAAAATATTTGCCTATGGAATCAATCGGTGCATAGGTTTTGAATATTTTTTACTTCTGTGAGCCTTTACAGCCTTGATACATAAATGTTTCAGCTTTATTCGGCAAGCCACAGTTAAGAACCTCGCTTGTTTGAAAAACGGGGGTTTTTGATTGCAACGGATAGTTTTTAATATTGCTATAAGTAAAGTTTTAATTTTAACTTAAAGCAATTGAAAAAACTATCACAATCAATAAAACTCTACTACGGGAGAATTTAAATTAAACCAAGCACATAGGAATACTTGGGAGTTTGCCTTGCAACAATTAAATAATTAGACAGAAAATTATGCTTGTTTTAATAAACAGTTTGAAGGGTTTGATAGGCTAAATTCTTTAATCTAATCCAAACCAACATTGCAGAAGTAATATGATTTTTTTCAAGCCTATTTTTATGACATTGACAAGATTCAATGCTAGTTAGTTGTTTAATATCTCAGTGAAACTAGCCGATTTTTCAAGAAATTTTACACACCCAGTGTACAACATTCGTGGAACTTTGAGATAAATCGTTAGTGGCGACATAATGCGTTTCGTTGGTAGAAACAGCGACCCGGAGGAATTTCACTTTTGCGCCTAATTACCCATAACAAAATCCTATTGAAGATATTTGTTTACAAGCAAAAACCTGGGTTGGCCGTTTTTGTGCTTTAATTCCAATATTATCTCATTTAAAGTCGATGTTTAAGTGGTTCATTAGAAACACTACCTTTGATTGTATGTCTCTTGTACGGAGTCTTTTCATAAAAAAATACTATTGCTATATATCTGTCTGAAGAATAAAGCAGAAAGTTTGGATAAAAACCAAGGAGCGACTTTTATAGTGAAAATACCCCTGATGGCAGAAAACAAAAATCTCAAAGATAATCAAGAAACAGCACAAGAAAATCCCACTAACTAACTAAGGACTGTTCATCATCAATGGTTGATGTTTTTGTATACAGTCGCAATGGTTGTGCGGAGCGTAACACTGCATCCAGCAAACCTGGAAACAGAGCCTCTAAATCTTCATGTCTTAATCTATTGATATGTTGTGTACCTTCCTTATGAGTTAACACAACTCCCGACTCCCGTAAGATTTTAAAGTGATTGGACATAGTTGACTTGGCAATGGCAAAATTAAATTTACCACAACACTGCTCACCCTGAGTGGCCAGTAAACGCACAATCTCTAGCCGCACTGGGTCGCCTAAAGCATAAAGCACTCCTGGTAAGGAAATATGTTTTCGGTCTGGGTGATATAAGAATTTCATCATTGCATTATCTCTTGAAATAGCGTATATTTTGTTTATTCGATAAAATCGAATAACAGAATTAGATGAGGAGGCTATTATGTCATCCGTAACAAATGTCACAGAAGCCACATTTAAGCAAGAAGTGCTAGAAAGTGAAATTCCAGTGTTAGTGGACTTTTGGGCACCCTGGTGTGGGCCTTGTCGGATGGTAACTCCAGTTATAGATGAGGTTGCTAGCGAATACCTAGGACAGGTAAAAGTGGTAAAATTGAACACCGACCAAAACCCCACTGTTGCCAGTCATTACGGAATTCGGAGCATTCCCACACTGATGGTATTTAAAGGGGGAAGACAAGTGGATACAGTGGTGGGTGCAGTGCTGAAAACTACTCTAGTCAAAACTTTAGAGCAGCATATTCAACAATGATAACTTAGGGTTGGTAACTATCAGGAATTGAGTAGAACAAAAACTCCTAAGTCCTTGGTAGTACTTAATAATTAGAACTAGAATCAAGCTGAAAAGACAAGTTCAATATCGTACTTATCAGGAGAATCTCATGAATCCTATTACCCAAATTCAACCTTTAGATGTACCTACAGCCATCATCCAACGTCGTTCTATCAAAACTTTTAAAACGGACTCTCTTGACCCGGAATTACTGAAGGAACTGGTAGAGTTAACTGTGGCTGCGCCAAGTAGTTTTAATATCCAAGATTGGCAAATTGTTCTAGTCCAAGATGAGGCGCAAAAAGCAGCATTAGCAGCAGCAGCTTGGAATCAAAAGCAAATTATTCAAGCACCAGTCACCTTTGTTTTTGCTGCCGATCCCAGGGCTGGAGAACAAGATTTAACCCCAGTTTTTGAACAGGCCATGGCTACTGGAGCCTGGAACGAAGGCACAGTAAATTACTTTAAAAGCGCCATTCCCCAATTTCAAGCAGCGCTGGGAGATAAACGCCGAGAATATGCCGTTAAAGATGCCATGATTGCTGCTACTCATTTAGTATTAGCGGCGGAAAGTTTAGGGTTGTCTACCTGCTTTATGAATGGCTGGATTGAGGAACAGGTTAAAGAAGTAATTGGTGCAGACGATCCTGATTTAGCAATCGCTGTTTTAGTACCTGTGGGCTATCCAGCAGAGCCGCGCTTAAACCCTGGGCGCTTACCACTATCTCATAACGTGTCTGTTGGTAAGATAGGTAATCCCTATTTGGGATAATGGAAAATTGACACTCTCACGGCTACAAGCGCGTGAGAGTGTTAACTGCACACAACATATCCACATATTTATAACCAAAATATTTTCACCAAATACGGAAAATTTACCAATTAAGATTACAGGTTGTCGTAAAACCAAACTATTTGCTGGTAGTGACGTAAAGAATTTTTATTCCATAGCCGATATTATACCTCTTATGTCACTTTCCGAGAATAAAGAATATAATATTTAAAAGAAAAAACTCTACAAGGTAGAGCAATGGATGTAAATTTGCAAATCCTGAAAGATTTATTTCGAGATGCTCACCCGACAGAGGGAGTCATAGATGAATATTGTGAGGAGTACAGAGAAATATTCAAAGAAGTAAGGAATTATGAATGCTTCAAATATTCACATTTGGGAATAATTTCAACAATCAAAAGAAAATCATTAACGGAGATAGCAAAAGTAGTAAATATCAACTCAGCCCAATCATTACATCATTTTATCGCCAAGTCAGAGTGGCCAGTAGAAAAAGTAAGGAACCGAAGATTAGAGAAAATCAAGAGAGCATTAAATGGAAAAGCAATTACCGTAGTCATCGATGAAACAGGAGATAGGAAAAAAGGTAAAAAGACTGATTACGTAGTCAGACAATATTTAGGAAGTGTAGGGAAAATAGATAAGGGATAGTGTGAGTCAATCAATACCTATGGAGTTTAGGATAACATAACATTTCCGTTATTGTTCAAAGTATTCAAACCCCAAGGGAAGCTAAAAGCAGAAGAGAAATATAAGACCAAGATAGAATTAGCGACACAAATAATTACATAATTAATCGAGTTTGGCTTTACTATTGAGTTAGTATTGGCAGATAGTTTATATGGTGAGAGTGGGCAATTTATAATAAAATTATTAGCATATAAGTCAGCTTATGTAGTAGCAATTAAAAGTAATCATGCAGTCTGGGTAGGAGCCAATGAGAGGGTTAGGGCGAATAAGTGGTGTAAATTCACAATAAAATTTAGTAACCAAAAATCAAAGACAAGATATATTAGGGAAATAATTTATGGTAAAAGAAGAGATATAACTTACTGGGAATCAACTACAGACCCAGAAACAATGCCAGAGAATTCTAATTCTTTTGTCATCACCAATCTTAAAGGACAGTTCAAGAAAAATCTAGGGGACTTTTATGGATTAAGAACATGGGTAGAATATGGTTTTCGCCAGTGTAAACAGGAATTAGGTTGGACAGATTATCGGGTTACTCATTTCCAGCAATTGAGAGATGATGGGAAATTGTTTTTTGTGTTTACACAATGATTAGTTTAAACTCTCCAGGGTTTTTATCCTCCCTTCAATCTCATCAGCTTGGGCTTGATATACCAGAAATAAGTTCAGTTGATTTCACTACACATCAACAATAGAATCATCAAAACGGATGGAAGAATACTCTCAATAATCTGCGCGCTTAATTGTCAAAACACTTTTAATCTTTTGGTTGATTTGTCCCTGGCTTGATGTTTTTCCCAATTCCAATCTGCTGCTTGGATTTAACTACATCATTAGTGCTATGAATGACTTCAAACCCTTTTATTCCTCTGCATAATTTACTATATTTACTGCTTGTTTATTTCGCAAAGTGTAAAAGAGGAATAAATCTATATTCACCATAGTTTCAAAGTTTTAGAAACAAATGCGTCACATACACTAAGATTTATCTGACCCAGAGAGAATGAGGAAATTGAGACTTTAATTTTCAAGATTTGTTTACATATTACAGTCCGCAATTTTTTTGCTGTGTTGTACTAACTGTTGTGGTGCCAGTAATTTTTCTACTGCTGGCTAATAGCATGACAACCTCCTGGGCTTGCTGGACAGAATGGTCATGTATCATGACGGTAGTCAGTTGGATTGGGTAACTATACTTTCAGGTTAAAATAATCAAGCCCTTGGGAATATCTGACTATCAGCCAGAGCATAGCAATCTCAAACAAATAAAATTTATATATGAATGCTACACAAGAACAACTAAAACTTAAACTTGAGCAGGCTTTGGTGGCTGCTTTTGGCCAGGAGTATGCTGGAGTAGATCCGATTTTGGTACCTGCTAGTAATCCTAAATTTGGTGATTATCAGGCGAACGTGGCTTTGTCTCTGAGTAAAAGGTTGGGACAGCAACCAAGAGCCATCGCCTCTGCTATTGCTGAAAAACTAGATGTATCTGACTTTTGCGAAACACCAGAGATCGCTGGACCCGGTTTTATCAACTTTAAACTCAAGATTACACACCTAGAAGCACAACTCAATGCTATTCAAGCAGATTCTCGACTAGGAATTCCTAAAGCAAAAACGCCAAAACGAGAAATTGTGGATTTTTCTAGTCCGAACATTGCTAAGGAAATGCACGTGGGGCACTTGCGTTCTACGATTATTGGTGATTGCATCGCCCGGATTTTGGAATTTCGCGGACATGATGTCTTGCGGTTGAATCATGTGGGTGATTGGGGTACGCAGTTTGGGATGTTGATTGCTTACCTGCGGGAGGTTTACCCAGAAGCCCTCACCACTGCTAATGCTTTAGATATTAAAGATTTAGTTAGCTTTTATCGTCAAGCTAAACAGCGTTTTGATGAAGATCAAGCTTTTCAAGAAACAGCGCGACAGGAGGTTGTTAGATTACAAGCAGGTGCAGAAGATACACTTCATGCTTGGAAACTGTTATGCGAACAGTCACGGCGAGAGTTTCAAGTAATTTATGACTTGCTAGATGTGCAAGTAACTGAACGCGGAGAATCTTTCTATAATCCTCTACTTGCCGCAGTGGTGGAAGATTTAGCAAAATCCGGCTTATTGCTGGAAAATCAGGGAGCTAAGGTTGTTTTTTTGGAAGGTTTTGCCAACAGAGAAGGCGAACCTTTGCCTTTGATTGTGCAAAAATCCGACGGTGGTTACAACTACGCCACAACAGATTTAGCAGCTTTGTGTTACCGCATTCAAAAAGATGAAGCTAAACGCATCATTTACGTGACTGATGCTGGACAAACTAACCACTTTGCCCAATTCTTCCAAGTCGCACGCAAGGCTGGATGGGTTCCTGATGATGTAGAACTTGTTCATGTTCCCTTTGGTTTGGTATTGGGGGAAGATGGTAAAAAATTTAAAACTCGTTCTGGTGATACTGTCAAGTTACGAGATTTATTAGATGAAGCAGTGATTCGCGCCCGTGCTGATCTAGAACGTAGATTACAAGAAGAAGAACGTGAAGAAACTGAAGCATTTATTAGTAAAGTTGCTCAGGTAGTTGGTATCAGTGCTGTTAAATATGCTGATTTAAGCCAAAACCGCACCAGTGATTATATTTTCAGCTACGATAAGATGCTGGATCTCAGGGGTAATACTGCACCCTATATGTTATACGCCTATGCAAGGATTCAGGGGATTAGCCGTAAGGCTGGAATTAATTTTAGTGAGTTGGGAGAGAATGTTCAGGTTCTGTTGCAGCATGAAACAGAATCAGCGTTGGCTAAGTATTTGTTGCTATTAGATGAGGTTATTAGTAGTGTAGAGCAGGAATTACTACCTAATCGATTAGGTGAATATTTGTATGAGTTGAGTAAAAAGTTTAATCAGTTTTATGATCGTAACCAAGGGGTACGGGTGCTGGAAACCGAGGAACCACTGAGAACATCCCGTTTAGTTTTGTGTGACTTGACTGCTAGAACTCTGAAGTTGGGATTATCTTTGTTGGGGATTCCGGTGTTGGAGAGGATGTAGCAAGAGCATATTTTTAACTAAACCCGGGGTACACGGAGGATTCTTGGCTGTGTGTACCTTTGCATTTTTTGTACATATATAGCTGCTGGCTGGCCTGAATTAGTGGTGAAACTTGCTGTAATAATAAGTAATATTACTAATATCAAGGTACAATAACCATAAATGATAAAGAAATTAAATAATTATATGATAAGTAATAATACTAATGTCAAAGTAAAATCGCCATGAATGATAAGGAAATTAAACAGTTAATGGAGATTAATGCTAAAACAGCCCAGGCTATGTTAGATGAAGTAGCTGATGCTCGTCAGGAACGACAAGAACTCCGGGAAGGAATGGTGCAACTCCAAAATGCTGTGTCAAGATTAACCAACATTCAAGAATTAATCGCTAACTTACTAGTTTCTTTAGATGGCGATCGCCCGACTATTTTGAAGAAACTCATGGCTATTGAGTGTAAGCTGGATCGGCTGTTGCCACAAGAACAGAAAGATGAAGTTGAATAAACCAGTTGCAGATGGAGAAGTAGCGCAATACAGTTAACTTTCAATCAAAACTTTCACAGCGGCTACAGCTATGAACATTTCGTCATTTTTGTTGTTGAAAGGCGCCATTTCCTTCGGTACTGAGGTGGGCGCAATCCCTCGCCTGTGAACTACCATCCCCCCAGATCCTACGGTTAAGGTTTTATGCCCAAACGGTAGTACAGCTGGTGCTTCCTCTTGTTTAACTTGTTCTGGATAGGGAACAGCTATCTGAACTTCTACAAAGATCTTATTGGGATCGCTTAAACCAGCAACTTCCCAAACACGAGGTAAGGGGTTGTGAGCGATGGCCTTCGCCACTACCCTCGGCGCAATGGCATTACGCACAGGTCTGGCAGCTGCTACTATGGGTTCCTGTCCATGCTGATCTATTCCCATTCCCATTTCAATGATTAAGCGTTTACCCGCCACAGTTACTTCCTGAGCATCTTCATTTTCCCACTGTATCGCTCAACAGCGCTACAAGCAGTCATTTAATCTGATGAAATTTGTTCTTCTTCTTCGGAAAACCAAATTTCTGCTAATAAACTTAAGCCAATAAGCCAAAGAAAACCGAAAACTGAAAACCAAAATACTCCCATCATTGCTATTACCTTCCACTAAGATAATGTCATCAAACAAGCTTTCTTATGACACTTACCCTCTTTTATCACTTTGCGAAATAAACAAGCAGTAAATATAGTAAATTATGCAGAGGAATAAAAGGGTTTGAAGTCATTCATAGCACTAATGATGTAGTTAAATCCAAGCAGCAGATTGGAATTGGGAAAAACATCAAGCCAGGGATAAATCAACCAAAAGATTAAAAGTGGTTGGACAATTAAGAGCGCATATTATTGAGAGTATTCTTCCATCCGTTTTGATAATTCCATTGTTGATGTGTAGTGAAATCAAATGAACTGATTTCTGGTATATCAAGCCCAAACTGATGAGATTGAAGGGAGGATAAAAACCCTGGAGAGTTTAAACTAATCATTGTGTAAACACAAAAAACAATTTCCCATCATCTCTCAATATGCTGGAAATGAGTAACCCGATAATCTGTCCAACCTAATTCCTGTTTACACTGGCGAAAACCATATTCTACCCATGTTCTTAATCCATAAAAGTCCCCTAAATTTTTCTTGAGATGTCCTTTAAGATTGGTGATGACAAAAGAACTAGAATTCTCTGGCATTTCCTGTATGACTCCCTCTGTCGGGTGAGCATCTCGACATAAATCTTTCAGGATTTGCAATTTTACATCCATTGCTCTACCTTGTAGAGTTTTTTCTTTTAAATTATATTCTTTATTCTCGGAAAGTGACATAAGAGGAATAATACATACCCATGGATTGTCCCCATGAGAGCTAAAGCCAGAAAATAGAGGATTTTCCTCATTTGCAGCACTGGTTTGCAACAATTCAGGCTCGTCCAGTAACTGTTCGCGCTTACGAAAAAGCCGAAGCATTGAAAACTGAAAGATTTAATTTCGTAAAATCACGAGATTTGTTATTTAACCATTCGGCAAATACAGTGAAAATCCAGTTGCTCTCGGATTGGTGTTAAATTTCCTTAAAAAGCGGGACTTTGAGTAATTTATCCTTGGTTCTTTAGGGATGATGTTCTAGATTTTATTGCAAAGTCAAACAAAAGGTCAAGTTTAGTAAATTAAGTTTTGAGGATCAGGAAGTGAGTGATAAGTTAAATAGTAGGACACAAAACAACAAACTAAACCCAATGGGTAAATGACTATGTGTCCCCTGTCATCCGCCCAGGCAAAAATCAGCATATTCATAATAAGTGGCAAAAAACCTAACATTGCGGTTTCAACCAAATTCTTAACTGGAAAAAGTGGGATATCTGATGTTGCTAACTGTTCTGTAAACCCTATTTGTTGAACCTTACCATCATTAACAAGTTTAATAATTCCAAAACTGTGAACCTATAAAAACCTGGTCAACCCCCCACCAGGTTTTTCGGTTTTGTAATATTTTTTTTTATTTAGCAATGGACAATACCCAATCACGTAAAAGCGGGTTCACCTGTTCTGGTACTTCGTCATGGGGACAATGACCCGCAGTGAGAAAATGCTCTGTGAGATCAGGATAGTATTGACGGAATTTTTGAGAACGTTCTCTTGCATTCATCCAAGGATCAGCTTCTCCCCACAATAGCAACAGAGAACAAGTTAATTGTTTTAGCAACACATCAACTTTTTCTCCTTGGGGAGTGGTAAATACGGAAATAAATACATCTAAAGCACCAGTATCGTAAGCAGGACGAGCAATTTCATCTATTAATTGGTCTGTAATTGCACTTTTATTCAAATAAACTTTTTCTAGGGTTTGGCGGATTACCCAGCGTTGTCGTACATATTGAAATAGAAGAAACTGGCTCAAAGGTTGTTGAAAAATCCACTTAACAGAATCACCTAAAAGTCTTTGTAAACCAGAGGGAGGTTTCGGGGGTTGAATTTGGGTTTGTAAGGCTTCTGGTTCAGAGGTGGGTTGGTTTTGGCTAAATGGTCCGGCACTATTGACTAAGACTAAGCCAGCCGCAGCATCAGGATATTGTGCAGCTACACACAAAGAAGCATATCCACCGAGGGAGTTACCTGCTAAGATGGCCTTTTGACCAATAACTTCACTGATAAAGTCAGAAAGTTGATCACGCCACAAATCACCACCATATTGCAACTTCGGCTTTGCTGAACGGCCAAATCCTAAAAGGTCGATGGCAAACACTTCAAAATCTGGGTACAGACCTGTGATATTCTTGCGCCAGTGGTCTGTGGATGCGCCAAAACCATGCACTAACAGCAGGGGTGGACGTTGCGCTTGTTTTTCTCCGGCACGCACGTAATGGATATTGTGACCTCGCCACTGCCAATATTGACCAGGAATTGGAGATGTGGAGGAAGTTGTGGTTACTTGCATGATATAAAGAAAACTTAAATGACTTTCAATAATTGTAATTGTATCCCCCACCAGTCCCAGAACTAATCCTAATAACCAATGACTAAATTATTTATTACGGGTAAGACTCAACTTTTGGGCGTAATTGGGCATCCAGTAGAACATTCTTTGTCACCTGTGATGCATAACGCAGCGATCGCCGAATTAGGATTAAATTATGTTTATTTGCCTTTTCCCATCAAACCAGAGAATTTAGAGGTAGCGATGGCGGGATTCACTGCCGTAAATGTTGTGGGTTTGAGTGTGACTATTCCCCACAAACAGGCAATCATACCCTTGTTATCAAAAATTACTCCCATAGCCCAAGCCATAGGCGCAGTGAATACAGTTAGTTGCGAAAATCAACGGTGGTTAGGTACAAATACTGATATAGAAGGTTTTATTGCTCCCTTGCAAACAACATATCAGCAAGATTGGAGTGACAAGGTAGCGGTAATTTTAGGTAGTGGTGGCGCTGCTAGGGCAGTTGTGGCAGGTTGTCAGCAGCTAGGGTTTGCCCAAATTCATGTTGTGGGGCGCAATATGCAGAAGTTGATAGAATTTCGTAATAGTTGGGGAAGTTCACCCATGGCTGAGAAATTACAAGTTAATACATGGGATTATGTAGCAAAACTTATTCCCCAAGCCAACTTGTTAGTAAACACAACGCCTGTGGGTATGTATCCTCTGGTGAATGAGTCACCCATAAGTGCAGCAGATATGCAGAAATTATCTCCAGATGCCATCGCTTACGATTTAATATATATTCCTAACCCTACCCAATTTCTCCAGGAAGCGGAAAAACAAGGGGCAATAGCCATTAATGGTTTAGAAATGTTAGTTCAACAAGGAGTAGCAGCTTTAAAAATTTGGTTACAAAGAGAAACTTTACCTGTAGATGTGATGCGCCAAGCATTGAAAAATTACCTGGGACTGTAACAATAAAGGTGATTTCGCCAAAATTTTTACCTGTTGCTGTTTTTATTTCTGCGGCCACCGCCAATTATAACGATTCCATTGGTAGATACCTTGAATTTCGTACTCAGAGCCATTGTAGAGGCGAACAAGACAATTACTGGGTAAACTGTGGCAATCATCAATTTCATCAATTTGGAGTACGATGCAGGGAAACCATTCACGCTTGCAGGGTCCATCGTCTTGGACCCATTCCCATAGTCCATTGCAAATTTCAATGCGATCGCCCACCCTCAGTTTGAGTGCATCGTCAATGTGAGAATACTTATTAAAATGATATGGTTCCACACGATTCAACCAAGGCAAACCGTAGTGTTGGCGAATAAATTGTACATTTCCAGAATCGTTTTCATGCAGCCAATCATTGAGCAATTCAACCTTCCAAGTGCGGTTTTGTTCCCCTTTAATCTTGACAAACTGTAAAAAAATTGCCAGTTCATCCGAGGAAAGCTCGTCTAAGGGGTTAGCTACATCTGATATTTTCGAGTTAGAATCTCCCTGAATTTGCTTGATCACTCGCAGTAATATCTGCTTCTGCATATCAGTGAGAGGACAGCTAGCTGCATGACAAATATTAAAGGCTGCTTGCAAGGCTGTTTCAATCTCATCTGGAGTCATAAGTTGATAGCAACTGAGGGGTGGTTTCCCTAATTATTACAATAGTTTAATTAAAGTCTCCAACCTCCCAGTGATGAAATTCAGGTAAGCTGAGGTTAAAAACAGTGCTCAGGAACCAGTACCAATTGATGTCTCTCTGTTGTCGTAAATAGCATTCTTGAATTTTGAGATACTGAGAGTGGTTTCCTGGGTATAAAGTTGAGTTAAGTCGTCTAATCACGGTGTTTAGATATGGAAAATAATCCCAGGATAGCATTTTTATTCAATTTGCCGATTTTAGTGAGGGAAAAATATTTCAAAACCGTTACTCAGTATGCAAAACTAATTACTGTGGTTTTTGTATCCTGCTTGATTACAGTTTTCTCATGGGTATATACTCCAAAGGCCGTAGCACTGACACAAATTAAACTATTTGATATTTCTTATCGAGATTGTCCACCTGAACTGGCACAGGGATCTGTGATTAGTGGTGGTAGTGCGGCAGCTAATTGCTTTATTGTCATTGGTAAGGCAGAAAATAGCACCTACAAAATGGTCTATGATGCAGATATCTTTGGACGTATTTATGATGCCAACAATAATCCAGTGATGCAAAACCGCACCCGTCTTGGTTCTATTCCTGAAGTTCCGCCGGGTGTTAGTGATTTTGAATTAAGAATTTCTGTCGCTGCAAATCAGCCAGAACCTTTAAAGCTGAAGCAATTTAAAGCGGTTGGATTCAGCGGCAAAGTTCGCAGGTAATCGGTGATTTGTAATTAAAGGATCTTGGGTAGTTGGATGAGAATTTGGGGGTGTTACTGTTGTGTTTTTTATCTACTGATCAGCATATTCCCTATTCGCCAATACCTACCTATAAAGCAACGTAGAGACGATTTTATTCCAAACGTCTCTACAAAACTCTTTATTTAATTTGATTTTAGGTACTGTGATAACTAAAACGCCTGTGCAAATGACAGAACCGTGAGGCTTCTGAGTAAGCCACCAACTAGATTTAGTGCCATGAAGGCTAAAATAGGGGAGAAATCCATACCACCCAATGGGGGAATAATTGAGCGGAAAAGATTGAGATAAGGATCAGTTATTTGACCCAATGCCACAAATGGCTGATTGTACCAGTTGATTGTGGGGAACCAGGTTAATAAAACTCGAATAATGAGCAGGTAGCTATAGAAATTGACAAAAGTTGACAAAGTTGTAAACAGTAAATTCATGGATAAGTTGGTTTCCTGCTAAGTGTCAAAAATGGTCTTATTATTGATTTTAATTCAGTCGATGTCATCAAGCGTGCGGTTTGCCACATTAACCACCACTAGCACCTTAGCTAAATATCAACCACCCTTAAGAATCTTGGGTGAGAGATCTGTCATTCACTGATTGAGTTGAATTGCCATTGACATTTCCCAACTGCTGTCTCACTTGATCAATTGCGGCATTAAGTTGGGCAATTTTATCTTCGAGGGATCTCCTGGCTGTTTCCATTTCCATAGTTTCGTTGTCTAGGGCGAACATCTGTCGGCGTTTGGGAGATACTTTTTTAGTCCCCGGTTGCCCATTGGGCAGTTCGGTCTCTTCCGCTGTCAATTCTTCGTTGCGCCGAGAAACAATGGCAGCGCCAAGTACACCACCAAGTATACTACCAAAAATCGTCCCTGCCAAAAAACCACTGGCAAAACCATCACGTTGACTCATAACATTACCGCCTTCAAGAAACTTTGCAACTTTTACATATGGTTCAGCTATTTTCCTTCCCTAGCTGCATACTAGCTTATGTCCCAAAGATGCGATCGCCTGCATCTCCCAATCCTGGTACGATATATCCCTTGTCATTGACTATTTCATCAATAGTGGCGGTGTAAACATTTAAACCAGGATATGCAGCACTCAGTTTTTGTAAAGCTGGAGGTGCTGCCACTACAGAAACGATTCGTGTCAAAGCCGGGTCAATACCCCGTTGTGTTAATTCTTTCATTGCCAACATAATTGACCCACCGGTTGCTAACATCGGATCGGTGATTAAAACTCTCGTTTGCGGGTCAAATTTTTCCGGTAATTTATTCAAATAACAGGTTGGTTCCAGAGTTTCTTCATTACGAACTAAGCCCAAATGGTAAATTGAAGCCAAGGGCAACAAAGATTGCGCTCCTTCCAGTAGTCCCAGGCCTGCTCTGAGAATCGGTACAACCGCCACAGGTACTTGTGGGTCAATCAGAGTGGCTGAACAATAATCTAAGGGACTCTGCACTTTTGTTTCCAGAGTGGGTAACCACTCTCTCGCCGCTTCGTAGGTCAGCCATCTTCCCAACTCGGTTATAGCAGTACGAAATAATACTGAAGGCGTGGCAACATCACGGGCAACTGCCAGCCAATGCTTGATTAAGGGATGGGGTGGAACATAAACACGCAGTTGTAGCGTCATAGCCGGAAATAGGCGCTTTTATTCTAGAACTGAAACATCTTGACAATCTCCGGTCTAAGACACGGAGATTCTTGGTTCAAGGAGTCCACTTAGGTTAAATGCCTTGCGTTACTCAATCCAGAGGTGGTTCTCTCCCCAAGGGTTAACTTTTCCGCTCCCCCTCGGTAGTTGGATTTCTCCAAAATTGACGGGAACTTAATTGCTGATTGTGTAGCTCCTGTGAATCTTTTGCCTACTTTCAGGTTGTGCAAGGGCACTACTAGAACAACTTGTAGAACCAAGAAAATTCAGTTATTAGGTACTACTTAGAGCCTTTAGCCAACATCGGGTTTAAAGACCAGGTTGATTACCCTGACTGCTCCAAAGCATTTTAACATCAAAGCATCCTCAAGAGTAGACCTAGCTTTCATCCCGAACAAAAGCTGGGCAACCGCGGCCTTGTTGCTCTTTTATTGGAGATTTGGGTATTTTTCTCATCATACTCTTTCTTTTTGGCATGTACTGCTGACAGCTAAAAAGCTAGTAATTGAAATTATTGAAAATATTTTTCATTAATAGTTGACATCTATTCTCAATCAAAGCTATATTGTTTTTAGTGTTCTCCTCTCTTTAAGGATCGGCAGACGGGATTAGCCAGCGGTAGCAGGCTTGTCCCTCTTTTTATGGAAAAATTATCAAATCAAAACCTGAAACTAAGTTGTAACAGTTGTCTTGGCTGGTAAATACCAACCATAGGAACATAAAAAATAAATTCTGTAAATTTTTCTGAATATAAAGTTATATAAAATACTAATTTGTTGGTTAAATTTATTGAGCATCTGTCCCTATGTCTTCATCTCTTCATCCTGTATTTGACGTAATCGTGATTGGCTCTGGAATTGGCGGTTTGGTGACAGCAACACAGTTAGCGGCAAAAGGTGCTCAAGTGCTGGTACTGGAACGTTATTTAATTCCAGGGGGTAGTTCTGGCTATTTTGAACGCCAAGGCTATCGATTTGATGTTGGAGCATCAATGATCTTTGGATTTGGCGAAAAAGGTACTACCAACTTACTCACCCGTGCTTTAGATACTGTGAACGTCAGCCAAGAAACAATAACTGACCCTGTACAGATTCACTATCACTTACCCAACGAATTAGACCTAAAAGTTGAACGAGTTTATGAAAAGTTTTTGCAGAATCTCATTGCTTATTTTCCCCAGGAAGAAACAGGTATTCGTCGTTTTTATGACGAGTGCTGGAAGGTGTTTAATTGCCTAAACAGTATGAATTTGCTGTCTCTAGAAGAACCTCGCTACTTGCTGCGGACATTTTTGCAGCATCCTTTAGCCTGTCTTGGTTTAGTCAAACACTTTTTTCAAAATGTTGGAGATGTAGCAAAACGCCATATCAAAGACCCCGAATTACTGAAATTTATTGATATGGAATGTTATTGCTGGTCAGTGGTAAGTGCCGATATGACCCCCATGATTAATGCTGGGATGGTCTTTTCTGATAGGCACTATGGCGGAGTTAACTATCCCAAAGGGGGGGTAGGAAAAATTGCCCAAAAATTGGTAGAAGGTTTAGAAACTGCCAAAGGTAAAATTGAGTACCAAGCCAGGGTGACCAAAATTATCACAGAACAAGGAAAAGCCGTTGGTGTGCAATTAGCTAATGGAAAAGTTTATCGTGCTCAACGGATAGTTTCTAATGCTACACGTTGGGACACTTTTACCAAATTACTACCTGGAGATAAAATACCAATTAATGAGATAAAATGGCAACAAAGCTATGAAAAGTCCCCAAGCTTCTTGAGTTTGCACATGGGGGTCAAAGCAGCAGTAGTACCTCATGGGACACACTGCCATCATATAATTCTGGAAGACTGGCAACACATGACTGTACCTGGTGGGACACTTTTTGTTTCAATTCCCACATTACTTGACCCAGATTTAGCGCCAACAGGATATCATATCATTCATGCCTTTACACCTCAGTGGATTGATGATTGGCAAGGATTGTCTCCAAGTAAGTATGAAGCTAAGAAAGAAGCAGCAGCTTGGCAAATTATAGACCGACTAGAGAAGATATTCCCAGGTTTAGATGCTGGGTTAGATTATCTGGAAGTAGGAACACCCCGCACCCATCAACGCTTTTTAGGTCGTGAAGATGGTACTTATGGGCCAATTCCTCGGCGCAAGTTACGGGGATTGTTGGGTATGCCATTTAATCGCACTGCTATTCCTGGACTTTATTGTGTAGGAGACAGTACTTTTCCAGGTCAGGGGTTAAACGCGGTAGCATTTTCTGGTTTTGCTTGCGCTCACCGCATAGCCGTAGATTTAGGATTTTAAATTTTGGCGTTGCTGAATCTAAATATATTGATATGCAAATTCCGCAATATCTGAAATCCTACTGTTTGATGGTTATTGAACCAATACCTGCATGCTCATGGTACTTTTGGGTTTGGTTGAATTCAGCTTTAGTATCAAGATAAACACCAGCATATTGTGTAATTGTCCACTGATTTGACCTGATTAACAGCTGAGGATCTGCACCTAGTCCACGCTCAAATTTAATATATTCTCGTGCTTCATTATTCAAATTGTAGAATAACTTTGCCTCTCCGTAGGCTGCAACAGCTGCTTTCAGGGGAGTACCCGGCCCTACCCCATCTTTAGTTCTGTAATCTGCGTTTTCAACCGTTATCATAGTAATTTCAGAGTTATTTGTGATGGGTTGTTTATTTCCTGTTTCCAAATTATTTTGATCGGCAAAACCCAGGAAATATTGCACATTACCATCTTGACTTACCTGAATTCCTTCCCCCACATCAACCCCCAGAGAAATCGGTTCAAATTTTGTATCCTCACCTAAAACTTGCTTAAGTTCCCCTAAAGTCATACCCAGTTTCGCAACCCCAACATTTTTGTTAGTAATCACCTGATTTGGTGAAGGGGTCAGCGCCCCCAACTCCTGACAAGCATTGGGAACTTGACTGATAAGTTGAGAACTAACCAACCTGAGCTGATCACCACTCCAATAGTGTTGAGTTTCCTCGATACAAGTTCCTGCACCAACTAATTTATAAGTATTAGAGAGAATCTTAGTTTTAGGCTCATATGCCGGTAAACCCGCCATTTCTAGTTTCAGAGACTTAATTTTTAGTTCCTGCTCAGATGTATCTACTTCTAAGAAAGTAAATGCACCTTGATAAGCAGCCATAAAACAAAGTAACTGTACTAGATACTTATTAATACCTCCAGGATAGACTTGTGATAATTTTTTTGCAGCTTCTGGATTAAACTCAAAATTGCAAACCTGCAAATTTTTCTGACGGCTAATCACTTCATTGAGGATAAATTCTGAACTAGGCTGATTTTGATCAGCAACAGATGATTCTGGAAAACCGACACTATTACTATTGTCTTGTTTGGGCACACTTGTAGATGTATTCGAGCTACTTAGAGATGCACAAGACATGAGACTAAATGCAATAATTGCAGTTAATGGTAGGAGCAATTTATCTTTCAGCATAGAATGTCAACTAGATTTTTGATTGTGCTTGGATTTTTACAGCATCAAAGCAATTAATTCATCGGATTAAAGTTCCACAATCACCTTGACTAATCTATTTGGAATAATTGGTCAAAGATACCACAGAATTCTCCGCGCTGCTTAGCGATTTTATCTGGTTTTTTGCGTTCAAAATTAAATCATTTGCACCTGATTAGCAGCTCTTTTAGCCTTTTCCCGGGCGTCCAAAATATTATCACCCTTAGCTAAAGCCACTCCCATACGTCGATAAGGATGAGCGGTAGGTTTACCAAAGAGCTTAATATCGACATGAGGAACAGACAAAGCCTCAGCCACACCTGTAAAAGCTACGGCATCAGAATGTTGGTTAGCTAAAATCACCGCACTAGCTGAAGCACCTAACTGTTCTATATGAGGAATTGGTAAGCCTAAGATAGCCCGTAAATGTAACTCAAATTCATTCAAATTTTGTGAAATTAACGTTACCATACCCGTATCATGGGGGCGGGGAGAAAGTTCTGAAAAAATGACTTCATCCTTCGTAATGAAAAATTCCACACCAAATATGCCGGCTCCCCCCAAAACATCGGTTACTTTTTTCGCTATTACTTGAGCTGCTAATATTTGTTGTTCAGAAATACCTGCTGGTTGCCATGATTCTTGATAATCGCCTCTTTCTTGACGATGACCAATAGGAGAACAGAAAATTGTCGGTGCATTCCACTGTTTAATTGTCAGCAAAGTTATTTCAATGTCAAAGTTGATAAATTCCTCAACTATTACTCTTCGACTATCACCTCTAGAATTAGCGATCGCACAATTCCAAGCTTGCTCAACTTCATCGTGATTTCCTACTACAGATTGACCTTTGCCAGAAGATGACATTACAGGTTTAACAACACTGGGAAAGCCAATTTCTTGAGAAACAGCAGTCAATTCTTCTAAAGTAGAGGCATAGTCATATTTAGCAGTTCTAATACCTAGTTCTTTATGTGCTAATTCTCTAATTCTATCGCGATTCATTGTATAGTTAGTTGCAGCAGCAGTGGGGATAACTATAATCCCACGGTGTTCAAATTCAAGCAGCTTTTCAGTTCTAATCGCTTCAATTTCTGGTATAATAAAGTTAGGTTCATGCTTTTTCACAACAGCTTCTAATTCCTCAGCACTCAGCATAGAAATCACTTCATAACAGTCAGCAACCTGCATAGCTGGAGCATTGGCATAGCGATCAACGGCAATTACATGATTACCAAGACGTTGAGCAGAAATCGCAAATTCTTTGCCGAGTTCTCCTGAACCCAACAGCATTAATTTTTGGGGTAGCTTAATTGAATTGCTCATGAATTTATCCCAATTAATTGTAGATGTTTATTGTCTGAAAAAAATTCTAGTTTTTATGAAAATTTACTCAGTGGAGTGGATAAACCATCAATACTGATGATATTTTTTTGCTGTTGATATTCTTGGATTCCCTGTTCACCTTTTTTACTTGCCCAGTTAATTAAATTCTGCCTCTGACCTTGATATTCATAAAGTGGTACACCAAAACCACAGGAAGTTTGCACCCGCTCAATATCAGCTACAACAATTTGACGAATTCCTTGGATCTGGGGAAACAGCGGGTACAAAGTGTTCCAATGTGGGGAATTTGGCAAAATTGTGTATCCTTGACCGTAAAGGCGCAGAATACAGGGAGGTTCCTCGAAGGCGCAAAACATGAAAGTGATTCGCCCATTTTCCTGCAAGTGAGCTGAGGTTTCATTGCCACTGCCTGTAAGATCCAGGTAAGCTACTTGATAAGGAGAGAGGATACGAAAACTTTCCAACCCCTTGGGAGACAGGTTAATATGACCTGTAGCACTTAGAGGTGCAGAACCAACGAAGAAAATATGTTGGCTAGCAATAAAGTTTTGTAGTTCCTCAGTAATACAGTCAAAAACTTTAGCCATAGACTGTCGAAATTATTTGGCAAATATCCTATAGCAGTTTCCCTCTGAGTGTAGTACGTCACAAGATAATCAACCACAGATAAATCTGTAGTTCATCATCAGTGACGATTACTGTATACTCTCAGCCTATTTCTTAGCCGAGAATCAAGCAAGGCTGGAATTAAAAATCTTTTCCCTTTGCACCTCTGTGTCTCCGTATGAGTTTTGTTTATGTATTCACCCTTTCTTCCTCCTTTGATTCAGCAAATAGACAGCGAAATTACCCGCCACGCTGGTGTAGAATTTTTTGTGTTGCGCCTTGATTGTATGCACCCATTGGTTAACGGTAACAAATGGTTCAAGTTGAAATACAACCTTCTAGAAGCCAAGGAACAACATCTGACAACTTTGCTGACCTTTGGGGGCGCTTATTCTAATCACATCTTTGCTACAGCAGCTGCTGGTAATTTGTTCGGCTTCCGCACTATTGGAGTAATTCGTGGTGAAGAAAGATTACCACTTAACCCGACACTGAGTTTTGCTGTACAGCAAGGTATGGAGCTTGTGTATCTCCATCGCGAGACTTACCGACAAAAACACACAAGAGAATTGCAAGAAGACTTAAAACAACGTTTCGGTGACGTGTTCATTATTCCTGAAGGTGGTAGTAACTTGAACGGTGTGCGCGGTTGTACAGAAATACTTGGATCTGGAGAGGCATTTGATACGGTTTGCTTGGCTTGTGGTACAGGTACTACACTAGCTGGTATTGTACTTTCCCTTAATCCAAGGCAACGAGTGATTGGTTTTCCTGTATTAAAAAATGGGAAATTTCTCACCCAGGAAATTGAGAGCTTATTGAACAATTATCTGCACTCTGGGCTACCTGTACCCAATTACTCTCAAGCACCTTGGGAATTGATGTGTGATTATCACTTTGGTGGTTATGCAAAGGTGAATGATGATCTGCTCATTTTTAGTCGCCAATTTCAAAAACAACACAAGGTTTCCCTCGATTACGTATATACTGCAAAAATGTTTTATGGGGTAATGGATTTGGTACAGCAAAAAGTTTTTCCCCAGGGCCATCGCTTGCTTTTAGTACATACAGGCGGCTTGCAGGGTAATATCGCTAAAGTAATAAGTTACCCATAATCGGAGTATTCAAGAAAAAATGCACATTTATTAACGTTTGAGCTAAGAATACCCGCGCTTCTGTCCCGGGGAAGTGTCAATTATCCTCAATGGATATATCTGACCATATTTGACTATTTACATCCTCTGTAAAACTTGTTGGATAGTTTCAGATAATACTTCATCTGTCACTGTTACCACACCCATCTCTGTGGGCAAAACAAACCTAACTTTACCGTCTTTGACTTTTTTATCCAGTTGTAGTGCATTAATAATCGCTTCAATATCTAGACCTTCTGGTAGCTGAGTTGGTAAACCAGCTTTTTGAATTAGGGCATTTTGCCGTTCTGTATCTTCCTTTTGCCACATTCCTAGCTCGACGGCAATCTGACCCGCTGCCACCATGCCAATGGCCACAGCTTCCCCGTGTTTGAGTAAACGATAACCTGTCAAGCTTTCCACTGCATGACCAATAGTATGTCCATAGTTGAGAATTGCCCTTAGTCCTCCTTCCTTTTCATCCTTGGCAACAACATCTGCTTTTGCTTGACAAGAACGTGTTATTATGTATTCTATAAATTCTGGCTTGATATAGCGGAGTTGATTCAGGTGTTTACTCGCCTCCATCTGGGCGAATAATTCGGCATCCCAAATCACACCGTATTTAATTACCTCTGCCATTCCTGCCCTAAATTCACGCATCGGTAGAGTTTTCAGAACCTCTGGGCTAATCAACACTAAACGCGGTTGATGAAAAGCCCCAATCAAATTTTTGCCGTGGGGATGATTCACACCAGTTTTGCCACCAATTGCCGAGTCTACCATTGCTAACAGAGTGGTAGGTACTTGCACGATGTTAATACCTCGCAACCAAGTAGCAGCAGCAAAGCCAGTCATATCGCCAATTACACCCCCCCCCAAAGCTACCATTGTAGAAGAACGTTCTAAGCGGTTTTTTAAAGCAATATCGTAGAGTTTTTGGATAGAGTTGAGGGTTTTGTAGCGTTCACCAGGTGGTAGGTTGTGAGTAGCTACTTCAAAACCAGCCGATGTCAGAGATTTAATCGCTCTTTCGCCGTAATACTTAAAAATACTTGGATTAGAAACAACTAAAACTTTTTTGCCCAGGCTCAGATTAGCCATTTGTTGACCCAGCTGGTCTAAGCTTGAAGGTGCAATAGCAATCTCGTAGGACTGCTGCGGTAGATTTACATGAATTACGGAAGTCATTACCCAAACCCAAATAAGCGCCGTGGGCTGTATTCTATCGCAATGTGTGGAGATAGGCGAGATGAGGCAGCATTTTTCTACTCTGCATCACCCATTCCCCATTTCCTATTCCCCGTGATTCAATAGATTAGTTAACTATTGTGGAGAAAAATCAATGTTGGGAGTAATAGCTTATATTGGCTTTTTGACTTTGTTTATGGGCATAGCCGTAGGTCTGTTGTTTGGTTTGCGTGCTGTCAAACTAATTTAGTTTTGTTTAATTTTCTCTAATTTTCTCCTCTCCTCCCCAAGGAGAGGGGTTAAAGGTAAAGTTTGATTTTAATGAAATCGCAGCGGTCAAAGATATCAAGTGCGATTTTATATTGTGTCTAATTTAACAAATTACATTTATACGGCAGGTATATTTAAATATAAAAATAATTACGGCTATTTAACTATTGAAAAATTACCCTTGAGCAAAAGTCTAAAATTTGGATATAGCTTCCTCACTAGATCTGTGTAACACTAGGAAGCTACCTCAAGCTATTTTTGAACGGGAGGTCAGGTCATGGCTATCGCCACCATTAATCCCGCTACTGGGGAGACGATTAAAATCTTTGAGCCTCTCAAAGATGCAGAAATTGCCTCTAAACTAGATTTGGCTGGTCAGACTTTTCAACACTATCGTCAAACCAGTTTTTATCAGAGATCGCAATGGCTAGAAAAAGCGGCGATAATTTTAGAGCAAGAAAAAGCCGATTTCGCTAAATTAATCACTCTGGAAATGGGTAAGCCCTATCAAGCGGCGATCGCAGAAGTTGAAAAATGCGCTCTCGTTTGTAACTACTACGCTGAATACGCACCTAGTTTCCTGGCTGATGTGACTGTTAAAACCGACGCTAGCCACAGTTTTGTGCGCTATCAACCTATGGGCGTAATTCTCGCCGTCATGCCTTGGAACTTCCCATTTTGGCAAGTGTTTCGTTTTGCCGCACCTACGCTAATGGCGGGAAATGTCGGCTTGCTCAAACATGCTTCTAACGTACCACAATGCGCTTTAGCTATTGCAGATATTATTCATCGGGCAGGTTTTCCTCAAGGCGCTTTTCAAACACTATTAATTGGTGCAGCCAAAGTTGCCGATGTTATGGCTGATGACCGGGTGAAAGCTGCTACCTTAACTGGTAGCGAACCCGCCGGTGCATCCCTGGCAGCCGCGGCCGGAAAACAAATTAAAAAAACTGTTTTGGAATTGGGAGGTAGTGACCCGTTTATTGTGTTAGAAAGCGGTGATCTAGAAACAGCAGTGGTCACTGCTACCACAGCCCGGATGTTGAATAACGGGCAATCTTGCATAGCAGCAAAACGGTTTATCATTGCAGAGTCCATCGCTACTGAATTTGAAAAGTTATTGTCAGAGAAATTTTTGGCCCTGAAAGTGGGCGATCCCATGGAACCAGATACTGATCTAGGTCCACTGGCTACCCCTGATATTCTCCAAGATTTAGACCAACAAGTGCAAAGTGCTATTAACAGTGGTGGTAAAGTCCTCATTGGTGGAAGTCCTTTATCACATCGTCCCGGCAACTTTTACCCACCGACGATTATTACAGATATCCCCCCAGATAGTGCGATTGCACAGGAAGAATTTTTTGGACCAGTGGCACTATTATTCCGTGTGCCAAATATTGATGCAGCTATTCAATTGGCTAATGCCACACCCTTTGGTTTAGGTGCAAGTGCTTGGACAAATAATCACCAAGAACGCGATCGCCTAATTGCCGAAATTGAAGCAGGTGCAGTATTTATCAACAGCATGGTTAAATCTGACCCCCGCTTACCCTTTGGAGGCATTAAGCGTTCTGGATACGGCAGAGAGTTGAGTATTCAAGGGATACATGAGTTCGTCAATGTGAAAACTGTGTGGCTAAAGTGATTAGTCATCAGTCAATTCCCTAGTCCCTAGCCTTAATTGATAACCAGTGAGGAAATCAAATGAATACAGCTGAATTGTTGGTGCAGTGTCTAGAAAATGAAGGCGTGCAATATGTTTTTGGTCTTCCCGGTGAAGAGAACCTGCACGTTTTAGAAGCGTTAAAAAATTCTTCTATTCAATTTATTACTACTCGTCATGAACAAGGTGCAGCATTCATGGCGGATGTCTACGGGCGCTTAACAGGAAAAGCTGGAGTATGTCTTTCTACTTTAGGACCTGGGGCAACAAACTTAATGACCGGAGTAGCAGATGCTAACCTAGACGGCGCGCCTTTGGTGGCAATTACTGGTCAAGTGGGAACTGATAGAATGCACATCGAATCCCATCAATATTTAGATTTGGTGGCTATGTTTGCCCCAGTTACTAAGTGGAATAAACAGATTGTCCGTCCCAGTATTACACCAGAAGTTGTCCGGAAAGCATTCAAGCGATCGCAAACTGAAAAACCCGGTGCAGTCCACATCGATTTGCCAGAAAATATTGCTGCTATGCCCGTAGAAGGAAAGCCGTTACAAAAGGATAACATCCAAAAAACCTATGCTTCCTTTGCTTCTATTCGGGCTGCTGCCGCAGCAATTTCTCAAGCAGTTAATCCGATTATATTGGTGGGTAATGGAGCAATTCGAGCTGAAGCTAGCGATGCGGTGACTCAATTTTCCACGCAAATGAATATACCTGTGGCGAATACTTTTATGGGTAAAGGTGTAATCCCCTATACTCATCCCTTAGCTTTGTGGTCAGTGGGATTACAACAAAAAGATTTTATTAACTGTGGCTTTGACCATACAGATTTGGTAATTGCTATTGGCTATGATTTGATTGAATTTTCTCCCAAGAAATGGAATCCTCAAGGCGATATTCCTATTATTCATATTGCAGCCAATCCCGCAGAAATTGATAGCAGTTATATTCCCAGTGTTGAAGTAATAGGAGATATTTCTGATTCTCTGAATGAAATTTTGAAATTGGCAGATAGACAGAATAGACCCAATCCTTATGCCATCAGCTTACGGGGAAATATTCGTGCTGATTACGAACAGTATGCTAATGATGATTGTTTTCCCATTAAGCCGCAAAAATTAATTTACGACTTACGGCAAGTAATGGGGCCAGATGATATTGTCATTTCCGATGTTGGCGCGCATAAAATGTGGATTGCCAGACATTATCACAGTCATAGTCCTAATACTTGTTTGATTTCTAATGGTTTTGCCGCCATGGGTATTGCTATTCCCGGTGCTTTAGCAGCAAAACTGGTTTTTCCTAACCGCAAAGTTGTAGCAGCTACTGGTGACGGTGGCTTTATGATGAATTGCCAGGAATTAGAAACAGCTTTACGTGTCGGTACTCCTTTTGTCACCTTAATTTTTAATGATGGTGGCTATGGGTTAATTGAGTGGAAGCAAGAAAATCAATTTGGCAAAGGTAATTCATCCTTTGTCCATTTTGGTAATCCTGATTTCGTCAAACTAGCGGAAAGCATGGGTTTAAAAGGCTACAGAGTTGAATCCACTATTGACTTAATCCCAGTCCTGAAAGAAGCCCTCGCCCAAGATGTACCCGCTGTTATCGATTGTCCTGTAGACTACCGCGAAAATCACCGCTTTAGCCAGAAAGCTGGCGAGTTGAACTGCGGAGTTTAAGCTAATTTAGTGCAATTAACACTCCCCGTCCTTTTATAGGGCGGGGATTTTTGTTTTGTGACCGGGATTTTGCTCAGACTTCGGGGATTCTTGATCAGGTTAAGCCAAATATATCTATTGACCTCTTTCTTTATGCCCTTCGCGTCCTTTGCGGTTCATTGCAAATTCAGCGCACCTTCAAACATTGGTATACCTACCAAACAATAGAAAATTCTGCCAAACCCTAGTCTTCATCTAGTGCCGGGAAGGCTTCTTCAAACCGCCACAATTCATCTTTATTGTCGAGAAACCAAATTCTAGTTTCAGGAGTTAATTGACTCCAAATAATATCACTAGGAACGTGGGGGGAAGCATATTGATATTGCAGACCAAGTTCTTTGAGATTTTTTTCCACATTACGAGGAATGCCGAAATCCTGCCAATTAATTTTTATACGTCTACCTGTAAGTCCCGCCCCAGGGTCGAAAATTAATTGGGCTGCTCTAATTAAATCAGCAAAATGTTTTGGTCTAAGACTAGCTATCTGCTGAATCTGAATTGATTCGTTATTCTCTTGAGACATTGTTACTGAATTGGGTAAAAATTGGTCATTTCTTCAAATTATTGGCAGAGATTTTTACCCCAATGCCCCCATTTTAGCGCAGACACTTACAGGTAAATTGTTTATATTAAAATTAACTATATTTTCGTAGTGGTAACAGAAATAACTGCAATATAGATAAAATTAAGCTTTGAACAGGGGAATTTGTGCTCAGTTTCAGTTAACTTGCAGACTGGTAGTACTGAAGTTGATACTTAAAGATAAGTGTGAAAAAATATATTTTTATAAAAAAAATTGCCTATTTAGCTGATTAATAGTAATAAATTATTCATTGTGGCAATTAAATGATTGAATCCCAGTAAAAAATCTGAATTCGGGGAAATAGTTAACCATGGATAAATTCACCAAAATAATAAAACTGGTTGGATAATAAGACGCAGATTATTTAAAGTATTCTTCCATCCAGAGTCATGATTCCATTGTGGATGATTAGAAAAATAAACATCAGTATTTTCTTGTGGGTCAGTGTCAAGTTGACGAGATTGATTGAAGCCTAAAAACACTGGAGAATTTAAACTAATCATTGTATAAACACTAAAAATAATAGTTCTTGCGTAGATTTTATGGTAATCGAGGATTGATAACAACAAAACCCTTACGGGTTAAGGGTTATAAACAATTATGCCCAATATTTTCAATGAAATGCCGACACAATAAGGCTTTCAATGATTTTGAACTGGGTTATCCATAAAAAGTACCGAAGAACGAAAATAATCTCCCACCATCTCTCAATATGTAGGAAATTAGTGAAACGATAATCTGTCCAGCCTAGTTCCTGTTGTTTATTTCGCAAAGTGAGAAAAAATGGGTACTAATGAGATGATGAGGATCAATTTTAAATCCTAATCCTCATACTCAAATCCAACCACTTAGACTGAGTAATGGGCGCACTACTAGATATATAGTCAACACCTGTTTCTGCAACAGCGCGAATAGTTTCTAAAGTCACATTTCCAGAAGCCTCTATTTTCACTCTACTATCCTCCTGGCGAATCAAAAGCACTGCCTGACGCATCATTTCCACAGGCATATTGTCCAACATAATCATGTCGGCTTGATGATTTAAAGCCGCTTTAACTTGGTTTAAACTTTCCGTTTCCACCTCAATTGTCAGAGGGTAAGGAATCTGGGAACGAATGTGGGTGATGGCTTCGCCAATTCCTCCAGCCGCAGCAATGTGATTATCCTTAATCATCACTGCATCATCCAAACCCATCCGATGATTCATCGCCCCACCCACAGCACTAGCGTACTTTTCTAATAGTCTCAGCCCTGGTGTAGTCTTGCGCGTGTCCACTAACTGAGCAGGTAAATCCGCAATTTGCTCTACATATATATTAGTGAGCGTAGCAATTCCACTCAAACGCATAGCTAAGTTAAGCGCCAGGCGTTCACCCATCAACAGCGCATCTAGGGAACCATGAATTTCGGCTATTACTTGTCCTGGTTCACATCTTGCACCGTCAGCCACAACAGGTACAAAACTCACTTTTTCATTGAGAAGCTGAAACACCCTGGCTGCAACTGGTAAGCCAGCAACTATCCCTGGTGCTTTAGCCACCCATTTGGCTGTTCCTGGAGTGACATTTTCAGATAGTAGGCTATTTGTAGTGCGATCGCCCCGACCGATATCTTCCAGCAACCAGCCACGCAGTAAAGGATCTAAAACCACCCTTGGCGGTAAAACACCAAATTTGTTCACAAACTATAGTCTCTTTTTGATTTCCGGGAATACTATAGCCTAAAATTATTACCCCATAAGGCTTTCAGAGGCATGAAAAAAAAGGAAAAATTTTTTTGGAAAAAGTGTTGACAAAGTTATGTAGACTCGCTATATTAAATAAGTGCCTGAGAGACAAGCGCAAAGCAGCGCAGTCCGAAGGAGCGCCGAACCTTGAAAATATT
>WGNO01000018.1 GCA_016124525.1 Nostoc sp. RI_552 | reverse complement strand
GTGGGAAGCCCACCTCAAGATGAGTGCTCTCACTACTTAAGTAGGTAAGGTCACGGGCAGAACACCCGTTTATAGGCACTAAGTGGAAGTACAGTAATGTATGCAGCTGAGGTGTACTAACAGACCGAGGGCTTGACCTCTCATTACATTTTCGCGTTACTTGCAGTCTTCAGGGTCTCTGACTCTACAATCTTTCCTGGTGTCTATGGCACGGTGGAACCACACTGATACCATCCCGAACTCAGAGGTGAAACGCCGCCGCGGCAACGATAGTTTAGGGGTCGCCCTCTGCAACAATAGCTCGATGCCAGGTCTATTATTCAATACAAAAGACTCCTTACACAGGGGTCTTTCGTTTTTTAGCTATCAAACTATCTATTGTTTATGTAACGCTACAAATTGAATTACATCTGTCAGCCCTTCTTGAGTTTTCAAATTTGTAAAAATAAAAGGTTTGTCACCGCGCATTTTTTGGGCATCATGTCTCATGATATCTAAATCTGCACCAACATGGGGTGCAAGGTCAATTTTATTAATTACTAATAGGTCAGATTTAGTAATACCAGGTCCACCTTTACGGGGAATTTTATCACCAGCAGCCACGTCGATGACGTAAATTGTTAAATCTACCAATTCTGGACTAAAGGTAGCTGCTAAGTTATCACCGCCACTTTCTAAAAAGACTAAATCTAAATTAGTAAATTGGTTTTCCAATTGTTCAATAGCAGCCAAGTTCATAGAAGCATCTTCCCGAATTGCTGTGTGGGGACAACCGCCAGTTTCTACCCCTAAAATGCGATCGCTTGTTAAGGCCTGAGAACGCACCAAAAATTGAGCATCCTCTTGGGTATAAATATCATTTGTCACTACCGCCAGATGATACTGGTCACGCAAAGCCTTACACATAGCATCTACCAAAGCCGTCTTTCCCGAACCCACTGGTCCTGCTACTCCAACACGCAATGCACTCATTGTCTTTTACCTAACTCCTAAACAGTCTTGTATACTGAGTTTGATGCTGCATACTTGCCAAGGATAAACCCCAACTACAACAGCTAAGTTCGTCATCCTGCAAGGCTAGTATTTCCCCTACAACATTGCTAATTAATGGTTGTAATTCCAACAGTAACTCTTGTCCCGCAGTTTGACCCAAAGGAATGAGTTTCACCCCCGCAGTAATTAAATTACTAGCCCAACTATGCAAATATCCCAACAAAGCAGCTTGAATATTTATTTGCCAATGAGCAACAGCAATGCCAAAAGCGATGGCATAATTGCCAGGATTACCCACAGCATTGACTAAAGGTATAATTTCCGGTTCTAATTTACCCAACAACTGAGTTAGCGATCGCCCCATCTGCCAACTAGATGCCCGCAATTCCGCGGTTTCTCTAGCAGCAGATAACCACATATTCCAACTACATAAAGCTGATACATCCCCAATGCTAGCCGATTCCTGAGCACGTACCATCACAGCCCCATCCAACCGAATTGCACCATAACGCAATTCCGCCTGTAACCAATGTTTGAGGCTGGCTTGATGGGAAATAGTGCCATTTTCCACCAGCATTTCTAATCCTTCAGAATAGCTATATGCTCCCACAGGCAACCCAGGGCTAGTTAACTGCAATATGGATAAAAAATTAGCATTAGTGAGGGTGATGGTGTCCATAAGCGCCTAATTCTGGGTAGAATGGTACAATTTCCTCTTTAATTGATAGCCCCAGCTGTTCTAGCATCCTACGTAAAACTGAATCTGGTAACAAGCGTAAATAGCTAGAGGTAATTTCTACAGGTACATGGCGATTTCCTAAATGGTATGCTGCTCGCATTAACAAAAGCGGTGTTTCAGAAAAAACAGTTAAAACTGATTCTGGTTTGGCAGTAATTCTGACTAAATTACTATTAGTTCCGTCTTGCAAAATATCACCATCTCGCAGTAATGTGCCTCTGGGTAAACGCAAAAATACAACTTTGCCATCTTCAGTTTCCCAACGATGACGACTGCGGGTGCGTTCTTCCGCTGTAAGTGCCAGGGTGAAAGTGACAGCGACATGAGGATTAGCCCCTTGACGTTGGGTTAAAGTAAGCATATTAACAGGTGTGTTTCATTTTTGACTTTTCATGACTTTGCCCACATATGTGGTTAAACAGACACCAAGCGTCGTAAAGATTCAGCCCGGCGCTTGGCAATGGTGTTATTGGGGGCAAGCTTTAGTACTTCTTCATACATTTGTAGCGCCTGAGCAGTTAATTTTTTCCGTTCGTAGGCGTGTCCAAGGTTATTCAGTGCTGTAACGTAGTCTGGCTGAAGTTTTAGAGCTTCTTTATATTGACGAATTGCTAAGTCATATTGCTCTTGGCTAAAGTAAACATAGCCCAGTCCGTTGTAAATAGGGGCGCTATTTTCTTGTTCTTCTTCAGCCGCTTTAATAGCTTTTTGAAATAGTGCCACCGCCTGAGAAAATAATTTTTTTTCTGAATAAATACTGGCTAACTCATAATATTCTTGAGCCGTACCTTTTTCTTTCTCCAACTTTCTACGTAGCCTTGACAAGGCAGTTTCACGCTTACGGGTTTTGATGATTTGGCGGAAAACGCTGACAACTACGAATAAAAGCAGACCTACAAAAATTGAGAGATAAATAATGGCTAAGTTTTGATCCATTGCCTGCAAATAAAAATATTAAAAGTTAGTTCTGTATCTATTATTGAACACTAATTTAGATGAGGGAAAGATTTCTTTACTTGATGATTCAGCACTAGCTTAGGGCAAAGCCCAATATTCAACACGTTGTTTTAGCCAACCTGTTGCTGTGTATTCAGCGATCGCTTGATTTACTTGTCGTCTTAAGTCATCGTACTGTAATCCCTTAGGCATAACTACAGACAACGGTTCAGTTGATAGCTTGGTGGGCAAAAGTCGGTATTGGGGATATTGTTGTACCCAACCGCTCAGGACAGTGGCATCAGCAGCAAAGGCTACCACTGTATTGTTTTCTGTGAGGCTTCGCCCTTCCTGATATGAATTAACTCCCACTAACTCTGCTTTTGGAGCATAGTAGCGTATTTGGGCAATTGTGCTGGAGTTGTTGATTACAGCAATTTTCCGGTTGGCTAAATCACTTAGCTGACGCACAAAAGTATTCTTTGTAACTATTGTAGCACCATCATAGTAGTAAGGAACACTCAGACTTACTAAACGAGCACGGGACTCATTTGCTGTTACCCTGGCAATCACTAAATCAACTTTCTTGTTTAAGACTAAAGATAAGCGATCGCGGTTAGCTACAGGTTGTAATTTTACTGCATCCGGTTTACCTAACAAATCCAATGCCAGGCGCTTTGCCAAGTCAATTTCTAAGCCTTGTAAGTTACCATGAGCATCCCTAAATCCCAAGGGGCGTAAGTTATCTTTAACGCCAATAATTAAATAACCTCGATGCTGAATTTCTGGCATTTGGGCGGCACATGTCGTAAATCCCCAACAAAAGCAGAAAATACAAAATAAACTAGCGGACAATACCAGATGTAACGGATTAATTGTTAGCCATCTGTTACATCGGTTATTCATCCGTCACCACCTTTATCCTTGAGCTTGAGTTGCCAATTCAGCAACCTTGGCGAAACTACTGGGATCAAGAACTGCCAATTGCGCCAACATTTTCCGATTGAGTTGGATATCGGCTTTTTTCAAGTTGCCCATTAACTGGCTGTAACTCAAACCGTGTTGCCTTGCAGCCGCATTGATACGGGTGATCCACAGGCGACGAAAATCACGCTTTTTCTTTTTGCGATCGCGGTAGGCACTCCGTAGCGCCTTCATCACCTGTTGATTAGCGGTTCTAAACAAAGTTGAGTGAGAACCACGAAAACCTTTAGCTAGTTTGAGAATTTTATTGCGGCGTTTACGAGCTACATTACCGCGTTTTACCCTTGTCATAATTTATTTCCTGAACAATTTACAAATAAGGAAGCATCAACCGCACATTCTCTTCATCCCGTTCGTGTACCAGTGCAGTTTTGGACAGGTTACGCTTTTTGTTAGAAGATTTGTGTTCTAAAAGGTGGCTTTTAAAAGCTTTGCGACGGACAATTTTACCGCTACCAGTGGCACGGAATCGCTTCGCCGCTGCTTTACGAGTCTTGAGTTTAGGCATGGTCTAACGTTAATTCGACACAATCCATCATTATATACTATTTCCTGAAATCTTGTGGCAAATCAACTACACATTCAGGAAACTGGCGTTGTAATGCCACAAAAACAGGACAAGGAGGTTCTGCTTGTACATTTTCCGGTTTACTCCACGAAAAAGGCGCTTGTTGTGATGCAGACATCCATAACAAACGCTTTGCTCGTGTCATAGCCACATATAGTAAACGGTATTCCTCAGACACTTTTAAATGTTCTGCTTCTTCCCAGGCCTGGTACACATTAGGTATATGAGATTTACCATGTAGCGCCGTGCGAATTTGGGCTCGGGCAACTTCCGATAAAGTAAACTTACCTAAAAACTGACTTTTGGGAGCAACCCAAAACTTACCAGGAATTGACTTTTCATGTAGAAAGGGGATAAACACATAGTCCCAATCTAGTCCCTTGGCTTTGTGCATAGTGATAATGGTCAACTGACCCGGACGAGTATAACGGGCTTCTAAATCATCTGTTTCCACCGATTCAAAACGTTCAGAATTGACGATTTCACTCAAAGCTGACAGCATTGTTCCCATTGAACTGTTGTCATATGTTTGCTGGTTTACCCGTTCTGCGAGTTTGTCAGCAGTGGCCAATTCACCTTGGTCGTATTTTAACGTTAAGGACAGAAAGGCAATCAGCTGATACAGGGGAAGCTCCAAGCGAGCGCGGAGTAAACTACGACATAAATGCGCTGCTTTTTTTACTGTGTCTGATTGGGGTGCTGCTAAAGGGCTGGGATACAAAAATTCTTCTGGTAGACTAGCAAGAGCGTTGAGGTCTTGGGTAGGAATTAATTGACGCTGTAATAATACATCTAAAGCAGCTTTGAGGTATTCGGGAGAATGGGGGCGATGGCAAAATTGCAGTAATGCCAAAATTTCCTGGGGTATATGACAACGGCGATCGCGTTCTCCTACTTCATAAAGTGTAATTTGATGCTCTTTACATACAGCTGCGAGCATTTCTGCTAGCCAGCGTCCTTGGCGATTTTCGCGCACCAAAATTGCTGCATTAATTTTTGTCCGGTGTTGACTAAACAACTCAATCACCCTTTGAGACAGTAATTCAACTGTGTGACAGATATCACGGGGGGTACACAGTTCTAGTCCTCGTCCTACTGCTACTGGATTAGCATTTGTTTGAGGATCGCCGATATCAACGGGGCGGATTTTTTGAGCACGAAAGGGAAGTGGGGGAGATGGTTGATTTTTACGTTGATAAAGGTTGTTTACCCATTCTAGGGTAAAGTTTGCAGCAGCAATAATAATTGTGCTACTACGTCCAGCTTGATCCATTGTTGCTAGTTTGCCAACGTCATAGCACACTTGGCAAAACTGACGGAAATAAATCGGATCAGCTGGAGTAAAACTTGAGTTAATCCCTTGATTAGGATCACCAACTCGCACTAGGTTGAGTGGGGAATGGGGAGATTCTCCGTCATCACTTGCTAAAATTTCGAGTAGCTGGGTCTGTAAGGGGCTGGAATCTTGAGCTTCGTCTTCAAATACCGCAAAAACTTGCTTCTGCTCGATGCGACGAGGAGTTTCATTTTTGAGTACCCGCAAGGCGGCTAAAATCATATCATCGTAGTCTATAAAGTCACGCCATCGCATTAAGTTTTGATATTGTTCATACAATCCCGCCGCCACCTGCAAAATTGCATATTCATCTTTGGTTTGTTCACTCCACTGTCGCAATTGTTCTGGTAGTATCCCAGAACTTTTAGCTTCATGAATCACTGTAGTAGCTAAATCTGGCAACACTTCTGTTCGCAAAACTGACTGACGACGTAATCTTTCTGTTTCTTCACCGTCAAATTGATGACCTTCTAGTAACCGAGAATAATGTGCTGGATTGTTGGTAATCCATTGTTCTACCGCTGTACGAATAAAACCATGGCTTTGACTGGGTGTGATTAATGTGACATTATCTAATTCTAAGCCAGATAAATCTGGGTAACGACTAGCAATATTCAAAGCCAGTCCATGGAGGGTATAAACAGCAAACCCTGTCTGAGGTAAAGATAATTCTTTTAAGTATTTGCCAATTTTTGCTTTAATATTGGCAACTGCTGAACGAGTAAAGGTAACAACTACAATTTGACGACGAGAACATGGGCGTGATTCGGCAAAAATTTGGTATTGACGAGCAATGGCGATGGCTACTGCTGCGGCCATACCAGTGGATTTACCAGCCCCAGGAACAGCAGAAACAGCCAAGGGTCCAGATTCCCAATCAGCCATTTGTCGTTGTCCTTGGCGTAGACTATTGCGAATTACCAAAATCTTCTCTTGTAATTTTGATATTAAGGATTCTTGAGGTACAGTATCGGTGAAATCAGCTTCTAACATAAATTTTTAGGTTTTAAATGAAGTTGAAATTGTCAAACCGCAGACCTAGCATTTTTCAGGAAAATCAGCTGGAAAAGGTAGCGGTGATGCTAGGAACTAATATTGGCGGCATCGGTAGGGGCTATTTAAGTCAACCTAAGAAAGTTCCTTTATGGAATCTTCAGAAATCTCAGGTTTAGAAAACCGAGAAGGCTTAAGGACAATACTCACTGCTGTATGATAAGGTCTTCTGCGAATTGCAAAACGCCATGTAAAGAATCAGTAAATAATGACAAATCCCAAACTGTATCTACATTATCTAGGGTTAGCCGCAGCGATGGCACTTGGTGCAGTCTTGCGCTTTTGGCATTTAGACTTAAAACCTTTATGGATGGATGAGATAATTACTGCTATTTTCAGTTTTGGACAAAATTACCATGATTTGCCCTTAAATATCCTATTCCCTCTGCAAAGAGTCTCAGAAATTTTCACTTACCAGTCTGGGATTAGTTGTGAGCAAATTGCCGAAAATTTGGCTAATCAGTCTACCCATCCGCCTTTGTTTTTTTGTGCAATGTACAGATGGTTGGGGTGGATGATTCCCTTGGGTTCACATTGGGTGGCAAAATTGCGATCGCTCCCGGCTGTATTTGGCGTGGGTACCATCGGCGCGATTTATTTTGTCAACCGCACTGCTTTTTCTCCAACATCGGGAATCATCGCCGCCTTAATTATGGCTGTTTCTCCCTTTGCTGTTTACCTTTCCCAAGAAGCACGGCACTATACCATGCCCATGTTCCTGATAACTTTGGCGTTATTAGGACTAATGCAAATTCAGCAGGATATTTTTGAGCAGCAACGCATTAGAGTTTGGGTAGTGATTTTATGGTCTATTGTTAATAGTATTGGTTTCTATGTTCACTACTTTTTTATTTTGGCCTTCATTGCTGAAATTATCACATTACTTGTATTGACGTATTCGGGTAAGACTAAGCTCCTGAAAAAGGGTAAAACTTCTCTCATTTTAGTGCTATCAATTATTGGAGTCGTGATTAGTTTTTTCCCATGGTTGCCAGTAATGTTTAGTCATTTTCAAAGTGCTGAAACCAATTGGTTACCTGCTACTATGCACATTGCGCCACTATATCAAACTTTAATTGGTTGGATTTTAATGGTGATTTCTTTACCGGTAGAAAATCAACCTTTGCTAATTACAGCTACTTGTGGCTTTTTGATGCTAAGTTTTGGTATTTGGTTGGGGTGGGAAGTATGGAAGGGGTTAAAATTGCTGTGGTTAGATAATAAAACTCATTTAGCAACATTAACGCTTTTAAGTTTTACTATTGTTGTGTTAATGCAATTTGTTGGCATAGCCTATTTATTAGATAAAGACATAACTGTTGTTCCGCGCTATAACTTTGTTTATTATCCAAGTTTTGCGGCTTTGTTGGCAGCTAGTATTAGCAAAATTCACAAATCAAAATTTATCACTTTGGTGGTTGGTATTCTTAGTTGTATTTTTGTAGTTTCTAATTTAGTCTTGCAAAAGCCTTTCCAACCTGAGCAAGTTGCCCAAAAAATGAATTTAGAACCCTCTGTTCCGTTAATGCTTGTGGTAGGGTACGACAATTATCAGGATGTGGCATTGGGATTGAGTTTTGCTTTGGCATTGGCAAAAGTTAGAGGTAATACAAACATTGGTGTTCTAGTTAGTTTGAATAACTTTGATAGTTTGGCTTTTTTAGACAAATCTCTTTATTCATCTGCTTTTTGGAATAGGCTTGATCAAATACCAACACCAGTAACAGATCAGATGAATTTATGGATTGTTAGTCCAGGAATGAGAAAACGGGATTATCCCCAGGATGTGGGACTCTCCGGGGATAGTGTTTGTACTATAGACATTGCACAGCACTATCGCATAGGTGTTCCCTATCAACTTTACCGCTGTAATAAAATTAGACAAGTTACAGGGGCGGCGATCACCGCCCCATCTGCATCTTTGAATACTCGTGGTATGATTAAACCACCAATGCTGGGAGGAATGGGCTAAGTAGACCCACGGATGCTCGGCCCACAGAGGTTGCATCGGCCGCATCTATAATTCCGTTGTTGGTAGCGTCTCCTATAATCAGGGGATCAGTCACAGGGAAAGCTCTAAATCCTGAATCAAGTCCCACATTTACCCGAGAAATTAAGGCCGCATCTGTAGAAAGATAGCCTTCTGTTTTGGTCGTATCTCCCACTAATGCTACCAGCTGTACCGCACTGTCTCCTACTAAGCCCGCACCGGGAAGTATTTGCAGTACACCTTTAGCACCGTAGATTGCTGTCTGTTGAACTTGAGCATCCAAGGTGATTAAGTCGGTATCAGCATTGAGGGCAGGTCCGCTGAGGGTAAACTGAGCTTGTCCTGGTGTATTGAAGTCAGAATTTAAATTCCAACCCGATACGGCTACATTTGCTCCTGTAACAGCCAGCAGGTCTGGGTCATACTGCAAGGTAAAGCTAATGTTGTCTACACCACCGGCATTGGTGATGCGGATGGGTAAAGGATTGAATTGACCACCCCCAAGTATGTTTACTTCTTGACCAGGGGCGCGGCTAAAGTCAGGTAAGGTGAGGACTGGTGATGTCTGGCTCTCTACGGTAAATTGGCGCACAAAGTTACCACCAGGGAAACCATCTTCATTACCATCAAGTAAGCGTCCGTTCGTGCTGACGAAACCATCACTACGGCTCTCCAGGGTCAGGGTGTAATTACCAGGTGCGAGAATGTCACCTGTTTTAACATCTGTCTCTCCAGTTCCCCCAGCATCAGTTTCAAATATAATTTCTACACCCGGATGAATGATTCTACCGCCGCCGTCAATCAAACTCCCATCAAACTTGTACTAGACCAACTCAAGTGGTAGCCCCACCACCAGCACAGCTTTGATACAGACTCAATCTATATACGAAGTAAAATCAGATCATGTTGCAAAATGCTGGGAGTTTTTTGCCACACCCATATCAGACAGATTAAACAAACGATCAATGGCCTTGCGTACAGAAAACTATCAGAAATTACAATCAGACACATCCTACCAGTTAACCCATAATTACTTTAGTCTGGGTATAAAAAATTAATAAACTTTCATATTTAGTATCGGCTAAGTATTGGTTAGGACATGACTTTTGACAAATTTGGTAATAATTGTCGTTTCCAGACTTTACTAAAAGTATGTAAGAGGATGTTTGATAAGTTTTCAACAGGTAATTTTTATCTTAGCGAACAGGGAACAGGGAACAGGGAACACACAAAAAACAATCAAATCCAGTTCCCTCCCCTTACAAGGGGAGGGTTAGGGAGGGGTCAAATAATATTCGATACACTAATCATGACTTGACAAACATCCTCTAAGAAAAGCGATCAACCTATGACAAGACTATGCAATCGCTTTTCTGCAAAAACCCACTAAGGCAGATCATGAAAATAATGATACATGTGATACATTAATTTCTGAAGTATCAGAATCTGTATCAGTGAAATTCACCCAAGAGCCTACCAAATCAACCCCTAAGAACAGTGTTAGATTTGTCATTTAACATTACTCGTCAATTTGCCAGGAATCTTTGCTGATCACATCATCAAAAATTTTCTTAGGACGGACAATGACAATGATTCGCCCCAGCAGAGGAATTTGTGGATCGCTGTCAAACCACTGAAAATCTAATTCACCATTGTGTTCAACCACAAAATAGCTGGAGTCATCCCATTGGCGCGCGGCGCGGTCTACAACCACCAGCACGGGTTTTGGTAAATTGTTGTCCTGGTTAGGGAGGCGATCGCTATTACATAAAATCACCACAGGATCTTCTGAACTTAATAATACTTGCCAACCCGGTAATGGTACCCAAGCCTGTTCCCCAGCAAATTGAACCAAACCAAATGGTTCCAGGTTTTCTACCAGAGGGACACTTTTTAAATCTTGTGGTGTTAATGGTAATTCTCCCACTACCGGCACAATGCGGGGTAATTCGTCTTCCGACTCAAAGCGATAAAAAGGTAAAATGGGGGCGGGTCGCTGGGAAACTACAGTAAAATCAACTAATAACTGTTCAATTTTGTTTCTAGCTGTGGGGGTGTGGGCAAATTTTAGACCCTTGGCAATTAGACGCGATCGCTCTTGCAAATCTGTATATTGCCGTGCTAACTTCCAAGCTTGATAGGCAACAGCATCACCAGGATGGGCAGAAAAACCTGTTGGTAAGTTCCGCAAGCGGGAAAAATCCTTAATTGCTTTTGCTAGTTCCCGCGTTTCTTCAAGATCAAGTTTGTGGATAAAGGTAAGTTCAGCCGCAGCAGCACGTTCTTCGTGGGTAAGCAGACGCAGTTCATATAAAACATCACTACCCCGTGTAGCGTAATGCGATCGTATTTCCTCAGAAGCACCACCTTTTTCTAAAGAATTATAAACTTGGGAGCCAACAATTACCTGATTTTGTTGTATCGGCTCAAATCCAGTTTCCTCAAAAATTTGCTGGGGATTGTAACCTGCTTTTTGCAACGAGGCGATCGCTACTCCCCACTCTACCCAGTTACCTTGTTTTTGCCTCAATTTTCGTAGTAAATCTTTTACTACATCATCGTTCAGAGCATTGTTAGGATTTTGAGCATTGGAAGGTAGGTTAGTCATAATTCTGGTGTGGGAGCTTCTACTTGAGAGGGTGATTAATTTCTCTTTAGGAATTCCTATTGTAATCTTTAGGAGTTGACTATTTCTCAACCAGGATATCTGAAAAATTCCCATTTCTTGCTGAGGAGGGGAAAGATTAAGGGGCGGGGTATTTTCCAGCCAAGGAAAACCAACTCAGTATAAAAAAAAATAACAAACGATTGAAAATTCAGTAAAAAACAGGCAATGAATCAAGAAATTTGCGATATTTTTGACCGTATTGCTCCAGTGTACGATGAGTTGAACAATTGGTTGAGTCTGGGACAACATCGTATATGGAAGGAAATGACAGTCAAATGGAGTGGAGCTAAACCGGGAGATACTTGCTTGGATTTATGCTGTGGAAGTGGTGATTTAGCCTTTCGTTTGGCAAGATACGTGGGAACCATGGGACAGGTGTACGGTGTGGATTTCTCCCCCAAGTTACTAGCAGTCGCTCAAGTACGCGCTCAAGGACAGTACCCTGAACCTGCTATCGCTTGGATACAAGGCGATGCACTCAATTTGCCCTTTAATGCTAATTACTTCGATGCTGGGACAATGGGCTATGGTTTAAGAAATGTTAAAGATATTCCCCGCAGCCTTGAAGAATTACACCGTGTTCTCAAGCCTGGGGGTAAAGCAGCAATTTTAGATTTTCATCGACCCAAAAATCAGCAGATTCGCGCTTTTCAACAATGGTATTTAAATAATATAGTTGTACCACTTGCCCAACAGATGGGTTTCAAAGAAGAATATGCTTATATTAATCCCAGCTTGGATCGTTTCCCTACTGGGCAAGAGCAAGTGGGGTTAGCTCGTGAAGTTGGTTTTACATCGGTTACACACTACCCCATCGCGAACGATATGATGGGAGTGCTCGTAGTAAATAAATGAGTTACGAGTTAGAGGTTTAATGCAAAACTTCTAACTCGTAACTGATGCCTCAAAAATTCTCATTTTCTTATTTATTACTTTGGATTGGTCTCAAATCTGGTTTTATTTATTACCCCCAGTACTGGGTGGAATTATTGGCTATTTCACCAACGACATAGCCATCAAAATGCTGTTTCGCCCTTACCAAGCAATTTATATAACTGGGCGAAAAGTACCATTTACTCCTGGGTTGATTCCTCGCAACCAGGAACGTTTAGCTAAGAACATTTCCAATACGATTATGGGGTCGTTGCTGACTCCAGAAGAATTGCAAAATCTAGCGCGGCGATTGTTACAAACAGAACGCGTACAGTCAGCAATTTTATGGTTGTTGCAATTAGCACTTGAACAAATCAAAGTTGATAAAAATGAGAAAAGCGCCAAGATTGTGGCGGGAATTTTGCGTGATTTGTTAGGGGAATCATTGCCTCGTTTACTTAAAGTTTTGGCAAGGCGAGAAGATTTTTTAGAGGCGCAAATAAATCAGATTTTTGACCAGGTATTGCTGGAATTACAACTGAGTGAAGAACAAGCAACAAGGCTAGCTGATTGGTTATTAGAGGTGGTTTTACCCCCAGATGTATTACGCCAGGTAATTATTGATTTTCTGACTGATCGCACTATTCAAACTATTGATGAAAACTTTCGTGAAAAGACTAGTGGTACTTATTGGGTAGTAGCAAATTTATTTGGTTTACGTAATACTCTGACAAGGCTGAGAACTTTTTGCTTAGATGAGAAAGATGCTACCAATGCCCGTTTAAATGAACTGGTTGAAGTTTTGCAAATGCGCGATCGCTTGAAAAAAGTTTTGCTTGATTTATCATTACAAAACTTGCCTATTGGAACAGTGCGCCAGCTGCGAAAGACTACCCGTGAAAGTGTGCGGCATTATATCCAGATGAGTGGTAGTGACTTACTCCAAGGATTGACTGATTCTGTTAAATGGGAAAATCTCGCCACATTACTACTTAATCGTCTTAGTACTTCACCTGCTGTGAGTTCTTCTTTAGAAGTTGTTAGTCAAGAGTTAGCTACAATTTTAGAAAGATATTTAGAAAAAGATTTAGAGCAAATTGTAGCCCAGGTAATTCCAATCTTATCAATAGATCAAGTGATTATTGACCGTGTGAAATCAACTTCACCTGCTGATTTAGAAGCTGCAATTGAGGGAATTGTGAAAAATGAATTGCAGGCAATTGTAACTTTAGGTGGTGTGTTGGGTTTTATAATTGGATTATTGCAGGTGGGATTTTTAATATTGACGTAAGCTGATTTTGCCTGTTCACTAAATTTTTTAGTTACTAATTAAACTAGTAAATTACATCATCTATGTCAACTACTAACGAAATTTTTAGTTAAGATATCAGTCATTAGCATAATGGTGAGCCGTGGGTCGTTTAACGCAATCAAAACCTTCGTCTAAAAAACCCCGTCAGGTGCGGGATGCACAGGCGACAAAAAAGCAGATTCTCGATGCAGCAGAAGCAGAGTTCGCCAAAAATGGGCTTAATGGGGCCAGGACAGAGGCCATCGCTAAAGGTGCGGGAGTGACTACAGCAATGATTTACTACTACTTCCAGAACAAGGAAGGGTTATACAAAGCAGTTCTGCAACGTCCCCTGGGGGAAATATCTGAAAGTGTTCAACAGCTAAATCTGGATCAGTTTCCAGCCGATACAGCTTTGAAGCTCCTTATTAAGGAGGTAATTGACTACGAAGCGGTTCACCGACAACGGGGGATGCTGTGGTTTCAAGAGGCGAACCAAAATCAAGGGGAATATTTTAAGTTGGGAAATTGGCAAGAAAATTTCGGGTACGTTATTAAAATTTTACAACGGGGAATGATGGAGGGTTGTTTTCGCCAGATCGATCCATTTCTCGTCACTGTCCAAATTGCGGGAATTTGTAATTTTTATTTCCACGCTTATGAAAACCTCAAGCACATTAAACCAGACTTGCAATTACTGACTCCAGAAATGATTGAGCAGTACACTCAAGAAGCAATTAATTTGATTTTGGGTGGTGTGGAAAAGAGTAGGGTATAGAAACTAAGGGCTTTACTCATTTAAGGTAGAGAACCTCTAGTCTACTTAGACAAAAGTCCCCCATTTGCTAAAACTACCTGGTCTATGGACAAGCTTTTATTTTGCCTCTACTGCTGGCAATGTTAGCAGTGAGATTGTTAAAAAATATATTGAAGAACAAAGACATCACGACACCACCTGATGGACTGCTCCTAAAGAAGCTTTACCCTCGCCTATATCCACTGCCTAAAGTACAATAAGGTATCTTCGCCACGCCCCGATACTTTATCTAGGTGGTTTTGGCACCCTGGATTTTCTTATAAACGCATTAGTGAGATGAAAGTCTGTATATTCAATTCGTTTCCGCTAAAAAGTCTTACCTACCTGCTTTTAATTTGGGATAAGCAATGCGCTTGTGATGAAATTGCTGCCAAACTTCAACAAATATTTGGCTGATTTGTGACATTTCTTCCCGTGTCAGCCCTGAATCTACCATTTGATTGTCTTGCCATTTAGCACGAAGAATGTTCTTGAGCATGGTTAAGGCTTGTTCTGGAGTGGCATCTTTGAGCGATCGCAGAGCCGCTTCACAGGAGTCTGCTAACATAACTATTCCGGTTTCCCGTGATTGGGGAATAGGACCATCATACCGAAAATCCCCTTCATCTACTGTTAAGTTGGGATCTTCCAGGGACATTTCCAATGCTTGGTGGTAAAAATAGGCAATCAACATTGTTCCTTGATGCTCAGGAATAAAAGCTTGAATTGCTGTGGGTAAAAGGTGTCTTTGGGCCATTACCAACCCCTCAGTAACGTGCTTTTTGATAATTGCTGCACTTTGCCAAGGATCTTTAATCTCTGTTTCATGTTTATTTGGCCCGCCCATTTGATTTTCAATAAAGCCCAGAGGGTCGTGCATTTTGCCGATATCGTGATACAGAGTTCCAGCTCTGACAAGTTCTACATTACATCCCAGCTTTTTCGCAGCAGCTTCAGCCAGAGTAGCCACTAACAAAGTATGCTGAAAGGTGCCGGGGGTTTCAGTAGCCAGTCGTTTTAATAAGGGACGATTAGGGTTGGCCAGTTCCGCTAATCTAATTGGGGTAACTAAATCAAATACTTTTTCCAGATAAGGACTTAAGCCAAGGGCCACAACACTCCAGCCTAAACCAGATAAAGCAAATAATCCCGCTTCTTGAAGTACCCTATACCAACCTCCGCCAAATGCTGTACCAATGAACAGGTTAATCAGTAAGTATACCCCACCTTGAGTTATGGCGATGGCCACACCCAATAATGCCAATTCTTCGCGCGATCGCAATTTTTGCGCCATGCTACTGCCTAATATTCCCGCCGCTCCACCAGCCAAAAGGGAAATTACGCTGATTTCCAATGTCATTGGTAAAATCAGCAGCAGCAGTCCCACAACGGTCACGCCTAAAGCAGGTGCGTAGAAGCTACCCAATAATAAACCAACCGCGCTCCAAGTGGTGTATGGTAGCCTAAGAGCTAGCATACCGGGAGTGCTGAGGGTAAGCAGCAGAACTAACAGGTAATCGCGCTGCCGCAATTTGCATTTCATTTTTCTTCCGACTAAAACAAAAATACCAATTGCCACGGTGACAACACTGGCTAATTTTGTCAATTCAAGCCAATTATTCTCTCGGCGGATTAATTGATAATGCTCTAGTACATCAAAGTGCCATTTAGTAATAACTTTTCCTTTGGTGACAATTAACTTTCCTTGCTGCACCTGCCGCATCACGGGTGATACTCCATCTGATGCTTGCTGTATTTTTCGTTTAGTTTGTTCTTCATCATTCTTGAGATTTGGTTCTAGCACCACCAATAGTAACTTTGTTACCAATGGTTCAGTACTTTTTGGGACTAATTCTTGTATGGTGAGCTTAACGGCATTCTCGATAATACTTGAGGGTAATCCTTGGGGAATACCTTGAGCAAGAATTTTTTCAGCACTTTGGCGAATTCCCTTTTGTGCTTGGCCCCATTCTTTATCTGATAATTGAAGCAGGGCAGTGTTGGTATAAACTTTCTTGGAATTGGCGAAATCTTGCCGTACAAGTTGGATTTCCGCTTGGGTGTATGCTTGGCGTACCTGGGAAATTTGGACTATGAGTGAATCCAAGTTTGGTTTTGAACTTGTGGCACCATAAGCTTTTAGTTCCGCCACTGCTTGAGTAAACTCAGTGTTTTGGGAAATATTAACTGGTTTTTGAGCTAAAGGAGACGTAAAAAGGGGTATATTGCCTGAATTGAGGATGGTAAACAAACTGCGGTGTTCTAGAAGCGGTGAAACCGTGGATGATAGTAACAAAGGCAGATATGTAGTGCTTGCTTGTTTATTTTTGAGATTACTTTTGTGTTTGCCAACTAACACCCCTGATTTCTGTTGGCTATTGTCTTCTAAATTTATCAGTAGTGTTTTCCATTCTGTCTCAGAACAAGAGCGAAGATAATGCTGGGTAGGAATGGACAAAACTGTTGTATCAAAAAACGGAAAAACTCCAGCAACAGTGCGAATTTGATTTCCTTGATCCAAAAGTTGCTGTAAATTTTTATTGATTCTTTCGGTCTTTTGGACATCGATCATTAACACTGGTGTCGAACTTCTGCTGGCAGCTTGGCGTTGGGCTTCTGTTTCTTCTTTATCCTCAATGGTAGCAGTGTAGGGTGCTTTCATCGTTTCTGGTGCAAGAGTACCTACTGCTAACTGGGGTTGGTTATATAATTTATGCCCCATAACCCCTGTAAGGGATACTACAGCCATGGCCAAAACAACAGAGGAACGCTTTTCATGCACCCAGCCCAGACATATCGCATCAATCCCTCGTCGAATTCTGACCGTTTTTGCCATTGTTCTGAGTGCTATTTCTGGTTTTTGGTATTCTTGGTTGTGAAAACACTGAAAAAATCGCTGCTTTTTCATGATATCTGGCTGCTTACTTTGATAACTCAAAACAAGACAATCCTAAAAAAAGCCAAAGCTCCGGTGAAGGCGATGACATCATCGGTGATATTATCTGGTTTAAGCCGATTGCACACAATAGCTACCTAGAGACTAAGGTTATACCTGGGGAGTATAAAACTACATTAACTACTATTTTTATCCTATAAGTGGGACGTTAACCATGACGTTAACGCGACTGGATAACGCGAGGAGATGCAAAGACGCAAAGTTGAGGCTGTTCTTTATATTTAACACATCCCTCCTCTGGGTACTTCTTTAGATGCAGGCCGAGATCATACACTCCTGACCATACAGCAACAAGTGCATCAGCTAATTCTAGCACCTGGGAAAAATTTGTTAGTTTCCAAGTGGCTAAATTGTTTGGACATAATAAAACTTGCCATTTTACAGGAATACCCGCAGTACTATTGTAAGCTCCTGATAAAGCACCAGTAATGATGCTGATGGTTGGCCAGTGCAAATTTTCAGTTTTTCCTTGGCTGGTATTATCCTTCTGATTAGAGCGCAAAACCGCCAGAGGAAACTGTTCTAAGGTACTGAGAAAGCAGTAAAACGCCATAGCAATAGCATTACTTGGCTGTTCTTGACTGCTCAATTCTGTTTGTGCCCTTTCTAACCCAAATCCTTGATCTAACAAATCATTAACCTTTAGTAATTGTTGTGGGGTGAGCGTCTTTGTTTCCCCGATAAAGGCAATGGTTTCCGGGATGAGGGTTTGGGAATCAAGTTTTTCAATAAAAGATTTGGCGATGGCATATCCTACTGCCAGTATGGCATCTCTGATAACTGGGTCATTGTCCCATAGTTGCGACAAATGCAGCAAGTTTTGTCGCAGATCAGTTGGGTTTTCATGAAAAAAAAGTGTCACTGGTAACGTGGCAATAATAGCTTTTGGCAAGACACCATCAGTTACGTCCAAATGAAGAGATTGTTTTTGATGACGCTCTAGCCAATTATTTATATCTAATTTCCCAAGCTCGATTAAGCTTTTAGCACCCAGAATTGCTATTTTGCTGATATCAGAGCAAAGATGATGCTGGAATTCAGGATCCTTGGCTAAAATTCCACCTAGGAATGCCCCTGATAAAGTACCTTTAAACCGATTAATCAGTGGATAGCGCATATTCAGAAAAAATAAATCTTAACTTATCTATAGGAAAACCCAGGGATCCAAAACCACAGAGATAAAGTATCGGAGCGTGGCGAAGATACTTTATTGTACTTTAGGCCAAGGTAGTGGTGAACTTAAATTTGACTGGGTAAGTGGGATATTCATACATACCCTATCAAGTTAATTAAGCGAGTCAAGATTGTTAAACGTGCTAATGGTTTCTATGTTCAATTCTGTGTAGATACATAACCTAAACAAGAAACCAGGATAGCTGATGGTGAAATAGGTTCAAATGTGGGTTTAGAGTATTTTTACTCTTACTCAAATGGATATCATGAACTTAATCCCAGATTTCTAAGAAAAGCATAAAAATCCATCAAACACTGTCAAAGTCTAATTTCCACCAAAGAAAAAGTGAAGAATCAAAAAAGAGATGTGAATGCAGCAGTAAATATTCTCAATCTAGCAAGAAACAGGGAGGGCATTCCCCTTCCCGTAGCCCGCCGTCAGGCATATTAACCTTATAGGAGTTGAAGCCTCTAATTTCCCTAGCCCAAGCCTGGTTGAGTAAGTTTTGACGGTGAATGTATAATCCCCTAGGCTTTAGGCAGGGTAGTGTCAATTCTTAAATAGTGTACTAGAGCCTGTAAGCCTAGCAAATAACTTTGCACACCAAAACCACTGATTTGCCCGATAGCTACGGCCGCAATGAAAGAATGGTGACGGAAGTCTTCCCGGCGATAAATATTGCTCAGATGTACTTCTACCGTAGGGAGGTTAACACCGAGGATGGCATCTCGCAAAGCTACACTCGTATGGGTGTAGGCCCCGGCATTAATTAAAATTCCCTGATGTTTTCCTAAAGCCCCATGAATAGTATCTACTAAAACCCCTTCATGATTTGACTGCACGGGGGTAACCATGGCCTGAAACTTTACAGCTTCTTCTTGTAACAAGCGATTAATTTCAGGCAAGCTCAGGGAACCGTAAATTCCTGGTTCTCGCTGTCCCAGTAAGTTTAAGTTTGGCCCGTGCAGGACTAAAATGCTGATAGTTAGTGAAGACGAGTTCAATTTCTTTAGACTGGTTAACGACGACGTGATCGTTCATGTACAGGAATCGGAATTAGTTCCGGTTCCGGCTCGCATTCTGGCCCTAATAAGCCTTCAATGAGCTTCCGTGCCAATGCCTTCAGCTTTTCTAGCACTTTATCTATATAGTCCATTGAACTGACTGCTCCTGAGATACTACCTCAATATTTTGACAAACAGCTACGCAAAACCCGCGTAGTTTTGCACCTCTGGCTTGAGAACGGGTAGATATAAACTGACCCATTTTGGGAGTGAGCTAGTTGTGAAATTTGCTGTTGTAATTCTCCCTACCTCTTAGAATATCACATTACAAACATAGAAAATGGCGTATGTTGTTCAAGAGCCAACAGTCCATAGTTAGCAAGTTTAACAACAACTATGGACTTTTGATTCTTGACTTAGCTAACCTTCTGCATGATTTTTTTTAGCGCTGGCGCGAGAAGATTTAGCAGTTGACTTGGATCCCTGGGTCGAAGCTCGCTCACGAGAAGTTGTGGATTTACTGGTCTGGCGAGGAGATTTTTTGGTGGATGCTTTAGTTGCTAACAATTCTAGGGCTGTAGATAGCGTTACATCTTCTGGGGATTGACCTTCTGGGATACCGACGTTAATTTTGCCGTGCTTAATATAGGGTCCATAGGGGCCATCATAAATATTTACCGGCGTACCTTCTTGGGGGTGCATACCCAATTCGCGCAAAGCGGTCTTGGAATTGCTGCGGCTGGTTCCGCGTCCCTTTTTTGGTTCGGATAATAACTCCAATGCTCGTTCCAGGGAAACTGTCAACACATCATCACCAGCTTTGAGGGAGCGATAATCTTTTCCTTCCTTCCCCTGGTCGTGAACGATGTAAGGACCAAAACGCCCTAAACCGGCTTGAATTTTTTTACTTGTAACCGGATGGAGTCCCAGAACCCGGGGTAACGTCAAAAGACCCACAGCCATCTCCAAGGTGACATTTTCTGGAGTGACACCTCTGGGTAGAGAAGTTTGTTTTGGTTTGGGATTTTCTTCGGTTTTATCACCTAACTGTACGTATGGGCCATAAGCGCCAATTTTGACATAAATGGGTTCGCCAGTTTCTGGATGCCGACCTAATTGGTCAGGTCCCACTGTTTTTTGCCGCAGCAGTAATTCTACCTGTTTAGGGTCAAGGTCAGATGGTGTGAGGTCTTTGGGAATTGAAGCAGTAACCACAGTGCCATGATTATCAACTTCGATGTAGGGGCCATATTTGCCAATTCGGACTTTGGCCTCTAAATTTTTCAGTAATACGGTTAATACGGTTCTGGCTTGAGTGGTATCGATTTTACCTTCTTGTTCTTTAACTAAAGTTTCTAAACCTTTGTCTCCGAGATAAAACTCCCGTAAGTAGGGCAACCAATTAGCTTCGCCTGTGGCGATGTCATCTAGGGTTTGTTCCATCTTGGAGGTGAAACTGGGGTCTACAACATCCGGGAAATGGTTTTCTAGGAGATTGGTGACGGCGAAGGCGGTGAAGGTAGGAATCAAGGCGTTGCTAACCAATTGAGCGTAATCCTTGTCGATGATCGTGCCGATAATACTGGCATAAGTACTAGGGCGACCAATACCTTCACTTTCTAAGGTTTTCACCAGGGTAGCTTCAGTATATCTAGCTGGTGGTTGGGTTTCGTGACCAATGGCTTCTAGGTCGGTACAATCTGGATGATCCCCAACTTTTAGAGAGGGCAAAATTACTTCCTGATCTTCTAAAGCCGCATCTGGATCATCGGAACCTTCAACGTAAGCCCGCAAGAATCCGGGAAAATCAATGCGCTTACCAGAAGAACGAAACCCAGCGTCTTCAACTTGCAATTGAACGGTGATTTGGGTTTGACGAGAGTCAGCCATTTGACTGGCGACGGTACGTTTCCAAATCAATTCATAAACAGCAAGCTCCCGACCGCTTAAACCAGTTTCTTGGGGGGTACGGAAAGTGCTACCAGCGGGACGAATGGCTTCGTGGGCTTCTTGTGCGCCTTTGGATTTGGTGGTGTATTGGCGCGGTTGGGGACTGAGGTAGTTTTTACCGTAAAGTTTTTCTACACAGCTACGAGCAGCGGTGATTGCCTGATCAGATAAATGCACTGAATCTGTCCGCATATAGGTAATATACCCTTGCTCATACAAATTCTGGGCAATTCGCATGGTGTCTCTGGCTGAGAGACGCAGTTTGCGGTTGGATTCTTGTTGCAGTGTCGAAGTAGTAAACGGTGGCGCGGGTTTACGGGTTACGGGGCGTTCATCAATGCTGTTGACGCTCCAGGTTTTTCCGGTCAGGCGTTCCTGGAGAGCTAGAGCTTGGTCTTCGTTGAGCAACAAGACATTGCGACCTGGGGCTATTTGTCCGGTGGCTGCATCGAAGTCGCTACCAGTGGCTATTTTTGTTCCTGCGAGTGTGGTTAATTGGGCTGTAAAGAAAGTTTTTTCTTGCATCAAGCTAGCTTTTAAATCCCAGTACCTACCTTGATGGAAAGCGCGACGTTGGCGTTCCTTTTTGACTAAAAGTCGCACAGCTACAGATTGCACTCGTCCAGCAGATAATCCCCAGGCGATTTTTCTCCACAGCAGGGGAGAGAGGGTATAGCCAACTAAGCGATCCAAAATTCGCCTTGTTTCTTGGGCGCGAACTAACTGCTCATCAATGTTGCGGCAGTTTGTCAAAGCTTTTTTAATAGCCTCTTGGGTGATTTCGTGAAATACCATCCGCTTGGTGGGAACTTTTGGCTTCAGCAACTGGTACAAATGCCAACTAATGCTTTCACCTTCCCGGTCTTCGTCAGTTGCCAGAATCAATTCATCTGCTTCTTTGAGGGCATCTTTAAGCTGGGTAACAACTTTCTTTTTGTCTTTGGGGACAACATACACCGGTTCAAAGTCTGCGTCTACATTTACCCCCAGCTGGGCCCAGGGTTCCGCTTTTACGGAGACGGGAATTTCACTAGCCGATTGAGGTAGGTCACGTACATGACCCATGGACGCTTCTACCCGATAGTCTTTTGGCAGGTAGTTGCGAATGGTACGAGCTTTGGTCGGAGATTCGACGATGACGAGAGTTGACATGGAAATTTCAAGAAGAAGAGTAGCTTTGAAGCTAAAAAATGGAGTTGAGTTAATTTCGGTGAAATGTCAAAATAAAACGTCACGCTTAGGGCTGTGACTTTATCCTTACACAAACTGCCCAAAAGGGGTAAAATTCTCTTAACTTCATATACTGTGCTGCTGTTGAGAATGGCAGAAGTAACCTTTGAGAGTCAATAGACAGTTATTTCCATCTTTAACTTATCTGAGGCACAATTGGCGAATACAGTTTCCACAATACCCATAATCTTGACAAGGCGGTATTCATGGGCAAAGCTACTGACATTGGGTTTTTAAAATCTTGAGATTGGGGCTTTGGGGAGTGAAAATGTGAATTGGTTAGGTTACGAGAGGCTCTGGGAATAGATAGAATAAACTCAGCTAGCCTTAATGTCTAATGGTCAAAACCTATATATCTCATGGATTTTGCTAATCTTACATCCCAGTTGAATGCTGGAACGATTTTGCCAGAGGGTATTGTAATTGTCACCCTCTTGGGGGTTTTGATTGTTGATTTGATTTTGGGACGTACATCTTCACGGTGGATTGGATATCTGGCCATCGCAGGTTTAATGGCTGCGGTTGTCGCCCTCTATCTTCAATGGGACGCGACTAATCCCATCTCCTTTACTGGTAGCTTTGTTGGTGATGACCTCAGTATTGTCTTTCGCGGCATTGTGGCCTTGTCTGCTGCTGTAACTATCTTGATGTCAATTCGCTACATTGAGCAGAGTGGTACTCCTTTAGCAGAATTCATCGCTATTTTGCTAACTGCAACTGTAGGAGGGATGTTTCTGTCAGGTGCTAGTGAGTTAGTGATGATTTTTATCTCACTAGAAACTCTTAGTATCTCCTCTTACTTACTCACAGGTTATACCAAGCGTGACCCCCGCTCTAATGAAGCTGCACTCAAATACCTGTTGATTGGAGCTTCCAGTACGGCAATATTTTTATACGGTGTTTCGCTGCTGTATGGTTTATCGGGTGGACAAACCGAGTTAGGCGCGATCGCTGATGGTATTGCCACAGCTAATGTTGGTCAATCCTTAGGTTTGGTAATTGCGCTCATTTTCGTGATTGCAGGTATCGGCTTCAAAATTTCTGCTGCTCCGTTTCACCAGTGGACTCCAGATGTTTACGAAGGCGCTCCCACCCCAGTAATCGCCTTTCTATCCGTCGGTTCCAAAGCGGCTGGGTTTGCTTTAGCCATTCGCTTACTGACAACAGTTTTCCCTCTTGTTGCTAACGAATGGAAATTTGTTTTTACTGCCCTTGCAGTTCTCAGTATGGTGTTGGGTAACGTAGTCGCCCTAGCACAAACCAGTATGAAACGGATGCTGGCTTATTCATCCATTGCTCAAGCTGGGTTTGTGATGATTGGCATGATTGCGGGTACTGAAGCAGGATATGCCAGTATGGTATTTTACCTATTGGTCTACCTATTCATGAACCTGTGCGGCTTTACTTGTATCATTTTGTTCTCCATACGCACAGGAACCGACCAAATTGCCGAATACTCTGGCTTGTATCAAAAAGACCCACTCTTAACCTTAGGCTTGAGTATCTCCCTACTTTCCTTGGGTGGAATTCCGCCATTAGCTGGTTTTTTTGGGAAAATTTACTTGTTCTGGGCTGGTTGGCAAGCTGGACTTTACTGGTTAGTTTTGCTGGGCTTAGTTACCAGTGTAGTCTCCATCTACTACTACATTCGCGTAGTCAAAATGATGGTAGTCAAAGAACCCCAAGAAATGTCTGAGGTGGTGCGGAATTATCCAGAAGTGCGGTGGAATTTGCCTGGATTTAGACCTTTACAAGTGGGATTGATAGTAACGTTAATTGCCACTTCTATTGCAGGGATTTTGTCCAATCCCCTATTTACACTGGCTAACAATTCTGTCTCTCATACCCCAATGCTACAAGCAATAACTGTTGAGACAACTCAAATAAGTGCAATTTCCACACAGCAACCAGAAGATTTGTAGATTATACTTTTGTTAATTCACCGCTGAAGTTGTAGGGGTGCAACTGATTGCACCCCTACCGTCTCAGGTATGTATATCAGGTAACAAGGAACAGGTAAAAAATTTTGATTTCGTGAGAATTTGTGTGACATACTTTCACACTTGCATTGATGCCTGGGATTTAGAGTGATTCCTTCACCAATCGTTGGTCAGATGCTACTGCCAGCAGTTCTTCTACAATATCCCAAGCCGTTGCACATTCAGGAGAGGAATCACCTTTAAGTGCACAAATTCTTCGAGCTTCTTCCCTTGCCACTTCTATTTCATCCTCAATAAAGATGCGTTTTGGCTTTTCAAACAAATCACTTTTTCTGAGGATATCGGTAATTGATATGATTCCTAACAATTTACCTTTAATTACGGGAGCGCGACGAATACGCGTATTAGCAAATAACCGAGCTACATACTCGACACCTAACTCAGGATTGACCACAATACAAGGCTTAGTCATAATTTCGTAAACTCGCACTTGTTTAGGGTCTTTACCGTAAGCAGCAACTTTATACACAATATCAGTTTCGCTGATTATGCCATAGGGATCGTTTTCTGTACGAGGTTCCACAACTAGAGAACGTAATCCTTTATATTTCATCAAATCCACTGCTTCTGCCACTGTTGCTGAACCAGAAATTTTAATCACTTCCGTGGTCATTATGTCTTCAGCTTTCATCATATGGTTAGAAATTCCTTTGAATAGTTGAATTGAACAATGTTGTTGGGTAATTAGTGGACTATGGAAAAAAACAATGAATTCTGAGATTTAATCCTCGTAGATTCTTGCTTCTGGAGCGTCAGGGAATTCTTCACAATACATGGCAAAATTGCTTTTTGGATTTTCAACAAAGTCACTTTTTCTGAGAATATCGGTAATTGATATAATTCCTAACAATTTACCTTTAATTACGGGAGCGCGACGAATACCTGTACTAGCAAACAAGCGAGCTACATACTCGACACCTAACTCAGGATTAACCACAATACAAGGCTTAGTCATAATTTCGTAAACTCGCACTTGTTTAGGGTCTTTGCCATAGGCGGCAATGTTGTAAACAATATCAGTTTCACTTATGATGCCATAGGGGTCATTTTCTGTGCGTGGTTCCACAACTAGAGAGTGAAGTTTATTTTCTTTCATCAGTGTTAACGCTTCCGTCACTGTTGCTGAACCACGAACTGTTACCACTTTTGTGGTCATAATTTCTTCTGCTTTCATCATAGTTAAACTCCTAGAGAAATGAGTGTGAATTTGTCAGATTTTGCTTGGATTGGGTAAATGTCTCGAATTAGATCTTAAGGAAGTCGATTTACTAATCACCAACATTTGCTCGTGATTAGTATCAGATGTAGTTGATGGTCTAAAACTGCTTTTTATACCAGGTGCATAGGCTTCAATTACACTTCCATCCAGACAGCGCATCACCATGAGATAGTCACAAAATCGACACTCTGTACGGATAATTTGATTAACTAAACAATGTCTGTCAGCTAGTTTTCTATCAGTTAAAAACTGACGTTGTGCTTGACCACCGCAATTAGGACATCGTATTATCTGTGCTCTCTGCATAGAGCAATTTCCTCAAGAATGGTTAAAGTATATTGGTTAGAGCTGCGCTGAATTTTTCATAAGCAACTACCCCAACGATTTTTTCTAACGGTTCACCATTTTTGAAAAAAATAACTGTAGGGATACTGCGGATGCCTAAACTTTTAGCAACACTTTGGTTTTGATCTAAGTCTAATTTGACTACTTTGGCGCGATCTTTGAATTCTTCAGCTAGTTTATCCATTAAAGGACTAACCATCTTACAAGGTCCACACCAAGTGGCGGTGAAATCTACTACAACCAGGTTATTCTGACTTAAAAACGACTTAAATTCGTGTTCTTGGATATATTCAACAGTGGTCATAAGAACTCCTTTTTGAATTTTGATACCATTATTTGTTATCTAACTTTATAAGTAGCAATAGGTTGCTCTGGGAAATTAAAATGATTGATTGCTAATTATGAAAGCCGAAATAGTAAAAGATAAGGTGCAATGGCAATGAGTGAAGTTATCTGTTGACAAAGAGTTGTAACCATGATGAAATAAAACTTTCAGCCTTCTTATTGTTTTCCTCTTACGCATAAAATATTCCCGCTTTTCCCTTTATTTTTGCGTCATGTAGATAGAATTTGTTTTCCTGGGGGTGATGAGTTTTCTCCTAACACTTAAGGTTGTTTGGTTAGGCAGCAAACTAGACTCGCAAAAAGAAGCTTGTAAAAATTCACTCACTATTTCAACTGAGCGATCGCCATTAATCACAGTTAGACAACCTTGGCGACGATAATGCTGAATTAAGGGAGCGGTTTGTTCTTGATAAACTTCTAGTCGCCTACAAATGAATTCAGGATTATCATCTGAACGACCCCGTTGTTGCAACCTCTGTACCAAAACATCAATTGGGACATAAAAACTGAAAACTCGGTTGTAAGAATGCCGTAAAGTTTCTAATAATTCATCCAGAAACCTTGCTTGGGATAAATTACTAGGAAATCCATCTAATATCCAACCTCGTTGGGCAGATGAATGACTCAAGCGGTGGCGGATGATATGAAAGATTAAATGGTCTGGAACCAAATCACCTTTCTCTACATACGCCTTTGCCTTCAAGCCTAAAGAAGTTTTGTCAGCGATGGCCTGACGTAATATTTCACCAGTGGAAATATGCGGGATTTGCCATTGTTTCGACAGTATAGCTGCTTGGGTACCCTTACCAGTACCTGGTACTCCCAGCAAAATCAATCGCATTCCAACACCCCCTATCACGAACTGAAAATGAGATGAAATAAACAACTAAGAGCATAGCTCTGTGCAATAGATGTGTAGTTTCCTTGTTGTTGAAACCAATAGCTGAAAACTTACCAGCTAAATGCAGAGATAAAAAGACGCTTTTAAAGGCTTCAACCATCTCACTCATTAACTGGCAGTGACCGTTAGTTGAGATATGATGTTGACAGAGGTAATTGAATTGTGGAAACAATGACATCTGAAAAATCAAAAGACCATTACCTGTGGAAAAAGCTAGACCAAGCCCGGAGAGCTAAAGCAGCCGGTGGTGGATATGCAGGCTATGGTTCACCTGCTTTTGGTCAACAATCGGTTGCTGGTGAATTAGTGGATAATCCTGCGGAACAAGAGATTATCGAATTAATTCGCCGCCATCACAAGTCAGGAAAATCACTGCCACAAATTGCTACCTGGCTAAATCAACAAGGATATACAACCAAGCGAGGACGCCAATGGCAACCTGTATCGGTTAAAAGAGTTCTAGACAGGCTTTATGGCAAAATGCAAAGAATTTCCGGTATGGATGAAGATTGAATTGGTTCCATTTAGATCCAAACACCAAAAATATCTTCTCTTCTGTTTCAAGGGACTTCAGAACTTCCTATTGGATCAGTTTAAATTGTAACCCATATTTACCTCTTCAAGGTTTATTCTATTGATGAATAAGCTTTTCAGCCTATTTATCTTTTACATCCCTCGTATTATAGCTAAGTTTTGCAAACATAAATGTATATTTTGCGAAGAAATTTACAAAACTTCATATTAATTTCATTATCTATCCATAAATACTCAGTTCAAAAGCCCTAAAGTATTGTGAAATATGCAAATTGATGACCCACAGATTGGCGTTCCCTGTTTAGAAGATGCTATAGATAGGCAGCCATTGGTTGTTTCCCCTGATACCGCCCTAATTGATGTTGTGAATTTAATGAGTCAAACGCGAGGTAATTGTTGTTTATTACCTAATTTCGATTCAACAATTACGTCTGATTCGATGCAAGGGACACGCTCCAGTTGTGTTTTAGTCATGGAGGGAACAGAATTACTGGGCATTTTCACAGAGCGAGATATTGTCAGATTGACGGCGGTGGCTAAAGATTTTGCCAGTGTGAAAATAACTGATGTGATGGCGCATCCAGTGATTACGCTATCAGAAAGTGCATTTCGGGATATCTTTGCGGCACTGTTTTTGTTTAGGCGGTATCGAATTCGCCATTTGGTGATAGTCAATCAAGACAAGCAAGTGGTGGGAATTGTCTCTCCAGAAAGTATTAGGCAAGTTTTACGCCCCACAAATTTGCTAAAAATGCGACGGGTATCAGAGGTCATGACTACTCAGGTGATTCATGCATCACCAACAACTTCTGTTCTCAGCTTGGCGCAGATGATGGCAACTCATCAAGTTAGTTGCATAGTGATAACCAAAATTGATTCCTGGAATGATGTTCTGCATGCTATTAAGCCTGTGGGGATTGTTACAGAACGAGATATAGTACAATTTCAGTCATTAGGACTTAATTTGGCTCAAATTGATGCAAAAACAGTGATGAGTACACCTTTATTTTTGCTTAGTCCGGAAGATTCTCTATGGTCTGCCCATCAAGAAATGCAACGGCGGCGAGTACAGCGATTAGTTGTATCCTGGGATTGGGGAGCAAAGTTAGGTATCGTCACTCAAACCAGCTTGTTACGGATATTTGACCCGCTAGAAATGTATGGAGTTATAGAAACTTTGCAACGAACTGTAGCTGAATTAGAAGCTAAGAAAGAGCAACATCCCAGGGAGGAAACTAACTCTACAGAATTATTTGTACAGCCATATTCAAAACAAGTAGAGAAACAATACATAATTCCTGACGAAAATTTAGATAAGTTGCTTTCCAGTGTTGAAAGCAGGATAGAACATTTGATGAAAAACCCTGATTTGTCCCCAGAATTGCAACAAATGTATTTAAGTTTAGCAACAACAGACATCCAAAAAATTCGCCATGGGCTTGGTTCTTTAGATACCAATAAGTTTTGCCAAAAATCAAATAATAGTGGTATTCAATAAAAAACTATTGCTTATATTTTCGCAAATTTGTGTCATGGTGATACCTAGGGATGGAACCTTGCTTTAGTGCATAGGAAATTCGCCCCAAACTACTTTTAGATATTGCTTGGATGTCTATGACTTCGCTACAACCAGCCCAAATCAAGTCAGAAATTACGGCAATGCCTAGCTGGTTACGTCGTTCCATTGGCAAAGCTAGTGAGCTTTCCACTGTACAACGTATTATTAAGCAACGCCAAATTCATACAATTTGTGAAGAAGGACGATGCCCCAACCGAGGCGAGTGCTATGCACAAAAAACCGCAACTTTCTTACTATTAGGTCCAGTCTGTACACGTTCTTGTGCTTTTTGTCAAGTAGATAAAGGTCATGCACCAATGCCTGTTGACTCAGAGGAACCAAGAAAAGTAGCAGAAGCAGTGCAGCTTTTGGAATTGAGGTATGTGGTGCTGACTTCGGTGGCTCGTGATGATTTACCAGATCAGGGAGCGGGGCATTTTGTTGAGACTATGGATACTATTCGCCGATTAAATCCAGATACGCAAATTGAAGTGCTGACCCCAGATTTTTGGGGTGGTATCGGTGTTGGGGAATCAGGTCAACGGCAAAGGATAGCCACAATTGTGAAAGCCAAGCCAGCTTGTTTTAATCACAATGTGGAGACAGTGCGGCGGTTAACAGGCCCTGTACGTCGAGGGGCAAAGTATGATCGCTCTTTGGGAGTGCTGGCCACAGTTAAAGAAATTGATTCGAGTATTCCTACTAAATCAGGTGTAATGCTGGGACACGGTGAAACCAAGGAGGAAGTCATCGAAACGATGGCGGATTTAAGGGCTGTGGGATGCGATCGCCTGACCATTGGCCAGTATATGCGTCCTTCTTTAGAACATTTACCTGTGCAAAAATACTGGACACCAGAAGAATTTGACGCCTTGGCGGGCGTAGCATGGGAAATGGGATTCAACCACGTCCGCTCCGGACCTTTAGTTCGTAGTTCTTACCATGCGGGTGAGGGGGGATGAGGGGTGGGGACAAGTCTAGTCCTCAATCCCCAGTTAAAAGTCCCAAAGACACAAATATTTCTAAAGAATTTGGGTTTTTGGTACAGCTGTTTGGTATTTCTGAGAAAGTCAAGCAAGAAGGAGAACAAGTAATGGCTAAAGTTCAAAATTCACCGGTTCCAGCAACAGGAGCTAAACCCCCATACACTTTTCGTGCTGGTTGGGCATTGCTGTTATTAGCTGTTAACTTTTTGGTTGCAGCTTATTATTTCCACATTATTGAATAATTAGAAGTGGAGTGGTGCTGTTCAAATCGTACCTTTAAATAAACCTTTGGGGCGAATGAGCAGCACCAAAATCATCATCAACAACGCTATACCTTGTTTGTACTGTGAACCTATCCAGAGGGTGCTGAGTTCTTGGGCTACACCAATAATTAAAGCCCCAGCGATGGCTCCGTAGGGATTACCAATACCTCCTAAAATGACTGAAGCGAATAAGGGTAAAATCAAAAACCAACCCATATTCGGGCGGACAGCTGTAATCAATCCATACATACTCCCACCTAAGGAGGTGAATGTACCAGCAATGATCCAAGTCCAAAGGATGACTTGTTCTACATTAATACCAGAAACTCTAGCTAAATCTAAATCATCTGCAACGGCTCGCATTGCTTTACCAATTTTGGTATTTTGCAGGAGATAGTGCAGCCCCAAAATTGCTAGCACGGCTAACCCCAATACCAACAATTGATTTTGCGGTATCCTAAGACCAAAAATATTCAAAGCAGTGGTCACGGGTAATTGATAATTTTTGTTCTGGCCTCCCCAGAGAAAAATAATGCCATTGCGTAAGAATAAAGCCAGTCCAATAGAGATAATAATCAGCGTGGTGGAAGTGGCACGAATAGAACGCATTCTTGACCACAATAGTTGTTCTGAAAGCAGCATTGCTGCTACTGTTCCCGTTGCTGCCAAAATCATGGATAGCCAAATATTGATGCCAGCGGCATTTACTAACAAAGTCAAGTACGCTCCTAAAGTGAGAAAGTCCCCGTGAGCAAAATTAGATAAGCGTAAAATACCGTAGGTAAGTGTAAGTCCCACCGCTGCTAAAGCAATAATGCTTCCTACAGCAATGCCATTGATAATGAGTTGGGCAATTTGTGTATCCATTAGTTTTATCTCAATAGTTACTCCTGAAAATACCTGGAGGTTGATTTCAGATAATCATGCTTTTTACTAGTTATCAAAACTATAAGTTATCAATTGTAAACAAAAGGCAATAGTAAGTTAATATACATAAAATCTTGTTCTCTTTTTTGTGCCTCGCCAAAGTTGTTCAGCGGTCTAGCCGACCATGCAGCAATATTCAAGCTTACCAGAACAAAACTCATCTGTAGATGAAACGTCAACACTTTTGACAACAATACAGCAACTTAGTGCCGAGTTGTGGCTGGAGCGCAGCTTGAACCAGTTGCAAAGTCGCCTTAATGATTGCCTACTTGTGGGTTATGGTAGTGTATTACAGTGCAGAACCACAGCAGCAGAAATCTTCCAAACTGCGGTGAACGAGCTGAGCATAGCCTTTAATGGTATGACAGTGGCCATCGCCCTGTTTCAACCCAAGGCAGAAATTGCTCAAATTTGTTATATTTCTTACTCTTCCTCGCCATCTCCACAGTTTATATTTCTAAAGCAGGAAGACAAAAAATTGCAATGGCAACTCCAAGCAATCATAGCAGTGGAAGATTTAGAGCGGCTGGAGAGCGAAGAACCAAATCATGTGCGGTGCTTAACTGACGATGCTGGGGCTGTGATTGGTTGGCTAATCATTTCTAAAACGCTGCCAAAGTATGATCAAAAATCACTCACACCATACCAATCTCAACTGAGATCGCAATTGCTGGAACGAGCCATTAAGCAGTGTGTGACTGCACTGGCACAAATGCAAAAAATACAATCTTTGCAGCAACAGTCGCAACAGTTAGGTAGTTGTAATGAAAAACTGGAGCGCACCAATCAACTTAAAAACCAGTTTTTGGCTAATACCAGTCACGAAATTCGTACACCGTTAAGTTCTATCATCGGTTTTAGTCAACTACTCTTAGCCCAAGGCTACAAACCCACCAAAGAAAATCACCAAGAGTATTTAAGAATCATTCAATCTAGTGGTAAGCACTTACTAACGCTGATTAATGATATTTTAGACCTCTCCAAAATTGAAGCTAATCAGCTAGAGGTGGAATGGGAAAATATTAATGTCCGAGAAATGTGTCGTAATGTTTTGGCACTAGTCAAAGAGAAAGCAGCGAATAAGGGTTTGAAACTAGATCTGAAATTACACCCTGATGTCACAACTATGGTTGCTGACCCTTTGCGACTGAAGCAAATGCTGTTGAATTTGCTGTTCAATGCCCTCAAGTTTACCAAAACAGGTACTGTTGGTTTAGAAGTTTTGCCCAAAGATGGATTTGTACATTTTATTGTTTGGGATACTGGTGTTGGCATTTCCCCAGAAAACCAAGAGCAACTATTTCAACCTTATTTTCAAGTTGCTAATTCTGTAGTTCATCGCAGTGAAGGTAGTGGTTTGGGGTTAACCGTAACTCGGAAATTGGTGGAAATTCATGGTGGTTGGCTGGAAGTGGAATCGGAAGTTGATCATGGTTCGCGTTTTACCATCATCCTTCCTGTGAAACCTGTGGGAGAACTAGAGAAATATGAATTAGATTTGGAGAAGATAGTGGCTTCTGACCAAGACAAACATCAACAGGAGGAAGGAGAATCTACACTAATTGTCCCTAGTTCTTCTCTGAATATTTTGTTGGTGGAAAATGATTTACCCAATGGCGAGCTGATCAGAATTTATCTAGGTACATTGGGATATCAGGTAACTTGGGTCAAAAGTGCTGGGGAAATGTGGTCAGCACTTACACAGTTAAATCCAATAGTGATTTTAATGGATATTCTCCTGCCAGATGGAAATGGTTTAAAACTGGTACAGCAGCTACGGGAAAGACCCAATTATCAAATGATTCCAGTAATTGTGCAAACAGCAATGGCAATGAAAGGCGATCGCGAAACTTGTTTAGCTGCTGGAGTCGATGAATATATCTCTAAACCTATTGATTTGCCTGTTTTAGGTAATCTGGTAGCTAAGTATTGTAAAGTGTCGAGTAGGGTTACCAAAACGGGGCATTAGTCAAGAACATTCATTTTTTATCTAAGATAGAATTGGCTAGGTGCTATGAGGTATACCCAGATTGGGGAATCATGTTGACAGAAAAACTTGAACAATTAAAAGTTTTATTTCGCGAAATGGAGCAGGCTTTAATTGCTTACTCTGGAGGTATTGATAGCACTTTGGTTGCCAAGATTGCTTATGATGTGTTGGGGGATAGCGCTTTGGCGGTAACAGCCGTTTCACCTTCGCTGTTGCCTGAAGAATTAGAAGATGCGAAAATCCAAGCAGCAACCATGGGAATTGCCCATAAAATTGTCCAAACTCACGAAATGGACAATCCCAATTACAGTTCTAATCCTGTCAACCGTTGTTATTTTTGCAAAAGTGAGTTGCATGACACTCTCAAACCCTTAGCTTTGCAGCTAGGTTATCCTTACGTGGTGGATGGGGTGAATGCTGATGATTTACACGATTACCGCCCAGGAATTCAAGCGGCTCAGGAAAGAGGGGCGCGATCGCCATTAGCAGAAGTGGGTGTGACTAAAGCTGAAGTCCGTCAACTTTCAAAACAACTCGGTTTACCTTGGTGGGATAAACCCGCTCAACCTTGTCTGAGTTCTCGTTTTCCTTATGGTGAAGAGATTACCATAGCTAAGTTGCAAAGGGTGGGTAGAGCAGAAATTTATTTACGAAAGCTGGGTTGGCAGAATTTGCGCGTGCGTTCTGAAGGCGATACAGCCCGGATTGAATTGTTACCAGCAGATATCAGAGATTTTGTCTTAAACACCAATTTACAGTCAGTAGTCTCTGCATTTCAGGGTTTGGGATTTATCTACGTTACCCTGGATTTAGAAGGTTATCGTAGTGGCAAGTTAAATCAAGTTCTTCAGCACTCACCAATGGTTCACTAAATGTCTGTGTTGGTAATTGGGTTTGTGCAAATTGCCAAACTCGCCATGATAGAAATGAAAACGCAGCCTTGCTGCAAGCTGCGGATAATCCCCAGGTGATGATGCAAACTCTCGACAATGCTTACCCAATATAAAAAACTCTTGACAAGAGTTTTTTGTTGAATTTATAGAATAACCTGATGGGAAGTGCTAAGATTTAGGCCAAGTAATTAATGTTTCTTTCTTATTCTGTGGCTAGAGCTAGTACAGCAATTGGTGTCAGTCCAATAATTAAGGAGATTGTGCAAAAACAGGCACATTCGACACGTTTAACTCTAAAAGAGGTTATTCTTATGGGGATGTTAGCTATTGACAAGTTAGATGATCAAAGTCGTCAAGAGTTAGCCGATCAAGTTCATCAAATGCAGGTGAATGGGGAAATTTGAGCCAGAGGAATTTAAGTGGCGCAGTTTCAACGGAAATTACAAAGTAACTAGGAATCCATAGGGCTTGTTTTCCATAGGGTTTTGGATATCCAGCTTGACCATATCTACGACTGAATGCACCCTTTAATACATTAACAATTTGAGATATTGAAAGTTTGGGTGGAAAGTCAATTAATGGGTGGATGTGGTCTGGTGCTGGGTTGATATCAAGGACTTGAAAATCCGTCTTTTAGCCACTTGTAGAAATGATTTGTGGATTATTTCAAGACTTTCATTAGTAAAAAATTTTCTTCTGTAGTTAGTAGCAATGATCTTCTAATTGTTAGAAGTTCTCAAAGTTAGCGATCGCATTCTTCATTTTATCCACCACTTCATCCACAGGTATCGCCCCCAACTCTCCAGCCGCACGAGTCCGGATACTTAAGCTGTTGGATTCAAATTCTTGGGCTCCCACCACGGCCATTACTGGTATTTTTTCTTTTTCCGCATTGCGGATAAGTTTACCCAAGCGCTCGCCACTGCTATCGACTTCTGCACGAATACCCGCAGCAACCATTTTGGCTGCTACCTGTTTAGCAAAATCTAGCTGTGCTTCGCCTACAGGTAACAATTTGGCTTGTACAGGTGCTAACCATAGAGGAAAATCCCCAGCATACTGTTCAATCAAAATCCCAATCAGCCGTTCTAGAGAACCAAAAGGCGCGCGGTGAATCATCACCGGGCGTTTGCGGGAACCATCTTCAGCCACATACTGCAAATCAAAACGTTCCGGTAAGTTGTAATCTACCTGAACAGTTCCTAATTGCCATTCACGTTCCAAAGCATCACTAAAGATAAAATCTAGTTTAGGTCCATAAAACGCAGCTTCCCCAATCCCCTCAAAGTATTCCATTCCCAACTTTTCCACTGCGCGGCGAATTGCCCCTTCGGCTTGATCCCAAACTTCATTAGAACCGATATACTTATCACTGGCTGGGTCACGGAAGCTCAGTCTAGCTTTAAAATTCCTTAACTGTAGACTCTTAAACACCGACAAAATCAAGTCCACCACATTCAGGAATTCACTGTCTAGCTGTTCTGGAGTAACAAACAGGTGGGAATCATCCACTGTAAAACCCCGCACCCGCGTTAAACCGCCTAATTCTCCTGATTGTTCATAGCGGTAAACAGTGCCAAATTCTGCCAATCTAATAGGTAGTTCCCGGTAAGAACGTAATTCACTCTTGTATATTTGGATGTGAAAAGGACAGTTCATAGGTTTAAGGACAAAACCTTGCTCTAATGCTGCGGCTTTGTCGTCATCGGACATCAGAGGAAACATATCTTCCTTATATTTTTGCCAGTGTCCAGAGGTCTTAAATAAATCGACTCTGGCAATATGTGGTGTAACCACAGGCAAATAACCGCGTTTTAGCTGTTCCTTCTTAAGGAAATCTTCTAACACATTCCGCAACAAAGTACCTTTGGGAGTCCACAGAGGTAAACCCGGCCCCACTTGCTCAGAAAATATAAATAATCCCAGTTCCTTACCCAGTTTACGGTGGTCTCTTCGTAGGGCTTCTTCTTTGCGGCGCTTATACTCAGCCAGTTGTTCTGAGCTTTCCCACGCAGTAGCATAGATGCGTTGTAATTGCGCCTTGGTTTCATCTCCACGCCAATAAGCACCGGCGACACTTTCTAATTCAATAGCTTTGGCGTTTAATTCACTAGTGTTTTCCACGTGAGGCCCAGCGCACAAATCCCACCATTCATCTCCCAGATGGTAAATTGTGATGGGTTCTTCTTTGATATCTGCTAGGATTTCTAGTTTATAGGGTTCCTGAACTTCTGAAATTCTTTTTTGGGCTTCTTCCCGACTGACTTCTTCGCGAATTACAGGCAATTTGCGACTAATAATTTTGACCATTTCTTTTTTGATGGCTTTCAAATCATTTTCGCTAAATGGTTCTGGACTGTCGAAGTCGTAGTAAAAACCGTTCTCAATCCATGGACCGATGGTAACTTGCGCTTTAGGAAACAGCTTTTGTACCGCCATTGCCATTACATGGGAAGCTGTGTGGCGAATCTTCTTTAATTTCTCTGATTCGCTGGTACGGGGTAAATAAATTTTTTCAGGTTGTTCTGATTGACTGAGAGATGATTTTGGCGACATCGGCTGCTGAACCATTAGCGAAGTGATTGCAAAAAAATAATTTTAGTAGTTGAAGCTCTGAAAAGTCTACCCAAGGACTGGCGACCAATGCAACAAGGCAGAAGCCAACAGTCAAAGAGCTCATTTTATAAACCTTCCATTGATTTTAGAGCGTTGTGCTATGTCCTTTACTTGGTACTACTATTTTTTAGTCAGGAATTCAGCACTGACCAGTGCTGATCCAAATATAGCGAGATTGCTGACCTTAATTACTGCCAGTTCGACTTTAAATATATCTTATAAATTTTAGCCAGTCAGGGCTGAGAAACCACAAACCAACAGGACACCATTCGCCCTTAACCACCTCCACCTCACGGGAACTACCCTCAGAAGGTAGCAAAGACGCTTTACCTGTGTAGTTAGTACAGTTCTTTTCTATTTTTTTTAGTTGCCCTATTACCCCATCACAATTATTGCAGATTTTTTCACATTCCATCTGAGGAGAGAGCAGAAAAAATGTTAATTTTTGTAAAAAACGTTAAGATTAATAAGGAAGTTAGAAATATACTTTTTATCTATGCGAGACTCGAATTTACCGGGGGCTGAGATGCTAAAAACGGTGTTAGAACCTCTGCTGGAGGATTTTAATTATTGGTTTGCGCGATCGCGTGAATTGTTAGAAACCGGGCAACTCACATTCATGAGTCACGAAGAGCAATCTGATTTACTTTTGCGAGTCAAGCAAGCGCAAGAGGAGCTAAACGCAGCAAAGATGCTGTTTAACGCCACGGATAGACAAGTCGGGGTGGAAATGACGACTTTAATGCCTTGGCACCAATTAGTTACAGAATGCTGGGACATATCAATGCGTTTGCGTCAAGCACGAGAAGCGTGAGGGTGATCTGCTGGTGGATTTCAGTAGGTTGATTGGGATAACAACAGCACAATATACAAGTCGCATTGAAGATACAAAATCCTTAATATTATTTTTATTAACAAGTAATGTATCCCATGCTACTTTAATGTGAATAACGATTAACAAAATTTTCCATAAAAATATGGCGCGCCAAGGGTGCGTTAGGCATTCATCTTCGCCGGATAAAACAATGTAGGCGAAAAAAAACGTTACTGAATAAAGTTTTAAAATTTGCTGTTTTTGGAGGAAAACCCAATGTTACACTTGCTTTACATTTTCGCTTTTACAATTCTTGCTATCATCGCCGTTGCTAACTTAATCCGCAACTTGATTATGTTTAGTGTTGATCGAGAGCAGGTCTATCCGCCTAAAAATTCATCAACCGATCATCAAGGTTATCGTTCCCCCAGAAAACAATTTATCCCCCATCCAGAATTATTAGATAACGCGGGTAATCTCATTAAAGAACCTTTGTTAGTAATGCGTTCGGTCAACGTTGAAGATGCTCGTCAACAGTTAGATGCTCTGTATGAATCTTCTCCAGGACAGAAAATCGACCGTCAAGAAGAGGGTTAATTTTTCACTGTCATCAGTGAGGATTTGTAGCGTTGGGGTTGAGCAATGCTAAACCCCTGTAACTATCAAAAACACAGATCAATTGCAGTTTGAATATTTGTAGTAAGGACTATAGTCCTAAACATTGTCGCTACTAAAGCACTTACAAGAAATCAAGCGGAAGGTTGAAAGCCCCTGAAAAGCCGCAACATAGTTCCGTGCTTTGTGCTTTACAAAGGGACAGTTTAGAATCCTTCCGCCTAAAGGTAGGGGAGAAGTCAAGCACTAATTAAGCTTCAATAAATACCCGGAGATTACCCCGCTTTTTGACAACACGACAAGCTGTAGTATTACCAGAGCGCTCAAACTCCAAATCCAGAATAGTAGGGCCAACTCGCAAATTATGTAATGAGAGACGATTAATTGATTCTGGTAAAGTCGGATCGATAATTCGCAAGCAGTTATTTTGAGCATCAGGTACCAAATTAACTACCATTTGCAGCAGTTGAAAAATACTACCAGTAGCCCAAGCTTGTGGTGTACAAGCCACTGGATAGCGTACAGGAGAATGGTCACCATTACGTTCGTAACCGCAGAAAAGTTCTGGAGGACGTTGATATGGTTGCTGGCTAGTCATATCAAACAAACCCTGGAACACTTCCAAAGCTTGATCAATCAAACCGAGCGATCGCAATCCCATAGCAATGAGAGAGTTATCATGAGGCCAAACTGAACCAATGTGATAACCCATAGGATTGTAAGCTGGGGATAAACTGCTGAGAGTACGAATACCCCAACCATTAAACATGTCTGGTCCTCGGAATCGCTCCGCCACACTATGAGCTTTTTCAGGTGTGAAAATCCCTAAATTCAGACAGTGACCAGGATTAGATGTAATACTGTCCACTTGGTTACCGTCTCCATCCAAAGCCAAGGCGCAGAAATCTTGGTCCTTAATCCAAAAGTCTTGATTAAAATAAACCTTAAGCTGTCTTGCTTCATCCAGCCAGCGTTCGGCTAAGTCCAGCCGGTCCTTGATTTTAGCGATTTTTGCTAGGTGAATTTTGGCTGCGTAAACGTAAGCTTGCACCTCACTCAAAGCAATGGGGCCTTTAGCTAACTCACCCTTATGGTCTACGATACAGTCATTAGAATCTTTCCATCCTTGGTTAAGTAGACCAAGTTTAGATTTACGGTAGTAAGTCAAATACCTATTGTGTTGGAGATGGCCATCAATCCATTCCATCGCAGCTAGAGCATTTGGCCAAAGTTTGTCTATAGTTTCTTGATCGTGAGTCCAAGAGTAGTATTCAGCATACAACATCAACCACAGCGGGGTAGCATCAACCGTACCATAGTAAGGTGTATGAGGAATTTCTTGACAACGAGCCATTTCCCCACATCGGATTTCATGTAAGATTTTGCCTGGTTCTTCTTCACGCCATTCATCCTCTGTTGTACCTTGATATGACGCTAGTATGACCAGGGTTTCTTTAGCAATTTGGGGATTTAACATCAGGGTTTGGGAAGCTGTAATCAGGGAATCTCTGCCAAATAATGCCGAAAACCAAGGTACACCTGCGGAAACAGTCTTATACTTACCAAAGGACTGGCGTAACAAATACAGATCTTGTTCAGCTCGCTCAATTACACGATTGAATATACTTTTATCTGATCTAATCTGTGTAATTTGCTCTATCCATTGTTGCTCTTCCATCAACTCAGCAGCTTTGGCTTGTACTAAGGTAAAAGCTGCACTCACTGTAGAACTGGGCTGATTGTTCGTCAACATATTAACTCTGTAACCCAGCTTTTGAGTTTCGTGAGAAGCTAAATCCAACCGCCAGATAGCAGTGTAGCCTTGGAAATAGTCTGGTTGGCGATACTGAAATTGGATACGGGATTCCATTAATAAGCCATCCAAACCTTGATAGGCCAAGGTCAAAGATTCTTCTCTGGGTGGATGTGTCGGCGCAACACTGTAGCCAGTAAAAGCTGCTTTTTCTTCAGTTATGGATTCTACCAAGCGTAAAATTCTACCCTGTTGTTCTCTTTGGGCACCGCGAACTTCAAACAAATCAACAAAATCTGCATCAAAGCTGATACTTAATTCAAAGCTGATATGAGTTGTGCTGTAATTAGATATTTCAATTTCTTCAAATAGCGCCCCATTGAGGACTATTTCTCGGCGAACACCTACGGTTTCTGCCTTCAAGTTTTCCTCAATACTGGGGTTAGTACACAGAACAGAAACTGCAAACCCTTTTTCAGCAGTACTGCTGAGAAGAATAGGCGATCGCCCAGCAATTTGCAACTCCAGACGACTCAGAAATCGTGTATCAGCGCAAAATAATCCCACATTTGGGTTACCCTCTGTGAGGGAACAGCCAGAAATGTTTCCTAATGTATCGGTGACCAAAAATAAATCATCATCTTTAACCGTCAGAGTTGGTTGTGCTCTTTCACTTACAACAGAAGGCCATTCTGGTACAGGTAATTGTTCTGCGGGAGTAAAAGTTTTGCCATGCAAAGAAATTTTTTCTGGGGTCATCAGTGTATCCGGTGTCATTAGCCAAAGTTCCAATTAAAGGTATTTGTCGATGATGTCAACAGAGAAAGTATTTTTGCCAGGTCATTCCGATATTTTGGAGCCCAATTGAGATTTACATCTTTTTGGCAAAGTAGTAGACAGAGATTTAGCACAAATCCTTATAAGAGTATATTTTCTACATCTAAAGTCAAGGCTCAAAAATGGTGATTTTCAGCTAATTAATCTCCGCCTCAACCTTCTCAGTCCTCATGGAAAGATTATTCTTAGCCAAGATACTAAAATTCCCCCTAGTCTTTGACGCATTCATGGTTTAAGCCCAGCAAAGCTGTCAAATTATGTAGACAATTTTTGGATTTTATTAAAATTTTTGTCTAAAGAAATTCCTTGAATTTAAATAAACTAATACAATATCAAATGAATGTAGAAATATTAAAAATTACAGTCATATTTACCGTTTACTCAGTTAAAACAAACAAAATGTTTTTAACTTCCTAGCAGTTATTACTTAAGTCAGATATGGCAAAAATCAATTAACCACATATAACAGTAGATACTAAATAACGAAAATCTATAAAACTGAAATATTTGTGCGAAAGTTGCAAAATTAAAAACCAAGAAGACTTGAAAGTAGCTCATATTGGCTCCATTGGGCATTTGCTGATAGCAAAATTGTCTGTTGAATGTATATTGGGCCTAGTAACCTATAATTTCCAAATTGATAATGCCAGCAAAGTTGCCAAAAAAAAGCTGAAAAAGGTGAAAAATAAATATATACTCCCATGTGCCTAGGGTAAGACCAATTAATTTACCACTTGTGTGCGTCTCATTCTGGAGATTTTTCTAACGCCGTCACCACCTTTGTGAACAGTGTTGTTAAAGATTCTTTACATATTCCAACTGTTTGCTGCACTTGAGAGTCCGTTGTGATTTGTACAATGCAGCTATGAAGTGAATGTTTTTTGTGATTGGGCTTTTCCTTAACGATATTCATGAGCATTTCGTCTTCCGTGCTGAGTGATCTGCTACAGTCCATAACCTACCTGCGACCCCAGCTATATTTCAAGGCTTCATTAACAGCCCTTTCCCATGCGATGGAAGATCAGGTTTTGGCTGCAACTTTAGAGCAGCCCTTGGTAATTGCTAGCTTCCAACGAGAGCGATACTATCGCCAAGAAGCTCATCGCTATCAACGCTTGGCTTTACGTAGTAATCAAATATACGTTTTATCCGCACTAGAAACGGAGTTTACCAACAGTTCAAAATCTTATGAAAAAATAGCCTTTGAGCCAGAAGATGCCTTAAGTCAAGAATGGCATTTAGTGGTAATTGCTGATAACTATGCTACTTGTCTGGTATGTCGGGAGCAATCCTGTTCCATTGCTAAAAATCAGGAGCTACGAGAATTCACTCCTAGCCTGGATATGGACACAGCTCGCAGGTTTGAAGGTATCTGGACATCAGAAAGGGGAGTTAGTCTCAAAGCAGCTGATTTGCTATTAAAGAGAATTTTGGTTTACAGACCAGACCTGCTAGACAAAATAAACAAAGCACGCCAGAGGTTTGGTATTGGGCAAGCCAGAAGTTTTTCCCCGGCAGAAAAAACTACTGAATTTGCTTGTGATATCGACACTGACCCCTTTGTACAGCGCTTAGTAACTTATCTCCAAGCCAGTCAGTACAAATTGCACAAAGCCTATCGTTCCATTACTGCCCAAGCACGAAAAGAGCGTTTGATCAACTCCATTAGTACAGCAATTCGCCGATCGCTTGACCCCAATGAAGTACTACAAATTGGTGCAGAAGAACTAGGGCAACATCTAGGGGCTAGTCGCTGTTTAATTTACCGCGCTCAAGCTACAGATGCACAGGCGCACATTGAACATGAGTTTTTGATTCCTGGTGTTTTACCCATTTGTGGGCAAAGTTGGCAGTTAGATGAAAATCATTTATTTCAAGAAGTAGTACAAAAGGGCGAGGGGGTTTGTGTAGCTGATACCCAAAGTGACCTTCGTGTGACCAATTCCAGTAAACTTACCACCATTGCCAAAAAATTTGCTATTCGTTCTTGGTTACTTGAACCAGTATTATTTCAAGGACGGTTGTTAGGAATTGTAGAATTGCACTATTGCAACCTACCACCGCACGAGTGGCAACCAGGAGAACTAGATTTGGTAAAAGCCATTGCTACCCAAATGGGTGCAGCTTTAATTCAAGCAGAAGCTTACGCCAACTTAGAAGACCTGAACCAGCAACTAGAAGCCCTAGACCGCACCCGCAGTAACTTAATAGCGATTACCGGACACGAACTCCGCACCCCTTTATCGACAATTCAGGTGTGTTTAGAAAGTCTGGCTAGTGAACCGGATATGCCTTTAGAGTTGCAGCAGGTAATGCTGAATACTGCTCTTTCCGACTCAGAACGAATGCGGAAATTGGTGCAAGATTTCCTCACCCTGTCCAACCTCGAAAGCGGCCGAGTAGAATGGCATCCAGAATCCCTCACTTTACAAGAATGTGTGGATTTAGCCCTCAGCCGACTTCGCACTCGTTCTTCCACAGAACGACTTCCCCAAATCAAAACTCAGATTAACCAAAATTTACCTTTGGTCAGAGCTGATGGTGATTGGCTGGTGGAGGTAATAGCAAAACTGATCGACAACGCTTGTAAATTTACGCCACCTCAAGGAAAAATTACGATTACAGCCACCCAAAACAACAATGAGATGGTGGAGGTGACAGTGGCTGACACTGGACGCGGTATCGAACCCAATCGACTGGAAATAGTTTTTGACCGTTTCTATCAAGAAGAAGGAGCGTTGCGACGTACCACTGGCGGTACAGGTTTAGGACTGGCAATTAGCCGCCAAATTGTCAATGGCTGGAGTGGAGAAATTTGGGCAGAATCAAATGGTAAAGACCAAGGTAGTGAATTTCATTTCACTGTTCCCATCGCCCAGGTTAATCAACAGGAAAAACGGACGGCTGTCAATAGCAGTTCCTAATGTCTCTTTCAAAGGAGAGCTTCTCCCCAAGATAATTGGTAATTCTTAATTTTTGAGGTTTATGTAGAAATAGCTCCTTAACCAGTCCCTTAGTTAGGAAAAGAGAAACTTTGACTAAAAACTGTTACAGTCTATAACGCGATGGCAACATGATCCCTTGAGCGGTGTTACGATTCCCTAAAAACCGTTGAGAGACTAATTTTTTCTTATGGCAGAAAAACTTTCTGGGCAAACTCCCCTGTTTGGTGGTAGCACTGGTGGCTTACTCACAAAAGCACAAGAAGAAGAAAAGTACGCTATTACTTGGACTAGCGCTAAAGAGCAAGTTTTTGAAATGCCTACAGGTGGCGCTGCTACTATGCGTAAAGGCGAAAACCTGCTATACATAGCTCGTAAAGAATATGGCATCGCCTTGGGCGCTCAACTCCGGAAATTCAAAATCACAGACTACAAAATTTACCGGATTTTACCAACTGGAGAAACCACTCTCATTCACCCAGCTGATGGTGTCTTTCCAGAAAAAGTTAACCAAGGACGCGAGAAAGTGCGTCATGTACCGCGCAGCATCGGGGAAAATCCCAGTCCCGCAAAACTCAAGTTCACTGGTAAAGCTACCCACGATGTCTAGGGGCTAGGTATTGGGGACTGGGAATTAGAAACTGGAGACTGGGAATTGGGGACTGGGAAAGAGTTTTCTGAATACCTCAGACCCAATACCCCTCCCTAATCACCAATCCCCGCTTCCTCAACCCCGATTCCTCATCCCTACATCCAGTTATGATATTCCCCGATTTTTCTGATTTTTCTCAGCTAGCTTTACAAGGTAATTTTGTCCCGGTGTATCAAGAATGGGTAGCAGACCTAGATACCCCCGTTTCTGCTTGGTATAAAGTTTGTGCTGGTCAGCCTTATAGTTTTTTGCTGGAATCAGTGGAAGGCGGGGAAAAAATAGGACGCTACAGTTTACTGGGTTGTAATCCACTTTGGATTTTGTCAGCAAAAGGTGACACTACCACCCAGACCCATCGCGACGGTTCACAAGTTGTCTTTCCAGGCGACCCATTGACAGCTTTAGCTCAATGTCTAAAACCTTATCAGCCGGTCACCTTACCTCAACTACCCCCGGCTATTGGGGGTTTGTTTGGATTTTGGGGCTATGAATTAATTCGCTGGGTAGAACCACGTGTGCCAATTCATCCGCAAGATGAGCGTAATATCCCTGATGGTTTATGGATGCAAGTAGATCACCTGTTGATTTTTGACCAGGTAAAGCGGAAAATTTGGGCCATCGCCTATGCTGATTTACGTGACCCGCAAGTAGCTTGGCAACAAGCCTATGAACAAGCGTGTGAGCAAGTAACTCAGATGCTCCATAAGTTATCTTTACCTCTGTCGCCGCAAAAAACTACTTTAAAATGGACTCACCCAGGAACCAACAATGTTGGGGGAATAGAGGGATATACCAGCAACTTCACCCGCCAAGAATTTTGTGCGAGTGTAGAAAAAGCCAAAGAATATATTAAAGCTGGCGATATTTTCCAAGTAGTAATTTCCCAGGGTTTATCAACACAATACACAGGGGATGCTTTTGCTCTTTATCGTTCTCTGCGTCAAATTAATCCTTCGCCTTACATGGCTTTCTTTAACTTTCAGGATTGGCAAATTATCGGTTCTAGTCCTGAAGTCATGGTCAAAGCAGAACGCAATGGCGATGGTGAGATTATAGCCACAGTCCGCCCCATCGCCGGGACACGTCCACGGGGTAAAACAACTAAAGAAGATGCAGCCTTAGCAGAAGATTTATTGCAAGACCCCAAAGAAACTGCGGAACACGTCATGCTAGTTGATTTAGGGCGTAATGATTTGGGGCGTGTTTGTCAAAGTGGTAGCGTCAAAGTTGATGAGTTAATGGTAATTGAACTTTATTCCCATGTCATGCACATTGTCAGTAACGTGGTAGGTGAGTTAGCACCCAATAAAACCGCCTGGGATTTACTCAAGGCTTGCTTTCCTGCGGGAACTGTGAGTGGTGCGCCTAAAATTCGGGCTATGGAAATTATCCACGAGCTGGAACCGACTCGCCGGGGTGTTTATTCGGGAGTGTATGGTTATTACGATTTTGAAGGACAGTTGAATACTGCCATCGCGATTCGCACTATGGTATTACATAATAATGTTGTAACTGTTCAAGCAGGTGCAGGGGTGGTGGCTGATTCTGATCCAGAGAAGGAATACGAAGAAACTTTGAATAAGGCCAGGGGTTTGTTGGTCGCTATTCGTTGTTTACGCTGAGTTTTTTCTCACCCAGAGGCCTAGAGACCCAGAACTAGTCAGAACTAGTCAGAACTAGTTAGTTATTATCTGTTTTTTGAGAAAGGATCAAATTTAATACGTTTAATTCGCGGGAATTTAAAAGATATTTGTCTGTAAATAGTTTTTGTCTGATTTCTTGTAATGCATAACTTCTAAAGACAACGAAGGGAAATTCTTTATAGTTATTTCCTATTGGTAAAATGCTATTTACTGGGTATAATAGTCTAATGTATTTAGCGAGAATATCCCGGAAACAATTGTCTTCTGGTTCTGATGGTTCGTTAGCAAAATATTCAGCCATCACTTTTCCACTGATAAATGCAAATAAAGGTAACGCATAATATTGATCATTATGTTGGCTTTTTTGCCTGAAATTTTGTGTTTTATCCGGTGCGTTTTTTAACTTATCAACCAATTCAATTGCATCTTTAATCGCAAATCTTAAATTTTCAGGATACTTGAGATTTTTACTAATTGTTTGCATATTTTCCCATAATTCCCCCTTGGCGTATTTTTCAATATCCAATAATTTTATTTGATACGATTCTTCTATATTTGCACTGGGTACTAATAGCAAACCACCGCTAATGTAACCGAATTCCATAACATCAAAATCAAGTAATTTATCCAAGGTGTTAGCTACTTGCAAAAATTTGTTATTAAAAGATTTCTGCAACATTAAATAACTTTGTTTTGCGCTTTGTTGAACTACAAAATCCCCATCTCCCATGAGTTTCTCTAAGTTGGTGTAGACTTTTGCCAATACCTCATGACTGGGGTTTATTTGGTATTCTTTTTTGAGTTTGTAAATCAAACTTAAAATTTGACTAGAAAATGTTTCCCCAGCAGCTAAAACTGATTTTCCACCCAGAGGAATCAAAACATACTTCCTCCTACCAATTTTACCATAGCCATAAATTCTTGTCATCATCGACCCTTTCAGAATTAACAACAGGTTTAATAAACTGAGCACACTTTCTTGTACAGATAGCTGGGGGTTATCTGCATAATAAATAGCACGTTCCGCTAAGTAAAAGTATAAGTATTTATCCTGTTTATCTATATCATCATTTCCTCTACCTCGGTAAATCACCTGAATGATTTCCATGAGGTTTTTCTCAATTTCAAACTTGGGTATCTCCACTAAAATATGCTTTACTTTGGGGAAGGATAAACCACGACTTCCCGAAGCAGTCATAAAAACTACCTTGACATTTTCTTGGTACTTTTTAATTTCTTGTTTTTCCCATTCCGAGATATTCGCGTGTATTTCCAGGTATTGTTCATTTTTCTGGAACTTATCTTTCCCTAACTTATCCTGGATTTTATCAATTATTTGGGACAGCAACCGTTTATTTTGGATGTATACTATGAACTGTGCTACCTGTGAATTTTCTAACAGATGGTAAATATCTGCTAAAATTGCTTTGACAACAGTTTTTTCTAGATTAGATTGCTCATTTAATCGCTCTTCCTCGTTAAACTTACAAGATTCGATAAAAATTTGGTAGCTAATAGTTAAACTTTTGGCTGGGTAGGAATTAGCGTTAATGACAGTAGCAGGGAAATTTTTAAACTCTAAATTTGCAACTGATAAGGGTTGAATATGATCTCCAGCGTGACGGAAGTAGATTTTATTCGGCTCCGAGGTGGTCTCTTCTAGATGTTGACGAATTACATTCTCATCCACAATGGAAGCATCTGCAATAATTACCTTGGTATTAAAACCGTTTTCAGGTTTGGTTAATTCATATTGCTTGATAATTTTATGAATACCAGCGAGAAACTCTACCCCTCCCTCATCACCTGTGATTTCGTCTATCATGATCAATAAATGTTTGATACGACGAGAGATATTTTGCATTTTGTCCGGGAAAACTTTGTTTTCTCTAGCGTTGTATGCGTTACGGAATATTTTTTCCAGGTGTTGTAAAGTATCACCAGTATCGGTTTTTTTCAATGACTGAGTAGACGTAGTAGCAATAATATGGTGGGATAAATTCTCAGAAATGATAGTATATATACCTTCGCAGATACTATTTAAAACACCTTTGTATTTTTGTCCTGCGTCTTGAATAGTATTATCAGTAATATGTTCGAGCCGATTGTTGCGTCTAGCTTTTCTTTCTGAGTTTCCACTATGGAGAAACTGAACTGCTGCTTTCACAAAATCATCCTGACGTTGGTTGGAAGTATATTCAACCGAACATATGCCAAAATTATCATGAATTAGGTTACTATTGGTATTGATAGCAAAAATTCTGTCATCTACTAATTTACCAGTTTGTTTATCTTTAAATTTTTCTATAATGTCGAGATTTACCTGTTTTCGAGGACTGATATAAAAAAAGAGAAACCCTTCATCTAGATGTCCTTTCAGAAAGTTGACAATAGCTGTGGTTTTACCAATACCTGGGTTACCGGTCAGGAATATATAGGTGTTGTCGGAAAGAAGAGACTTTTGAATGAGTTGACTATGTGCGTCGCGAAAGCTCTCATTTCCTGTTAAACCTAACTCAGAAATTAACTCTGGGGGAACTTTAGCAACGGAGCTAGAAAAATTGCTGATTTTCTCGACGTGCGGTGGTATGGTGTTGATTCTGTTAGGAGTAATTTCTACAAGAGAGTTGATAAACTCCTGTCCGTTGTCAAAACTTCTTCCAGCGTTACGTTTAATTTGATTGAGAACTCGATAACGTACATCTGTAATTGCTTCGTTGCTATTATGGCGTTTATAAATTTGATAACAAGTCCGAAAAATATCGAGTTTATCTGGTTGAATAGATATAGTATTGAATGAGCGATCGCTATAACCAATCGCATTGAATACCATTGGTGATATGTTTGATATTACCCCAATTTCTTGAATAAATTGATAAAAGCTATAAATATAACCAGCAGCTTGAATTAATTTGGTGCTTTCTTTATCTTTAGCCTTAAAAGCTGTAAAATAATCTTGCAAATCTGGGGAAAAATCTAAACCCAAAGAGTTAGTATCAATACTCAAGTTAGAGAAAACACTTTTAGAACGGATATAGTTGACATCCCGCATTAATAAGCGGCGAATCATTTCCACAGAATCAATATTTTTGATATCTTCATCGCTGTGAATAGAAAATACGGACAAATCAACACACACAATTTTGTATTTTCGCTGATATTTGAGCAAAATTAACGTATCGGCGTTGAGAAAATCACCTTTTGTCTTATACTTCGTAATATAGTAATCAAAATTTTCTAATTGTTCAAACTGAGAAAGAAGATCTTTAAACCATTGCGTCTGATTAGTTTCATAAGTTCCTATGCTGTTATCACCATGAAAGCAGCATTGATAATATAAAATTTCTACCCTGGGAAACTTTTCCGGTTGATCGCATCCCACAGATATAAGATATTCATGAAAGAAGTTTAATCCTGATAGAAAACCTTTTTGAAGGAAAAATTGACACCAAGTTTCAGCTATCTGTTTTTCTAATGTACTGACAATTTTATCAACTATTCTTTTGCAAATTTTAGAAAATTTCAGATTTTCCAGTTCGTGACGATATAAATTACCAAATCTTTGTTTGATTTGGTTTTGCTGAATGTAGGATAAAATACCAACATTAAATCCTACTTCATATAGTCTTCCTAGATCATCTGCTATTTTTACTGTCATATTGATATATTTTTTTTAATTAACCACCAAGTACCCCAAGAACCAAGTAAAAAAGTTATAAGTATTATCTCTACTAACTTTATTCTGGGGTTTCGAGTATGTCTCTAATATAAGTTAAGAATGCTAGGGAGTTAAATTTAGCCTTTCCTCTAGTATGGTTAAATAACGCCAGTTTACCTATAGATTCGTCTCCAATGAGATTTTCATAAGGGTCTAATTTCAGTTGCAATACATTGTACTTTTCGTATCGGTAAAAATGAAATAAGGTTAAGCATTGCAGTATTTCACTTTTTAAGTTGCTTTGGTTGGAAATTAGTCCTCTTCTAATATCATCATCATCAAGAATACCTTTATAAATATTCAGCAATGTGGCGTAAGACATGACCCCATTATAATTTGTGTCTTTAGCAACCACCATACCATTAAATAAGTTGAAAAATATAACCGATTGTTTATTGCTATCTTCTGCTAATTCTGTCAGCTCCATGGTATCTTGAATATATAATGATGTTGATTTTATTTCTTCACCTACTTTTACGGCATAGTATTTATCAAAAAACATGGGGTAGATTTTAATGTGCTCTCGTTCTGTTTTCAAAGCCTTAATCACACTTCCAGACATAAAATATAGTCCGTCATTTTCAGTTTGAGTAATATGTAATGTGCTGCTGTAAGGAACTTTCGCTATATAAATAAAGTGTTTATAACCTTTTTTATACAGTTTATCTACATTGTCAACTATAACACTCGGATATTCAAACATCTTTTGATGATCATCATAGTTTTCTGAGAATGTTTTTAACAATCTCAATTTCACTGTTTGCGGTGTTTGATTTTGGATTTGAAAATCAATAATTTCTCCCATCAAGTTAGATTTTTTGGTTTGTGTTCCCCATTTACTATCACTCACTCGACTGGAAACTACAATTATGGCAAGTTTATCTAGTTCGCTAAATTGAAATTTATCTGGATCTTTTAGGGTAAATTTTTTGGGTAATACAGAATACAAAGAACTTAAAGTGTTACGCTTTTTATATTTACCCTTAGCATCAAGGTCACTAATATATATTCCTTGGGAGTTGCTGCGATGTTTTTCATTTAATAAATGGGATAGTACACCCGTTAAGGAAGCTATGAATTTTTCTATCGGTTCATCATCGGTTTTCTCTTTTAAATGTAACCTTAAAACGGGAATAAATAACTTTGATTGTTTTTCTAGTAAGACATACAAGCAAATATAAGCTAGTAAGCTGTAGGTGATTTTGTAAATAAATTCTTGATGAGATTCTAGTTTCTCAGTTTCTGAGCAATAGGGAAATATGACTAATTTACGCTCTGAAAAGTTTTTTTGATAAAATTTGTCACATTGTCGATTGTTAATCGGCAAAAAGACTACAGGTAAAACACTAATATCTTGTTCTATATCATATTTCATATCGCATTTTTCTCGATCATCAGTCTCTAAAAAATGAATTTCGCTGATAGTCATTTGCGCTTGGAGACTGACAATAACGTTTGTGTCAGTGCTTGCTTCTCCTAAATTGATGTATTTTAAACAATCTTTATGATTATCTTGTAACCCAGGCTTAAATAATGTACTTCTACTATTAATAGTGTCAATATCCTGTTCTAAAATACTATTTTTTACAGAAATATGTAGGGGGTATTCTCTAGTAGGAAATGGAGTTTTCCGCTTAATGAGCTTTTTTAAAACTTCCTTGAGAATGTTAATTTTCTTTTGAACTTTAAATTTATCAAAACCTTTTATACAACGTCCAAAAATATTTTTCTTCTCTTCATCAGTACCATGCTGTAATATTGGTAGTATGTCTTGTTCAAATTTGGCAATGGGGTTATAGTGTAATTCATTCTGAGGATGATAATTTGGTTCTTCAGGATTTTCACGAGATGCAAATAAAAAGTAATATAAAAATGCTATTTTTAAAACTTTGTAAACAAATTTTAATTTTTTCGATTCATCTTTTATCCCTTCTTTATGCTCTCGACTATCTGGATTTAAAATATTGAGATTATAATCAAAAACAGTTCTACCTCCATCGGCTTGTACTTTACCATCAAATTTCAGTTTTATACCAAAAACAAATTCTACTTTTTCGCAATTTTGATCTTCTGTCTCTCCTAAGTAACCCTCAATAACAGGTATAATAGGCAGCATATCAAATGCTTCGCTGTGAGAAAAAACATTTTGATAATTAACTTCTATCGCCTGATAGTTGACTAAATATTCCCCATCCGCTTTGTTGGGATTGTTAATGTAATCATCTAATAATTTCAATCTCCTGATTAAGTCAGCTAAATATATTTTTCCCCATAAATGTTCACTACTAGCGTTTTCAGTAATATTTTCAAAAAGAAATTCTAAGTAATTAATTTTTGCTAGTCTTTTCAATTTACCTAATGTTTCTTTATTAACTAAATTTTGTAATCGATAGATATCAGAGTTGATGTCCTCTTCCTGTTGATGTAGAATATATGCTATTTCTTCCTTATCTTCATAACTTGTATCCCCAAATTGCCTATCTATAAAGTTATTAATACCCTTTACTAATTCTCTGTGAAAATCACGTGGTTTGTTAACTGAGATTTTGATTTTATGAGCTTTAAGTAATTGTCTGTTTTGCTCGCAGTCCTTTTTAAAGGTTAAGCGCTGTTTCTCAAGATTTTCAGCTGGAGGAAAGTTATACGTCAAATCAAATTTATGGGATATGACGCGAAATTTTTTTAAATCACTAATTAGCTGTTTAATAAATATAAATCTATCTATACCTGTCTTTTTAAGAATAGCTGCTTTTAATTGCGTCTGAATAGCATTGGTAATTTGCCTAATTTGTTGGCAAAATCTTTCTTCTGAACCAGCACTTAAATTGAGGGTAGCTGTATCTACTGCTGTAGCGTTTCCTAAAGGATTATTTACTTGTAATTGAGTAATTTGAGTCGCTATTTGATTACTGTTAATCAGTAGCCATTGGTTATTGTGATGGATTTCAAATATCTGTTGCTCTTGTAAAACCTGTAAAATTTTATTCAATAAATCAGTGTAATCGACATTGGCTAAATCTGGATTCGGTATTATTCTATTCATTCTGAGAATTTTTCTGTATTAAATATAATTATGCTAAGATTATAACCTTGTATTCAGTAACTGTATGTTTGATATATGGTTGGTTATTTTTTTCCTCTTGGTAAGGAACCACAGCCACGGGGAGAACATAGGTAGATTTAAAATATACTTTCATAAAAAAAAGTCCACTTAGGCGGACTTTGAGCAAATTTCAGTTGTTAAATGAAATAATTAGGCGTAGGCGGCGATTTGATCTAACAAGCCTTGAAATAATCTCAACCCGTCACTACAACCTAGAGAGGCATCTGAGGCCCTTTCTGGGTGGGGCATCATGCCTAAAACGTTGCCTTGAGGATTGCAAATACCGGCGATGTTATTAAGAGAACCGTTGGGATTTTCTCCTGTATAGCGGAAAAGTACTTGCCCTTGATCTTCTATGGCTGATAAAGTGGCTCCATCAGCGTAAAATCTGCCTTCACCGTGAGCAATGGGCAATGTGATTATTTCACCAGTTTTATAGGCTTGTGTCCAATTGGTATCGGTACGCTCGACTTGCAAAGGCACGCGATCGCATATGAAACGTAAATCCTGATTTTTGGTTAATGCCCCTGGTAAAAGTCCGGCCTCGGTTAATACCTGAAAACCGTTGCAAATACCCAGGACAAATTTACCTTTTTCGGCGTGGCGAATTACCTGCTGCATCACAGGGGAAAACTGAGCGATCGCACCACAGCGTAAATAATCCCCGTAGCTAAAACCACCAGGTATAATAATTACATCTAAATCAGCAATGTCTGTTTCTTGGTGCCAAACCATACGAGTTGGTTGACCTAGCAATTCTTTGGTGACATAAGCCACATCGCCATCGCAATTGGAACCCGGAAAAACTAAAACCCCAAATTTCATCATTTAGTCATTAGTTATTGGTCATTAGTCATTAGTTAATGGGAGGAGGAAGTGGGGAATTAATACTGTTCCTATTCCCCCATCCACGATGTTAAAAGACTCCCGTTTGTGTTTCCACCTCTATCAAATCAAAGCGGTAATTTTCAATTACCGGATTTGCTAGCATTTGGTCACAAATACGTTCAAGGTCTTGACGCGCTTTAATCTCTTCGGTGGAAGTGATGATTAGTTCAATGTACTTACCAATCCGCACCTGTTCCACGTTGTTATATCCCAGTTGCTGTAGACCGGATTGTACAGCTACACCAGCAGGATCTAAGACTGAAGGACGAAGGGTCACGAAAATTTTAGCTAGATACTTCCTTTGCACAGGCTTTTTGCTCAATGCTGCGATCGCTATACTATAACTTTATGCCCCAACTGAGTAAAAATAAGATTACGAAGCAGTTACAGTTAATCAACTAGTTAGCGAGTACCACAGCTTCTACTAAAGTGGCAAATTTAAATGATTGTCTATGAGAGCCATACACACCCGCAGTCAAGAGCGGATTTTGAACTTGCTAAAAACCGTTAAACAAGGCATTTCTGCCCAAGACATTTATGTAGAATTACGTAAACGGAATCAGAGTATGGGTTTAGCAACGGTTTACCGCTCCCTAGAAGCCTTAAAACTAGAAGGAATGGTTCAGGTCAGGACTTTGGCTAACGGGGAAGCCCTCTATAACCTAGCACAGCAAGACAAACACCACCTCACATGCCTCCAGTGCGGCTTGTCGATTCCCGTCAATCAGTGTCCAGTCCATAATCTAGAAGATGAATTGGAATCCAGTCATAAGTTTAAAATTTTTTATCACACCCTGGAATTTTTTGGTTTGTGTAGTCAATGCCAAATCAATCAAGCTGCTAGCATGGGAGTTCATTAGACATTGGCGACAAAAATGTAGCTTTAGTAGCTAGTTAGTTTTTTGCTCACAAAAGCTAACAAACAATCATATTTAAGCCAAACTTCCCATCATCCACTGGCCAGTCCACAGAATTACCAGTAAAATACCTTTAAGTCACTAACCAACTCATATTCGGCGTGAGTCAAGTTGTTGGGGTATGATTTACTCATGTCACTCTCTCAGTGCTGTTTATTATCTATTGACAGTCAATACTGAGAGAGCTTTTTTACCCCTTTTCCCACTTTTAAAACAACCTCTTAACTTAAATCAAATCACAAACATAATTATTTATACTTTAAAGTCACTGGTAATATTTAAGTAATTTAGTCATCTATCCAAAGCTAGATATTTCAAAACATCAATAATACTCAAACCCAATCTCTACAACCACAAATAAAACACAAATAATAATTCCGCTAGTGGTTGGGTTAGCTGGCGTTGTCTAGGGAATAGCTATTAACTGTATTGGTAGCTTGACAATTAATATTTAGTCAGATGAATCTGACTTGAGCTGATGGCTAACCCCAGGCTGCTGACAATTTAACTAGTCAAAATTCCTCATCAATGACGTGTCAACTACATTGTTATTTTCTATAGCTTCTTCAAGCTCACTAGGTAACTTAAATGCTTTGATAGCATCAGCAAATAAAATTTACTGTTGTTAATATCTACTTTAAGATACGTTACAAATTTACACTTATTTTAAAACCAAGATATTTGTATTTGTAGAAATTTGAATAAACTCTAAATATAAAAAAATAACTACATATATACACGTAAATATGTTTATGATTACAAAAAGAATATTATTTGCTGTATTTTATTTTATTTCTGGACTAGTTTATCTATGAAAGCAAGCGAAACCAAAGTACAAGATTTTTTATCATTATCCAAAACTCAGTTTATAATTCCTATTTATCAACGGAACTATGATTGGGGAGCTAGTCAGTGTAAACAACTCTTACACGACATTCTCGAAGTTGGAGCAAAAAAACAAATTAAGGCTCACTTTATTGGAAGTGTTGTATATATTCATGATGATATTTACACATCTTCAAAAACCAGGGAATTGACAATTATTGACGGACAGCAACGTCTAACAACATTGACAATTATTTATTTAGTTATTGTAGAACTTGCCAAACAATTAGGAGATGAAAGTCTAGTTAATGAAATCAGTGAAACTTATTTAATAAATAAATTTGCTCAGGAACAAGAAAAACTAAAACTAAGGTCAACAGACGATAATCATGATGCATTGAAGCATCTACTAAAGGGTGAGCGTAGTGAATATTTTGCATATTATTCAAAAATAATAGATAATTTTAATTTTTTTAAACAAAAAATAAACAAGGAAAATTATCAAACTGTTTTGGAAGGTCTTTCAAAACTAATGTTTGTTGAAATCTCATTAGATAGAGACAAAGATGATCCACAACGAATTTTTGAAAGTCTCAACTCCAATGGTTTGGATCTTTCACAGGCTGATTTAATCCGAAATTACATTTTGATGGGATTGAACCGTAAAGAGCAAAAAAAAATCTATCAAAACTATTGGGAAGTTATCGAAACATTAGCAAAAGATGAATCTAACAATAGTAGAGTATCGGATTACATCAGAGATTATTTAACACTGGAAAACAAGAAAATTCCAAATAAAAGCCAAGTTTACTTGGAATTTAAAACCAAGTATCCTCATACCGACTTAAATAATTTAGAAAAAAATCTAACAGGATTAAAGACATTAGCTTACCATTACAACAAACTAATTAATCCCCAAAAAGAAACAGATCGTGATATTCGTTTACAGATAGAATATATTAATCGATTGGAAATAAATGTTGCTTTTCCTTTTCTAATGAGAATCTATGATGATTTTATCAAATCAATTATTGATAAAAAAATATTTTTACAAATATTAAACTTAATTCAGTCTTTTGTTTGGCGCAGGTCTATAGTTGGTTTACAAACTAATGCGTTGAGCAAAATATTTATGAACCTCTATGAAAAAATAGACACTTCAAAATACTTATTTTCAATTCAGAAATCATTAATACAAAGGTCAGGTACTCAAAGGTTTCCCAAAGATAAAGAATTGATAGAGGCATTAAAAGTAAAAGATATTTATAATATAAAACCTAAAAATAGAATTTACTTGCTCGAAAGAATAGAAAACTTTGAAAATAAAGAACAGGTATTAATTGACAAAAATCGTGACATTACAATTGAACATATATTTCCACAAAACCCTGACCATTCATGGAAAAAAACATTAGAAGATGAGGAATTCCTAGCTATCAAGGAAAATTATCTAAATACCATTGCAAATCTTACTTTATCGGGTAATAATAACAAACTTGGAAACAAACCTTTTTTAGAAAAAAGAGACTTACCAGGTGGATATTCAAATAGTAGACTGTGGTTAAACAAATATTTGTCAACTATTGATAAATGGGGTATAAAGGAAATTGAAACACGTTTTAACCAGATATCAGAAAGAGTATTGAAAATTTGGGAATATCCAAAAATTTCAATTGAAGAAGAAATTGATAAAGGAGAGATAAATATTTTTGAAGCCGAAGATCCCACATTTAAAAAACTCGAATATGCTATTTTATTCGACCAAAAAATTGAAGTAACCCAAGTATCAAAACTTTATGCAGAAGTATTTAAACAGCTTTTTGAACGGAATCCAGAGATATTTTTTACAACAGATTTATATCAGAAAATTAATTTAACTCACACAGATGCTGGAGTAAGACAACCTGTAAAAATCAGTGACACTTATTTTATTGAAGGTAATATGGATAGCCTTAATAAATTTGAACGAATCAAACAAGCTTTGATTGCTTTCGACTGCGAAGAAGAGCTAATCATAAAATATCAGCCTTAGCCTGAAGATAACCCTGCAAACCCCCTAGGTCAACCTAGATTGAATCTTCTCCTTTCTGTTCACAGCCTACACTGAGGGAGCTTTTTTACACCCCTTTCCACTTTTAAAACAATCTCCAAGTCTTACTTAACTTGCAAAGACAAAAAATTATCTCTGTCATTGCCTCAAAGAGTGTTTAAATGTGATTACTGCGGCTTTGAGTGTGACAGAGACTTAAATATTGCCATAAACCTGAAACAAGAAGCAGTCACATTGACCGTGTTAGCCTGTAGACTAAATACTGCCGACACTACAATACAATAGTTGGGAAAAAAGCATACTTAAATTTCCGCCAGGTGATGTATCAACTCTTCCTACCTAGAAAGATTTTTATTAACGTTTAGATTCTCACCGCTAAACAAAGGGTTAGCAGAACCATCGGTAACAATGGAACGCATCCCCTCTAAAGTAGCGGGAATAGAGCGGGGGTCCATAAACATTACCTTGCTGCTGTCACTGCTACCAATCTTCACACCCATTTCTAAATAATTTTGCGCCAGCAAAAACTGTAACGCTTCTTTTGCACCTGGTTGACTATTGAGGGTTTTAGTAATAATTTCTAGTGATTCCGAAGTTGCTTGTGCTTTGAGAATTTGTTGCTGGCGTTCTGCTTCAGCTTGCAACACAATAGATTTTTGTTCCGCTTCCGCTTGGAGAATCGTAGATTTTTGGCGAGCTTCAGCATCCAAAATTTGAGCCTCAGCCTTACCCCTAGCGCTGTTAACAGCAGATTCCCGTTCCCCTTCAGAAGTGAGAATTGCCGCTCGTCTGCGCCGTTCTGCCGCCATTTGCAACTCCATTGATTCTCGTACTGTTTGGGATGGAACAATATCCCGCAATTCTACCCGCGTAATTTTCACACCCCAGGGGTCAGTAGCAATATCTAACTCCCGTAATAAAATTTCATTAATTTGAGAACGAGCGGTAAAAGTTTTATCTAACTCCAGTTGTCCCATTTCTGAACGAATTTGAGTTAGCACCAAATTTGTCATGGCGGCACGGAGATTTTCTACCTTGTACCATGACTTTTCCATATCTACAATCCGCCAGTAAACCACCGCATCTACTTCAATGCTAACATTGTCGCGAGTAATACATTTTTGCGGAGGAATATCTAAAACCTTTTCCCGGATGGTTTCTTGATAGACGATTTTATCCAAAAAAGGGATGACAAAGTTCAGTCCTGCACCAAGCTTTTTATTATAGCTACCTAATCTTTCTACTAAAACTTCATTACCTTGATTAACAACTTTCACCGACCCCGCCACTGCAGAACCACCAAGCGCTAAGAAGATTAACAAAAAAAACTGTTCCATTTATTTATCCTCCTAATTTTTCCTAGCATTTTTTCTGCAAACCGTGATGAAATTACTTCCTTATTCCTTACTCCTCATCTCCTTTGCGTTTATTCCTCATCCAGCTTCTTGCAGGTTTATAAGGTACACAAAGAAGTAATCAGCTACCAATCTGTATTTTGTCTGAATCAAAACTGCTGTGTAGACAAGAGGCAATTTACCACGTTTCTACAAACACACACTCAAAGCAATAGATAATCTGGCATCACCACCAAGGTAGTACCTTCTCTTCTGACCACGTAAACTTTTTGATGGGGTGCTAGGCTCAAATGTGGGTCGTCACATTGTGCGCGCCAAGAATTTCCTTCGTATAGCACCCGCCCAGTTTCCCCAGGAGGAATTTCCGTTAAAGTTTCAGCTAAAACTGTATCCAGCATTCTTGAGTTGCGTCGTCGCGGTTGCAAAAACCGTCGGGAAAACACAATCAGAAGCGTGGAAAGCATTAGCCAAGCAGTAACTTGTAGCCATAAACTCTTTAAACCCACCAGAGAAACCAGAGCTACAATCAGGGCACTAATTCCCATCATGAATTCGACAAAAGCCGATGGTAAGAAAAGTTCCATTAAGCAGAGAACAGATCCTGCCAGGAGCCAGATTAAGGTATAACTTGGCATAGGCATTGGGCTATCCTGGATTCTACATTTACGTAAATGTATTTCTGAGATCAGATACACCTAGACTATAACTGTTTACCGAAAAAAAACATAAATTTCAGCAACAAGCTGTAGTCATCATTTTACTAGTCCAGTTTATTCTAGCTTTAAATTCTTTAAAAGTTGGTTGATATTTTAACTTGATAACTTGATGATTTCCTCACAGCGAATAATTTATTGCCTCAATCCAGATTGTACTAATCCCATTAACCCTGTGGGAGAAACTGTATGTGCAAGTTGCCAAACTCTTTTAGTTCACCGTTTTCTCTGGGCTACTGGTTCCTTAGCAGCCAGCATCCCCCCCGGATCTGTAGTGCTAGATAGGTATGAGGTAATTACACCCCAGGTTTGGTTAGATACACAACCGGGCTTACCACCACTAGTGTCTAAAAAGTTACCAAATATAGTTATGCCTTACTTAAGGCTATACCAAAAGCGGTTGCACCTCCCCGCAGCCTATGGGTTTGTTTACACCACAGAAGAAAATGTAGATGATATCCTCTTATTGGAAAATGTGCCGGTAGATCAGACAGGAAATCTCTACCCCGCCATTGGTGAAGCATGGGAACCAGCAACCACCGTCAGACAAGTTTACTGGCTATGGCAAATTCTCCAACTGTGGCAACCTTTGTTAGAGTTAGGAGTTGCCCACAGTTTACTTGTACCAGATAACCTGCGATCGCAAGGTTGGTGTGTGCGACTGTTAGAACTTCACCAAACACCAGATGCTGAGAAAGCGAGTTTGGCAGATTTGGGTCAATGTTGGCAACTATGGGTGAGATCTGTAAATACCGCAGTATCTCAAAAATTAGAAAATATCCTTCAGCAAATGTGTAGCACCGAGGCAAAGTTAGAAACCATTTCTACTCAACTCAACGCTTTATTACTTTCAACTGCCGCAGAATTACCATTAACTTTGCAAGTAGCAGGGGCAACGGATATTGGACGGGAATTACGGTACAATAAAGACAATTGCTACCCCATAACTGCCAGTGACTTAGATGACCCCATGCTGCCAGGATTAGCAATTGTTTGCGATGGCATTGGTGGACACCAAGCCGGTGAGGTTGCCAGTCAATTGGCTGTACAGTCCCTTAAGCTGCAAATCCCTGCCTTTTTAACCGAGGTCGCAGAACAAACTCAACTAGTTGCGCCTAATTTATTGCAGCAACAACTAGAAGCCTGCTTGCGGGTAGTAAATAATGTCATTTGTGCTTGTAATGATGAACAAAAACGCCAAGATAAAGAACGCATGGCCACAACCCTCGTAATGGCCGTACAAGTGCCGCAACGAGTGACAACGACCTGTGGATGGCAATCGGATAACGCCCATGAACTTTATCTAGCTCATATTGGCGATAGTCGCGCCTATTGGATAACTCGGGATTACTGCCAGCTACTCACCCTAGATGATGTTGTCGCCACGAGAGAAGTCTGTTCTGCCCGGAGTTTGTCTCGTCCAGCACTTGAGAGAATAGATGCAACTGCCCTTACCCAAGCATTAGGGACAAAAGATGCCGAATTTCTAGACATTGTGATTCAACGTCTTGTCATAGAAGAAGATGGTGTATTGCTGCTCTGTTCTGATGGTTTAAGTGATAACAATTGGGTAGAAAAATCTTGGCAGGATTATGTCATACCCGTGTTAACAGGTGAAATTTCTGTTGCAGATACCGTCAACCATTGGATTAATTTCGCAAATGAGAAAAATGGTCATGATAGTACCGCTGTTGTCATGACTCTTTGCCGAGTTTCTACAAGAGACCTACTGCCAGTTACTCCATCATCATCTTCAGAATTTTCAGAAGAAATTATCATAACCGAGGAAGTACAAGCACCAAAAGAACTAGAAACACCAGCAGGAAAATCTTCCTGGGGGGAGAGTTCCCCAGTTCTACTGGATGTGGACTTGACACCTGACCATCTCCCGCACTCTCCGGTCCCCACTCCAGTTAAACAACCAAGTGGCTTTCATCCTCTGTTTTTAATGGCGGGATTGTTACTTGTGCTGATGGGGGGTTCCAGTGTGGGATTATTTGCTTGGTGGCAACTTAATCCTCCAGGATTTCAACAGATATGTCGGCAACTTCCCCACAGCATAAAATCAATATGTCCCAATCAAGGTAATTAGTGGTAAAAGCATCAGTTGTTGTAGAATTAGACTTGTCGTTAAGGCGCACAGCAAAACCGAATCGGGTTTTTTATTATCCAAATGTCGCTGACTAACTACTATTAAAGCCTGCTGGGGCAGGCTTTGTTTGTATATCAGTTACAGAAGCGTAACTATTGCAAACAGTTTTTTTCAAAAAAGCAGTTCAGTGAGGAGTGACAGTGGAAATGGTTGTGGAACAGCAAAAGCTAGGTGTAAATGTTGTTATGAAAGTTGGCGATCGCGTCCGTGTTAAAGAGTCGGTGGTAGTTTATCATCATCCTGAGCATCGAGGTCAGGCTTTTGACATCAAAGGTATAGAAGGCGAAGTCATCGGTATTGCTACTGAATGGCAAGGTAGACCTGTCAGCGCTAATCTGCCAATTTTAGTTAAGTTTAGTCAAAAATTTAAAGCCCATTTACGCGACAATGAGTTAGAACTCATTTAAATACCTACCAGCGGCGAAACCACTGGAAAATATTGATTTCGCCGCGCATTTTTTCCAGGTCTTGACGATGCTGTTCGGCCGTTGTGTAGTACCACTCACAATAACTTTGAAACTCTGAGCGGGTCTTAACTTCTCGGTAGAATTGGCGTGTTGTTTGGTAATTAGCAAAGCCTTCCTCAACATCACATTGAGGCGATGGCATGATATAAGGTAAATTTTTAGACATTGTTTTTAGACATTGTTTTAAAGAAAGAAAATGCCCAAAACCCTTGATCAACAGGCGCACTGCCCTCTATATCCCACTTCAGACAAGGGATTTTCGCCCGAGGCCCCTCTTTGGGAGAATGCTGTTTAAGTCGTTTAACCCACAGGAACTTGGGACATTCTAATATTAACAGGAAGGGTGAAAACCTGTATAAAAACCTAGCTGCCTAACGGCAATCTGCACCTTGATAATAGTCCACATAGGCTTTTATTCCATAGTTCTAGTTCCCAGCAATGAATAGGGAAAATCTACATGGACACCAGAAAAATCAAAATTTAAATCAAACAAATTCTTAGGTAATCCAACTACCGAGGTGTACTCAGAAAGTTAAGGCCTTCAGGAGAGTGTCAAAAACCTTGATTACAGCCAACCCCGCCAGCTATAGACAAAACTGCCAATATACTCTTTCAGTGCAGTAGTAAATTGGTGTAGATTATTGCTATCTGGTAATAAACTTAAAATAGCGGCTTTAGGAGTAATGCTGAGTTCTTGGAGTTCACCTTCACTGACCAGAAAATCTGTAGGCGCAGGAACAGCATCAATACCTAAACCCTGGAAAATTTTTAGCGATCGCGGCATATGCATAGCCGAAGTCACTAATAGTATTTTACCAATATTACGAGATCCTAAAATTTTCTGAACATTTACAGCATTTTCATAAGTATTAAGAGAGTTTGGTTCTTGGATAATTACCTCTGACGGGATACCAATAGATGTGAGCACATTTGCCATATCTGCCGATTCCGAAGAACCACCACCACCACGCCAATCAATACGTCCTCCACTGAGAATAATGATTGGAGCTTTTTTTTGCCGATATAATTGAGCCGCATAAATTATGCGATCGCCCGTTTCACTTAAATCAACAGTAGGTCGGGGAGGATGAGCTGACTTAGTTGCACCCCCTAACACTACAATTGCCTCTGCATTAGGTACTGGGGTGGGAGGAAGATATTGCCATTCCAGCGATTGCACCAAAAATTTAGCAACCCAAGCATTACTGCAAACCAGCAATAAAGTCAAAGCCAAGGAAATAGCCATCGCTGCCATGCGTGGTCGTTTCCACAACGTTACCAATGCAAATATCAAGCTAATACTCATTAATCCTAGGGGATAAAAAAATAGTGGTATTAACTTAGAGAGATATAAAAACATATTTCAGATCAACCCAAACATGATTTAGTCTGGCTCTAAAGTTGGAGGACAACTAACAAAAAAGTGTACATGATCTTCCATAATTTCAAGAGCTAGAGTGTGAGATTTTAGCTTTTTTATTTTTTCATAAACCAACCATAAGCATCTCTGCTTAAGTGGGAAACTCCTTTAAGTAAGTCGGCTGATTGAAACAACAATCCCACAGCTTCAAGCCGTGGGAGCGTCAAAAATTAACCTCATTTTTGCCAAAACCTGAAATTAAAACTACCAGAAGCCCGACGATAACGACGGCTAGTTATTCTTCTCCTTTGCTGTTTAGTAATTCTTTCTCTGGAGCTTGTATTTGTCTCCATATCAGAAGTTTCTAGTGGCTGAGTAATCATTTCTTCCTTGCTTCCCCACCAAGCAGTAATCCAGCCACCACCGATAGCAGCGATACCACCCAGTAAGATACTTATAGGTGGAGAGTAGCCCAAAAATACAAAACCTAAGAGGAAAAATAACCAGTACTTCAGTCCTGCGTCGATACCATCAGAAGAGGCTACCGTCATTTCCTCTGGGCTATTTTTACTGGAATTTGTAAACCAACCTAAGATGAAACCAGCAATAATACCGAGGAAGATACTCAGGGGTGTAGAAGCCCCTACAAGCCTCAATACGAGGATTAAAAATCCTCCAAAGACAAGTTGAGATAGGAATTCAGGAGAGATGGGGGGTAAACCTTGATTTTTTGATGCCATAACGTAAACGTAATAAATACTACATGTGAAATAGTTGTTTTAATTGTTTTAATTGTGTCTGTGGTGGTTGAGTTGTATCCCAAACTTGCACATAGGGTTTTTCTGCGGCGGTAAATGCTTCAGCTTGCTGAAGTTGGGATGCTAATAAATCCACCGTAGCATCAGCAATATCACCAGTGCGATTAGCCAGACGCTCTTGTACAACTTCTACAGGTGCTGTGCAATGAATAATTTCCAGGGGAAGTTGGTATTTTGAGCCTTGGGCAATGGCCTCTTGTCGCAGTTGTTGTTTATCATACTTAGCATCTAAAATTACATTAAAACCTTGTCTAGCTAGTATAATTCCCAAATTCAGCAATCGGGCATAAGTTTTTTGAGTCATTTCAGGAGTATACAAATCATCTCCGCCACGTTCCCAAACAGAAATACCCCCCAAATGTTTGCGTACTGCATCTGAGCGAATTTGAATCCCTCGCAGTTGACGGGCTAAATATCTTGCGGTTGTAGACTTTCCAGAACCAGACACACCAGACATTAAAATCAGTTTCCCTTGTTGGGATTTAGTGTAATCCCAAGCCTGTTTGTAATATTCTGCTGCTGTTTTTGCCGCTTCTTCCTTGGCTATCCCTGGGACACTAGGGTCATCTAACAAAAATGAAGTCACCTTTGCCCGCACATAAGCTTGACGGCTTAAATACAAAGGTAGTACCTGTAATCCTTCCCAATCACCAGTTTGCTCAAGGTAGGTATTCAAAAATACATTAGCTAAATCAGGGCTTTGTCGCGCTTCTAAATCCATCACCGTAAAAGCCACATCATACATGACATCCACAAAGCGAAACGGCTCATTAAACTCAATACAGTCAAAAAGGGCAATTTTTTCATTCCACAGAGCAATATTTCTCAGGTGTAAATCACCGTGACATTCACGAATGTAATTATTTTCTACTCTGCGGGTAAATAATTCTGAGCGTTCTGCAAAAAAACCATCTGTATAACTTTTTGTTTCCTGAAACTGTTTTTGTGTCTGTGGTCCACCAATATACTTTTCAGTTTGTTGGTAATTCTCATCAACAGCTGCTCGCACCTGGGGAACTTCGCCAAAACTGCGAATATAATCATTGGTTGCAGATTTTGCGTGGTATTCAGCCACAACTTTCCCCAAATCCTCTAGGTGGCTCTCATTTAATTTCCCTTCCTCAAATAATGTACTAAATAGCAACTCTTGGGGAAACTGACGCATTTTTAGTGCATATTCCACAACCTTTCCCATTCCTCCCAGCTGATATTGCTCATCCACCACAGTCACAGGTAATACTTGCAAATACAGTTCAGCTGCTCCGCGTTGATTCAACCGCAATTCTTCCTGACAAAAATGTTGTCGTTTCTCTAAAGTAGAAAAATCTAAAAAGCCAAAATTAACTGCTTTTTTGAGTTTGTAAGCATATTTTCCGGTGAGTATGACATAAGAAATATGAGTTTGAATGAGTTGAATTGGTTCTATTACTTCATGGGGATAAAATCCTGGCTGTAACATTTGTTGAATTAAAACTGGAAGATTTACTTCTGTCATAAAAATTATGGATTAGATATTTACAGAAACTATGGAATAGACAACTAAGTTGTTTTTGCTCAAGGGTTTGCAGCTATTATTCCTAATCAAGTATAAACATATCATCTCACCCTGTGAACATATATCAGTATCAGTTAGACCGATGCTGAATAAAAAACCAGGGCTTAAACCCTGGTATAAATAGCACTTATCATCAAATGTTCAGTCGTCTTTTTTACAACTTATCAGTTTGTCTTAGCTTTGAGAAGATGCAAAAAAGCTGAGGTGATAGATAAAACCCTTAGATGGATGGGACTGAACTTCTCGCAGTACAGTGGTACCGTTCCAATCAAGTTCAGGGATATTCAGTTCAATCTCTGTCTTGTTAATAGCAGCTTGTTTGAGTAAGCGCTCAACAGTTTTAGCGTCAACCACCAGAGCAATTGATTCCGCACCTTTGTGTCCGTACAAATTAGCAGGGATAAGGCCAGAACGGCGTAAAGCATTTGGCTTGCTACCTTCTGGTCGTTTTTGAGATTCGAGTTTAATAGCCATACAAGTTGTTAATTAGCAGTTATCAGGTGTTAGTTTTGGGTGATCAGCACTTTGTTGTAGACGCAATTAATCGTGTCTCAGTACTAAGCATTTGATAAAGAAGCGGGTGTACCGTCAGGATGCAATAAAGCACGTTTTGGCCCGTGGATTGGGTCTTCGACGATAATGGTTTGATCGCGGCTAGCTCCTAAAGAGACAATGGCGATGGGAACTTCCATCAATTCGGCTAAGAATTTGAGGTAGTCTAGTGCTTGCGCTGGTAAGTCTTCTAAGCTACGACATTCCTTCGTGGATACTTGCCATCCTGGTAGAGTCTTATAAATAGGGCGACATTGAGCAAAATGACGAGAACTATTGGGGAAGTGTTCGCACCGTTCCCCGTTTATTTCATAGGCCACACAGACTTGAATTTCCTCTAGTTCGTCGAGAACATCGAGTTTGGTAATGGCCATACAGTCCATACCATTAATTCGCACCGCATAGCGACCGATGACAGCATCAAACCAGCCACAACGCCGCTTGCGTCCCGTGGTGGTGCCAAATTCTGCACCGCGATCGCACAACAATTGTCCCACTTTTCCATGCAATTCAGTGGGAAAAGGCCCTTCTCCCACTCGGGTTGTGTACGCTTTTGACACCCCAATCACTCGGTCAATCATTGTCGGTCCTAGACCCGTACCAACGCAAGCCCCACCAGCCACAGGGTTAGAGGAAGTAACATAGGGATAAGTACCGTGATCTAGGTCAAGAAGGGTACCTTGTGCGCCTTCAAACAAAATATTCCGCCGGAGCTGAATGGAATCATATATTTTTAATGATGTATCAACGACGTAAGGCCGCAAGCGTTCCGCGTAACCCAGATATTGCTCAATGACTTGCTGGGCATTGAGAGGAGGTAGGTTGTAAAGTTTTTCTAAAATTGCGTTTTTATAATTAATCGTCCATTCTAATTTTTCACGTAGCGCTTCTTGATCCATCAAGTCTAAAACCCTGATTCCTGTACGTTCTGACTTATCAGCATAGGTGGGGCCAATACCTCTACCTGTAGTGCCAATTTTATAACTTCCCCGTCGCTCCTCCGATGCCTGGTCAATCAAACGATGATAAGGCATCGTTACATGGGCTGTCTCAGATATTAATAGCTTCCCAGTAGAAATATTTAATTTTTCTAGTTGATCAAGTTCTGCTATTACAACCTGTGGATCTATGACTGTTCCACAGCCAATAATACACTCTGTATTTGGGTACAGAATACCAGAGGGAATTAAGTGCAGCTTAAACGTCTGATCTTCCACCACTATGGTATGTCCAGCGTTCACTCCCCCTTGGTAACGTACCACCACATCTGCGGAGCGGCTGAGTAAGTCTGTTATTTTACCTTTTCCTTCATCGCCCCACTGGGCACCTATGACAATTACGTTAGCCAAGAGATTATATTAAAGGGTAAAGTTTCCACAAATCATAATTAATAGCAGATTGCAGAGGTTTTGTCAAGACTTAATCATCAGCTACCCCTTTATGGGAGGTTGGTTGTCCCTCAACTTTGCTGTCAAAACTCTGGAGAGTTAAAAATTTATTTGTTGCACTATGGTGAGTACGTGGAGTCACAAATCAATTTAGTTTTTCCTAATTTAGCAATTACTCAGCTACCCAAATTAGTCACAGAATATCGCATCCAGACAAGAAATGCCATGAGAAAAGCAATCAAAAACCGGGTGAGGAACTTAACTGGAGATTACAGCAAACCTTAAGTTGTAGAACGAACTTTTCGTTGAATGACCAGGTATCCCCTAAACACCATAATCCCTTTGCAAATTTCTGCGCCTCTGGGTTTCTGGGAGAGACAAAAACATATCGAGGGGTTTTACATAACAGCTTTCTTTATTTAGAGCTTTTGTTACAATTAGTAAAATTTGTATTTACAAAATACCATTATGGCCTTATACGCTGAGTTACATAGACACCTGGGGGGTTCCGTTGTTCCCCGTGTGTTGTGGCGTTACTTTGAGCGCCATGCGAGAGATTTAATTTCTCGTTTTGCCGAATATTCAGAGTTTGAGGACTTTTATACTCGTCCCCGTAACACTTTAGATGAGTATCTAGAATTACATACCCTAGTGGAAAGTGTACAAACTGTAGAAACATTACCCTACTTTATCTATCGGTTACTGCGGGGGGCTTATATTTTTGAGAATTTAGCTTACTTGGAACTACGCTATACACCCTACTTACGTACATCTGAAGATCTAAGTCAAACCGCAAGAATTGACAAGATGGCAGAAATTGTGGAGGTGGTAGGCAAATCTAGTTATGTACCAGAATATCCTATTGTTACTAGCCAAATTCTCTGCATGCACTCGCGTTTGCCTTATGAGGTGAACAAGGCAATAATTGATTTGGCGTTGCAAAATCAACAGTACGTTTGTGGGATTGATGTAGCTGGTGGCGATCGCTATTATGAAGAACGTTTAGACGAATGGATCAGCTTGTATGATTATGGGCGATCGCATGGAATAAAGACAACCGGACACCTTTACGAAACCACAGATGGTTGTTACCCCAGACTCTTACCCTACCTAATGCGAATCGGTCACGGTATCCAAATTCCGTTGTTATTTCCAGAGTTATTAAAAGATATAGCTAGACGGGGACAATGTTTGGAAGTTTGCCCTACAACTTACCTCAAAACAGGTACTTTACAGGATATCCGTCAACTCAAATTAGTTTTTGACCGTTGTTTCGAAGCTGGAGTAGACATCGCTATTTGCACCGATAATGCAGGGTTACATAATATGCGCCTACCCTTTGAGTATGAAAACCTGTTGACTTACGACATTATTAATTTTGAACAACTGCGAAGCTGTCAAAATGCAGCTTTTCGCCATGCTTTTGCTTGGCCTTACAATCAACCTCCTGCATCTCTATTGAACAGATTACTTAAACCCGAATTTCCTAAAGTTTTAGTGATGACAGATTAGTTGTTGACCATTGAATTATTGATCTAAATTAACAAATCCCAGAAACACGGAGAACACAGAAGTTGATACTCGGTAAATCCCCAGCCGTGAGTTTTTAGCGACAGCAATTTTGATTCTGTGTTCATCTGTGTTCATGTACAGTGGAGTTATTTTTCAACAGATGTACCTTCTGTTGCGCCACCAATTGTTTTCCAGGCCGTCAAACCCCCTTTGATTTCAGTAGCATCATGAAACCCAGCTGCTCGTAAAATTTCGGCTGCTTGGGCTGCTTGTGCATCATTTTCTCCATATATATATATGTGGCGTTGTTTGTGCAAAGAACATTGAGCGCGTTGCACCAGTTCATCTAAAGGGATTTGCATAGCTCCGGTGATGCGACTGTAATTGTAATTGTGGCGCTCACGCACATCTATGATTGTAAAAGCTGGTTGTCCCCATTCCAAACGAGATTTTAGATCATGAACCTCAGCAGTTAAATCACTACTCATAAACTTTTCTCGTTGATAATCTCACCTGAAATCTATCAAGAATCCCCATAAAATCTCAGTTTCTTTACAAAAAATCAAAAATTCTCTGGAAATGTAAATAAAAATGCTTATTCTACTTCAGTGGTTGGCAATTAGCCTAAACTGTAATTTATGGCATCTACTATTCAAGCTCTACCAACAGAAGTTGTATATCTGATCACCGCTGGAGAAGTAATCGACTCTTTAGCATCTGTGGTGCGGGAATTGGCAGAAAATTCCCTAGACGCAGGCGCAACACGCATTGTAGTTTCAGTCTGGCCCCAGCAGTGGCGCGTTCGCGTAGCAGATAATGGTTGTGGAATGAACAAAAATGATTTGCAACAAGCAGCGCTAGCATACAGCACCAGTAAAATTCGCTCTAGTGAAGATTTATGGAAAATTAACAGCTTGGGGTTTCGCGGTGAAGCGTTGCACAGTTTGACAACTTTGGCAGATTTAGAAATTTTGAGCCGTCCACGAACAGAAAATGTTGGCTGGCGCGTTGTTTATGGTGATGATGGCAAAGCTGTGGAACTAGAAGCAACAGCGATAGCACCTGGTACAGTAGTTACAGTTTCTCATCTTTTCGGTAACTGTGTCATGCGTCGTCAAGGTCTACCCACAACCGCACAGCAAATAAGAAGCATACAAGTGGCAATTCAACAAATAGCTCTCTGTCATCCCCATATTACTTGGCAAGTTTGGCAAAATGACCGCCAATGGTTTACCATCTCTCCAGCCGCCACCACAGCACAGATCCTACCGCAAATTCTCCCCCAAGTGCGACAGGGTGATTTACAAGAATTAAAACTAGAAATTCCCAACCCTGCAAGTTCAGAAATTCCCACTGGTAAATCAGCAATAACTTTGCTAGTGGGATTACCTGACAGATGTCATCGCCGACGACCAGATTGGGTGCGAGTGGCAATTAATGGGCGCATGGTCAAATCGCCAGAATTAGAGCAGACAATTCTATCAGCATTTCACAAAACACTACCACGCGATCGCTATCCTATTTGTTTATTAAAACTTGCCCTTTCTCCTGAACAAATTAACTGGAATCGTAATCCAGCCAAAAACGAAATTTATCTCCATGAAATCAGTTATTGGCAAGAGCAAATTACCCAAGCAATCAATCAAGCACTCCGCATCAGTGCTGTCCATCTCCAAGAATCTGTGCACACAACACGAGTTAGTAAATTACTAAAATCCGCAGAAACCAAAGCAGATTATTACCCTAATACCCAAAACTCCCATGCAGAAAATACTACTCAGCATTCTCTCAAAGCGATCGCACAACTTAGTAATACCTATATTGTAGTAGAACATCTAGGTGGTATGTGGTTAGTAGAACAACATATTGCCCATGAGCGAGTTTTGTATGAGCAAATATCTGATAATTGGCAACTTGTACCCGTTGAACCAGCAATTATTCTTTATCAATTATCACCAGTCCAAGTATCACAACTACAAAGAATTGGTGTAGACATAGAACCCTTTGGCGAACAAATTTGGGCAATTCGCACTGTACCAGCACTTTTGCAACGGCGAGAAGACTGTGCAGAGGCAATTTTAGAACTTAGTTGGGGAGGTGATTTACAAGCAGCTCAAGTAGCGGTTGCCTGTCGCAGTGCTATTCGTAATGGCACACCAATGAATTTGGCAGAAATGCAGACACTTTTAGATCAATGGCAACGTACTCGCAACCCCCGCACCTGTCCCCACGGTCGCCCAATTTATTTATCTTTAGAAGAACCAGCTTTAGCCCGATTTTTCCGGCGTAATTGGGTGATTGGCAAAAGTCACGGTATTTGAATTTTATACCCGAATCTGACTCATAAATCTTACATTAGGCAACTTAAAATTTAATTTTTAAAATAAATATCAGGAGATATTTTGATTTTTGAATCAGCAAAATATAATATTAACTATCATTTTATTAAAAATTTAAATAAACCGATTATTCTGTTTTTGCATGGTTTTATTGGTAATATAAACGAATTTGATGAGGTAATTAAGTTACTTGCTAATGAATTTTCTTTTCTCACAGTTGATTTACCTGGACATGGAAAAACTCAAGTATTGGGTGGGGATGAATACTATAAAATGGAAAATGTGGCTCATGGTGTAATTAATTTACTACAAGAGTTAAAAATTAACCAATGCTTTTTAGTAGGTTATTCAATGGGTGGAAGATTAGCCTTATATCTCACCCTGTATTTTCCAGAGAGATTTGCTCAGGTTGTCCTAGAATCATCATCCCCAGGTTTAGCAACAGAAATAGAAAGGTTAGCAAGAGTTAAACTTGATGCTCAAATAGCTAGGAAATTAGCACGCAGTGTTGGCAAATTAGATTTTGCTGCTTTTTTACAAAATTGGTATAGTCAACCAATCTTTGGCTCAATTAAAAATCATCCTCAATTTGAGATTATGTTACAAAGTCGCTTGGGGAATAATCCAATTGAATTAACTAAATCATTGCAATTTATGGGTACTGGTAATCAACCCTCTTTATGGGCAAAACTGAAAGAAAATACAACACCTTTGCTGTTATTAGCTGGGGAATATGATGAAAAATTTATAGCTATCAATACAGAAATAGCTCAAATCACTAAACTTGCCCAGCTAAGAGTCATTAATCATGCTGGGCATAATATTCATTTAGAAAAAACTGAACAATTTGTGAAAAGTATCAAAGATTTTATACCAGCTTAACGCCAAGACTCAACAATCATGGCAAGAGCAAACAATGCAAATAACAAGCCTGCAACCCGTGCAAACCAGATCCAGACATTGAAAGACCCCAGGGTTTGAGCAAGTGAGGATATACCTAAAATTTGAAAGATAACTAAAGAAATCGCAAAACTAGCCAAGGTCAACAAAAAATACTTCAATCCTTTTCCAGTCAAAATTAACAGTGAATTGCGGTTTTCTTTGAGATTAGTTTTCATAATTTTTTCACTGTCCTCAGTAAAGAATTCAACAACATAGCTGTCATGCTTTTCGTTGATATTCATTAGACTTTCCTCCAGTATTAAATAAACCTAAACAAAAAGCCGGGCAATGTATAAACTACACCTCCGGCTTGTAAACTTCTCATTTATCAAAAGCCAAATGTCTTGAGACAATCAGATATTTAATTGTGTTGATAGCTCATTCACCTAGTAATAACTATGTAGGGAATTATCTTGCTTTGTATGACTGCCTCCAAGCTATCCATGTTTCAAGAATGTAGTCATGCAATTGTTGAAGTTGTTGCAGTTCTTGTGAACTTAAATTGTAACGGTGGCTGATATGACCACTTAGTTCAACCATAGTTTCATATTTGCCTTTTTTACTAGAAATAACCAATTCACCATGTTGAGTTTCTGACAAGGTTTCGATGAGCAGAAAGCTCATGTGAGAAAAGACCAGTGGTAACTCAATTGTGTGGAAATGGTTCGTTTTAGGTAAAAATCTTAGATTTTCTCGTTCTGGCGATGTGATTTCAACTGGAGGTTTTGGGTTTTGTTCTCCTATTTTCAAGATGGTTGTGATGTTATTGGCACTCCTAATAAAGTCTGGCAATCGTGAGAAGCTGTGCATTTTCACCACTCCATGATGTTGGCTGTTGAGCTTGAGACTTATATGTATGTATAACTCACATGGAAGTACATAGCTATACGATACACACATCTCTACTAAAAAGCAAGCACTTAATAAGAATATTTTTTTACTAACGTGAGAGTCGCATGTTTTTTTTCTCACGTAAATATACAAAACCAGGAAATAAGTATTTTTTAATACAAAAAATCTTCCGGTAGAGAGGAATTTGATGGAACAGTTGTGTATTTGTTGTGTAGTTAATGTGAAACTTAGAGAAAAGTTAAACAATACTCTTTTCTAAAATTCAAAGTTATGCTATAAAAGAATATTCTCACATACTTATAATTAACAGATATACTGTGGAGCTTAGATAAGATGAAGAGCGCAGATCATATGCCTCTGTTTCCTGATGACTTTATTACTGAAGTTGCGAATAAACATGGTGTGACCAAAACAGAGTTAGATGCTTTAATTCTGGCATTAAACGGTTATTCGGGTGCAGAAATTGCCGTAAAACTAAAAATTTCTCAACCAGCCGTGAGAAAAAGATTAGGAGAAAGCTATCGCAAATTAGGCATAGAAGGAAGCGGTAATAAAAAAATTCATAATCTGAAACAAAAGCTATATGCCCAGTACCAAGGTATTAATGAAAAAAATGTCACTTCATCAACACAAGACTGGGGTGAAGCAGTGGATGTAGAAGGATTTCGTGGTCGGGAAACAGAAATTCGGGAATTAGAGGAATGGATAGTTGGTAATGATTACCTCAGATGCCGTTTGGTAGCAATATTAGGAATGGGTGGAATTGGCAAGACGGTAATAGCGGCGAAAATCGCTAAACAAGTCCAGCCACAATTTGATTATCTCATTTGGCGATCGCTTCGCAATGCACCACCATTACAGGAGATTCTGACCCAAATTTTGCGATTGTTACCGATTGATCGCGAACATTACTTACAAGTTAGTGAAAACGATAAAATACTGTTACTAATTGAAATGTTAAGAAAACATCGATATTTAGTGATTTTAGATAATGTCGAATCAGTGCTACGCAGTGGCGAAGGTAAAACCCAAGAATGGGCAGGTGAATATGAACCTGGCTATGAAAATTATGGCTACTTTTTTAAAAAAGTAGCAGAAGCATCTCATAAAAGTTGCTTGCTATTAACTAGTCGGGAAAAACCAAAAGAAGTAGCTGCACTAGAAGGTAAAAATCTGCCAGTTAAAGTTTTGCAATTATCTAGTCTCAATTTAGCAGAAGCTAGAGAAATTATGCTTGACAAAGGATGCAATTGTACTAATGAAGAATTGCAAACATTAGTCACAAAATATTCTGGTAATCCTCTAGCGTTAAAAATAGTCGCAACTACAGTTTATGACTTATTTAGCAATAATATCAAAGAATTTTTAAAAGAAATTGAAGAATCAAACGTCGCTGTTTACGGAGATATTCGCATCCTGCTAGATACGCAATTTAAACGCTTGTCAGATTTAGAAAAACAAGTGATGTATAAGTTTGCAATACATCGTGAATATGTTTCTTTACCACAACTGAAAAATGATTTAAGAAGCACAGCTGCAGAATCTAACATCCTGGAAGTTGTGGAGTCATTATTGCGCCGATCGCTGATTGAAAAAGAAGCAAGCACCACTAGATTCCGCCAACAATCTGTAGTCATGGAATATGTGACCAAACGTTATATTGAACAGGTCACTGATGATTTGATCGAAAAAAAAAACCAGAGTTTGTCAATGGTTACCCTTTAATGCAGGCGCGATCACTTGATTATATCCGACAAATCCAAGAACGGCTGATACTAGAACCTGTAAAACAAAAGCTCATTCAAGCTTTCGGTACAACCAAACAACTAGAATCTCATCTACGGCGAATACTGAGGACCTTACAGCAGGAGTCGCCGCCAACCAAAGGTTATGCCGCTGGTAACTTAATCAATCTACTGCGACAACTGCAAATAGATAAATCCCAGCAGGATATTCACATTGATTTAAGTGGGCGGGATTTTTCCGGTTTGACAATTTGGCAAGCCTATTTCAAAGATGTCAACTTAAAAGACACCAGTTTCGCCAATGGGGATTTAACTGGGTCCGTGTTTACCGAAACCATGTCTAGTATGGTTTCTGTGAGATTTAGTCCTGATGGCAAATTCTTTGCTACAGGTTTAATGACCGGAGAAATTCGTCTATGGCTAGCTGGTGATACTAGGCAAATTCGTATTTATACTGGTCATACTGACTGGGTTTGGGCTTTTAGCTTTAGCCCAGACAATAAAATTTTGGCCAGTGGTAGTGCTGACTACACAGTTAAACTCTGGGATGTGCAAACAGGTGAATGTCTACATACCCTCAAAGAACATACCAATAAAGTTTACTCAGTAGCTTTTAGTCCCGATGGTTCTCTTTTAGCTAGTACTGGTGAAGACCAAACTATTAAAATTTGGGACATTGCTACGGGAGTTTGTCAGCAAACACTCCGTGGTCATGATGGCTGGGTGTGGTCTGTCACCTTCCAACCATCTCCAACTAATGAAAATAATCTTTTACTCGCGAGTGGTAGTGCTGACAACACAATTAAGCTCTGGGATATCAACACAGGTAGATGTCTAAAAACCTGGAATGGTCATGGTAGTGATGTTCACTCAGTAGCCTTCAGTCCCGATGGAAAAACACTAGCCAGTGGTAGTAGAGACCTCACCTTAAGATTGTGGGATGTCAATACAGGTCAATGTCAACAAGTGTGGGAGGGACATACTAAAAAAATTTATTCCGTGCGTTTTAGTCCCGATGGGGAAATTGTCGCTAGTTGTGGTGAAGACAGAATAATTAAACTCTGGGATACCCAACGGGGTCAATGCTTGAAAACCTTACAAGGTCATTACAGCCAGGTGTGGGCCATCGCTTTTAGTCCTGATGGTTACACCCTAATCAGTTGCAGCGACGACCAAACAGCCAGGCTCTGGGACGTAAATACAGGCAATTGCCTTAATGTTTTGCAAGGCTATACCCGTGATGTCTATTCCGTAGCATTTAGTCCCAACAGTCAAATCTTAGCCAGTGGACGGGATGACTACACTATCGGTCTGTGGAACTTACAAACAGGAGAATGCCACGTTCTTAGAGAACATCAAGGACGCATTCGTTCTATTGCCTTTCATCCCCACGGTCAAATACTCGCCAGTGGTAGTGCTGACAACACTATCAAACTGTGGGACCTCACAGATATTCACCATGGCAAATGTCTGCAAACCTTAACCGGACATAGTAACTGGGTGTGGACAGTTGCGTTTAGTCCTGATGGGCAAACTTTAGTCAGTAGTAGCGAAGACCGCAGCATTCGCATCTGGGATATTTCTAGCGGAGAGTGTCTCAAAAAAATCAAAGGACATAGCCATTGGGTATGGACAGTGGCCTTTCATCCCAATGGAAATATTTTGGCAAGTGGCAGTGCTGACAGTCAAATTAAACTTTGGGATATCACCACCCAAAAGTGCATCCAAACTTTCACAGACCATCAAGACATGATTTGGTCAGTAGCATTCAGTCCCCACGGGCAACTTTTAGCCAGTGGTAGCAAAGACCATACTGTGAAGTTATGGAATCTGACCACAGGGAAATGTAATCAAACCCTAACAGGGCATAATCAACCAGTTTACTCAGTGGTATTTAGTCCCAATGGAGAAATTTTAGCTACTGCTGGTGCTGACACCACTGTGATCCTGTGGCAAGTGAGTACAGGTGAGTGTCTAGAAATCCTCAAATTGGGACATACAGCAGCGATTCGCTCTCTAGCTTTCAGTCCCGATGGCAAGTTATTGGCTAGCGGCGGTGAAGACGAAAAAATTCAACTGTGGGATATGCAAACTTATAGCCGATTACGAGGGCTTAAACAAGATCGCTTTTATGAACGTATGGATATTAGCGGTACTACAGGCTTAACGGACGCCGAAAGAGCTTCTTTAAAAATGTTGGGTGCTGTGGAGTGAATTACTCAGCTTTCAGGCAGTAGTTTTTTTCTATGTTAAAAAAAATATTTATTACTCTAAATACCCAGTGCATTACACCATGTCAAAATAATCATTTTAGGTATGTAATAGTGTTATCATCTCAGTCTCTCATCAAACAAACATCCAATCACATCAATTCCATTAAAATTGTGTTGATTGGTGAGTTTATTAAACACAGAAGCTTTAATGGAGCTAATAAAGCCCTGCCCGTTCTAGCTTCTAGTTTAGTTAACGCTGGGTTTAGCCAAGTTGTACAGCTAGATTTAGAACGCCGTGATTTAAGTTTTGATGATGTTCTTGATGAAACAAGAAACGCTGACTTAATTGTTTTTGCTGGTTGTTTAACAAGTCAATGGCCAGAAATCGACGAGCATAGTCACAAAATCTTTACAGAACTTAGGAAATCAGGTAAAGAAAATGTACCAATTTTAGTTGGTGGTTATGCAACTAAAAGTGTTGCAGATATTGCCAGAATCACACCTTGGATTACAGCCTTTTGTGATGGCGAAGGCGAAGAATCAATTATAGAAATTGCTTACGCAGTTGCTAAAGGTACATTTTATCAACAGCAGAAGCACTTACCAGGGTTGTGTTTCATAAATCAAGATGGTAATTTCCATAGTGTTAATCTTGATAATCATAGTGATAGAGAAAATCCTGTCTTTCATCATGCCATTGCCCCCAGAGTAAATAATTTTGATGATATTGACCAGAACTTTGGTTTAATTCATATACCAGAAATACATGATATGGACATTTTTAAATCTCCAGAAGGTAGACAATTAAAAACAGCCCAAATTTTTACTCAGCGAGGATGTCCTTGGCAATGTGGTTTCTGTAATAAAAGTAAAGAAAGTAATAATGTTGTTAGATTAAGTGAAGCCTCTTTTCGCCGACAATTACAGCAACTAAAAAAACGTGGTTATCAAGCAGTCTATCTAGATGTTGATACTTTTACAGTTCATGAGCTAGCTGCTAAACAAGAAGCAAAGATTCTTAAGGAAGAAGGATTCGTTTGGGGTTCAAACACTCGCATCGACAAAATTAACTATGAGGGAATACAGTATCTAGTAGAACATAATTGCGTCTATATGTTTTTTGGGGTTGAGCATACTTTACCAGAAGTATCTTTAGCCTGTCATAAGTTTAATGGTTCTACCTTAAGTCAAATTAAACAAGCTTTTGAGTATCCACAGAAAATTATTAAAGTCTTTGAGGCTATGAATTTAGCAGGACTACCTAGTAGTTATTTCTTGATTTTAGGTTTACCAAAAGCTAAACTTAATGCTGACCAAACTGAAATTCTTGGTTATGAAACAACCACCCTTGCAGATGACATCCAAGCAATACGCTTTGGGATTGAAAAATGTAATCCAGATTTTTTGAATTTTAATGTTATGCGGTTTATGCCTGGAAGTATAGCTGCTGATACTATAGGTGATTGCAGTTACTCTTGTGTAAGACCATCAGGAAAACAGCCAATTACTGCTGGATATTTTTTACCACGAGCTGTCAACCATTATGATTACCCACAATCTAAAGAACATGGTGTTTACCGACTTTGTGAATCCGTCAGCAGATATCAACCTATTACAACTGCTATTAACCCTCAAAGAGTTTATGACACTATCTGCTATGCCATGCAGTTAATTAACGCCAAAATTGATGCAGGTGGTAAAGCTACAAAGTTGTTTATTGATAGAGAATTACTTTCTTTAGGTCTAGTAACTCAAGACAAACTAGGTAGATATAGCATTGCTCCCCTATCTGAATTTGACGAATTTGCCAATATTTAAAATGCAGTTGTTTCACCTAAATACCCTTAGTAGCCCTTAATTCCTCCTGTAACATTTTCTTGTAAATACTAGGTAAAGAACCACTAATTGAATTAGTTTCTATACCGTATCCCAAACTCGTCCAAGTGGGGGAAAGTAGGCGCAAAACATCGTCAATTTTCCCCTTTCGTAATAGTTGAGAAATATCAGTTCGCCAAACTTTTGTATCATTTAACCAACGGTAAACCACTACATCTTGATACACAGCTTCAAAACTATAAGCAGACCAAAACATCATCTGCATGGGAGGGTTGGGATGATAGCGAGGAGCAATATCATACCAAGTCTGATTAATAATTTGGTATCTCCCAGCCGCAGTAGAACAATTGCCCTGATTTGGTCCTGTGACGATGGTCACACATATCTCTGGATGACGGCTGAGACTATTCACCTGCTGTCCACCATACAAAAGAGAATAAGGACGATCACTATTTGCTTCACTAGCCGAGATGGTTCGCATCAAAGCCCGAACATAAGGATCACCCCCTTTCATCACCAAAGGCGGCTGTTGGACTCTAAACACAGGATCGCCAGGCGATTGCAAATCTCCATCTATGTACCATTGTAACAAATAGACAAAGCCGAGAAGTGCGGCCATGGGGCCAATCAGAAGCTCAACGCCTTTGAGTTTAAAGCCTTTCAGTGTCAAACTCCTTCAAATTCGCTCTTCATTAACAACAATAACTGACGCACTTATTTCGGCAAAGTTCACAAAGAAACTGCTGAATGCTAAAGGAATTATTTTTTAATCAACCAACATTAGCAAAGAGTTCTCCAAAGCTTTTCCAGGAAGCTTCTGGTTTAGCCACAACCTCAACAACTTTATTACGTGCAGCTAGCTCAAACAAGGATTCAACAGCAACCTCAGCAACCTTCTGTCGAGGAATACTACCATCAAATAATGTATCAGCACTCTGCATGACGATGGCATCAGAGTTATCTTCATTTTTTAACCCACCAGGGCGGACAATAGTATAAGTCAAACCACTTTTTTGAATGTATTCTTCCGCTTGTTTTTTCCACATTAAAATCAGCCAAAACAAGTTCAACGGATGGAACAACTGAGAAACACACAAAGAAGATACCAGAACAAAATGCTCAATTCCTTTGGTTTTAGCAGCATCAACTAAATTTTTAGTACCTTCATAATCCACTTTATAGGGACCAGTAGGGTCGAAACTGGGTTTAGCGCCAGTAGCACACAATAAAACAGTACTATCTCCTAATGCAGCATTCAGGCTTTCTGATTGCAAGACATCCCCCAGTACTAACTCGACATCAGGAGGTAAAATAGCCCTAGCTTTTTCTGTGTCTCTTACCAAAGCCCGGACAGGAATATTTCGCGCTCTTAGCTCTCGGACAATTCGGCGACCTGTTTCACCTGTTGCTCCAGCTACAAATGCTTTCATCAGTGTGTTTGGGGTTGAATATTTAACTTTAATGCTAACTGCTAGGCCATTTCTTGAAAAGGTTGGTTCCGTACAAACTACCCATCCCAATTCTATGCTGCCACAGAGATAAATTTTGATCTCGCCAGTCCCTAATCAGAAATGTGGACAACCAATTCTCTACTGTGACTACGCTGACGATGTTCCCAAATATAAATGGCTTGCCAAGTTCCCAAGACTAAATGACCACCATTGATAGGAATCTGTTCAGAAGTATGAGTGAGTGCTGTCCGAATATGTGCCGGCATATCGTCCGGTCCCTCAGCATCGTGGATATATTTACCTGATTCTGGGACGAGGTTAGCCATAAAGTTGGCTAGATCCACCAGTACATCGGGGTCAGCATTTTCTTGTATAACTAAACAAGCTGAAGTGTGACGCAAAAACAAGCTACAAAGACCAGTTTTTACCCCAGATTCTGCAACTATGGCTGCAACTTTTGCAGTAATATTGTGAAAACCTTTGCCAGTGGTAGAAATTTTTAGTAGCTTTTGGTAGTGAGCCATGTTGACGGTAATTGACTATTAACTCTATTTTACGGATTTATGACTTCATCTGGGCTAAGTGGGGCAATAAACCCTATAGTAGTAATATTGCTTTTCCTCTCTAACAAGCAAAAAACACAAAAATATCATACATTAACATCAAGTATTTCCAACTTGAGAGAGATGTTAGTGATACTCTCTTTTTATAGGTTCTTAACTAGTGTTGCTTAAAATAGGAGAATATACTCATGAGTTTATTAATGCAAACCGCAGCTGAAGCAGTCACAAAAGGTTCCGAATTTCCTTTGGCTTTTACATTAGTGTATGTAGTTGGTTTTATTGCTGCTGTTACCATTGGTTCTATTGCTTGGTACAACTCTAAACGACCTGCAGGTTGGGAAAGCAAAGATCGTCCTGACTTTCTACCTGAAATTGAAAAAGAAGAAACTCCGGGCGTAGGTAAACCGAAGTCTTAAGCATTACAACATCCTGATTTTTGAGTTGAATTACCAAGTCTAAATTTAAATCAACAGGCGCGATTTATCGCGTCTTGTCAACTCGTCTCTGGTCTGTTAGTTTTGAACTTCAACCCAGCGACGATAAAGCTTTTGAACTTGTTTGAGCAAAGCCGTATGAAGTGATTGAGTGGTTTCACTCAGATTAGTTAACTGCTGTAATTTTGTCAGTAGCCGTGCTTCCTCTACAGCTACATCTCCATCACTGTAAATTAACCCACTAATAGCCTCAATCAAATTTTCGCAATCTTCAAGGCTGGGGCGATCGCCCAAATATTCTTGTACCCAAGCATAACATTCTTTTGGTTGCACAGGAACCAATTCGTACAGCCAAGGTTTAATTTCCGGATCAGTGGCTAAACCTTTTGCTTGAGCTATTTCGCGCAGATATTGTCGTTCTTCTGGCTGGATTTTACCATCAATCCAAGCCGCGCCAATCAAAATTTTCACTAAGTTTTTTACATGGGAATTAGTCACCGTTGTTGCCTCCTGGGGTAGATTCGGGGCTTCAACAAAATAGTACAATCCCAAACAGTATTCATTCGGAATCGTTGGTTTTTCTTAAGCGCACCATAAAAAACCCATCCATGTTGTGTTCATGAGGCCAAACTTTCAGCCAACCTTGGGGTGTAGAATAGGCAAATTCAGGAGCATCAACCCTGGGAGGTTCAATTTCCCAACGGGGATGATTGGCTAAAAACCTGGAAATCACACCTTCATTTTCATCTGGATGTAGTGTACAAGTAGCATAAACAAGTACACCACCTGATTTCACAAACTTTGATGTGTGTGAAATCAATTCTGTTTGCAAAACTTGCAGTTCTTGGACAGATTCTGGTGTTTGTCGCCAACGTGCATCGGCGTGTCGGTGTAGCGTTCCCAAGCCAGAGCATGGTGCATCCAGTAAGACGCGATCGCTGGTATTGTAAAATTGCGGCAGATACCGGCTATCTCCTGTACAAATCCTAATAGATTGTAAATGTAGGCGTTGAGCATTTTCTTTCAGTTTACGCAGACGGGAAGCAGTGCGATCGCCAGCCCAAATTTCCCCCTGATCCTGCATTAATTCGGCAATATGGGTTGTTTTCCCCCCGGGTGCTGCACAAGCATCAATCACCACTTCACCTGGTTGAGGGTTGAGTAAATAACCCACAAGTTGAGCGCTAGCATCTTGTACAGACCACCAACCTTGACCAAAACCGGGGAGATTTTGTATCGCTCCTGTACTACCAATTAGTCTTAAAGCTTGGGGTAAATGAGGAACCCGCCTAGTTAAAATCCCAGCCCAGTGCAAAGCCTCCTCAACTTTCTCAATAGTTGTCCGTAGAGGATTAATTCGCAAATCAATTGTCGGGGTTTGGTTCATCCACTGACATAGTTGTTCTGTTTCAGCCAAACTTAATTGTTCTAACCAAACCTGAATCACCCAATCGGGAAAACTGTGTAAAACCCCCAAACGTTCTACTGGATTTTCCGGCAATTTTAAAGGTTCTGGTGATTTTTCCGCTAAACGGATATATTGTCGCAATAAACCATTAACAAAACCTGTTAAACCTGCAAAACCATTTTCTTTAGCCAGTTCCACAGTAGTATTTACAGCCGCCGAAGCAGGAATACGCTCTTGATAACGCAGTTGATATAAACCCAAATGTAGAATAATGCGGAGGTTTTTGGGTTGTTGGTGAGATTTTTTCGTCGCCAGTTGGTTAATGAGTGCATCGAGAGTGCGTTGCCTTCTGACAGTGCCATATACTAATTCTGTCAGCAAACGACGGTCTAAATCAGGTAAGCAAACTTTTTGCAGCACTCTATTTAAGGCAACATCAGCATAAGCGCCTGCGTGAATATCTCCCAAGGCAATTAAAGCTATTTGACGGGGGTTAGTCATCGAAAAATTTCCATCAGGAATTTAGATAATATTCCTATTTAAATTTAGTAAAATTGTTGACAAAAATGCCTACATTCGCCAAAAAAATTACAATTAGTCATCATCTTTGCGAAAAACCAAGCCCCAGTAAAAAAAAATCAAGGAACAAACATTATAATTACTCCGAGACCTTTTTTACCCATAAAGAATCAGAGGAGACAACATGGCACGAGTAATGATAGTTGGAGCTGGTGGTGTAGGTAACGTTGTTGCACACAAATGTGCGGCACAACAAGAGTTTGAAGCAATTCTTCTTGCCAGTCGAACCGTTGACAAGTGCAATCGCATAGCAGAACGTATTGGCTCAAATAAGCTAAAAACTGCGGCTCTAGATGCAGATAATGTTAATAATACTATCAAACTAATCAGAGAGTTTCGTCCTGATATCCTCATTAACGTGGCACTTCCCTATCAAGATTTAGTCCTGATGGATGCTTGTTTAGAAACAGGAACCGATTATCTGGATACCGCTAACTACGAACCTCCGGACGTGGCTAAATTTGAGTATAGTTGGCAATGGGCCTATGGCGACCGCTACAAACAAGCAGGCATTACTGCCATTCTAGGATGTGGTTTTGATCCTGGGGTAACAGGAGTGTTCAGCGCCTATGCACTGAAACACTACTTTGATGAAATTTATTACTTAGATATAGTTGATTGTAACGCAGGTAATCACGGTCAAGCATTTGCCACAAATTTTAACCCAGAAATTAATATACGTGAAATAACTCAGCCAGGAAGATATTATCAGCAGGGTCAATGGATAGAAATACCTCCATTATCAATTCATCGTCCCATATATTACCCGGAGATTGGGCCCAGAGAATCCTATCTTCTCTATCATGAAGAACTAGAATCTTTAACTAAACATATTCCCACCCTGAAACGAGCGCGTTTTTGGATGACCTTTTCGCAAAATTATATTAATCATTTGCAAGTTTTACAAAATCTTGGTCTGACGCGCATTGATCCAGTTGATTATGAAGGAACCCCAGTAGTACCGTTGAAATTCCTCAAGTCCCTCCTACCAGAACCCTCATCTTTAGCAGAAAATTATACAGGGCAAACATCCATTGGCTGTCATATTCGCGGAGTCAAGGATGGCAAAGAACGCACCTACTACATATACAACAACTGCGATCACCCTCAGGCATATCAAGAAGTTGGCAGTCAGGCCATTTCTTACACCACAGGCGTACCGGCGGTCATCGGTGCATTAATGGTAGTCAAAGGTATCTGGAAACAGTCAGGTGTCTTTAATGTAGAGCAATGTGATCCTGACCCGTTTATGCAGTTGTTAGGGCCTCTGGGTTTACCCTGGAAAGAAGTAATTGATCAACCCTCACCTTTTGAGGACAACTAACTTAACATTTTTTCACCGCAGAAAAACCAGCCTTGGTTCTCGTTAACAAGGCTTGGTTCAACACCCACCGCGCACAATTGACGAAAAATTTTTCTTTCCATAAGTCACCTTGCTCAAACACTGTTTCTAGGTTTAAGTCAAGGTTCGTCTCTCCACCAGCTTTAATTTCCGTTTTCCCAACGGTATTTGATATGATGATACAAAGAAATACTTCGGTTTTGGCAAATATCCCCTCCCCTTGTTTCGTACTACAAGAAGAACTTCTTGAGGGAAACCTGGCAGTTTTTCAACGGGTGCAACAAGAAGCACCAGTAAAAATTCTCCTCGCTTTAAAAGCTTTCGCACTGTTTCATAGTTTTCCCTTAATTCGCCAGACACTAAAAGGCGCTTCAGCCAGTTCCCTTTGGGAAGCACAACTAGCAGCACAGGAGTTTGGCGGGGATTTACACATTTATTCCCCGGCTTACCGTGATCAGGATATGACTGGAATTCTCACCTATGCTAACCATGTCACATTTAACTCTATTAGTCAGTGGAAAAGATTTTATCCTTTAATTGAGCATTTGTCTGCTCCCCCTTCTGTAGGATTACGGATTAATCCCCAATATTCCCCCGTAGAAACAGCTTTGTATAATCCTTGTCAACCTTATACTCGTCTGGGTGTTTCCCCAGAACATCTGGGAAATGTGTTACCAACAGGTATAGATGGTTTCTTATCTCACAATTTATGTGAAAGCGATTCCTACGCATTGGAAAAAACTCTGTTACACATTGAAGACTTGTTCGGACAGTTTCTCCCCCAGCTAAAGTGGCTCAATTTGGGCGGTGGTCATTTGATGACTCGTCAAGGGTATGATGTGGGACACGCAGTCAAGGTGCTCACAGAGTTTCACCAACGTTATCCCCATATTCAATTGATTATGGAACCAGGTTCTGCAATTACTTGGGAAACAGGCTTTTTGTTGAGTACTGTACAAGATATAATTTCCACTGCTAATGTCACTAATCTCATGTTAGATGTATCATTCACAGCTCATATGCCTGATTGTCTAGAAATGCCCTACAAGCCCGTGATTTGTGGCGCTCATGAACCACAGCCAGGAGACAAAATATATCGCATGGGCGGATCTAGTTGTTTAGCCGGGGATTTTATGGGTGACTATGCTTTTACTGAAGAATTATCAGTAGGCCATCGCATCATTTTTGAGGATATGATGCACTATACAATGGTAAAAACTACCATGTTTAATGGTGTAGTTCATCCATCAATTGGTATCCTCAAAAAAGACGGTACATTTGAGATATGGCGAGAGTTTTCTTATCCAGACTATCGAGCTAGAGTCGGCTAAGAGCATTTCAACTGCTGATTTGCATTCAGTACTTACTTGTGATTAACTATTCCATTGGTGATATTTTTGTGTGGCAAGTTAGTTAATCAATGCGTCGAGATTGCTTTGCTTTATCACTGGCCACACATTATCAAATCGCTCAAAACTAATTAATGCTAAATGCAGTGAGTTTCGCATCAATTCTTTATAAAATAAAGCTCGAATTTCCAAAGGATATCCATGGATACCCATAGGCCGATAAATCATACAAGCGCCATCTGTAACTAACAGCGTTGGGTACATATCAAGTAGCAAAAGCCCCATATAACTACAAAGGGGCTGGAAAGCTGATGTTTATTTTCCACAGTTTACACATTTTATTTGCAGTATTATTGCACTGATTTTCACAATAGCATTCCCCATGGAAGTAGTGATATTTACTATCGAGATATATAAGGTTCTACACTCCCAATTTCAAACTCACAGGCACGAGAAACAGCTTCAGGTGGTAACTCATCAAAACTAACTAATGGTAAAAAGTTGGGATTATCCATCAATTCTTTTGCCAACAAGAAACCAGCAATTGTCCAAGTTTGATATTTCCTGGCTTGTTTGCCAATTAAACGCCCTTTTTTACCGTCATAATACTCTGGCCATTCATCTTCATTCAGCCGTACTTGGGCAATTTCAAGAGCCCTTCTAGCTACAGCAGTTTTGTTAGTTTTTACAGATGCTGCGGCCAACATCCACATTAATACCGGCCAATTGCCAGCATTATGATATGACCAAGGGATATTTTTAGGGTCACATCCTGTAACAATTCTGTATTCTTCATTTTCTAAAGCTGGGAAACAGATTTTCATAGGCATATCTCCCACTAAATCCTCCCATCGCTCCTCAATTAGAATCATAATTGCTTGTGATTGTTCCTCGCTGGCTAAGTCAGAAATGATCGCCATTAAGTTACCCAGTGCAAAGAAACGAGTATCTAACTGGGAGGGTCCGACATTACCAGCTAAATAACCACCTTTTCTTGGTAGCCACTTGTCTAACTCGTAATAGGGAAGAGAGTCTACATAGATATTAAAAAGATTGACTGCTCCTTTGCCGTACTCTTCACTCTTGAAACGATAAATTGCATTGAGGCGATTAATATCTATCCAATAATGTTGCCGGATATGAGCGCATAAAAGCGGTAAGCGATTGTCAATGGCGGCGACTATATCTTGATTACCTTGACAAATGAGCATTTCACGAGCAGCTCGCAAAGCTGCATAAAACAAAACCTGAATTTCTAGAGGATGGCCATAAATCCCCATCCGACGGTCAATCATACAAGCACCATCGGGAACCAACAACGTCGGATACATATCAAAGCGATTAGCCAAGCAGATTTCCATAATTAACCTGATACCATTTTGGAAATCAGGTTCATAGGCTATGGAATAATCCTTAGTAGCGACTACATATGCACGCAACAAAATAATCCACCACAGACAAGAATCCACAGGAGTAACTCTAGCGATGGCATGTTCGCCAAAATCTGCTTCTAAATATTCCTGTCCATTTTCGCAGACAACTTTAAAGCTAGCTGGAATCAAACCGCGCCCTGGCTTATAGGCATCTAATTGTCTTTCTTTAGGCTGTAACTTCAAAGTTTCTTCTAGGAAATTACGAACAATATCTGTTCTACCTTTGATCAAAAAAATTAACGCTGAAGAAACAAAATCCCGGACAAAGCACTGATCATAATTAAGTGCTTCCACTGAAACATCATAGGCAGCTACAGTTCCAATGGCGCGTCCTTGATAATAGAGAATTGAGTTCTCTATTGCTCGCCATGCTTCTTCTTCTATATTCTCATCTGTTACTAATTCATTTGTAGGCATCGCTAGAGTAACTCCATTGAGGGGGTGAATTTTTAGTAGATGCGCCTTCATTGAATATTTATGCTATTTCTAGCATAAAAAAGAGCATCTTATGAATAGCAAATTGCTGGAAGAAAAGAACTTATAAATAATAACTTAAGCCATCAATTTCTACGCAATTGTATCTACAGTTAGTTGCTGTTTAATCAATTATCTGTTGCGTGAATTGCAGCTGGGCATTTTTAGCCTCAAGTCAGTTATCATTTCTAAAATAGCCACACCATAATGTATATTCCTAGATGATTCTGTGTCCTGTCTGTACATCTAGAACCTGGCTTTACCAAAAACAATATATTTGCCGTACTGCTCAAACTCTGTGCAGTTTTAACTATAATCCGGTAGATTTACTTATTGAGAATTTAGTTTCAAGACGGCTGATCAGATTATTCCCCCATAACTCCATAATTTATAATGTTTTTGCATAATATGCAATATCAAAGCTCAAAAATTTTAGATGTTAATATTTCTCAAAACCTAGATATTTTACCTAAATTACCAATAGCATTGTGAAATTTTGGGAGTAGAGTCAAAAAATATATATTGTATGGAACTTAAATAGTCAGTATCATTTTCTGCTTCCCGTGGGGTAGACACATGGAATTGCACTGAAATTTTGTCGAGTCGAAGAGACAAGATTCAGCTATCTTAAGTTTTAAGATGACAAAACGCCATTAATATGACTTCAATTTATCCTCACAAAAAAGCCAAAGCCCTCAAACCGACTAGCCGCCGCCCTGCCAAAGAACTTTGTAGCGAGTGCGGACTGTGTGATACATACTATATCCATTATGTCAAAGAAGCCTGCGCTTTTCTTAATCAGCAGATAGGCGTTTTAGAACAACAGACCCATCAGCGATCGCGTAATCTGGATCATGAAAATGAACTTTACTTTGGTGTTCATCAAGACATGATCGCAGCCCGGAAACAGCAGCCCATAGAAGGATCCCAATGGACAGGGATAGTCAGTAGCATTGCCATTGAAATGCTGAATCTAGGATTAGTTGAAGGCGTTGTCTGTGTACAAAACACCAAAGAAGACCGCTTTCAACCCATGCCAGTGATTGCCCGTACCCCAGAAGAAATACTAGCAGCTAGAGTAAATAAACCAACATTATCTCCCAACCTTTCTGTTTTAGAACAAATAGAACAATCGGGGATGAAACGTTTATTAGTAATTGGTGTAGGTTGCCAAATTCAAGCCCTCAGAGCCGTAGAAAAACAACTAGGGTTAGAAAAATTGTATGTTTTAGGTACACCCTGTGTAGATAACGTTACCCGGGCTGGATTGCAAAAATTCCTAGAAACCACCAGTCGTTCACCCGATACAGTAGTACATTATGAATTCATGCAAGACTTCCGCATTCACTTCAAACATAAAGATGGCTCCATCGAGAAAGTACCATTTTTTGGCTTAAAGACCAATCAACTTAAAGATGTCTTTGCTCCTTCCTGTATGACTTGCTTTGATTACGTCAACTCCTTGGCAGATTTAGTTGTTGGTTATATGGGCGCACCCTTTGGTTGGCAGTGGATTATAGTCAGAAATCATACAGGTAAACAAATGCTAGATTTAGTGCAAAATCAATTAGACACCCAGCCTGTAACCTCCCAAGGAAACCGCAAAGAAGCTGTGCAACAAAGTATTCCTGCTTACGATAAAGGTGTGACATTACCGATGTGGGCGGCGAAACTCATGGGAGTAGTAATTGAAAAAATAGGGCCAAAGGGTTTGGAATATGGGCGGTTTTCTATTGATTCCCACTTTACACGGAACTATTTGTATGTAAAGCGGAATTATCCTCAGAAGTTGGCAACTCATGTGCCGGAGTTTGCTAAGAGGATTGTGGGACAGTATAAGTTACCTAACTAACCATTGCCACAGATGTGATTGCCGCCTCTAATGCTATGGAAACATGAGTCCAATGAGTCCCCCCCTGACAATAAACCACATAAGGCTGACGCAAAGGACCATCAGCAGAAAACTCTAAAGTACTTCCCTCAATAAATGTCCCCCCAGCCATCACTACTTGGCTCTCGTACCCTGGCACATCATCAGGAATGGGGTCAAGGTAAGAACCCACAGGTGAATGCTGTTGTATAGCCTTACAGAAGGCAATTAGCTTGGCAGCAGAACCGAGTTTAATGGCCTGAATTACGTCCCCACGGGGTGCAAATGGTGGTGGATTGACGGGATAACCCAATTTATCGAACACATAACCAGTTAAATGAGTTCCTTTCATCGCTTCCCCTACCATCTGGGGAGCTAAAAATAAGCCTTGGAAGAGTAGACGATTTTGGTCAAAGGTTGCACCACCATAACTACCAATACCAGGGGCGGTTAAACGACAAGCTGCCGCCTCCACTAAGTCGGCTCGACCGGCAACATAACCCCCAGCTGTGACAATGGTCCCACCCGGATTTTTAATTAATGACCCTGCTATTAAATCAGCACCCACATCTGTGGGTTCTCTGGTTTCAATGAATTCGCCATAACAGTTATCTACGAAGCAGACGGTATTGGGGTTTTGTTGTTTAACTAAATGGACGATTTTTTCTATGTCGGTAATTGATAAACTCCGTCGCCAGGAATAGCCGCAAGAACGTTGAATTAATACTAAACGCGTTTTTTCAGCTACGCTATGACTTAAGGTTTGCCAATCTATGCTTCCTTGCGAGGTTAGCTCCAATTGACGGTAATTTATGCCAAACTCAATAAGAGAACCTTGGCCTTTACCCCGTAAACCAATGACTTCTTCAAGCGTATCGTAGGGAGAACCCACTACTGCTAACATTTCGTCTCCTGGACGGAGAACACCAAACAAGGCACAAGCGATAGCATGAGTTCCAGAAACAAACTGCACTCGCACAGCCGCAGCTTCAGCACCCATGACTTTGGCAAAAACTTGGTCTAATGTTTGTCGTCCTAAATCATCGTGGCCATAACCACTAACACCAGCAAAATGGTGTGCCCCCACACGGTGATGACTAAAAGCATTCAGGACTCTTTTTAGATTATGCTTGACCTGAGCGTCAATTCCAGAAAAAATCTCTAACAGTGCCTGTTCTGCTTGCCGCAGCTGTTCCACGCTGTTCATTAGTTCCTCTTTCACAACAAATTAATTATTTTGGGATGCGGATTTTCCAATCACGCAGATTAGGCTAGACAATTTCAATTCGGGTTATTGCATGACAATTGCTACTTCAACCAAACCTCAAATCAACTGGGTAAACACCCTGTTTTTCATTGCCTTACACATTGGCGCTTTATTTGCTTTTGTTCCTGGCAACTTTAGCTGGAATGCCGTTGGTGTGGCTTTATTACTTTACTGGGTCACCGGTGGACTGGGTATTACTTTGGGATTTCACCGCCTTGTTACCCACCGCAGTTTTCAAACTCCTAAATGGCTGGAATATTTCTTGGTTCTGTGCGGGACTTTGGCCTGTCAAGGTGGGCCAATTGAGTGGGTAGGTACACATCGCATTCATCATTTACATTCTGATACTGACCGAGACCCCCATGATTCTAATCAAGGTTTCTGGTGGAGTCATATCGGTTGGCTCATTTATCATTCTCCCTCTCACTCTGATGTTCCTCGCTTTACCAAAGACATTGCCGAAGACTCAGTTTATCAGTTTTTACAAAAATATTTTATTTTGATTCAGGTAGCACTGGGTTTATTACTCATTTATCTGGGGGGCTGGTCTTTTGTTGTTTGGGGAATATTTGTTCGTATTGTCTGGGTCTACCATTGTACTTGGCTGGTGAACAGCGCCACTCATAAATTTGGTTATCGCAGTCATGACTCCGGCGATTCTTCCACTAACTGCTGGTGGGTTGCTGTGCTAGTGTTCGGTGAAGGCTGGCATAATAACCATCATGCTTTTCAATATTCCGCTCGTCACGGGCTGGAATGGTGGGAAATTGATTTAACTTGGATGACCATTCAGTTACTGCAAGTATTTGGTCTGGCTACTAATGTCAAATTGGCAGACAAAAAGCAGTAATTTTCATCTACTTAGTCAATAGTGAATAAACCGATACATTTATTCACTATTGGCGAAAAATCAATTTCTCTGACGCACTAATAACCATTCACAATCTCAGAAAATAATCGACTACAGCTAATTAATAGTGCGCTTGTGTAGCTTGGATTGTTATAATCCAAGACGCTAATGTTAAGAAACTTTGCAGCCAGTTACTTTTTTGGTGACTTGGCCGCGAGTCTTGTTGTTTTCCAGGTGTTCATGACTATATCAATCATCAATAGCGACAAACTAGGTGAAGACCTTGGCGATTCCAGCCTGAAGCTAAAACATATTATCAAAAGCTTGCCACGGGAATGTTTTCACCAGAACCGTCGTAAGGCTTGGACTCAAGTTTTGCTGAGTGTTTCTATGGTTGCCTTGGGCTATTATCTGCTAACCATTAGTCCTTGGTTCCTCTTACCCCTAGCTTGGGTTTTTACAGGCACCGCCTTAACAGGTTTTTTTGTCATTGGCCATGATTGCGGTCACAGGTCTTTTGCAAAAAATCGTTGGGTAAATGATTTGGTGGGACATCTATTCATGATGCCTTTAATTTATCCTTTCCACAGTTGGCGGATTAAACATAATCATCACCATGCTCATACCAACAAGTTAGATGAGGATAATGCTTGGCATCCCATTAGAACAGAGGTGTTTTCCAGCTGGAAACCCTTAAATCGGTTTGCCTTTAAAATGTTCATGCGTCAGCGTTTGTGGTGGGTAGGTTCCATTGGACATTGGGCAGTAGTGCATTTTGATTGGCGGAAATTCAAAACCAAAGACCAATCTGATGTGAAGTTTTCCGTGGCTGTAGTAGTTGTGTTTGCAGCCATCGTATTTCCTCTGCTGATTGCCACAACCGGTATTTGGGGATTTGTCAAGTTTTGGCTCCTGCCTTGGATGGTTTACCATTTTTGGATGAGTACCTTTACTATAGTTCACCACACAGCCCCAGATGTTCCTTTTAATACAGCTAACAAGTGGAATGAGGCTTTAGCACAGCTATTTGGTACTATTCATTGTGATTATCCGCGTTGGATAGAAATTCTCTGCCACGATATCAATGTCCACGTTCCACATCATATCTCCACTGCCATTCCTTCTTATAATTTGCGGCTAGCCTACAGTAGCATCAAAGAAAATTGGCAGCCTTATCTACACGATGAATGCAAGTTTTCTTGGTCTCTAATGAAGCAAATTACAAACCAATGTCAACTGTACAAAACTGATGTTGGTTATAAGACCTTCAACGAATATTACGCAGGAAAATAAATAGCATTGCCAGTAGTTAACCTATGAGCAAAGTTCCACTCTTGTTCTTGCAAGAGCGTTTATTATCCTGTAAATTAAATAGATTCTGGTAATTAGCATCACAATTTATTGTGATGCTAATTACCAAAGACTACCTTTTGAGGTATTAGTTAAAGCTAATACTAAAATTCCGTCGCAAAAGATTCCGATCAATATCCCAAACAAAAATAAAGTGCAATCAAATACCATCCCTGCCAATAATCCACATGACTGTGAGTTGTCTGAGAAGACTACCAAACTGCCTTTTACTCTTCAGGATTTGAAAGTTGCAATACCTGCTGAATGCTTTCAGCCAAATTTGATTAAATCCTTATTTTACTTTTTTCGTGACATCTTGATTATTACTCTGCTTTATGCAGTGGCTCATTATCTGGATTCTTGGTATTTTTGGCCTGTTTTCTGGGTCATGCAAGGAACAATGTTTTGGGCTTTGTTTGTCATCGGACATGACTGCGGACACCAATCTTTTTCTAAGCACAAATGGCTCAATGATTTGATTGGACATTTATCTCATACACCCATATTGGTTCCTTATCACGGTTGGAGAATTAGTCACAGGACTCACCACAAAAATACTGGCAATATCGATAATGATGAAAGCTGGTATCCTGTGACAAAATCACAATATAAACAAATGCCATTACTCCAAAAGTTAGGACGATATTATGTTTTTCTTTTGGCTTATCCGGTGTATCTTTTCAAGCGTTCTCCCGGTAAGGATGGCTCTCACTTTTTACCTAGTAGCCCACTTTTTAAACCTTCAGAAAAACAGGATGTGTTGACCAGTACTATACTTTGGATTGGTATGGTAGGGTTGCTAGGTTTCTTCACTTATCAATGGGGTTGGATGTGGCTACTCAAATACTACGCTATGCCCTACATTGTGTTTGTAATTTGGCTGGATTTGGTGACATTTTTGCATCATACAGAGCCAGATATTCCTTGGTATCGTGGAGAAGATTGGACTTTCTTGAAAGGTGCTATTTCTAGCATTGATAGGGACTATGGTTTTATCAATCATATCCACCATGATATCGGTACTCATGTTGCTCACCATATCTTTTTGAATATGCCTCACTACAATTTACGGAGGGCTACTGAGGCGATTAAACCGATTATGGGTGAATATTTCCACCAGTCTCAAGAGCCAATTTGGAAGGCTTTATGCCGTTCTGCTCTCAGCTGTCATTTCGTCCCAGATACGGGTAATAAAGTTTACTATACCTCTAATCGTCAAAAATAGGCAGGCAATTTAAGTCTTAGGTAAGGCAAAGGAGCGTAAGGTCTACGCAAAGGTACGCATAAGTTTATTTCTGGGCGATGGATGGCTAAAATCCTAAAATCTTCCATTGCCTTGGACTATGTGCTTAACAGTGGTTAAGGTTTCTAAGCTAACAAAGCCACGGCGGTGTCCTTTTTGGTTGGACATACCTAGAAATACTGAATCTCCGCGGCAAGGGTTACGAGAAAACCGGGGGGAAGCGTTAATGTAGGTGGAGGCGCTATTTACTCCTGAGGCAAATTGCCGACTTTCTTGATAGGAGTCTGTGACAATGCAGTCTGCATGACCGCTACTGTATTGATTGATCCAGGCGATGGCATCTTCTAAACTATCTACCAGTTTAAAGGCTACTGTCCTAGTTAAATAGGAATTTCCCCATTCATTGGCCTTGACTAGCTGTAAATGGGGAAAAGCCTCTACCAGCTCTTCATCTCCTTTGATTTCAAAGCCTTTTTCTTTTAAGCTGTTCCACAGAACTGCTAATGATGATGGCAAAGCTTGACGGTGAATTAATACTTTTTCAATGGCATTTACCGGGTCTGGTTCACTCTCATGGCTGTCGATAATCATCCACCGTATCATGTCTAAGCTACTATTCAGTGAGCAGTAAAGGTAACAGTTACCCATAACTAATTTTAAGACTGGGCAAGTTGATTGTCGCATGACCTGGTGGACTAAGCTGGAACGTCCGTAGGGCATGATTAAATTGATGTACTTGTCTTGGGTGACTAAGTCTCTCAGGGAAGCACCATGTTCTGCTGTAATTAGTTCTACACAACCCGGCGGTAAACCAACTTCTTCTATGGCGCTTTGCAGGACATTGGCCATCGCTTCGTTAGAATGACTCGCTTCTGTACTACCTTTAAGTATGATACTATTACCAGTTTTGATACATAAACCGGCGGCGATCGCTCCTAAATCAGGAAAAGCTTCATACACAAATCCAATTACTCCCAAGGGCATTAACTGGGTGTAACTTTGGGAATCTTCTAGTTGATAGTCAGCGTTTCTAACTCGCCGTAAGGGATCGGAAATTTCCCCCAACCTTTCCAGAATTTCTACTGCTGCTTCTAGCCTAGTGGGAGTCAGCTTCAACCAATCTAAAATTAACTCTGGCACAGCCATTTCTTTACTGGCTTCTAAGTCCAAAGTATTGGCTTCCAAAATATCATCAAAGGAATTTGAAAGCGCCTGTGCCATTGCTAATACAGCGCGACTACGGTCTACTCCCTTGGTTAACCCTAACTTGAGCCCAGCTTGATAAGCGCGTTTAGCGCTAGTAATTGGTTCGGGGGAATCATCTACAACTTCAACGGTCATTGAATTAACGTCTGTAAGTAAGCCAGACCATCAGCGCTGGCAGAATAGCCAACAGCACCGCTACTATAGCCCAAGCAATTAGGCTTGAACTATTTGCCAATCGCAGTGCTAATGGTAACCATATAATCACTAACACGAAAATAATGCCTAGCGCTACAGTTAGATAGCTGTCTCCCAACTGAGTCGGTACCACCCGCCAACTGTTTCCTATCCAATGCCAGGCTCGCTTGTAGGGATAGGTGGTTGAAAGTTGTTCTAGGACATGACCATTATCTTCTACTACAAAGATTTGTTGACAGCGATCGCAACCGAATGCCTCTGTTAGTGTAATGGGAATTAGCTGTCCTTTGCGTCGGCAGGGACAAGGATATTCCCTATTCAACTCTATTTTTTCTGGTTTTTGAGATGGCACAAGCGTTATAGTAACTTGAGCGTATTTTTTATCTTTTCCGAGCACACCGTACCTCAATACCTTGGGGTTGGGTTTCTCATGAGAAAAATCCTGCCTTCCCCCATGACAATGCCGTGAGAATAGCTAGACTTAATCCAGTTTAGTACACCCATTTCAAATGAGGAAACGGCTTCTTTCCCAAACAAAAAAACACCAGTTTCCCTCGACATTTCCCGGAGTTACATCATCTTCAACTTCGTAATTTCTTAAGCGGGTAACGCGATTCGAACGCGCGACATTCACCTTGGCAAGGTGACGCTCTACCACTGAGCTATACCCGCAACTTCAACACAACTTCTATATTCCCAGATATATTTTAATTTGTCAACCCCCAATTTTGATTCGGTGCTGAGTTGTGGGACTCAGCACACAGCCACAGCTTCAGCCTAGCTCTTCTGACTCTGCGGTTAAATTGCCTAACTTTTTACCAGGAAAAGATGCTGGCAAAGACTGTCCATTGTGGGGGTATGAGTCTGTGAGACTAGAGCGCAATTGCCGCATCAGGCTAGCCATTTCTAAGGCATTCATAGCGTAGTCCCAGCCATGATTACCTTTAATTCCTGCTCGTTCTAAGGCTTGCTGCATGGTATCCACCGTCAAAATGCCAAAAATCACCGGTACACCAGTTTGAAAGCTAGCCGCGGCAATGCCTTTAGAAACTTCAGAAGATACATAATCAAAATGAGGTGTTTGTCCCCTAATGACGGCACCCAGACAAATTACAGCATCATAACGATGAGAAAGTGCTAGTTGGCGGGCTACCAGAGGTACCTCAAAACTTCCTGGAACCCAAACATAATCTACCTGACTACCGTAGGGGTCTGGGTCTACGCCGTGACGTTTCAAGCAATCTTGACAACCCTCCAGCAGCTTCCCAGTAACAAGGTCGTTGAATCGACCAATAACCACTGCTAACCGCAACGGTTCGCTTTGAACAAAAGTTCCCTCAAAAACTGCCATCACTGCCTCTTAATCAACTATACTCTGGTCAATATACATTTCTTATTTAAATGCCGAAGAGCAGGAGAGCACATTTGGGTAAATAGAACAAGAGAACAGGACAATCTTGTTCTTGGCTCTTCTGCCCCTCTGGTCGCTATGCTATTTTCAATAGGTTCCAGCGATGGCCTAAACTACAAAAAAGTTTAATATACCGACTAAAAGCACCAAAGCAATCCAAACTCCAGAACCAAGCCAGAGAAATTTTTTAGATTCCACCCAATTTTGTGGGGTAGCATAGACCACAGGAACCCCAACTACCAATACAAAGGACGTGAGAACTAAAGATATCAAAGCGGATTGAAATACTATGGTCATTTTTCCTTCTCTCAAACTAGCGCAAATACTAAATATAGAACATCTTGACACTCCCACAGATGGAAGCATGTGGGATTCTTGTTTCATCCAGCCAACTTACTAACAGGAGTTTCCTCACTTAAACAGAAGTTGTTCTGTCCACAAGCTTGAGATTCCGTGTGTCCCACGGTACGATTTAATTCTACAATAGTGTCTAAATCAAGTGAATAAATTGAACACCCCACCCCAAAACATCAGAACCGAGGACATTAAGATGCTCAAGGGGGATGGTTCAGCCCTCTCTACTGTAGGAAGAGAGCTAAGACCAAACATGGGGATGAACTCCCACCTGGGGAATTTCCCAGGGATTACAGAAGGTGCAACCAAAGCCTCCCATGAGTTGGAGTAGTTCACACCAAGGACTAATGAATATGGATTTAATTCTTTGTCACACAACCGCAGACTTTGATACATTAGCTGCGGCAGTCGGACTAGCCAGCCTACGTCCAGGCAGCAAGATTGTACTAAGTGGTGGCGCACACCCACCTGTCAGAGATTTTTTAGCCCTGCACCGAAATGAGTATCCCATCATTGAAAGACGTTCAGTGAATCCCCACCAAATTCGCTCTTTGACAGTAGTGGATACACAAAGGCGACATCGCCTCGGTAAAGCTGCCGAATGGTTAAACTTACCCAACATAAAAGAGATCATAGTTTATGACCATCACTTAAGTCAAGAGTTAAATATTCCCGTCACAGAATCTCATATTGAACCAGTGGGAGCCTGTACAACATTAATGGTGGAACAATTACAAAAACAGGAAATTCCCCTGACTTTATCTCAAGCCACGGTCATGGCATTGGGCATTCATGTTGATACAGGTTCATTAACATTTGACAGTGCCACACCCAGAGATGCCTTCGCCTTAGCTTGGTTAATGCAACAAGGAGTGAGTTCATCGGTAATTTCCACCTATCTTGATCCCGGTTTATCTCCTCAACTACAGCAGCTATTAACAGTAGCACTGGAAAAATTAGAATATTTTTATTTACGCGGATATACCATTGGTTGGGTAACACTGAAAACAGATGATTTTGTGCCAGGGTTATCTAGTTTAGCTTCACAACTCGTAGAATTAACAGAATTAGACGCCTTACTATTGGCCAATGAATACACCCATAAAGAAGCTGACTCACGTTTAACAATCATCGGGCGAACGCAAATTTCCGGTATCAATCTCAACCTCTTATTTCAAATATTCGGCGGTGGTGGACATTCCCAAGCAGCATCCTTGAGTTTACGCCAAGTAGACACACAGCAAACATTACAACAACTCCTAGACGCCATCAAAGCTGCAATTCCTCATCCTCCCACAGCCAGAGACTTAATGTCCTCCCCAGTCCGCACCATTCGCCCCCAGACCACAATTGCCCAGGCACAGAGCATTTTATTACGCTATGGACACTCTGGTTTATCTGTAGTGGATGACCAAGGACAACTTGTGGGAATTATTTCCCGACGGGATATAGATATTGCTCTACACCACGGATTTAGTCATGGGCCAGTGAAAGGCTACATGACAACTAAAGTTAAAACAATCACACCAGATACCATACTGCCAGAGATTGAAACCCTTATGGTAACTTATGATATTGGACGCTTACCAGTATTAGACAACGGGCAATTAGTGGGAATTGTCACCCGTACTGATGTATTGCGGGAATTACATCAAGCTAAAGAGGAAAAAAACCGCAAAATTCAAGATTCAAAATTGAAAATCGACTTTAATACCGAGTTACAAAATCGCCTAGCCCCACAACTATGGCAACTACTTACCATAGCATCCCAAGAAGCGGAAAAACGAGGTTGGCACCTTTATTTAGTAGGTGGTGCAGTGCGAGACTTGCTGTTAGCCGAATCAGCTACAGGAACATTAATGATTACAGATCTAGACCTTGTAGTTGATGGCTTTCACCAAGCAGCAGATGTTGGTGCTGGAGTAGAACTAGCAAAAGCACTCCAAGAAATTTATTCCCAGGCGCGGTTAGAAATTCATGGTGCTTTTCAAACTGCTGCCTTACTGTGGCACAAAGACCCAGAACTAGATTCATTATGGATGGATATTGCCACCGCTAGGACAGAATTTTATCCTTACCCAGCTGCAAATCCTGAAGTTGAAGCTAGTTCCATTCGTCAAGACCTATATCGCCGTGACTTTACCATCAACGCCCTCGCCCTTCGCCTTACCTCTCCCCGTCCGGGAGAATTACTAGATTTCTTCGGCGGTTTACTAGACTTACAAGCCAAGCAAATTCGAGTTTTACACCCCAACAGCTTTATTGAAGACCCTACCCGCATTTATCGCGGTGTACGGTTTGCTGTGCGCCTTGGATTTGCCATTGAATCACAAACCCAAGAATTTATTCACTATGCCATTAACAGTGGCGTTTACCATCGCACTGCTCAAACAAATATCAAAACCCCAGGGCTACAAACCCGACTGAAAGCGGAATTAAAATACATCCTCCAAGGGACTAATTGGCAACCAGCTTTACAATTACTCAATAAGTTAGGAGCTTTGCAGTGCATCCATCCCCGACTCAATCTGGATGAATCACTTTTACATCAACTGCGATTGTTAGAACGCTGTTTACGACGATTTGACCCCCAAGAAACCCTCAGCCACTGGGAAATGCGCCTAGAAGCCTTAATTGCCCACTTAGAACCACAGTATCGCCAGAAAGTAGCTAGAAATCTGCATCTACCAGAAGATGGCATTAAACGGTTACAAAACTTGCATCAAGCCCAAACAAAGGTAGTGGAATTATTACCAACTTGTCAGCGTCCTAGTCAAATAGTGCAGTTGCTACGACAGTATGATTTACCTATGCTGATTTTAATTGCTTTACCCAGCCCCCCAGCACTGAGACGGCAAATATGCCATTACTTGAAAGATTTAGCCAATGTCCAGCCTATACTCAATGGTAATGATTTAAAAAAATTAGGCTACAAACCAGGTCCACAATATCGGCAAATTTTAGACGATTTACTCGCTGCTACCTTAGATAAAGTGATTGAAAATCCAACTGAGGCTGAGGAGTTTTTAACCAACCATTACCCCAAGTAAGCTACGTTAACAGCTAGGAGATTTTATCTTCAAATAAGAAGACCTTCACAAAGCACATCTGTTTCACTAGGGCTGAGTTAGCGAGATTAGCGATGGCGATGATTATTTCAGAAAGTCAATCAAGAACTTTTCCTCTGGCACGATGTATAAAAATACAATTTTTTTTGAGAGTACATACGCTACTGTACAGTAATTGACCCAAACTATGATAGTTTCTTGAGCTTTGAATCTCTAGCTTCCCAGCAGAAGCGGCAAACCAGGCAAGCAAGTTATAATTCTTTTGCGGAGCAACGTAACAAAAATTTATGAGTAACCCCTTTGTACAAGCCTTTTTCCTAGGCAGAGCTGTGGCTGAAGTAATCAATGAGCGCTTAGAGGTGGCCATCACCGACGCTTTGAGCGATTTGGGCAAATTTGATGCCGAAGCAAGAGAGCAAATGCGCCAGTTCACACAAGAAGTCATAGAACGGTCAAATCGGGCAGCAGAGGCTGCGGGTCAAGGTACCTCTACTGCTGACTCTTCTAGTTCTGATGCTGTTGACTTGCAAGCAACAATCGATGAACTAAGAGCAGAAATCGCCCTCTTGCGAAATGAACTGCAACGTTATCGTAGCAGTTCTGTGTAAATTTCCTGATTATTCATGACACATTACGCTTAATAGCAAAAAGTTTAGGATTCAGAGTGTCTTTTCATCGAACTGTTTTGGTTAAAAACCAACGGTACAAAAAAAATATGGAAACAGGTTATTCAGATCAGGCATACCGTTGGAATCGGGAAAACTACTCTAGTAGAAGGCGGTTTGTTGACATTTGGTCTTTTGTCTTGACCTTAACGTTCAAGCTTTGGCGTTACAACAAATCTTGGAGTTATGCGGGTGGAATGACAGAGGCCAAGCAACTTGCAAGACGCAAAACTCAAGCCGTTTGGATTCGTAATACATTGCTGGACTTAGGGCCAACCTTTATTAAAGTCGGGCAGTTGTTTTCTACCCGTGCTGACATATTCCCCAGCGAATATGTTGAAGAACTGGCAAAGTTACAGGACAAAGTGCCGGCCTTTGGCTATGAGCAAGTAGAAGCGACAATTGAGCAAGAGCTAGGCAAAAAAATTCCCGATTTATTCCAAAGTTTTGAACCTATCCCCCTGGCGGCTGCTAGTTTAGGCCAAGTACACAAAGCTGTGCTGTACACCGGGGAAGCAGTTGTTGTCAAAGTACAACGTCCTGGACTAAAGAGGTTATTTGAAATCGATTTACAAGTTCTCAAAGGCATCACCCGCTACTTCCAAAACCACCCCCAGTGGGGACGGGGGCGAGATTGGCTAGGGATTTATGAAGAGTGTTGCCGTATTCTTTGGGAAGAAATTGATTATCTCAATGAAGGTCGTAATGCTGATACATTTCGCCGTAACTTTCGCGGCTATGACTGGGTAAAGGTCCCCAGGGTTTACTGGCGTTACGCTTCTCCTAAGGTCTTAACTTTAGAATATCTCCCCGGAATTAAAATTAGCCAATACGAAGCTTTAGAAGCCGCAGGTTTAGATCGCAAAGTCCTAGCCCGTCAAGGCGCCCAAGCTTACTTGTTGCAGTTGCTCAATAATGGCTTTTTTCATGCCGATCCCCATCCAGGCAATATTGCCGTAAGTCCTAATGGGGATTTAATCTTCTACGACTTCGGTATGATGGGGCGAATTCAATCCAATGTCCGTGAAGGATTGATGGAAACTTTGTTTGGCATTGCTCAAAAAGATGGCGATCGCGTTGTACAGTCTCTCATCAATTTAGGAGCCATCGCACCTACAGATGATATGGGACCTGTGCGCCGTTCCATCCAGTATATGCTAGACCATTTCATGGATCAGCCTTTTGAAAATCAATCTGTGGCCGCAATCAGTGACGATCTGTACGAATTAGCTTACAATCAACCATTTAGGTTTCCTGCAACCTTCACTTTCGTAATGCGAGCATTTTCTACTCTAGAAGGGGTAGGCAAAGGCTTAGATCCAGAATTTAACTTTATGGAAGTTGCCCAACCATATGCAATGCAACTCATAACAAATATGAATGGTTCCGATAATAATAGCTTTATCAATGAATTAAGTCGCCAAGCAGTTCAAGTCAGCACAACTGCATTTGGACTCCCTCGGAGATTAGAGGATACACTAGAAAAATTAGAACGCGGAGATATGCGCGTGCGCGTCCGTTCAATAGAAACTGAGCGTCTGCTACGAAGGCAAAGCAATGTTCAAATCGGCACAAGCTACGCTCTAATTATCAGCGGATTTACTCTTTCTGCCACAATTTTATTGGTGAATAGTTATGTATGGTTAGCCGTTTTAGCCGGTTTAATTGCAGCCCTAGTCTCGGTTCTGCTGATTCGCTTGCTATCACGCCTCGACCGTTATGACCGAATGTATTAATTTTCGTCAAAAGTTATGAAACTAAAATTCGTCGGTATTACTGATCCGGGACTTGTTCGTTCTAATAACCAGGATGCTTACTATATCGACCCCCATGGACGATTTTTTATTGTTGCTGATGGTATGGGTGGTCATGCAGGAGGTGAGCAAGCAAGTCACACCGCCACGGAAGAAATTGCAGCTTTTCTGGGGTCTCACTGGGATAGTAGTGAATCAAGTCAAAAATTGCTAGAAAATGCCCTCGAAAAAGCCAATGCAGCCATCCTCAACGAGCAGCAAAAACATCCTGAAGGTGCTGATATGGGTACTACCGTGGTCGCCGTGATTTTTCGCTCACCAGATTCTCCTTGGTGCGCTCACGTTGGTGATTCTCGGCTCTATCGGTTTCGGGAGGGGAAATTACAACAAATCACCGAAGATGATACATGGGTAGCTAGGGCTATTAAAATAGGTGATATCACCGAAGAGGAAGCCCGCAATCACCCCTTCCGCCATGTATTATCCCGATGTTTGGGTAGGGAAGATTTATGTCAAGTTGAGGTGCAAGAAATTGACATCAAAACAGGCGATCGCCTACTTCTATGTAGTGATGGTTTAACTGAAGAACTGACCAATCAGAATATTGCTGCACACCTTGGTAACTTTCCCATATTGGAAAAAGCTTCTGTTTCTCTGATTGAATCCGCCAAAAACCAGGGTGGACACGATAACATTACCGTCGTCATTATCTCCGTAGAAGAAAACACTCCACCATAGTTCGGATATGCAATTTTGGATTTTAACTACTCAAAAGCCCATAGGTTCCACTGACATGAAATTGCTTTCCAACAACAACTGCGAATTTAAAGTCCAAAATTGCGAATCAACATTTTTTCACTGCATATATTCGACCATATTTTTCCTATTTACACCAAATCTTCAACAATTTGTTCAGCCTGAGCATTTTTCCTGTTGACAACTTGATACAAATACTCTTAACCTCCAAACTTACCTAACGGAGGCTAACATTACACAGTTTGATTCATTGACTTCTTCTACCCAATCATATGTGGCTAATAAAATACACCCACATTACCTGAGCCTTCCTACCCCTATATCAAAACTCCTGACAGAAGACTTGGAAACGAGTGGGAGGTAAACCTTAGCTATACATCAGTTGGTTGAAATACAAAATAACAAAACCAGAATCCTACCCATAAGGATGTGGGCAATTCGTCAAACAATTGTTATCTTTCTTAATATAGAAGTTCAATTGTACGAAGAACACTCACCCAAATTTTGTACCTTTGGGAATTGTGTAATCGACATAGATTTTAAGCGTTGTTTTTCTAGGAGTTTATTATGAACCAACCCATCCAACTATCTTTAGAACAGCAATTTAGCATCCGCTCCTTTGCTACCCAAGTACAACACATGAGCCACGACCAAGCTAAGGATTTTTTGGTCAAGCTTTATGAGCAGATGATGGTGCGGGAAGCAACATATCAAGAGCTGCTCAAGCACCAGTGGGGCTTAGATTCAGGTTCCACTCCGGCATAGATGAGCTTGTGTGTCGCGGTGGACGACCTCCTTCTCTTGCTCGGTTCCAAGAAGGAAAGGAGCTGGGGATGCTGGGGCGTCAACTTCAACTAACAACTCACCACCAGCAATTCTAGGTTAAAGCTAGAGTTATGTACACAGCCACCCTCGCTCTTTGGTAGAATCACTGCCCATTGTTGAGCAAGTTTATATTGAGAATTTATTGGACTTTCACACAGCAACAAGGGCTCACATTCTTAACGTTAAGCCCTCTGTGGAATCGATAAACTAACCTCTGTTCCACTCTTTTCTTGAGCCTTGCAGGTTTTTCAATGAAGTTTTGCAACTCCCTGCAACTCCCACTGATAAGCATTATATTTTTTATAAATCAAACTTACAAGTAGATATATATCCTTCTTAACAAAGTTTTACATTTCTCCACACAACATCAGATGATGTGCTTTTCCTCAGTTCTTGTTAAATGAACTTCTCCCAAAGGTATTTCACGAGGTGCCCCAGTCACAGCAGGTAAGTTAGCAGCAAGGCCAAGTTGTCGCCAGTAAGCTAAAACCGCAAAGGCGATAGCCTCTTTAAAATCTGCATTCAAGCCCACTTGATCTGTAGTCAAAACTTGCACCGATGGCAACAACAACTGTAACCTTTCTTTTAAATACAGATTACGACTGCCACCACCACACAGTAACACCTGCTGAGGCATTTGGGGCAAAAAAGTTTGATAACTATGAGCAATAGAGGCAACTGTTAGTTCTGTGAGTGTGGCTAGTAGGTCAGCAGGGCTGAGTTGGTACGGTGCTGCATCTCGCAAACACTGATCCAGGTAAGCCACACCAAACAATTCACGACCCGTAGATTTAGGGGGGGGTAGATGAAAATAATCTTGCTTGAGCCATTGTTCCACTAACGAAGCCCAAGGAACACCACTAGCTGCCCAATTCCCATTTTCATCATAGGACCTAGCACCATCAGTCAAATGTTGTACTGCCAAATCCAATAAACTATTTCCTGGTCCGGTATCCCAACCACGAATTTTTGTCAGCCATTCATCACCACGAGGGGGAATGTAAGTAACATTGCCAATTCCACCAATATTCTGAATACAACGCCCTAAAACAGAATCACTTAATAAAAAAGCATCTACCCTCGGTACAAGAGGCGCACCATGACCACCAACATTGATATCGCCCACACGAAAATTACTTACAGTTGTAATTCCCGTAAGATGAGCAATCAAAGCTCCGCGACCTAATTGCAGGCTATAACCTAGAGAGTGGGCAAAATTAAAATCCTGGAAATTTTGACCTTCTTTTAGAGGTGGTCGATGATAAACAGTTTGACCGTGGGAACCAATCAAAGTTGCAACCTCGTGACCAATTTGGATATTTTGAGCAGCTTGAGCAAAAGCAATGGCAATGGCATCATCCATTTGTGCTAATTCTGCCATGGAAATGGGAACGCCTGCCCCAATGGCCAAAATTTTTTTTCTTAATTCCGGAGTGTAGGGATAGGTTTCCCCTGCTAGGAACGAAACCTTCAAATCTAAATCACTACCAGTAATCTCTACCAAAGCAGCATCAATACCATCTACGGAAGTACCACTAATTAAACCGATAACGCGAACAGGTACGGTAACTTTTTGAATCTGAAACATTGGCAGAGATAATTTTGTGGGTGGTAACAGTTTATTCAACTTATCTTACTGTAAAAAAATAAATAGCGATTTTCCTGCAATTGAGTTCAAACTCCCCGCTGGCGACGGTAGGATGAAAAGAACAATCAATGAGCTTTCCTGGTGATGAATCTGGCTGAAACTCCCAACGACCAAAATTTTGACAATCCTTTTCTCACCCTGAACTATGAACCAGCATTGGCATCCTTGGGTGATGATTACTACGACGAAGTGATGGCGGCAGATTTTCCCCGGAATACTTTACGCTGGCGCAATGATGCACTGCTACCTCCTTTAGGACTAGACCCCCAAACAGTTAGAGACGAAGATTTTATCAATGCCTTTGGGAAATTCCAGGGACGCAAACCATTTTTAGCATTGCGTTACCACGGCTATCAGTTTGGGGAATATAATCCTCACTTGGGTGATGGTAGAGGGTTTCTCTACGGACAAGTACGTGGTACTAATGGTGAATTGTATGATTTAGGCACAAAAGGTTCTGGCAAAACACCCTACTCTCGCGGTGGTGATGGGATGCTCACACTCAAAGGCGGAGTGCGAGAAGTTCTAGCAGCAGAAGCATTACATCAATTGGGAGTACGTACCTCTCGCTGTTTGACAATGATTGAAACTGGTTTATCTCTTTGGCGTGGTGATGAACCTTCCCCCACTCGCTCATCTGTAATGGTCAGATTCAACAGTTCTCATATACGTTTTGGCACTTTTGAACGATTGCATTATTTGCAACGACCAGATTTAACCAAGAAACTTTTAGACCACGTAATTGAGAATTATTATCCTCATTTAATCCTAGAAAAAAATAAATACATTTTCTTTTATGCCGAATTAGTCCAACGCGTAGCACAACTAGCAGCCCAGTGGATGGCCGCTGGCTTTTGTCATGCAGTGCTGAATACTGACAATATGTCAATTACAGGCGAAAGTTTTGACTATGGACCTTATGCATTTATTCCTACTTATGATCCATACTTTACCGCTGCTTATTTTGACTACTATAGACGCTACTGTTATAGTCACCAACCAAGTATTTGTCAGTGGAATTTAGAAATGCTCCAGGAGCCATTAAAGGCAATTATTGACAAAACCGAAATGGAGTCAGAATTAGCAAAATTTAATCATTATTACCAAGGTAAATACCGCTCGTTAATGTTGAAAAAGTTGGGCTTTGAGGAGTTTCAGCTACCAGAAGCAAATGAACTGTTAAATTTAACTATTCAATTCTTAGAAGATAGCCAAGTTGGTTATCACCTGTTTTTCTGGGAAATAGCCCGTACTTTTGCTTCCAAATGGCGAGAAGACCCTGCCTTTGTCCTCAACGGTTCCAATATTCTCCCAATATCACCAGCAAAAATTTTCGAGAATTGGTGTCTACTGTATCATAAAATTCTCAATTCTTTTCCACCTGGACGTATGGATATAATTGCCCAAACCCTTACTCATCACAATCCCCAAACAGCATTATTAAGACCCATTATTGAATCAGTTTGGGAACCTATTGTCCAAGAAGATAATTGGCAACCTTTTCACGATTTACTCAAAAAAATTCAGTCAAAAAGATAGTATCACAAGGCTCTTGTCACTTTTTGTCTGTATGCTCATTACATATTTTCAACACTTGAAATTTATACTAATTGATTGATGATTTGCCGTCAACTAAACTCATGCTGTGATCAGGTTTAATTGAAATCACTAAATCAACGCCTTTAGGCGATTTCACCAAGGGGGTAATGAACAATTCTGGGTGTAGCGATCGCCAAAAATAATTGACAAATTCCTCAACTTGTGAATCAGACATTCCTGATTTACCAGCAGCGATCATTTGTCGTTCTGCTTGTTTACGCCATGCCATTGAACAACGATAATCAGTGGGGTATAGGACTATTAAACTGTCTAATCGTTCCCACAGTGGCAAATAATCACTCAGTCGCCGATTCATATCACGAGCAAAGTTCTTCTCTTCATCTGTGATAATTGGTGGTGGTGCATAATTAAATACGTTGGAGTCAATTGGTCGCACCCCCACAAACCATCCTTCAAACAGGACAATATCAATGTCTTTGACAATTTCTGGACTGGTGCGATCGCCTGCACCGTTGTATAGAGATTTATCAAAGCGGGGAACAATAACTGGACTTTTACCCTGACGAATTTGATCTAATACCTTTAAACCTAAATCTATATCATGGGTTCCTGGGGGTCCGCGCCAAATCAGCCTGGGGTCTTGTTGAGTTAAAACCAAGCGATGGCTATAAGTTTTATACAAGTCATCTAAAGATAAACTCAAAGTACGAAACCCTATTTCCTCCAGGATCAAACTTAGAACCTGGCACATTGTAGTTTTACCCGTACCTTGTCCACCTAAAATTCCCTGAATGAGCGGTCGTCCCAATCCTTGGCGATGTGATGCTAACTTTATACTCAGTGGTAGCCACAGGTCTGAGAACACCGCCAAAATTTGTTCTGGTGGTTTATTCAGGTTAGTTTGACATAATCGGTTAAAATTTGCCAGGATAGGGTTGAGTAAACCTGCTTTTGTTGTATCCGCATCACTAGCCCAAGAATCCATAATTATGAACCAAGTTTAAAGGATTCGACAAACATACTATAGATAAAACCGACTTTGAGAACATTTAGCGATTCGATCAAAAGCACTTGCTTAGACAACAACCTCCGACCATAAAATACTCTGCTAGTCACCTCTGTCAATACAACTAAAATGCCGGCCATCACAATATCTAACAGACCTCTTTGTCCAGCTATAGTGGAAATTGCTGTTCCCAGAAAAAAACCAAAAAAGAAACTAATCAACAGTAACGATAAACGTCGCCAAGGATTTAAAAACCATTGCCCCAAACGGATAGCAATGGAATCGAATAAGTTAGTGAGACGAGTGTTTTGCATTAATTACCTAGGTACTTTTGCGAAATGGTAACATTTTGCCAGTTTTCATCCTAACAAGACTATGTTTGAGATCAAAGCAGCAACTTGACATTCTGAATGGTAGGCAAATTGAGACGCAAAAAAAAGGTGAAATTCCCCTCTTGTTAGTTAAACTGACTAAAAAATATTAATATATATACAGGAATTTCCCCAGTCATGCCCAGAACATAAGGAAAAACACCCTGTTACTCACACTACATCATTCTCAAAAGCTGCTGTTTGCGTTTCTACAAACGGATTTATAGCTTTCGTATAATATTTTACATTTTTCCTTGATTATCATTCTTGTTAACAAGAACAAGCTTTTTTATCTATTTTTTACTTGACAATTAATGTAATTATTTATGCCGAACTGCTCTGCTAAACATGGTACTTCCTATACATTGCATCTTCTGAGGCTACAAGAAGCTAGAATCAGCCACTAGCAAAATATCGAGATTAACACTTCAAATAACAGGCTAATATTTGGTTAAGCCTAGGCAAAATAAAATATTATTGCTAACCATTATCAATATGAAATCTAAACTATATCGTAACGCTGCTATTACAGTTTGTGCTTTGGGGTTGCTTGGGTTAATGATAGGATGCTGGGAGATAAGTGTATCTTTTGAGTCAGTAGATTCCGATACATCTTTGCCAGTGAGTTCTGATACATTAAATCCGGATGCAACTTCTGCACCACCACTCCCAGATCAAACACTTCCTTCTACTGACTTAATTCCAGCAAATAACCAAACCAATAAAATTGGAATCAATGACACTCACATTTTGACACAGGGTCAACACTCAAATGCTGATGCCCAGAGTCAGAGAACTTTACGAATCAGTAATCAAACAGATCAGCCCGTGCGCCTGGCCTTACTAGCACGACAACCCCGGGTGAAAAACCCCGGCACTCAAACTAATTATCATCTTCCGGCTCATTGGGATTTTGATCCCCAAGAAGGTAGTGAAAAAGGGTTGATTTTATCCTTGCCTGATGGAAATCTCAAACTGGAAAATGGAGATATTATAGTTGCCTTCGCACAAGACGGTTCTCGGCGTTACTGGGGCCCATATGTTGTTGGGGAAACCTCTTTGCCTCAATGGAACAGCGAAAATCAAGAATGGTTATTGGTACTGAGTCCTTGACGAAAGGGACAATTAATAAATTTCCCATTCTTGATAGCAGAACAAAATATAGTCAGTCAACGACTATTCACTAGTTATGACTGTTAACTGATAACTAATGACCCATGAGGATAAAACTGAGTGTTTCTGGTATTGTTAACCACTGGTACCACAATCTAGCGAAAAGTCCGGTTTTTGCCGTAAGTATACTAATTCTGATTAGTTGGCTGGCTTATGGGTGGAATTTGGGCAGTGTGGGTTTGATTGATGAAACAGAACCATTATTTGCTGAAGCTTCCCGGCAAATGTTGGTAACAGGTGATTGGATCACTCCGGTTTTTAACGGCGCAACTCGTTTTGATAAACCAGCTTTAATTTACTGGTGTCAAGCCATGGCCTACTCAATTATCGGAGTGAACGAATGGTCGGTGCGCCTACCTTCAGCCATCGCATCTGCGGGAATCATTGGTTTAACTTTTTACAGTGTACACTGGTATTGTGCTCAAAAAAACCAATCAGAACAACTGGCACACCCCGCTCAAGGCAACTTAACAGCTTTAGTTGCAGGGGCTATGCTAGCACTCAATCCTGAGATGATTGTCTGGGGAAGAATCGGTGTCTCTGACATGATGCTGACCGGGTGCATCGCATCAGCGTTATTATGTTTTTTTCTGGGCTATGCAGGTAAGAATGAACAAAAGCCAGAATCTTTTTCGTCCCCATTCCCCAACAAGTGGTATTTAGCTTGTTATGTACTAATTGCTGGAGGGATTTTAACCAAAGGGCCTGTAGGACTTGTTTTGCCCATACTCATTATCGGCGCATTTATCATTTATGTCGGCAAGCTCCGAGAAGTACTAAAAGAAATGCGTATCCTCACGGGTATGCTGATTGTTTTCGCTTTATCAGCCCCCTGGTATATCCTAGTAACTTGGCGTAATGGTTGGAATTATATTGATTCTTTTTTTGGCTATCACAATATCGAACGTTTCACAGAAGTAGTTAATGGTCACTCAGCCCCTTGGTATTTCTATTTTGTAGTAATTCTCCTCGGTTTTGCCCCCTACTCTGTGTATTTACCCCTAGCAATAGCTAAACAGAAAATTTGCCAGCCATCGCACTGGATATCCCAAACACGCTCTCAACAATTTAGTTTATTTGCCTGCATCTGGTTAATTAGCATCTTTGGCTTTTTCAGCATTGCAATCACGAAGCTTCCCAGCTATGTACTACCTTTAATGCCAGCAGCAGCTATTTTAGTAGCGCTGTTATGGAGCGACTTTTTCGGCCCCAACAACCAAGATAAATCCTCTGTGTCCTTTGCTTTCAAACTCAGTGCTTGGATAAATGTCATCCTTGCCACAGTACTAGCAGCAGCACTATTTCACATTATTCACCTCATCAATAATAATTCAGTTGCACCCGACTTTCCCCCACTGATTCAAAAAGCAGGCTTACCAACACTAGGGGGATTAATTTGGTTCTTGGGTGCGCTAATCATGGCCGCCTTGATTATTAATCGCCGTTGGCAAAATATTATCAATGTCAATTTACTATTATTTACACTATTTTTAATAATTGTCTTAATGCCAGCTTTATTTTTGATGGATCAGCAACGTCAACAACCCTTAAGAGAATTATCTGCTCTCATAGTCAAAGCAAAACAACCAGACGAAGAATTAGTTATGGTAGGTTTCAAAAAACCGAGCGTAGTCTTTTACACCCAACAACAAGTAAATTATATTAAACTCACCAAAGATGCTGTAGAGCACATTAAAAATCTTACTTTTCAGCCAACACAGCCAGCGTCAATACTTATCCTCGCTGAACCCAAAGCCTTTGTAAAAATGGACTTACAGCCCGATACATACGACATCTTATACACAAAAAAAACTTATCAGTTAATTCGAGTTTCCTGGAAAAAAATCAACAAATTGGTTTGATACAGACATGATTATTTTTTTCTGGGCTTCAATTTCGCTATTTTTAACACTCTTAAATGTTGCATCTTCAATTTTTTAACTAAATTCTCCAGGCCTTCTTACACCCAAAGCTTGATTGATCTGAGTCAATAAATCCTCCATTGATATAGAACGAGGCAAAATCTGAGCATTAGTTTCCTCTGTTTTCCTCACCGAGACACTACCCGGTAAGGGACGGGATTTCCCCAAAGCTTGACGAGACCCTATGCTCAACACAAACTGCGCCAACTCACTCATAACATTTTCCACTGGAGAACCCTCCGACAGAGAACAAGTCACAGTGTGATTTAATTTCTCATCAATTACCAAGATTGGGGGCAAATCCTCAGGTAAATCCGCCAAAACCTTCAATTTCCCTAGCACCTCCTGATCCACAGAAGAATCTCCCAAACAAATCAGCAGTAAATCAACACTTTGGTGACGAATTTGTTGTAACACCTCAGTCCAACAACGCCCCATTGCAGCTTTTAAACCAGCAGTCTGTAAATACTGAATTAAAGCCTGGAACCACTCAGACCCCCGCTCAGTAATCTCATTATTCAGGGAAGATTGTTTTACCGTCGCATCTTTCACCTTTTTGAACCGCGTCCGTGGCAAATCATCCAGCATCGTCAAATCCACCACAAGGATACTTGGTGGGCAACAAACACCAGAAGCAATTTGCAACACAGATAACAAAGGATCTGTTTGCTGGGTCAAGTTTTTTTCCTCTCTAGAGAGAGATGTTAAATAAGGAAACACTGACAAACCAGATATTTGGGAAGCCGCTAAAGTAGTTGCTACATCGCAAGTCACCAATGGAATATTAGCCAATGTGGGATGTTGAATTAACTGTTCTAGATAAGTTTGAGCAACAGAACCTTTCGCATCTAATAAAATTACATCAAACTTCCAAACCCGTGCTAAAAGTTCAGCCTGATCTAAATCATCTACCTCTATTACCCGATGTTCTCGCAGGGAAGGATGGGGGTCAATTGACTGTAAATTATGTTCTACCAACCTCAAAATTCGCAGTGGAGTTCTAGTTACTGTGATGTGCTGATTTTCTAACCCCGAGTGCCCAATTGCTAGTTGAGTAACTAAGTTTTCTAACAATGGTACTAAATCCTGGTGCTTAACTGGCAAATTGAGAAAACCATCAGACCCATAAGCAAATGCTTGATCTTTTTCAGCCCCCGTCGCTGTCACCATCACAGGAATGTGCCTAGTAGCAGCATCAGATTTCAATAAAGTCAACACATCCCAACCCGAAAGTAAAGGTAATAGTGGATTTAAGAAGATAGCTTTTGGTTGCAAGCGTCGGGCTTTTTCTACTGCTTCTGTTCCCGAACGAGCAATCACCACCCGATAACCTAAACCCTTGAGCTGATCAGTTAAATCTTCGATATATCCAGCCACAGCTTCCACCACCAGGACTAACCTTTGTGAGCTAGTAGGTTGATGTTGGGCAATTGTCGCCATGGGGCTACGTGCTGAACTTGTAACCTCTCGTGTTTCAGAAACTGGGATTTTACCATCTGCTCTCATTCCCATATCAGTACTTGTTAAACCAGTGGGCGGTGGACTTGGTGGTAGCAGTAACGTAAATTGGCTACCCTTGCCTTCACGAGATAAAAAGCTAACATCACCTCCATGAAGACGAGCCAAAGCCCTAGTTAACACCAACCCCAAACCAGTTCCTTCAAATTGGCGCGTCAGGGGATTTTCCAACTGTTGAAATTTTTGGAAAATTAAATGTTGCTGATGTTCAGGAATGCCAATACCTGTATCCCACACTGTAAAGGCAACCCAACCTTCCCAACGACTAACCCGCAAACCAATTTCCCCAGAGTTTTCTGTGAACTTAAAGGCATTGGACAGTAAGTGTACTAACATCTGACGCAAGCGCAATTCATCCGCCACCATCTGGTCTAAGCCTGGCTCAACAAAGAGGGTAAAATCAGGAATAGCATTTTCTGTTGGGTTTGCTGAAGCGGAAGCCTTGGTAGTTTGAGTGTGGATTGCTTTTGCTTCCGCCAGGGCGCGATCGCACACCGTCCGAATTTTCACAGGTACCAGGGCTAAATCCATCTGTCCTGTTTCCATCCGAGTCAAATCTAAAATATCATTGACCACACTCATTAAATGCCTTCCGCTTTGGTGAATTAGTCCTGCATAACGGGCTTGGCGCTCGTTGAGTGTACCCAACTGCTGATCCACCAGCAACCTTGATAGTCCCAAAACAGCAGTTAGGGGGGTTTTCAGTTCATGACTGATACAAGCTAAAAATTCATCCTTTAATCGATTTAGTTGAATCAAATCAGCATTTTTCGCCGCTAGTTCTTTACATATCTGCTGCTGTTCCGTAACATCAGTGGCTAATACTAACCATAGGTCATGATTTTGTTCTGTCTTGAGATTTTCCCCAGTTTGCTCAAAGGTAAATTCTCCAGCCAATATTTCCCGCAACAGTAGTTCTGACTTCTGATTATCCAAGGAAATCTTGGCAAATTGCCAAATTCGCTCCTGACCACTTTGCACCTCCACAACACAAGTACAAGTACCCATCTGACTATCCAAAAAGCAGCGATTGGATGTAGCCGTTGTGGCTATTGGCTGTTTATATACATTGTCCATTGGCGGTGGAGAAGATATTCTTGGGGGCAGGCCTAACTTAGACCGTAGTGGTATAGATTGCCCCTGGCGGGCATTACCCCCCTCACCATGAGAATAAAATCTACTTCCTTGTTGGCTGGCGTATTCTGTAGCCGTTTTCGTCTGGGCTGAGGCCAGTATTGCTTCTACTTGTTGTCGGATGGCCTCTGGATCTTTCAATGCTCCTAATTGCTGCCACCAAGCCGGATTTTTTGCTACCACTTCACCTGTTCCAGTTTGCAGCATTAACGGCCAAGGCAATAATTCCAATAACTGCACCAGTGATTTCTGTGCTGGTTGACGTTGATTTATTCTTTGGGATTCCCCGGTACTGTTAGAAGGACATCGCCCCATGCCTAATAAGTCAATTTGCCTGTGAGTTTTGGCTCTTTTTCTGGAAGTGTTAAGATTATCTGGGGAAATATTTTTAGCCGTTCTCTTGACAGCCGGAGAGTATCTATTTTTCCTAGTATTGATTGCCAATTTTTCCTTAGCCAAGGCTCTTAACAGACTTGCGCTGTTAAGCAATCCCAGGAATTTGCCATCTGCATCAATCAGCGCCCACTCTAAGTTATTGTTCCTTAGAATCTGATGTTCAGATCCGCTAAATTCCAATTGGTAACGTAAAAGTAACTCTAATTGCTCTACACAATAACTTGCAGGTAATGTCTTGAGTGGTTCTATGATGCTTTGATCCCACTTGGACAGCGGCTGGTGCCAATCCAACATTTCATGACCACTGGATGCTACCAATAGTTTTTGTGTTAAGCGAGCAGATTGCACCAATCCCAAAGGGCACTGTTGCTGATTTACTATCACCAAGCGATCGCACTGTTCTTGCTCAAATATCCCCAGCACTATAGCCAGGGTACTTGTTTCTACGCAGTTGGGTACGGTTGCGAGAAAGTCATAAAGCGGGTACTGTAGCATTGACATAAGGAATCTTAGGGGTCATTCTTCTTTGTGGAAGCTTGCAGGTTCACCATCAGCACTTCAGCAAATACTGTTCCACCAGCAAACAAATATTCTTTGAGAAGACTCATTTCAGCGATTCTTGTTACAGCCACAACGCCATTGAAACAATGAGTTTGCCGTTTGAATGCACTCACGGCCATATTTTTATTGGACAGGAGTTATGGCGCTCACTCGTTGCCTATGCCGCTGGTACTTTTAGGGAAGTCTCCTTGTCAGTCCCTGACTGCTGTGGAAACTTCTTTTCCAGCGTGACAACTAAAACAATTATGGGGTCAAAGATTCGCTAATAAACCTTGAGGAATTATAATGATTTAGAACGAGACGATACTTTAAGTTAATTTAAGTATCTTATCAAGGAGTGAAGTCAAGGGATCTATGTCTGGGGAAATATACATACGTGAATCATTAATTAAATAATGTACCTTCATTGACAACAGAGGCTCAATCCACAAGCTACTAAGTGCTAGCACTTATTCAAGTGTATCTCGCTGTTGTACAACCAGACATGCACTGAAAAGGAAAGTTACCAATCTAATACACAACTACACATAAACCTTAAAAGTGTTATCTACATCTAATGATATAGATACTCCACCAATATGGGTCAGGGTGATTAACTTCAGACATACAAGTATACATATGTTACTGATCATATTGGTTTTTCCAGCCAGTCTCCCCCATTGAGACCCTCAGGCTAAACAAATTACCCAACTAAGTTTCAATCATTACACCACCGAGCAATTGAGCTGATGGCCAATAATCACCACTACCACTGCTAGAATTTACTACCTACTGACGTGGGGGCAACAATATCTTAATAAAAATTTCACTAGTCAATCTTTTTATGTACTTCCATGACAGACACGAAAACCACAGCAGTTCTTTCAGCAGATGACTCAAGTTGATCGGCAGGCATTGTTACAACAGCTTAAAGCAGATTATCGCCGCATTCTTATAAATTACTTTACTGCAGACAAAACTCTGAAAGATGAAATTGATAAATTTATCAAAGCAGTATTTTATGCTAATATTCCTGTGCCTCAAATTATAGAATTTCATATGGAACTAATTGAAGACTTTTCCATACAGCTAAGATTAGAAGGCAGGAGTGATGAAGCACTGCTTGATTACCGCCTAACACTCATAGATATACTAGCGCACTTGTGTGAACTGTATAGATGTTCAATTTATAAATAAACGAAATTCATAATAATGAATCAACCCAGAAAAACTTATGTCCTCAAGCTTTATGTAGCAGGGAATACACCTAATTCCGTAAGAGCATTAAAAATACTTAGAAATATTTTAGAACAGGAATTTCAAGGTGTCTATGCTTTGAAAGTAATTGATGTGCTGAAAAACCCACAGCTAGCCGAAGAAGATAAAATATTAGCTACGCCAACATTATCTAAAATTTTGCCTCCACCCGTCCGCAAAATAATTGGTGACCTATCAGACAGAGAAAGAGTTTTGATTGGATTAGATTTACTTTATGAAGAACTAAGTGAAGAATATTGGGAAGAGTAAAAAAAATCTTTAATCATACAAATTTGATAACAAATTACCAAGTTTAGTTTAGTAATATAAAAACCGGGTTTAATACCCATTTGTTAACAAACAATGAGCGAAAAAGACCAAGCAGCGCCAAACAACACCCTGATTACTGGGGTAGAAAAAATTCGCACGATGATAGAGGGCTTTGACGATATTAGCCACGGAGGTTTGCCTATTGGTAGAACTACCTTAGTTAGTGGTACATCCGGCACAGGCAAAACTTTATTATCCCTGCAATTTCTCTATAACGGTATTACCCGTTTTGATGAACCCGGTGTATTTGTTACCTTTGAAGAATCCCCCAGCGACATTATTAAAAACGCCCAAATTTTCGGGTGGAATTTACAACGCCTCATTGATGAAGGAAAGTTATTTATTCTTGATGCTTCACCAGATCCCGAAGGTCAAGATATTGTTGGTAACTTTGATCTGTCTGCACTCATTGAACGTTTGCAATATGCAATTCGCAAATATAAAGCCCAAAGAGTATCCATTGACTCAATTACAGCAGTCTTTCAGCAGTATGAAGCCATGGGAGTGGTGCGGCGAGAGATTTTCCGCCTTGTTGCCCGTCTGAAGCAACTACACGTCACAACTATCATCACCACTGAACGTAGTGAAGAATACGGGGCTGTTGCTTCCTTTGGGGTAGAAGAATTTGTTTCCGATAACGTGGTAATTGTACGTAATGTTTTAGAAGGAGAACGTCGCCGGCGCACAATTGAAATTCTCAAATTGCGTGGTACAACTCATATGAAAGGCGAGTATCCTTTTACAATTACTAATGAAGGAGTCAATATTTTTCCTTTGGGAGCAATGCGCTTGACCCAAAGATCTTCTAATGTCAGAGTATCATCTGGAGTCAAAACCCTCGATGAAATGTGCGGGGGTGGTTTCTTTAAAGATTCTATTATTTTGGCAACAGGAGCCACGGGTACTGGTAAAACTTTACTAGTCAGTAAATTTCTACAAGACGGGTGCATAAATGGTGAACAAGCAATATTATTTGCTTATGAAGAATCACGGGCTCAACTGTCTCGTAATGCCTATTCTTGGGGAATTGATTTTGAAGAATTAGAACGTCAAGGATTACTCAAAATAATTTGCACTTATCCTGAATCAACTGGTTTGGAAGACCACTTGCAAATTATTAAATCAGAAATTGCAATTTTTAAGCCCTCCCGCATTGCCATTGACTCGCTTTCAGCACTAGCTAGAGGAGTGAGTAATAATGCCTTCCGTCAGTTTGTCATTGGTGTTACTGGTTATGCCAAGCAAGAAGAAATAACTGGTTTTTTTACCAACACAACTGACCAATTTATGGGATCACATTCCATTACTGACTCCCATATTTCTACAATTACTGACACAATTTTGATGTTACAGTACGTAGAAATTCGTGGTGAAATGTCACGGGCAATTAATGTATTTAAAATGCGGGGTTCCTGGCACGACAAGGGTATCCGCGAGTATAATATCACTGCTGACGGCCCAGAAATTAAAGATTCTTTCCGTCACTACGAAAGAATTATTAGTGGTTCGCCTACTCGCGTTAGTATCGATGAGAAGGCGGAACTATCGCGCATAGTCCGCCGTTTTGATAACAAAGCAAGTTCTGATTCTTAAATTTACTGTCATGGTATATTCATTTTTAAATTGAGGATCATGCTATATTCTGTGAATAAGAGGGGTTTTCTGCCGCTAGTATTGATTTTTGTGTGAGGGGATGCGGTGAAAGGACAATACTTATTCTATAGTTTCCTACCTAGTGTCACAGCAGCAGTATTAACAACCCAGCCTGGATTAGCTGGGATAGCAACTGGTGTAAAACTTGGGTCTTCTCCTAGTGTCTTGACTTATAGTGATAGTCGAACTTCAGTAGCAGACAATATTGATACCCAACTGCCTATTACTAAGACACAGATTTTTCCAGATATAGTACCCGAATCTGGGTTAACTACATTTGATTTGCAGTCTTCAATGAGTAAGAGTAACCCAGTTATCTTGACAAAAACTACTGTCATACCCATAGAAGAAGATTCGCAAAAAGATGAAGGTAAATTTCCCAGTTTCACACATTGGTTAAATCCTGACCCAAATAACCATCAACAACAAACTGAAATTGCAAGTTATGAGCAGCAATTACAAACAACTGGTAATTTAAATGTTACCTCCAAACCAAATGTTTACCTGTCTAGTTTACCTTCGTCAGCAACTTATGCCACAAAGGCAAAAACTCAGTCATTGAATTTAAAAACTGAGTTCCAGGGTAATACAGCCGCTGGGTTGTTGTCCGTGGCTAGTTGCTCCCAGAACGGGGAGTTAAATAATATATCAATTTCTTCGTCTACAACTGCTAGTAAGTGCCCGTCTCAACATCTAAGTTATCCCAATACTGCCAACATCACCTCAGCCTTGGGAAATACTGGTTCGGATTTAATTCTTTTGCCACCAGAAACTAACAACATTGCACCTGCTAGTACTGCTCAAATTCCCACGCAAATAGAAGGTGTAAGATTTATGCCGACTAGTAGTGTGGAAATTCCTGGTCATCTCATCCCTAGTGCCAATCCTTTGCAATTTCCTACCAAACCAGAGGAAGTGAGATTGGAAGGTAATCAGCCCATTACCTTGGTACAAGCCCTAGAACTGGCAAAGCGGAACAATCGTGATTTACAGGTGTCTTTATTGCAGCTAGAACGGGCTCAAGCCGCTCTGGGTGAGGCTCAAGCTGCTTTATTGCCTAATGTTGGTCTGAGTGCTGATATTACTCGCAGTCGTTCCGCTGCACAACAGCTACAGTTAGAACAACAAGCACGACAGTCACCTTTACCAGTACCAGCAGCTGAAACCACAACGGCTTTTAGCGGTCAAGCTCAATTGACATATGATCTTTTTACTTCCGGCAGACGACGAGCTAACATCAGACAAGCAGAGGAACAGGTACGCTTAAATGAGTTGGCAGTGGAAGCCCAATCTGAGGAAATTCGCCTCAATGTCGCCACGGAATACTACGACTTGCAACAAGCAGACGAACGAGTACGCATTGCCCAATCTGCTGTGCAAAATGCCCAGGCTAGTTTACGAGATGCACAAGCTTTAGAAAGGGCGGGAGTTGGTACGCGATTTGATGTCTTGCAATCCCAAGTAAATTTGGCTAATTCTCAGCAAGAACTCACTAATGCCTTCTCTCAACAGCAAGTTGCCCGTCGTCGTCTATCGACTCGGTTAAGTTTGCCACAATCAGTAAACATTAGTGCAGCAGACCCTGTGCAATTAGCAGGTTTATGGAGTCAAGACCTAGACAGCAGCATTATTTTAGCATTTCAAAATCGTCCGGAACTACAACAGCAGTTGGCACAGCGTAATATCAGTGAACAGCAGCGGCGACAAGCACTTTCAGCCCTAGGACCTCAAGTTAGCTTGATTGCAAGTTATAACTTGCTGGATCAATTTGATGATGGTGTGAGTGTCACTGACGGTTACTCTGTGGGCGTCAGGGCTACTTTGAACTTGTACGATGGAGGAGCCGCCAAAGCCAGTGCAGCCCAGGCAAAAGCTAATGTGGCCATCGCAGAAACTGAATTTAGTGAACAACGCAACCAAATTCGTTTTCAGGTAGAACAGGCTTTTTCTACCCAGAAAGCTAACTTAGAAAATGTTCAAACTGCCAATACTGCCTTAGAACAGGCTAGGGAAGCTCTTCGTTTGGCTCGTTTACGATTCCAAGCGGGTGTAGGTACTCAAACTGATGTCATTAATTCCGAGAACGACTTGACAAGAGCCGAAGGTAATCGCATTACGGCTATCTTAGATTACAATCGCGCTTTGGCTCAGTTACAACGAGCCGTTACTTCTAGGGGATTAGCTCAGTAAATTCGTCACAAAACTTGTTCTATTTTGATTTCCAGCCCCCGGATTTATCTGTGGGGCTTTCAGTTGCTTTGGCACTCCCCAGGGTGAAGCAAGTGCCGAAAGTTCTTTTATAAACTCTTCACAACCGGTAAGCTTAATGACCATGACTCCGTCAGGTAATCAGTTAAAGTAAACATAAGTAAAGAAAGCGCTTTGAACTAAATGCCTGGTCTACCCTTAGAGGAAATCTCTGCTCAGTTAGAAAGTCCCAATTTGCGCGATCGCATGGTAGCTCTTGCCAGTTTGCGGGAGCTACCTCCCGAAGATGCAGTACCTTTAATTAAAAAGGTGTTAGATGATGAATCTATACAACTGCGGTCAATGGCAATATTTGCCCTAGGAATCAAGCAAACACCAGAATGTTATCCAATTTTAGTTAAAATTCTGGAAAACGATCCAGATTATGGCATTCGTGCCGATGCAGCTGGAGCGTTAGGATATTTAGGTGATGCCAGAGCCTTTGAAGCACTGGTCAGAGCATTTTATGAAGATACTGATTGGCTAGTACGCTTTAGTGCAGCGGTTTCTCTAGGTAATATCAAAGACCCACGGGCCCATGATGTTTTAATTAAGGCCTTGGATAGCAGCGAAACAGTCTTACAAGAAGCTGCAATTTCTGCACTGGGAGAAATACAAGACATTCAGTCTGTGGACAGTATTCTGCGCTTTGCTCAGTCAAATGATTGGTTAGTTCGCCAACGTCTAGCAGAAGCCTTGGGAAATCTTCCTACTACTAAGAGTATTTCAGCTCTAAAATACTTAGAAAAAGATCAGCATCCCAACGTTGGCGAAGCGGCGAGGATTTCTTTGGCAAGACTTGAAAAACAAAGTAGCCAAGCTTAATCTTAACTTTGGAATGTTTAACCTTTTGTTGCAGGGTAGTTTCATTCATGAATATTGAAGAATTTTTTGAGTTGAGTGCTGGTAAATGGTTTTCCCATCGCACCAGTTACCATTTAGCTTTTAAACAATCTGAAGACGGCAAGTCAGACATAGTAATTGAAAGTTTACCACCAGATCATCCAGAGGTAATCAAACTGTGTCAACAATACGAAGTTGCTCCTGGTCAAGCTTCCTGTGGTGCCAGGGTCACCTGGAATGGCACAATGGAATGGGATGAAGAAAAACACACCGGTTCTACGGTCTTAGTTACCGTACCCGATGCCGTTAGTCCCAACGAAGGCAAATTACTCAGAGAAATGGGTTATGCCGAGAAAGCACCCGTTGCAGGCAGCTATAAAATGGGTAACGATGGCGCTTTGACTTTATTCACAGAGTATGAAACCATGTCTAGCGAAGAACGTTTATGGTTTGCTAGTCCCAATTTACGAATGCGCGTAAGTATCCTTAAACGTTTTGGCGGTTTTAGTATGGCTTCTTTCACTTCCGAAATCCGTATGGCTCCATCGGCTGCAAAAGCATCATAACAAGCTAATTCCCCCTCTCCCACAAGGAGAGGAGGGAGGTATCTTGGCAACAAATTCACATTTGCAACAAGTTAGCGAAAGCCTCGGGTAGTGGCAAAACAATGGTGATCAACAATGCCATCGTCATCAATCCTAAAATGTCACGTCCATTATCCAGTTCTGTGACATCATTCAAGGCAGGTTCATCCATTAAGGGGATAAATAATAAAATAATCGCCCATAGCAAAAATCCTGACTGCACTAAAGAAACTAGCAGTAGTAATAAGCGAGAAACTTGACCAATAACGATAGCGGTTTTCTGCCCAAACATGGCATGGACAATGTGACCTCCATCCAGTTGTCCCACAGGCATCAAATTCAAAGCTGTGATGATAATCCCAAAAAAACCAGCTATGGCGATAGGATGCAGATCAATTGCTGATGTTGCAGTTAGCTTGTCTCCTAATGCCAACTTAGAAAGCAATGCCAATAAAATTGAAGATTTAGGATTCAGAGCTTCAGGGTTTAAAAATCCTGTTTCCTCCGTCATCGGCACTACTTCTGAATTCACCAAACCCCAAATCAGTAAAGGTAAAGTAGCCACAAAACCTGCCAGAGGCCCAGCAATACTCACGTCAAATAAAGCTTTGCGGTGAGGAATTGGACTACGCATTTGAATAAATGCGCCAAAAGTACCTAAAAAGAACGGCATAGGTATAAAATAAGGCAGGGTGGCCCGAATTTTGTAATATCGGGCGGTCAAATAATGACCCAGTTCGTGAATACCCAAAATCGTCATCAGCCCTACAGCATAAGGCAACCCTTGCCACAAAACATTTGGATCAGATGCCAATTGTTTTGGATCTGCCCCGGCAATGTTTGTCCCCACCAAAGTAGTAGTAACCAAAGTGGCTAATACTAAAAATAAAGCTAATCCTGGACGTGTAATCTGTTGTCCCTTGCTTTTATTTTTAGCAGCTTGACTGTTGGGCACAAGGACAAAGAAAGGTTTACCATTCAAACCTTCTTGAAAAATCAGGATAAAGCGATCGCCAAATTCCGCCTCCACATTTGCCTTAATTTGCTCATAAGCCTGAGTAGGTGTTGTTTTGATCTGACCTCTACAGATCACAGCCTGGGGTCTGTACTCAATTTTGTGGATGTAGTATACAGACCAGGGAAAACAATTTCTCAGTTGGGTTTCTTCTGTTGGTTCAATGGGACGCACTGGTACTGGTTCTGCGGTAGGATGGATGGCTGATTGTGATTCAATAGTTTGGGGTTGAGTTTGTACATCTGTTGGCGTTTTACGACCCCATTGAAACAATAGCCAGTATAACAGAAGGCAGATAATTGATGGCCAAATAATCAGTGATGATGGCGGAGGTTGTTTCGTTCCATACATCAATGTCCAGGCGCTCAATATCAAAGCTGGAGTCATTAACACCAACCACAGCAACCAAACAGGTGTGCTGGTCATATTAGCGACGCTGCGCTGCACTATCAAATAAGTAGCTAGTCCCAGTAGTAGGAGAAACCAAAATGTCATTTGCTCTTTAGTAATTTGGCAAAAACGTCTTACTAGTGTGTCGGTACCACAACCTTCACGACTACACAGACTCAACCCAATTTGTCCATAATAGTTAACAGAACTTGTAACTCTTAAGTGTTAATTCTTAAGAACTTCAACTCTGTAACCCAATTTTTACCACCCCTCAGTTTCGGTTTTTGTTCATGTGTCCCTCACCTCAACAACCAAGTCACACAGCTAAACAACCACGTTTGGTATTAGATACCATCTTTGCCTTTCCACCAAATCGGGACACATTAGGAGGAACCTCTTACCTTATTGTAGGAAAAGAAGGCAACATCCTCATAGATTCTCCCTCTGACGATTTAAAAAATCAAGATTTTCTGCGATCGCATGGAGGCGTGCGTTGGTTATTTCTCAGCCATCGAGGTGCCATTGGTAAAACAGCAAAAATTCAACAAACCTTTGGCTGCGAAGTCCTGATTCAAGAGCAAGAAGCTTATCTATTACCTGGATTAACTCTCACCTCCTTTACCCATGAATTTACACTCAATTCCACATCTCAGGTAATTTGGACACCTGGCCATTCCCCCGGTTCATCTTGCCTTTACTACAGTGAATTAGGCGGTGTGCTATTTTCTGGTCGCCATTTACTTCCCAACCAGGGAGGGGAACCAGTACCCTTACCTACAGCAAAAACCTTTCACTGGCCCAGACAAATCAAAAGTTTTCAATTCATACTAGAACGTTTCACGCCGCAAACACTCCAGTATATTTGTCCCGGTGGGAACACAGGTTTTCTCAGAGGTAAAGGTGTAATAGATAATGCCTACCGCCGTCTGGTGAATGCTAGTGAAATTCCTGACCAGTGAGGAAAAATTAAATGGGAAACAGCCTCGAAATTTCCCATCTACCCACTGTCCATTCCCTACTTCCCACTGGAGGCTCTCGCCAACACCGAATTAGTCTTGAATAATTCCATAGCTGCTTGATATTGTAAATCCGTTGCCGTGGCAATCTGTTTTCGGGTAATTGCCTCTTGGGAAATTACCACATCTGGCTTAATTCCTAATTTATTAATATCCCGATGTGATGGTGTTTCATACTTAGCAATTGTCACCGCCAAGCCAGAGCCATCGGATAATTCAAACAAAGACTGAATTAATCCTTTACCAAAGGTAGTTTCCCCAACCAAAGTAGCACGACCGTTGTCTTGCAGCGCTCCCGCCAAAATCTCACTAGCGCTCGCGGTTCCTTCATTTACTAAAATCACCAAAGGATCATCTGTCAAAGCAGGGCCAAATGATTCAAAACTACCCTGGATACCTTGGCGGTTTACCGTATAAACTATGGTGCCAGAATTCAACCACAAACGGGCAATTTCAATTCCTGATTGTAATAGCCCACCAGGATTATTTCGTAAGTCTAAAATATACCCAGCAGCACCTTTTTTTTCTAGGTTAGAAATAGCCTGTGCTAATTCCCTTGAGGCGTTAGCATTGAATTGAGTGAGGCGAAGGTAGCCAATGGGCTCACCCTGTGGAGAGAAACGTAGATCTGCTACCACAGGGTTAAGACTAATGCGATCGCGCACTATTCTCACTTCTTTTTTTCCTACCCCATCTCGTTCAATCAAAAGTGTGACGGAACTACCAACAGGGCCTCGCATCCTTGCGGCTGCTTCCTCCAGGCTCAAATTGTCTGTTAAAATCCCTTCGATTTTGAGAATGCGATCGCGGGGTTCAATCCCCGCTGCATCTGCTGGTGAATCCATAATAGGAGCCACTACCTCCAGCTTTCCGGTCTCTCCATTGAGGGCAATTTGCAACCCTACCCCAGTTAATTCACCAGAAGTATTCACCTGCAAACTGTGGTACTGCTGGGGATCTAAAAAGCGCGTAAAAGGATCACCCAAAGTCTTGACCATATTCTGAATTGCTGCATAAGCCGCTTCATCGTTTTTTAGTGGCTTCTCTAGCACCTTTTGCCTCACTTGCGACCAATTTTGATGATTAAATGTCTCATCTAGATAGGCCCGATTAACAATTCGCCAAACCTCTGAAACTAGTCTTTGCTGATCAGTTAAAGCCACCGCCGAAGGGATGAAAGCGCCCAGGGCTAACCAAAACGCCATTAAGACTGAAAATCCTAGTCTGAAAACCTGTTTTTCCATGAAAACCATTTCTAAATTGCACCTGATCCCAAATTGCCGCAAAATTCTAGGCAAAAATGCCTACTTACCGCCGCGTTGATGAAATCTATATCTCAACTATGTTACTTTTTTTATAGAAGTGGTGCATTTCTCTCATCAAGTTGTTCAAAAACTGATGGCGTGTACTTCACTCAACAAACGATAAGATCTATTTGGTGGCTGGCATTTTTGCTCCTGGCTTGCCAAGAGAACGCAATATATTCCATATTTACAGAGTGTTAAGAAGATAAAAACTCTCACCACTCTGGAAAGTCAAAAGCAAAGAAACAAACTCCCCTTTTTGAAAATCCCAAAATTTTTAATTGGGAGATTGATCAACAGCAACCAATTTTTAGGAACTTGAGATTGTATGGCCAACGTTTACGACTGGTTTGAAGAACGCTTAGAACTAGAAGCCCTCGCTGAGGACGTAACTAGCAAGTATGTCCCCCCCCATGTAAACATCTTTTATTGCCTGGGTGGAATTACCTTAACTTGCTTTTTGATCCAGTTCGCCACTGGATTTGCCATGACCTTCTACTACAAGCCAACAGTGGCTGAAGCCTACTCTTCAGTAGAGTACATCATGAATGAAGTCAACTTTGGCTGGCTCATTCGCTCCATTCATCGCTGGTCCGCCAGTATGATGGTATTAATGATGATTTTGCACACCTTCCGGGTGTACCTCACAGGTGGCTTCAAAAAGCCCCGTGAATTAACCTGGGTAAGTGGTGTGATTTTAGCTGTAATCACCGTTTCCTTCGGTGTCACAGGCTACTCCCTACCTTGGGATCAAGTTGGTTACTGGGCAGTAAAAATCGTCAGTGGCGTACCAGAAGCAATTCCGGTAGTTGGCGTTTTCATTTCTGATATGTTACGCGGTGGTTCCAGTGTCGGTCAAGCCACACTGACTCGCTACTATAGCGCTCACACCTTCATTCTCCCTTGGTTAATTGCGGTATTCATGCTGTTCCACTTCTTGATGATCCGCAAACAAGGTATTTCTGGTCCTTTGTAATCTCATAACTAAGCCAAAATGCAAAAAGGTAACAGCTTTTAGTTCCCAGACAGAGAGATTTGTTTTAAACTTATGAGCAATCAACAATTAATAACTCATAAGCCACAATAAAAACAAAGACTTGTATTTGCAACTAAAAGCTGTAGACACCTCCCGGGCAAATGACCCCAGCCTAGGACAACCTTATAGCTGATGGTTTTGACAAATGCTTTAACTGAATTTGAGCAGGAGAGCGCATTTAAATTATGGCAACAGTAAAAAAACCCGATCTGAGTGATCCTCAGTTAAGAGCTAAACTCGCCAAAGGCATGGGTCACAACTACTATGGTGAACCCGCTTGGCCTAATGACCTACTGTACGTATTCCCGATTGTGATCATGGGTTCATTCGCTTGCATTGTAGCTCTAGCTGTGCTAGACCCCGCAATGACAGGTGAACCAGCAAATCCTTTTGCCACACCCTTGGAAATCTTACCAGAATGGTACTTGTACCCCGTATTCCAGATTTTGCGCTCACTTCCTAACAAACTTTTAGGAGTATTAGCAATGGCCTCCGTGCCCCTGGGATTAATCCTAGTTCCTTTCCTAGAAAACGTGAACAAGTTCCAAAATCCTTTCCGTCGTCCAGTGGCAACTACAGTGTTTCTGTTTGGAACTCTTGTAACCCTGTGGTTAGGTATTGGTGCTGCTTTACCACTAGATAAATCTTTGACCTTGGGATTGTTCTAAACTAAGCAGCAAATAATCTTTGACATCTGTAGTTTCAAGAGCATCTCCCAAAACAGCCAAGGAATCACCACTTAATTGTTCTGGAAAGCTGCTCATTCTTTTGGTAGATGTAATTTTGAAACCTACAGGTGTCGATTTTAGCAAGGTAGCTGGTATATGGAACTTTTAGTTTTGGAGCAAGAAAACATTCCAAAATCTAAAATCATCAAAGTGCAACCATTACAAAAATTCTTACAAATTCTATATCCAAGTCAAGGTCAATGCTTAGCATACCGCAGCACGACCATCTGACAGTGAAGAGCGAACTACAGCTCCTAAACTACGTACAAAAATGGTTTGAGGAATTCTGTCTCAAATATCTGCCTCAATTTGGCTGGTCAGAAAGCCAACTTTATCGCCTCCACCTAGCCTTAGCAGAGGGTTTTACCAACGCAGTTCGTCACGCCCATCGTGCTTTACCACCAGAAACAACCATAGAAATTGAAGTGAGTCTATGGATTGACAGACTGGAAATGAGAATTTGGGACCAAGGAAAACCCTTCGATCCCGATGCTATCGCAGAGCCACAGCCGGGTACTCTCCAAGTGGGGGGATATGGATGGTTTCTCCTGCGACGTTTGGCTGACCGTGTTGTTTACGAACGCAGTACAGATGGTAAAAACTGTTTACTAATCGTCAAATATAGCAATCAGAACATACACAAATGCTGATTGATACACCAGGAGAAAACTTAAGTTCAGCTAACCAAATTAACAAGCAAGCTCATCATGTTTTCGTTTTCTTAGAGATTTTTGCTGGTGAAGGCGGAATTCAATCTTATGTCAAGGATATTTTCCGTGCTTATGGAAGATTAAATGCTAGGTGTAAAGCACAAGTCTTTTTATTGCGAGATAGCTTTCACCAGTCAAATCCTTATGAGTCCGATAATTTAAAATTTTATTACTTTGAAAATAAATTCCCTCAACTGGGAAGGCTCAATATGTCCGTAGCTTTGTTAAAACATCTGCTACAAAAACCCCCCCAGCAAGTTTTTTGTGGTCATATTAACCTAGCCGTACTAATCAAAACTATTTGTCAGCCCTTGGGTATTCCCTACACAGTTCTTACCTATGGCAAAGAAGTTTGGGAACCACTCAAACACAGTCAAAGAAATGCCCTAGCATCAGCAAATGCCATTTGGACAATTAGCCGCTACAGCCGCCGTCGCGCTTGCGCTGCTAACAATCTAGACCCAGAAAAAATCAAGATCCTACCTTGTGCTATTGATGGTAATAAATTTACCCCCGGTCCTAAACAACCAGAATTAATTCAAAAGTATAGCTTAGGTGGTGCAAAAGTATTAATGACCGTGGCGCGACTATGGTCAGGAGATATTTACAAAGGCGTAGATGTCACTATTCGCGCACTACCCCACATAGCTCAAGCTTTCCCACAAGTAAAATATCTAGTCATTGGTCGCGGTGATGACCAACCACGATTAGCCCAGCTGGCTCAAGACTTAGGAGTGAGCGATCGCGTGGTTTTTGCAGGTTTTATTCCCACAGAACAGTTAGTAGCACATTATCGCCTCGCTGATGCTTATATTATGCCCTCCCAAGAAGGCTTTGGCATTGTTTATTTAGAAGCCATGACCTGCGGTGTACCAGTGTTATCCGGTGACGATGATGGCTCCGCCGACCCGTTACAAGATGGTAAGCTGGGATGGCAAGTACCCCATCGCCATTCACAAGCTGTTGCTACTGCTTGTATAGAAATTTTGCAAGCAAAGGATCAGCGTTGTCATGGACAATGGTTAAGAGCACAAGCCATGACTCTTTTTGGTATCGAAACCTTTCAACAGCGTTTACAACAACTACTTTTGTCCTGAGTCATCAGCCCCTAGTCCTAGAGCTGAATTAAAGCTAAATTAATATTTCTTGACTTTTGGTAGTTGACTTTAGGCTTTTGACTCTCCATTAAAATCGTTATCCTAGAGGAAGAGCAAGACAACATTTTAAAAAATGAGCCTTAAATCTTTCCAATTAAGTCTTGAAAACCTTCGCCCTTGGCTCACCCTGTTAGCAGTTTTTTGGTTGTTAGCATCATTAGGCTTAGGCTGGTTGGTGAATTCCTTATTAATTATCTTTGGTTTGTTATTATTAACACCCGTCGTGGCTTTCTTGGCATTTCGCTGGTGGCTACAACGTAATTTAATTCCTAGCCACTGTCCTGTATGTAATTTTGAATTTACAGGTTTAAACAACACTCAGTTACAATGTCCCAATTGTGGAGAGCAGTTATCCGTCCAACAAGGTCACTTTCAGCGCTTCACACCAGAAGGAACAATTGACATTCAAGCAATTGAAATACCAGCCCAATCACTAGAAGATCACAAATAATTCCCAACACCTCTTTGAGAGCATAGCTTCTCCCTAAGGTAATTCATAATTCCTAATGTCAAAATCATGCTTTATATCTTTTGATAACATCTCCTCAAACTTGACCAGCAGTAAAGTAAAAATAACTATTAATCCCAGAAATGTTCACTGTTGACTGTCCAACTTCTGCGTCGATAATACAAAACTTGAGCAATTAATGACTCTATTCTTAATAGACAATGAACTTTACCTGTGTAAAACGCAAAAATTGTAAATTTTTATTGCAGTATTCAACACTTCTGATATTAGCGGAATCCCTAGAGACTATTTAACTCACCCTAAAAAAGTCCCTGAGAAACTTCGTTTATAAACCTTTCACAAATCCCCGGTTTAGAAAACAGTGTAAACACGCCATCCTACAGAAAACTTAATCTCATGTCAAGACTTTTAATTAGTCAATACCACACAGAACTAGAAAAAATTATTCAGTTTGGCGGATCGAGAAAAGAAACTTCTATTCGCGGGGCTTTTCAAAATCTTTTAAATGAATATTGCAAACCCAAAGATTTTTTATTAATTCCTGAATTAGATTATAAATTACCCAACGGCAAAGTTGTTTATCCTGATGGCACTGTTAAAGATGCTTTACGCCTGGATTGGGGTTACTGGGAGAGCAAAGACCAATATGACAATTTAAATCAAGAAATTGAAATCAAACTTAATAAAGGTTATCCCAATAGTAACATTTTATTTGAAGATTCCCAAACCGCAGTTTTAATTCAAAGCGGCACAGAAACCCAGCGCGTACCCATGAAAGATGCAGACGCCCTGGATGACATTATTAATAATTTTATTAACTATGTCAGACCGGAAGTGAGAGACTTTCGGCAAGCTATAGAAACTTTTAAGCAAGACCTACCCACCATCTTAAATTCTCTCAGAGACTTGATTGATAGTCAAGGTGAAACTAACATTTCTTTTCAATCCGCCAGAAATAAATTTTGGCACATTTGCCAAGAATCCATCAACCCGGAAATCAGTTTACTAGATATTCGGGAAATGATGATTCAGCATATTCTCACTGAAGATATTTTTCTCAATATTTTTAACGAATCTCAATTCCACAGAGAAAATAATGTAGCCCGGGAATTGCAAGAAGTCATCACTACCTTTTTTACAGGAAATATTAGACGCAACACATTAGGCAACATCGAAAGATATTATGCCGTCATTAGGCGCACAGCAGCAAATATTCATAACCACCAAGAAAAACAAAAATTTCTCAAAGCCTTATATGAGAACTTTTATAAAGCATACAATCCCAAAGCTGCGGACAGACTAGGAATTGTATATACTCCCAATGAAGTTGTCCGTTTTATGATTGAAAGTGTAGATTTTTTAGTGCATCAACACTTTGGTAAGTTATTAGCTGACAAAAACGTAGAAATTCTCGACCCAGCCACAGGAACAGGAACTTTTATCACAGAATTAATTGATTATTTACCACCCCAGAGTTTGGAGTATAAATATAAACACGAAATTCACTGTAATGAAGTAGCTATTTTACCCTATTATATTGCTAATTTAAATATTGAGTACACCTATAAGCAAAAGATGGGAGTGTATGAGGAATTTGAGAATATTTGCTTTGTGGATACTTTAGACAATACTTTGTTTGCAGGTAAGCAAATGGATTTATTTGCTATGACTGTAGAAAATACCTCCAGGATTAAAAGGCAAAATGACAAAACTATTTCAGTAATCATTGGTAATCCCCCTTATAATGCCAATCAACAGAATGAGAATGATAATAATAAAAATAGAGATTATCCAGCCATAGATAAATTAATTAAAGAAAGTTACGTTAAATATAGCACTGCTCAAAAAACAAAAGCCTATGATATGTATACCCGTTTTATTAGATGGGCAACTGATAGACTTGGTAACAATGGGATTATTTGTTTTATAACTAATTCTTCTTTTTTAGATGGTCGTGCATTTGATGGTTTTAGAAAGTCCGTAAGTGATGATTTTAATTATATTTACATTGTAGATTTACATGGTGATGTGAGGAAAAATCCCAAACTTTCTGGAACTACACATAACGTTTTTGGTATTCAAACTGGTGTAGCTGTGATGTTGATAGTCAAAAAACATGACAGCGGTTTTAATGGATGTCAAATATTTTATATTCGTCGTCCAGAGTTGGATACAGCAGATGAAAAGTTAAAATTTTTATCTAGTACTAAATTTAACCAAATTCCTTTTGAACACATTACCCCCGATAGAAAACATAACTGGATCAATCAAACAGATAATGATTTTGATACTCTTTTACCTTTAGTTGACAAAGATGTGAAAGCAGGTAAAGGAGAAAAAGCTATATTTAAACTTTACACCAATGCAATTAAAAGGGGAGCATCTCACTTTTTAAAGAAAGGTCAAACAGATAAGAAGCCATTGAGGTAGGCGCAACGATGGGCAAGAACTTGAGGCACGTTTTCCTGTTTCCACTGCGCGCCAGAAATTTTAGTTCGACGGTCAACTCGTTT
>WGNO01000062.1 GCA_016124525.1 Nostoc sp. RI_552 | reverse complement strand
CCCACTGTGGGCATTACTTTAAGGATGGTGATGTAATGGAAGTACACCATATCATCCCACTGCCACAAGGAGGAAAGGATGAATATGATAATTCACAACTATTACATATACATTGCCACGGTGAAAAGACTGCCAATGCTGGCAGTCTAAGGGGTATTCATGACAAGAACCATGTCATTGAGGAGCCGTATGAGGCGAAAGTCTCACGTACGGTTTTGAAGACGAGTCCGTTGGGTGACTGACTGGCTTAGTTTAATTCTTGATCTGACTCAGCAATATCATGACAAAGTTTACTTAATGTGTAAATTTTGCTCTCGGCACAACCTCAAGGAAGTTCCAGACCCTTACTACGGGGGAGCGGAAGGTTTTAATCAAGTAATAGATTTACTTGTAGATGCTTGTGAAGGTCTACTGGCATACGTTACCAGTCAGAAACTAAAAATGTAAAGGCTATTCCACCAGCCCATGCTTAATGGCAAAACGCACCAGCTCCGCTCGGTTGCTGGTGGCAGTTTTTCTTAATAAACTGCTAACATACTTTTCTACTGTTCTCGGACTTAAATGCAGTTGATGTCCCATATCAACATTAGAAAAACCATGAGTCAATAGTTCTAAGACTTCCTTTTCTCTGGGGGTCAAGGATGCTAATAGATGAGATCGCTGAATATGAATAGATAGAGAATTTTGGATTTCCACCTCTTTTGTAGGTAAAAAACTGCCCAAATTTTCTTGATGAGAAAAACGGTACTCAGATTGAATAATTTGTGATCGCTCCAGAAGATTACGAATTGCTGCTGCTAACTCTTCCAGTTCAAAAGGCTTAGGTAAGTACAAATCGCACCCTGACTGGTAGCCTAGAATTCTTTCCTGGGTTTTTGTACGTGCTGTCAATAAAATTACAGGCAATAACCGGAATGCTGGTTGTTGGCGTACCCGACGTACCAGTTCATATCCATTCATTCGTGGCATAATAATATCAGTAACGATCAAATCAGGATGGTAATTATCTACCATTGCTAAAGCTTCTTGACCGTCATTCGCCGTGACCACAGAGTAGCCACACAGTTCAAGATAGTCACTAATAGACAGACGAGTGCCCAAATCGTCATCTACAACAAGAATAGTCAAGGGCATGAACAATACACCCCTAGCATTTTTTGACTCAGAAATTTAGTTAATAGGACCTAATCAGTAAACACAAGCAAAAATAGTGTTCTCATATTTCATACTATGACAGGATTACCAGCCAATGACTGTCTCAGGGTGGATTTATGAAGAAAATCTTAAATCCTGAGTAAGTATTGACAAATTCTAACGCAATTCAATTTCTAATCTTGAAAAGCTACACCTAGCTTTTTAAGTCTTAACAATAAAGCTATGATTTACGGAGAATACTCACTATAATGTAAATTAATATTTAGTGTTGATAATGTTTCTCTAAGTTCTGCACTGAGAAGCTGAAAGCTGATAACTGAAAAAAAAGCTAAATTAAAAGAATATGGGATAACGCTGATATTGATGTTAAATTTACAGCTATTCCAAATACTTTGGCAGCACATTTAAAGCAAGCAAAATTTTTTCAATGAGCGACAAGAGCGAAAGTTACAAAGTTATTAGTGATAACCGTCAAGCCCGTTATTTATATGAAATCCTAGAAACCTTGGAAGCTGGAGTTGAATTAACAGGAACAGAAGTCAAATCGATTCGCGCCGGGAAAGTTAATCTCCAAGATGGTTATGCTTTGATTCGCAATGGCGAAGTATGGCTGATCAACGTCCATATCTCTCCTTACAACGCCAGTGGTCAATATTTTAATCATGAACCACGTCGTACAAGGAAACTGTTACTACATCGCCAAGAAATTCGCAAGTTAATTGGCAAAGTGGAGCAGCAGGGTTTAACACTAGTACCTTTAAAGATGTACCTCAAACGAGGATGGGTGAAAGTGAGCATAGCCCTTGGTAAGGGTAAAAAACTACATGACAAACGGGAATCCCTGAAAAAACGGCAAGATCAACGTGATATGCAACGGGCAATGAAAAATTATTAAGCTTGATGACAATATTTCCTAACCACCTGACCACAGTGGAGTGTATTGTCTCCAGTGATGTACACCCGTAGAGGACAAGACTTGTACTGAGTGTAGTGGTTAGCTTAGGTAGCCTAACCATACTATACCTGCTCCACAGGATTTTTATCACTTATATTTGTACTTCCCATGCCTGCATTCTACTGTATGTCTTCAGTGTGAGTTGAGAGAACAGCTAGTTTATAGCCCCAGATTGATTTAGCTAGTTATGGGAGTCGATACAGTGGTGAGTAACGTTGGAAGGGATGAGAGATTTTCACCATGACACGTAATTTGACCAAAGCAGTTGGTGCTGGCTTTCTGAGTGTTAGTATGGCAATGTTGCCTTTAACCCTACCTGTCAATGCCCAAGTTACTGACCCCAGAGTGGACACCATACCAAGAACTACAGTTTACGAACGCCGAGATTTTGATTGGGGTTGGTTAGGATTAATTGGTCTATTTGGTTTAGCAGGTTTAGCTGGTAGAAAGCGTGGCGAGGAACCTACTCGTTATCGCGAGCCAACTACCCCCGGAAGTACAACTTACAGAGACTAACTATTGAGAATTTATTTTGAAGAGAACTCAAAATTTACCATCAGCCCCGCTGCGCTAAGTTAACAAAATTCAGAATGACCGACAACAGTCGATTTTCTATTCAGGAGCCACAAATCTATAGTCGATTCTGGCTCCTGAATTGTGCTATTTTTGTCATCAGTAACAATGTCTAGCTTCGTGTAAGTTCTTCGTCAGAAGAATTAACATTTTGAGTGTAGTTTTGAGTTGTGGGTCTCCAGTAGCTAGCAATTAAAGCTACCATTAACCACCAAAGGCTATTGACTTCAGGACGAAACCAAATAGTGTCTACAGTACCGTGAGCCAGCATCCCCGCCAAGGTAGCAAATGCTCCAATTAACCAAAATCCCTCTAGACTTCTATATTCTCGCAGTCGTCGCACTTGTAAAAATGCATTATTAAACGTCACAATTATCAGCCAAAGAAAACAGCCTAAACCAACAAAACCAGTTTCTACAGCCACCTCCAAGAAAACCGAATAAGCACTTAAAGCCGTATAACGAGGACGTTGGTAAAGTGGATAAATTTGATTGAAAGAATTATGACCAGGTCCAATGCCAATAATAGGGCGATCGCGTATCATTTCAAAGACAGCATCCCAAACATTTCTGCGAAAATTATTACTGCTATCTTGGCGATCTGCAAAAATACTCAAAACTCTGAGGCGCACTGGCTCGACAAATATGACTGCTAGCAATACTACACCAATCATACCTCCCAAAATAATTGGCAGTGACCAAGTGCGCCAAAAAGCAGGCATTCGCACAATCCACCAATAGACCAGCAAAGTGATGGCAGTCAATACACCCACTACTAGACCAATCCAACCGCCACGACTAAAAGTCAGAACCAAACAAGCACCGTTAGCAATAAACATAGTTAACCCTAAAGCCTTTTTAATCCAGCTTTGCCAGGCAAAAATTGCTACTAAGCTAAAAACTACTGCTGGTACAAGATATCCAGCCAATAAATTGGGATTACCCAAATAACTATAGACTCTGGTGGTCTTAGCAAGGGGAGATTGCGGGTCTACCCAAGTTGCCAGTGCTGTAGCGCCAAAAAACCATTGCCGCAAACCGTATATACTAACAATTAAAGATACATGTAAATACAGAGTAATTATCCAAGACCGCAACCGAGGGAATCTCAAAACCCTAGCACAAAGGGCAAACAGCAACAGATAAAGCGTCAACACCACCAAATCTTTAAATGCTGCCTGTTTGACCGGTGACAATGCTGTAGAGACTACAGCAATAGCCCAGTAGAGTAAGACCAGCAGGTGAATAGGGGTAAATGACATTGTATTTGCTCGCGCTGACTCATCGGATAAAGTCAACAAAAACCAAAATCCTACACAAGCTACTAACAATAGTCCTACTAAGTTACTCGATACAAAAGGCGCAAAAGCGTAAACTAGGCTGACTAAAGCAACTGCTATTACATCTCCCCACTGCATCAAGATGCTACTTTGCCGCCAGGAGTGCAATAGTCCCACCAAAGAACGGTGTAAGTAGCTTGTTGCTAAATATTCTTTGAGTGGTAAACAAGACAAAGTAAATCGTTGCCAGACTAAATTCATAAACCCACTTTCTCATCAATGAGCACACCCGCACGTAACTTGGATTGATCATAACCTTGCCCACCTCGTATTCCGCACTTCACGAGTCAGCACTTTTCATTCAGTAATTTTTTTTGCAGCCATTGGGAAGTTCAATTATTCACTTGTTGCTTGTCTAGCAGTAGCCATTCTTGACACTCCCACAGACTCAAGCATGTAGGATTCTTGCTTCATCAAGCCAACCTACTGAGATGAGTTTCCTCACCTAAACAGAGATTGTTCCGTCCACAAGCTTCAGATTCCATGTGCCCCACGGTACGAATTAATTCTACAATAGTGTCTAAGTTAAGTGCACAAATTGAACACTGCACCTTTAAGTGCTGCCCATTCATCTTACAGCCAAAAGCCAGTGAGCCAACCACTTTTATTGCTGTAATGGCAAAGACAGTACATAGCGGTGTCCTGATTCGGGTGAACCTTGAATCGAAATTTTTCCGCCGTGAAGTTCTGCCAGTTGAGAACCAAACAACAAACCCAAGCTTTCACGGGTCAAGTTACTATAATTTTTAGGTAAATCCTGATCAGAGTTTATAACCAATGTATTTGAGTAAGAAGCAGTTAAGTTTGGTGTTCTCTCCAATACTACTGACATCCCTGAGTTCTCCTCATCTTCATAAGTGTTGTAGGTTGCACCTTCGGCTGTTTGTTCCACACCGGAGAAAGAATTAAGGTAGAAATAGGAGTCAACGTTAGTTATCCCATCTTCCAACCAGGGATGGAAAACCGAAATAGTAATATTCAGCGTACTTTCCTGGTAAGAAACATGAAGACAGACAATACTACCTGTAGCAGAAAGTTGAATCACACCGAAAATTAAGTGATACAAGATTTGCCGCACTTTATCTTTATCCAAAAGCCAAATGCGACTATATCCTGGTTCTATAGACAGGCGAATATTTTGCTCCCGGCGGTTAGCGGCTTCTTTTAGAGAATTGATAGCTTGTTGACATAGCATTTCAATATTTACGGGAGATAGATTCAGCCTAGAGGTATTTTCATCCAACCCTCCGATTTCCGTAATTTCGTTGACCAAGGACAGTAAGTACCTACCACTATGTTCAATGATGTCTACATATTCTCTCTGTTTCATTGTCAAAGGCCCATAAATCTCACGTCCTAAAACCCCAGCCATGCCTAGTACAGATGTTAAGGGTGTACGTAGTTCTTGAGTTATCCGTCCCAAAAGTTGGACTTTCAGTTCATGAATGCAATCAGATTCTTTTTGTAAACTGACTAGGGTGTCCGTAACAATGGTAGTTGTGCTTTGATTATTCAGTGATGTCCTAAGAGCGTTTTGTGAATTAATTCTTTGTGGCTTTTTGTCCAGCAACATTAGGTTACGCTCAAATTCACTCATACACCAACGAGCTATTATTTGTAAAAATTCAATATCGCGAGTTGTAAACTTACGTGGCACTAAATCCATAATTGCCAATGCGCCCAAACAATTCCCAGAAGCATCAATGAGCGGCACTCCTAAGTAAGCACGGATACCAAAATCTTTCACCAATTTACTATTCTTAAGTAATGAGTCGGTGACATTTTGAGTATCATTAATCACATATATTTGAAGGCTTTCTACCACTTGGGTGCAAAAAGATTCCTCACGTAACAACTGACGGTTTTGTGCAAGATGATTCATTAGCCCTAGCCTAGATAAACCTACGGCTGACTTGAACCAATAACGTTCTTGGTCCATAAATCCCAATATGGAAATTGGTGCTTCTAAAAAGTGGGCAGCAGTTTGAGTGGCTTCTTCAAAGACAGGAATCGTTTCCGGTTGAAGCAAACCTAATTCAGACAATGCTTCTAGGCGTCGTTCCTCTGTCGCTCTTGGAGAAAACCAACCATCCTTGAAGCCAAACAATTTCTTTTCAGGCTCTACCATTGCCACTGCTACCTTGATACTTTCTCGCCCTTGTAATTTATATAACCCCTAGGTTTGGGTTATGATTCTCTACTTTTAAGCATTCCCCAATTTTGGTGTTAATCAACAAAATCAGATTGTAAATTTGATCAGCCATCCGTAAGCAAAATACTATAATCTGCTTTATTTGTAGTTTTGATGGCACAAAGCGTTAGTTTCATATTGGATAAAGCTAATATAATATCAAAGCGAAAATCAAATGAAAAGGTCATCTGATTTTGATCTGGAACCTCCTGAAAATTTTAGCGGTTATGTCGGGAAGTATTTATGTTTTTTTCTACTTAAGGATAGATTTTTGTGAACAAAATGGCCAGTTATACCCATATTTTTGCCTTTTTCTACATAATTTTGTTTCATAAAACCCAAAGGATACAAATATTTTTGAGAAAAAAGCAAAATTAGTATCTTCATGAATTAACCTAGATCAGCATATCTTTAATAGCTCTTACAATTAATGTTTTTGTATAAAAATTACAAATATCTATTTACAAGTTTATCCAAAAACTTATTGTTTTAAATATGTTTACTTAAAAAACTATAAAATTAATTCTTTTTATACATAATATTTGATGCATATAAATAAACATTATTTTAAGTAACTAGATTTTTTAAAGGAATACTTTATTCACTCTTTACTATTACTTCATAAGTTAATAGTTGTATTAATAGGCAAAAATTTGATATTTATTTCTCAGGATAGCAAAGATGAATATGAGTTCTAAAATTCCTTTTGTAGACTTAAATCTACAACACGAACCAATTCAATATCAATTACAACAGGCAATACAGGCTGTATTGGCAAAAGGAGATTTTATTTTAGGGAAACCATTGATAGATTTTGAAGCAGCTTTTGCAGCAGCATCTGGGACAGAATATGGTGTAGGTGCTGCATCAGGAACAGATGCCATCGCCCTTGGTTTACAAGCGTGTAATATTGGTGCTGCTGACCAAGTAATTTTACCTGCTAATACCTTTGTAGCAACTTTGATTGGAGTTTTACGTGCCGGGGCAATGCCTGTTCTCGTAGATTGTGATCCACAAACAGCTTTAATCGATTTAGAAGCAGCAGCAAAAGCAATTACGCCACAGACCAAGGCCATTATTCCCGTACATCTTTATGGCCAGATGGTGTCACCGCAACAACTATTAGACTTAGCTGATACTTATAAACTGCTAATTTTTGAAGATGCAGCCCAGGCACATTTAGCCGAAAGAGAAGGATATCGGGCTGGTTCTGTAGGGACAGCCGGGGCTTTTAGTTTCTATCCCAGCAAAAATTTGGGAGCATTTGGCGATGGAGGGATGCTGCTAACCCGAGATTCAGATGTAGCTCAAAAAATGAAGCACTTGCGAAATTATGGTGCATCGCAAAAGTATTTTCATGTGGAATTAGGGACTAACAGTCGTTTGGATACATTGCAAGCAGCAGTCCTATTAGAAAAACTACCACATCTGCCCCAGTGGAATCGAGATCGCCTGAGTATTGCCCAGCAATATGATCTTGAACTAGCACCCTTAGCATCCGCTGGGATTCTTTCCATGCAAAACCACAGCAGCACTGGACATGTTTATCACCTTTATGTAATCAAAGTTGATGAACTTTGTGTCCTCAAACGGCAGCAAATTCAAGAAAAACTGACAGCAATGGGAATTCAAACCGGCATTCACTACCCAATTCCTTGCCATTTGCAACCAGCCTTCAGCCACTTAGGTTATCAAATAGGAGACTTTCCCCAAACAGAAAAGCTCGCAAATCAAATATTGTCCTTACCCATGTACCCAGGTTTAAATAGTCACCAAATCCAAGAAGTTGTAGCAGCTATTAGATCTGCTCTCAATGATGCAACGCAAAAGTTATTATTTTTTTAATTTATAGTCTTTAATTTCGTACCTCAATCATCAATAGTAAAATAACCAGTCTGAGTTCCTACAATAAGTGTGTGGATTGTGAATTGTTAACTTGAAATTGTTGGAAATTATGCCACTTCAGCAACAGATCAATCAAAGGAACACAGAACAATTGTTCAACTTGGCAATTTTCGCTTTTTTAATGCTACTCTATGCTCCTATCTTGCTGCACTGGGTAGATGGTTGGCTAAACAAAAGCATTAGTATCCAACATGAATATTTTAGCCACGGTATTATTGGTCTTCCATTTGCTGCTTACCTCACTTGGTTAAACCGGAAAAAATGGCATCGACTACAAAATACAGCTCATCCTTTAGGTGCTGTTTTGCTTTCCATAGGAGGAGTATTTTATCTGAGCGGTGTTCCAGAATGGGTTAATATCTCCCTACCGACAATATTGACAGGAATGTGCTTGTGGTTCAAGGGGATACCAGGCTTTCGATTGCAAGCATTTGCTTTGCTGCTGACATTTTTAGCAACTCCAACAGCAATACCCTACCTTCTGGTTCCCTATACCTTGCCATTGCAAAGTTTTATCGCGGGTACAGCAGGCTTCATCCTAAATCAATTGGGCATGGAAGTAATTGTTGATGAAATCAATGTATACGTGAATGGACGAATTGTCGAAGTTGCCCCTTATTGTGCTGGTCTAAAAATGTTGTTTACTACTGTCTATGTCAGCTTGATGCTGCTTTATTGGACAGGTATATTATCTTCACGGCGCACTAGCAGTTGGTTTTTATCTTGTGCCATTGTCATTAGCATTATTGCCAATATTATTCGTAACACTTTACTCAGCTTCTTTCACGGTACAGGTCGGGAGGCAGCTTTTCAATGGCTACATGACAGTTGGGGGGGAGACCTTTACTCTGCTTGTATGTTGCTGTTATTAATACCTTTGCTGAATTGGATGAATAACTATTTCTCCACAGATGTAAAACTTCAGCAAGAAGCTGAAAACAATGCGGAATAGTGAATTCTCTGTCTTCAAACTTGTTCCAAATTCCCTTCCATAAGCAATTTTTACTGATGAAACCCTTATCTAAGTTTTTTCCAGAAAAGCAACTAACTCATGTAGCAGTGCTTTGTTTGTTATTAATACTATTAACAACTAATGGAATTTCCGGATACACTACAGGAAGTTGGCAATGGAAACAACCACCAGATGTTCCCAATCTGAGAGAATTGAGAGAGATACGTAAAACCGGGATAACCCTTCCTGATTGGCAAACAGTTGAACAAATCGAACAAGTCCTAGGTACCAGTAGATGGTCATTACAGATTCTCAACCAAAAAAGCACTCAAAATCAGGCAATATTACTTTTGCATCCACAAAATAGTCCAATGGATCAACCGGAGGTAGAGTGGACTGACATTAATAGCTGGGGAAAATCTCGTTGGCAACGATGGGATATAGCTCAATTTCGCTCTGCGGAATTTACTCTCAAACGACACCCAAAATCCGGAGCAAATACTGAAACTAAGGTAGAAGCAAGGTTCTTTCGCGTCTCCACCCAGCATGAAACCTTCGCTGTCTTGCAATGGTATGCAACGCCAAATGGTGGACATCCGTTACCTTGGCGCTGGTTTCTGGCAGATCAATTGGCACAATGGCATCAAAAACGCATTCCTTGGGTTAGTGTAAGCATAATGATTCCCATGGAACCTTTAGGCCAAGTAGTTTCTACTTGGGCGTTAGCTCAGTCTATCGGTCAAACAGTACAAACTACATTGATGGCCAATTTTTTCTAAAACAATTCACGAGTGCATTTATTTGTGCAGAAACAATAAGGTACAAAGTTATCAACAGCATTAGATGGTCAAGAATTTAAAATATCTTCAGACTAAAATCATCAATCGGTGAAAGTTACTTTGATCTGAGTTTGACTATAATTTCATTTTTGATATGCGTGCATCACTCAGCGGCCTATATTTTGTTAGTTTTCAAGTAAGTATTTTATTAACAACTGCTCTCCAACCAGTTATTGCTAGACCTTTATCGTCTGGTGAAAAATTGACAGGGCAATTATTACCCACCCTCCCCTCTGGTGCTGTTGAAGTACAACCACCTTCTCCTGACGGAGACCTTAGTCCAACACCGCCAGCAGGGGTTGAGGACTTGAATGAACAGGTTTTTCCTCAACTCGACCGCTATCTTTTGGGGCCAGGAGATGTAATTAGTGTTACATTTCAGCCCTCCTCTGGCCGTTATCGCTTAGGACCGGGAGACACGATTAGGGTTGCGGTTGAGCGTTTCCCTGATTTGAGTTTTCAATCATTCATCAATCCAGAAGGTAACATTATCGTGCCATTGCTCGGCACGGTGTCGCTAGACAATTTAACCTTAGAGGAAGCACAAGAAAAAATTCGGGTGTTACTGGATCGTTTTGTCATTAATCCTGTAATAGTTTTATCTTTAACAGGCCTGCGTCCAGATTCGAGTTTTCAAACCCAAATTGATCCAGAAGGCAATATACTTGTTCCGCAAGTGGGAACAGTTTCTATAAAAGGCTTGAGTTTAAACGAAGCACAAGAAAAAATTCGCTTGAGTTTAAGTCGTGTTTTAGTTGAACCGAATTTGGTAGTATCACTAGCAACACCACGACCAGTTCAGGTCAGCATTAGCGGTGAAGTTTTTCGACCGGGAATTTATCCTCTTACTTCCCCAATAGCCCGTGTTGCTGATGCTTTGTTCATAGCTGGTGGTTCTACAATGACCGCAGACCTGCGCCAAGTCAAAGTTCGTCGCAGGTTGATTGATGGTTCTGTGATTTCACAAACTGTTGACTTATACGCAGTGTTACAGAATAACGGCTCAATACCGAGTTTACGCTTACAAGATGGTGATGCGATTGTTGTCCCACGGCAAGAAGTCGGTGGTGATGACGGTTACGACCGTAACTTAGTGGCTCGTTCATCCCTGGCTGTACCACAAATTCGTGTCCGGGTTTTGAATTACACTACGTCAGGAATGGTGACGCAAGCACTACCTAATGGCAGTAATTTTATAGATATTTTAGGTGGAATCAATCTGGATAGAGCTAATCTCCGGGACATTGCCCTAGTTCGCTTCGATCCTGAACAAGGTAGAGCTGTTACCCAGAGATTGGATGCAAGAAGGGCTTTGGCTGGGGATGCATCTCAAAACGTACCACTTCAAGATAATGATGTAATAGTTGTGGGACGGAATTTAGTTGGGAGAATTTCTCATCTTCTCACCACCATTACACAGCCCTTTTTCAATGTGCAGAGTTTCCTCAATTTTTTTGAAAACTTTGGTGGTCGTAGGTAATTTGTAATTCATAATCAGGCAATAGCAAGGTTCTTATGGATGGGTAATGGGTCGTTAATTTCTACCAAGCTCTATGATGGAACAATTATCTAATTTATCAATAAGGAAAGGGTCTCATAACCCTACCCTAGGAAATAGCTAACAAGGTATTTTATGCCTAGCTTGGGTTTTATTTGAGGTTAAAATCCCCCTATGCTAAAGCCTTATATTTTGAATTTTGAATTTTGAATTATTTATTATGACTCCACCAATTGTTAAGCGATATCTAGTTGCTTTTGAGAAATATAAATGGATTGGATTGGGCAGTTTTGCTTTAGTAGTTGCAGGGTCAACAATAATGGTGATACAGCCAGAAGCACCACCCACCTATGTAGCAGATGCCGCACTTAGTTACACTCGTCCACCAGTTTCGTTTTCAGCAACTGGTAGTGAAATTCAGCAACAAGGGCAAGAACTGACTCAGGAAGTTTTGTTGTCAGATCAGATTATTGAACCGGTAGCAGCAAAAGTCAATGTAAAACCAAAAACTATCGGTGCAAATGTGGCGCTACGTCTACCACAGAGAAACGAGACAGGAAAACTGCTATCCTCAATCATTGAGTTGAAATATCAAGATAGTAACCCCAAGCGAGCCCAGCAGATATTGCAGGAATTAATGCAAGCCATGATTAAGCTCAGTGGTGATATTAATACCGGGCGATTAAAAGCAATTATGGAAAAAATTAATGAGCGCATACCCCAGGCAAAATCAGAACTCCAAGCAGCAGAACAAAAGTTGGAACAGTATGATCGCCGAGAACGTCCGGCAATATTAGCAGCTGAAAATGGTAGTTTGTTGAATGCAGTAACTAATAGCCAAAATCAGCAACGTTTAATTAAACTCACTATTGCGGGGATTGATGGACAAATTCGCAGTTTGCAAGAAAAGTTGGGTTTAAATGTCGGACAAGCCTATGTTTCTTCTGCTTTGAGTGCTGATCCGATTCTTTTAGACTTGCGATCGCAAATGTATCAAGTAGAATCTCAAATAACCTTACTTAGTAAAGATTTACGACCTGAAAACCCAACAATGATTCAGTTAGCGCGTCAGAAACAGTCTATTGAAGAATTGCTCCAGCAACGTGCTGCTGAGGTGGTAGGAGGTAACGGTACTGTAGCCCCTTTGCCTGGAAGTGTTTCACTTATCCGTGCCCAAAGCAATTTAGATCCGGCTCGACAACAACTAGCAAATCAGATGGTGGCTTTGGAAACCCAACGAGAAACACTCCAACAACAATTAGCTCAACAAATTAAAGAAGAAAAAAGATTACGGCAAGAATATTCTCAAATACCCAACAAGCAATTGGAGCGATCACGTTTAGAACAGGAACTAGCACTGAAAAAAGCGATTTATGACCAAATGCAAGCAAAGCTTACAGACTCTAAAGCCGCAGAAGCAGAAACAGTTAGTAGCTTAACCGTTGCCAGAATACCTAAAGTTGCCACCGATGTCAGTGAACCCCAAAGCGTCCCTCTGACTTTGGGTGTTGGCGGTTTCTTGGGCTTGCTAGTTGGTGGTGGGGTCATATTTTTTTTGGGTTCTTTAGAAGGTACTTTCAAAACCAAGGAGGATATCCGCGACAGCCTCAAACAACGGGAAGTTCCCCAACTGGGAGAGTTACCTTTAATGCCTGTGGATGATTTGGATGGCGAAACCTTACCTGTCATACTTTCCCCTGATTCTCCTTATTTGGAGTTTTATGAAAAGTTTCGCAGCAATTTGCGCCGCATAGGAGGTAGAAATTTCAAAGTGGTATTGATTACCAGCACTAGTCCCCAAGAAGGTAAGACTGTGAGTGCTTATAACTTGGGTATAGCGTCAGCCCTTGCCGGTAAAAGAACCTTGATTATTGAAACCGATTTGCGATCGCCTTCTTATGCTTCATCCCTGAAGGTTACCCCCGATCCCGATGCCAACGTTGCACCCCTGCGCTATTATGCCAGGTTGAACGAATGTGTCCGCTTAGTTCCTGATGTAGAAAATTTATACATAATTCCTAGTCCTGGTTCACTACGCCAATCTGCTGCTATTCTTGAATCAAGCGAAATAAGACGGCTCATGGAAGATGTCCGGGAACGTTTTGACTTAGTAATATTAGATACTAGTTGTCTCAGTTTATCTAATGACCCGCTGTTAATCCAACCCTATAGCGATGGCATAGTATTAGTAGCCCGTCCCAACGTGACACAAGAGAGTGTGTTAGCAGAAGCTATTGATCAATTAGTTGAATGTGAATTAGGTTTGTTGGGAGTTATTGTTAACGGTGCAGATATTATTGTTACCCAGCCTCAGTCATTGTCACACAAGGAAGAAGGGAAAATTTTTTCAGAAGCTTCAGCCAATGGTAACAAAAATTAAAGCGGTCAGAAAAGGAGCAAAAAACAGGGGCAGATAAACCTTGCTTAAGTTCAATTCCTCCCTTCCCCCGTCCCTTGCTGCTTCCGTACTTACTGCTAATAGTCTGGGCGAAACAACCCGAATAATGGAGAAAGAATCATCCCAAAAACAAACCCGCCTATGTGGGCCCAGTAAGCAACTCCGCCTGTTTCCACAGTCATATTAGCAGCAGCTTGCAGACTGGCAAGACCCGATATTACATTCTGAACCACAAAAATCCCTATGAGAATAATTGCTGGAATTCTGATTGTGGTGACTAAAAAACCCAAAAAGACTAAGGTTAAAACTCTAGATTGGGGGAAACGGATCACATATGCACCAAGAACCCCAGCAATTGCACCACTAGCTCCTAAAGAAGGTATGGCAGAATCCATGCTAATAAACCACTGACACAAGGCGGCCAAAGCACCGCAAGCCAGATAAAAAATCAAATACTTCAAATGACCCATACGGTCTTCAATATTGTTGCCAAAGACCCAGAGAAATACCATATTTGAGATCAGATGCCACCAACCACCGTGTAAGAATTGTGACGTAAATAAAGTTGTCCACTCTGAGGCAAAGCCATTGGTTAACTCTGTTGGTATAAGGGCATACATACGGAAGAATTGCTCTACTTGTCCACTGGATAGACTCACTTCATGAACAAAGACGACAATATTTAAACCAATCAACCCGTAAGTTAAATACGGGGTGACTCGCGTTGGGTTTTCATCATGGAGGGGAAACACAGGTGTTTTTCCTAATTAGGGCTTAATTGCAATATAGCCTGTGTTGTCTGTCAACGATGTCAAAAAACTAAAAGATACACGACATTTTATTTAACTAAGTACACAAAAATATTATAACTTCTTTAGGAGTAAATTTTTACTGGTAAGATTGGTCAAATAACTACATAAACTTCCTAAAATTTCGGCAATACCACATAGAGTTCATGTTTCTTGACTAGATTTATCACTAAATAAACCCAGCATTGGGCCAAGAATTGCTCCAAACAAAAAACCTGCTGCATGGGCCCAATAGGCAATACCTCCTTTTTCCATGGCGATATTTCTGGGTGCTTCTAGACCAGCTATTCCGTAAAAAGCTTGTTGGATAAACCAAAATCCCAAAAAGAAATATGCGGGAAGGCGGAAAGAAGGAAAGAAAAATCCTAAAGGTACTACACCGATAATTTCGACTTGAGGAAACCGCAGAATATATGCTCCCATAACCCCAGCGATGGCACCACTTGCCCCTAATGAAGGAATGGTAGAATCTTGAGCAAACAACCATTGTGCCAACGATGCCAAGACACCGCAAGATAAATAAAACAGTAAATATTTAGCATGGCCTAACTTTTCTTCCACATTGTTACCAAAAACCCAGAGAAACAACATATTTCCCCCTAGATGCAACAAACCCCCATGCAAAAATTGTGCCGTAATCAAAGTTGCCCATTCTGGTACTGGTTGATTGATAGAGATTCCAGAAAAACTTAAAGTCAGTTCTTTGGGAATTACAGCAGCAAGATGAAAAAACTCGTCTAATATTTCGGGAGGAAGACTTGCTTCATAAATAAAAGCCAAAACATTGGCTGCAATTATTCCATAAGTCACATAAGGCGTAATTTGTGTAGGATTATTATCTTTAATAGGAACCACTGATATTTTCCTGAAATTTGAGTCACTACCCTCAGATTACTGAATTTTGTCAGTATTTTCTTCTATCTATAGTTTAACGTAACCGTATTTGTGCGGGATTTATGAAGAAGGAACGAACATAAGAATGTCAATTCATTTGCCATCAGACTTGTCAAGAGATAAATTGCTCATTTAAATTTTCAAAATTATTGCCCATAAAAACGTTCCAGAAGCCCTAAAAACCTTCTAGAGCATTGAACAGGATTAATGATAAATTTATTTTCCTGCGGTTTTACTTGTTTTTAATTAGATATTTTGGGATACATTAACACCCATAATTTTTGCTGGCATGAGAATACCGTAATAACCCGCAAAAACTGCTGCTAGAGCATTAATCCAAACATTGGTACCAAACAAAGGCATAAATCCGAAAAATGATTTAGCAAAGGGTAAAAATCCCATAATCGCTAGTATGGCATAAACAACTGCAAAAATACGATTGAATATGCGAGCGCTGTTAGGATTGTTGTAAGAAGCTATTCCCCAAAATCCTACACTGCAACGTACAAGGTTATGCAATAAATTAGTGGGAACTACCCCAAATATGAAGCCAAATCCCGCAGCATAAGCGTTAGGAGCTACATCAGCAGGGATATAAGGTGCGCTTGTTCCTGACAATGAAACGAAAGCTGGTACAAATCCGGCCAGACCTAATACCAAATAAATAATGCCGATGCTCAAAGCGCAATAACGCTCGGTCATTCTTGCCATGTTGAAGTTTTGTATATTCATTTTACCTCTAGTGTGTGAATTTTCCTGCAAATACTAGCTGCTAGCAGAAATGTCGCTGCAACTAATTTATTAAACAAATAACAACAGCTATCTCTAATAAGTTGGTTCGCAAGACATAACACTTTCTATTCAACTCAAATTTCATCGATATAACTCTATCCCAAGGCAGGATTAAAACTTGAAAATGGCTAACTTGCACGCAATTCTTTCAAACTTTGGAAATATGATAAAGTAAATGCAATGCTCAGGTACCCAATGTTTTACAGGTTGACTATAGATGTCCTGATACCAATTCTGTATAGTGTTTGGGGTAGGATACTCCATAATAAACCCCAAAACACCTGAAGAAAAACAAGAAAAAAGGTAATAAAAAAAGAAATTCATGACCATTTTATGTTTAATTTAAATTAACTTAGTTAAAAGATGAACAATGCAGATTATTCAGTCTCTCCATACGGCAATTCTCGTTACTGATTTAGAAAAATCCGAAAATTTTTATAGCAAAGTGTTGGGATTGTCTAAAACAGACCGTTCCTTGAAGTATCCTGGTGCATGGTATCAAGTAGGCAGTTATCAAATTCACTTGATAGTTGCAACTGCCGCCCCTACAGGTAACCCTCATGAAAAATGGGGACGCAATCCTCACATCGCTTTTTCTGTTGCTGATTTAGATATTGCTAAACAACAGTTACTCAGTCAAAATTATCCCGTTCAAGTTAGTGCTTCCGGTCGCGCTGCCCTTTTTACTCAAGATCCGGACGGGAATATTATCGAACTTAGTCAGCAGTAATATGGGGAGTGGAGCATTGAAAATTATTGCTTACTCTTACAGTAATCCCCTACTAGAACCTTCTGCTGACATTAATGATTGGGGATGGGAAGTGGATCGAGTCTATCAAGATTTGGGTAACAGAACACAGTTACAAAAGTTAATCTCAGACTGTAAAACTGCACCAGCAAATTATCTGCTTATCCATCGTTTAGAAGAGTTAGGAGACACTTGGGAGGAAGTGAGCGAGAGCTTGCACCAACTCGAAGCAATGGGAATAACAATCATTGCTACTGAACAGCCCTACACTTCAGAAAATTCTGATATGGGCTCTGATTTGTGGAAATTACTACAGGAAATTCAACGTCAACAGCATAGCCGCCGCATTCGCCAAGCACACGCCCACAATCGTCTTCAAGCCTCACCTCCTCCAGGTAAACCCCCCTATGGCTATCGTCGCAGTAAAGAAAAATATACCATTGACCGCAGTACTTCGACCATAGTCAAAGATTTTTTTGAGCACTTCCTACTTTATGGTTCTCTGCGAGGATCAGTGCGTTACTTGGCAAAAAAATATGGTAAAAAAATTTCTGTCACCACAGGACGACGTTGGCTAACTAACCCCGTGTATCGGGGTGATACGGCTTATCAGAATAATGAAATTATTTCTGACACCCATATCTCGCTCATTTCTCGAGAAGAAGCAGCTCAAATTGACCGAATTTTACGCAGCAACAGTCGTTTACCATCTCGAACTGCTAGCGCACCCCGTTCTTTAGCTGGGTTGGTTGTTTGTGCTCAATGTCAGTCACACACAACAGTTACCCGTGTCACCCAGCGTTACCAAGATAAAGAGTATCTTTATCTACGTCCTATTAGCTGCACTCAACGTCCCAAGTGTCGGGCTATTCCTTATCAAGAGGTATTAGAAAATACAGTTAAAATTATTTGCCGCGACTTACCCTTAGCTGTGTCAGAGATGGATTTTCCCGAGTCGGATACAATTAAGAACAGTTTAGGGCAAGCGATCGCTCGTCAGCAACAAATACTTCAGCAGTTACCAGCTTTAGTCGAAACCGGTATTTTGGATGATGAAACCGCTAAGTTAAGGGCTTACAAACTCCGGACAGAAATTTCTCACCTCCAAGCAAAACTAGCAACACTTCCCCCTGTCAACTTGCGTTCTCTAGCTGAAGCGGTTTCAATTCCACAATTTTGGTTTGACTTATCAGAGGCAGAAAGAAGGTTTTATTTTCGAGAATTTATTAGGCAAATTGAGATTATTCGTCAGGACAAGAACTGGGAATTGCGCGTAATTTTTATTTTTTAGTATAAGATATAGGTGGTTTTCCTGCATTACGTACACTCACAAATTTACCCAATAAATCAAACCAAAAGGGCGCACCCATGGAAATGGCAATACCACTGAGAAACCAGCCGAAAATCATAGTCAACAATTTCCAGATAGAAAAATGATACTTTTTACTGGGATGCCAATCAATCTGCTGTTCTAAGTTAATAGCATTCCAACCAATTGGTAAGACTATTTCTGCTAAAACACTTTCAGTTTGTTTTTTAATAATGTCTAATTTGTCTGATGTATCAATATTATCGTTTTGCAAGATTTGCCCAGCATGATTAACAATGGCAATCCTGATATAGGAATCTTTTGATAGTCTACTGACAATATGAAATGCATCAGCATTAGCAGTTATGGCAATGCTAAAGCCAATTAAAAGTGCTACTCCTTTGGCATTTCGTCTGTAAACGCCAGTAGCTCGTTCCATTGATTTATCAAAAGTCTGCTCTATCTCTTGTTGTAATATATAAATTCCTTCTTCTGTAGTTTTAGCATTTTTTTGGGCACGCTTTGCTAATGCAGTCATGTTGCTTACTACGAATGGGGGCAGTTTTTTTGTGAATACTTGCAGGTTTTCACTGAAATATTCAAATGTTTTATAGGCTTCACTATTTTTATCTTGAAATTCATTGAGTAATTGTTGGTGAATATCACTACCGATATTAATTAAGTGAATAACTTCATTAATATTAGGTTTTAAACCTCTGAGCAAAATAGTTTGTTCAATATTATTAAATATATCTTTTCTAAGAAATATCAACTTTCGTAAAGCTTTACCAGCAAAAAAATCTTCTGGCATATCTTCTTGAAAAATTGCTATGTATCTATCTAAAGTTTGTGCCATCCGATTCATGCTAGTAACCAAGTCAGTTTTATTTTTTTGGAAATCATCGGTAATTTTTGCAAAGTTTTTCTCAATTATTTCTGTAAATTCCTGGTAGATGCTAACTGAAAATCTGCTGATATGATCATCTATATTATTTACTTGGTTATGAAAGTTTAACAAAATATTTTGTATTTCGTGTAACTGTTCATCTTTAAAATTTATCAGTCTTGATTCAGTTAATTTTTGAATAAGTGCTGGTATGCCTAATGTTTCCATGAGAGTTATGGCAAAACTCTCCGCAGGAATATAAGATGGCGCACTGTGTTTGACAATTTGTGACTTGCTATCATCTTTGCTATTCTCTTTTTCGTATTGTGTATATCCAAAAAAACTTTTAGTTCTTTTTTCTCGATATGGAAAAAATTTAACGGGAAGAGATGATAAGAACCAAACAAACTGGCGAGGTAAATTTGTTAAAAAGCCTTTTGATTCTTGGTTGACACTTTTAATCAACGGATGGTTGTACAATTGATTGACAAAGCTGATCACAGTATCACTATCTGAATTTTCGGCATCACCTGCTACAAGAATTTCAATGGACTTTTTTAGGTGTACTGCACGCCATTGTAAAACTGTATTAATCATTTCCTGAATTTCAGAAGCTAACAAGCTCAAAGTTAAGTAGATAAAAATTAAACCAATTGTTATATCTAAAATAAAAGGTAAACTCATTGACAGGTTCCTCAACAGGTATGTAGCATATTAACACTGGTAATATTTGTATCATTTTTACCAGCCAATAATTGTTAAATAAATTGAACAAAAATCAGCCAAACTTCCCAAAAATTATCCCTGGCCAGAGAAAATTGAGTTAACCTTGGAACTTAGGAATTCTAGAAAATACCTATTGTTACTGGGTAGCAACATCAGAGATTTGCTTTAATCTCCATGTAATTAAACCAGCAAGCAAAGTGATGACTATAAAATATAAAATATGCAAGAAGGAAGTTCTATTTGGGGCTATCTAGAAAAACAGCACCGCGCGGTTAATAAAAGGATTGATTGGGTGTGGATAATCGTATTACTGTTGGCCGCAGCTTTACTGTTTAGTGTCAATCTTGGAGGATTACCGTTGCAAGATGGCGATGAAGCCACTGTGGCACAGGTTGCGAGGGAAATTTGCCATGCTCCAGCAGGTTCAATGGGATGGCTTTACCCAACCCTAGGAGGTGAACCATATCATAACAAACCACCTTTAATACATTTGCTGATTGCCGGGGCCTACTCTTTGGGAGGCGTCAGTGAGTGGACAACACGTTTACCTGGCTCAATTTTGACAGCATTCTCAGTACCACTGCTTTATACTATCGGTCGAGAGATATTTCGTCAACGTTGGGCAGCAATTTATAGTGCCTTGATTTATCTGACAATGCTACCCATAGTGCGTTATGGCAGATTGGCGATTTTAGATGGCGCAGTGGTTAGCTTTTTTATGATCATGATGTTGTGCTTGTTGCGATCGCGCCGGGATTTACGTTATTGTCTGGGTATTGGCATTGGACTTGGGTTGATTTGTTTAACCCAGGGGGTATTAGGTGTGTTATTGGCTTTCATTGCCATTATCTTTTTATTTTGGGATACACCCAGACTACTCAGTAGTTATTATTTTTGGATAGGCATCTGCATTGGCATGTTACCCGTAGCTGCTTGGTATTACGCCCAACTTCTGCACTACGGTTACAGTTTTGCTCAAGTTGGTCTGATCAATCAATCTCTGAGTCGAGTTGGCACAGCTATTGAGAAAAATTCTGCACCACCTTGGTACTATGTCATAGAAATTTTCAAATGGACATGGCCTTGGTTGATTTTTTTACCCCAAACTGTGCGATCAGTTTGGGAAAATCTTAACCTTAGCTGGGCGAAACTCTTAGTGGTATGGAGTGTCGTCTACTTAGTGACTATTTCCTTAATGAGTATAAAACTACCTTGGTATTTATTGCCCATTTACCCTAGTTTGGCCCTAGCTTTTGGTAATGAGTTAGCAGAAATAGAAAATCTGCCCATAACATCATCCTATCCGCGTACTTGGGTAGCTGGGTTGTCAATACTTGCTGTAGTCACTTCTGCGGCTAGCATTTACTTAAGTAGCACCACACCACACAAAACCGATTTACAGCTAATTTTTGCAGCAATAGCTGTGACTATGACTTTAGCGGCTATTTTAGCAGAACGAGGTAATGGGCAATTCTTGAAGATTTTGCTGTGGGGAAGTTATGTTTCTCTACTGCTATTGATGAAATCAAACTACTGGCTCTGGGAATTATGGGATGCTTATTCGGTCAAGCCAGTAGCGGAGATGATCAGGCAAGCAGATCCGCCAGTCAACAAAATTTATACATCTTATTCAAATCACAGACCTTCATTAGATTTTTATAGCGATTCTGAAGTCATCCTGAGTGAAAGGCATAAGCTCCGTAAACGCTATCGAACCATTATTCCCGCTCCCGTAAGTGAACTGCAATATTATTGGCAGTACAGTAGACAACCTTACTTTTTAATACATGCAGATTTGCTCAAAGAACTCCAACTAGAATCAATGAAGCGGATTTCCCAAGCTGAAGACTGGATATTAATCACTAAAGAACCTAATCGGTAGGGGTAATTAACTTTTGCCCTTGTCCGGATTATTTCCCGTCCTGAGTTTTCTCAGTGCTGGGAAATTGGGGATCGTAGTTGGTATTTTCCTGCGTTACAGTCATCATAGTCAAGAAAATAGCCAGACCCACAGCCAAGCTTAATATAGGACGCTTGATCAGAATAAAATCTCGTATAATTCTAGCTAAAGGACTACTTTGACGACGTAGAGACGAACAAAGCATGATTTGTTTGAGCATAAACGGATCGCGCACGTAATGCCCACTGCGACACACTACTAGCCTTTGCTGACAATACGGACAGGTAAACAAGCCAATGTGTGACTCAGCTAGTCTTTGTTTAGCATTTCTTTGACAAATTGGGCAACCAACATAATGATTATCAAAGGTGTGTATATTCATCTACCTCGTCCGCTTAGTCCATTTACTCACTCTATAAGAATAGCTATATTCCATTTTGGAAAAACACTTAGTAGACCTCACGGTGCGATCCTACATCAGCCATGAATCACTCCTGTATATTTCTACAAAGCATGGTTCAATGGTCGCAACACGAATGTAGCTAGATTTAGATGAGGATGGCCTCTGTTTACTGCTCGCCCATGGTGCACCCATTAAGTTTACAAACAATATACAGACAATGTATTTTCTCTACAGAAAATAAGTAAGCACTCACTCGCATCTTACTAGTGATCGTTGACCGCGCCAATTTTGGATTTTGGATTAATCAGTTTTAGATTTTAAATTTCAGATCTGGGATTAACTGATTTTTTCATTTTCAATCTAAACTGCTCGTTGCGATGCTTAGGCTTCGCTAACGGCAATTTAAAATCCCCAATTTGTATCTCAAAGGAGGTAGAGTCAATCTAAAACACTCGCTGCGCTGTGTACACTTTGCTAACGTAAATCTAAAATCCAAAACTGTTTGACCATTGATGATTAATTCTTTCTATATTTAACCATTCTCATGATAAAAATTTTAACAAAGCCAATGTTTTTTTACCAAACTTTGTAATTTCATCCCATCACACTTAACTTGTCTGCTTAATCAAGAATGGCTGACAATAAGAATCAGTAGCGAAAATTTTAAGTTTTTTCTTACATTTATCCCACCTCTCAATGACTCTCTTGCCTCCCAGCAAAATGAGGAAGGTAACGGAAAAACCTATATTTCCCACACCTTCCACCCGTTTAACACAACTGATTAACCGATTTCAACTATCACCAGAAACTGTTGTATTATTTTTAGCACTGCTAGTCGGTGGCGGTACTGGTATGGGTGTAGTGACATTTCACTATTTAATTGAGCTGGTTCATCACCTGATGCAAGAAAAATTTATCAGTGCAATTATTGCCATTCCGGGGGACTGGACTTTAGCCTGTGTTCCCATCCTAGGGGGGTTAATTGTCGGATTGATGCGTTGGTATGCTCAAGACTTTGGCCCAGGACTTTCATCAATGATTGCAGCCTCCCAGGGAACAGAACTCAAGCAACAATTACGACCAGTAACAAAAATGTTAGCGGCCTCTGTCTCCTTGGGTAGTGGTGCTTCTTTGGGGACTGAAGGACCCAGTGTAGAAATCGGGGCAAATTTTGGGATGCTGTTGTCTGTAGTTCTTAAGGTATCTCAAGAGCGACAACGATTACTTTTAGGTGCTGGTGCCGCGGCTGGGTTAGCGGCTGGATTTAACGCTCCCATTGCTGGAGTATTTTTTGCTTTAGAAGTGGTGATGGGGGCAACATCTTTTGCTACCTCTGCTGTGAGTGTGGTGCTGCTAGCCGCAGTAGTGGCAGCATTAATTGCTCAAATTGGCTTGGGGGCACAACCGGCTTTTGACTTACCTGTTTATCAAGTCCGCAGTCTTTTAGAATTACCCCTTTATATTGGATTAGGTTTAGGAGCCAGTTTAGTTTCTCTCACTTATACAGGAAGTATTCATTTAGCAAAAGCTAGTTTTGCTAGGTTAATTTCAGGTTTTGGTTTATTAGTAGGTATTCCTAAACCCATTCATCCCTTGATTGGTGGTGTAATCCTCGGCACAGTAGCTTTAAAATTTCCCCAAATTTTAGGCATCGGTTATGAAACTGTCGAAGCCATGCTTCAAGATGTAGAGTTTTCTCTGGAGTTATTGATTGTGCTGTTAGTACTTAAATTATTGATGACGGCAATCAGTACAGGCAGTGGGTTTATTGGTGGTTTATTTGCACCAGCAATGTTTTTAGGTGCTTCTTTTGGTTCTGTTTACGCCAAAATCATTACCCTCCTATTTCCCGCATTTGGTGAGGTGATGGCCGCTCCCCCAGCCTATGCAATGGTAGGCATGGCAGCAGTTTTAGCTGCGAGTGTCAGAGCACCATTAACAGCTATTTTGATGTTATTTGAGTTAACCCGTGACTACCGTATTGTTTTACCTTTGATGGCAGCAGTTGGTTTAAGCGTGTGGGTAACAGAACGAATTAAGCCGAATTTTAACTCCAACTCCAATCTACAACAAATTGGTCTTTCTGACTTGAAAGACGAACAAGCGGAAATTATGCAGCAAATTTTGGTGAAAAATGCTATGGTTGCTAACCCCAAAAAGTTGCCTGCAACCTTGGGAGTGTTAGAAGCATCAATAGAAATGATCCGCGATCGCTGTCGTAGTGCTTTAGTAATTGACGACGCAGGAAAATTAGTTGGTATCTTGTCTATAGAAGATATTAATCGTGTGCTTAGTCTCCCCCAAACTCACTCCCATTCTTCAAGTGAAATTACGACTGATTTATCTCGTCAAACTCTCATTGATATTTGTACCACTGAAATTCTTTATGCTTGGCAAGATGAACTCTTGTCTGAGGCTTTAGATCGCATGACTCTACGAGGTTTGCACCAGTTACCTGTGGTAGCACGAGATAATTATGAGTACATTTTAGGCTTACTAGAACGGGAGCAAGTTGCATTGATATGCAGCTTGGCTGTAACGAGTCAGGCACTACAGCACCATTTATCAGAAAGAGTCATTGGGCGTTAACCAATGGTCAGTAGCCAGTGGAAAAATTAACAACTGACAACTGACAATTTATTAAGCTGTAGCCTCTATGGGTTCCATATCTTCCTTCTCATCTTCATCTACCTGTCTCAGACGAATATGTTTTTTCCCCAAGGTGATAAGAAACTCATCTCCTGGTTTAAGGTTCATTTGTTTTGTATAAGCTGAACCTATCAGCAAATTACCGTTTGATTGCACACTAATTCTATAGCTAGCACTGCGCCCGCCACGTCCATTGGCACTGGGTGAACTGTCTAACTGAATGCCTTCAGCATCAATGAGGGCATTCAGAAATTTCATCATATTCACACGCTCTATACCATTTTTGGTAACGGTGTAATAGCCGCACTGCTTCGCTTTTTCTTCTTTGCTAAGGCTTTCTAGCTCTTTAACTTTTTTCAGCAGTTCTTCACCCTGTAGGGGTTCTATTTTTTTCAGTTTAGGCATCAACTTAGGTCGAAAATGAATGGTTGAAGTAATTGAATCGATTTTACTCTAGCTGACATTGAGCTAGTAGGAACACAATCCCTTACTTTTTATCTCAGCTTTGCCAAGTATATTACACTCTCATGTGAAATTGTTGCATAATTATCAATATTGTCAAGACAATCTATTTTATAAAATGCTCATAACTATATTTAGTTTGTCATCACTGCTAATATTCGTTTAATTTTTTTAAAGCCCCACCCAAAAATTGTACACTTGGTCAGCTTGATAGTGAGAACACAAGATGATCAGCAAACCTCATCCTTTAATCATTACCATTAGTAATTAATCACTCGTCACTCGTCAAAATACAACGACTGACAGCTGAGAAATCAACAAAACTTGCCAGCATGAAACTAACTACTAGAGGACATTACAGTGTAAAGGCATTGCTAGATTTGACTTTACAACCAGATTATGGACCCGCATCAGTGAGAGTGATCTCGCTTCGCCAAGATATCCCAGCGCCTTACCTTGAGAAGTTGCTGATAACAATGCGTCGGGCTGGATTAGTCAAATCAATTCGCGGTAGCATTGGCGGATACCAATTAGCATTAAAGCCAGCACAAATTTCCATAGGTCAAATTTTAGAGGCAGTGGGCGAAACTATTACTCATTTACCACATCACACACCAACGCCGGCACAAACTGAAGATTGGGTGACATTCACTCTCTGGCACAGACTCAACCAAAAGCTAAAAGAAGCTTTGTACAGTATTACTCTTGCTGATCTCTATTACGATGCTCGTAGTTGGCAAGCTTCCCTTGGAGAGGAAGCTAGTTTTGTTGTTTAGTCATTGGTCATTACTAATTCCCTTTCCAACAGAATACAAATGACATTATCTCTGGTTTTCATCGTTGCCGCGCTATTAGATTACTTCATTGGTGATCCTTGGGGTTGGCCTCATCCCGTACAAGTTATGGGGTGTCTAATTTCTCGCCTCACTAAATTTTTTATCCAAGTTTGTCATAATTCTCTAACACAACGCATAGCTGGAATCTTCTTAGGTTTGATTTTAATAATTGGTAGCGGCTGTGTCGGTTGGTTAATAATTGAAACTGCCAAATGGTTCCATCCATTGTGGGCAATTGTTGTGGAAAGCATTCTTCTAGCTAGTTGTTTTGCTTTAAAAAGTTTACGAACAGCAGCGTATCGGGTTTTAGAACCATTAACCGCCGGAGATTTAGAGTCAGCACGTAACATTTTAAGTAATTACGTAGGTAGAGATACACAAAAGCTCTCAGAACCAGAAATTTTACGCGCTGTGTTAGAAACTGTCACGGAAAATGCTACTGATGGGGTTATGGCACCACTGTTTTATGCAATTCTTGGTGCTTGTTTGCCTGGTGTGGGTTTAATTCCTTTGGCTTTAGCATACAAAGCTAGTAGCACTTTGGATTCCATGGTTGGTTACCGTCAAGCGCCATATACTTATTTGGGGTGGTTTAGCGCGAGGTTGGAAGATTACTTAACTTGGCTACCTTGTCGCTTAACGGTAATTACCTTGGGATTATTGTCAGGTAAACCCCGATATGTTTGGCGAATGTGTTGCCGAGATGGAGTAAAAGATCCCAGTCCCAACTCAGGCTGGAGTGAGTGTGCTTATGCAGCGATTTTAGGTGTGCAAATGGGAGGAACAAATTGGTACGGCGGAGTGCCTAAACAAAAACCACTACTAGGAGATGCTATGCATCCCATTACCCCAAAATCGATTCAAACTGCCTTATTACTGACTCGATACTCTTTTTTATTCTGGCTGGGGATAGTGATCGCTTTGTTATTCGTACTTGTAAACCGATAATTATTAATATAGAAAATTGGGCATTGAGACATTTTTGCTCCCCATTCATAATTCCCTTGTACAAATGCGATTCATGGCCTATCTATCCATTTCTCCATCTAAACTATGTCTGCCAAAGTAGTTGAAATCCTTTCTTCAGAAGACCTCCGTCGTACTTTAACTCGCCTGGCCTGTCAGATTGTTGAAAAATCCCGTGATTTATCCCAACTGGTACTCATCGGTATTTATACTAGAGGAGCGCTATTAGCAGAATTATTGGCACGTCAGATTGAAACACTCGAAGGTGTCAGCGTGGCAGTGGGGGCGTTAGATATCACATTTTATCGAGATGATCTCGACAAAATTGGATTAAGGACTCCAGCAAAAACCAACATTCCTTTTGACCTCACAGGCAAGACAGTTGTGCTGGTAGATGATGTAATTTTTAAAGGTCGGACGGTTCGCGCTGCTTTGAATGCCGTTACCGAATATGGTAGACCGGAAGTAATTCGTTTAGCGGTTTTAGTAGACAGAGGTCATCGAGAACTACCAATTCACCCAGATTTCCTTGGCAAGCAACTACCTACCGCTAAAGAAGAAATTGTCAAGGTTTATTTACAAGATTGGGACGGTAGAGATGCAGTTGAGTTGATGGGGGCAAATAACTAGGAATGACGACTTAGGACAATACAAAACCTCATACCTAAATCCTTTCCTTACTAGTCTTAGGCATCGTCAAACAACATCTGAAATTTTTCACCGCCCCGAAACCACAGCTTGTGCAAAATTTTAACGTAAACTTTTACACGGTCAACCAGATGAAGTTGCTGTAGTTTCTGACACTTGCCAAGTTACTGTTGAAGATAATGGAATTGGTTTTTATCAAAAGTATGTTGACCGTATTTTTCACACTTTCCAACCCTTGCATAGCCAAAGTTAATACAAATGTAATAGATGTGGTTGTGGGTGTGAGTCGTAAAGAGATGTGAATGCAGCAGTAAATATTCTCAATTTAGCAAAAAATAGGGGAGGGCATCCTCCTTCGCGTGGCGTCCCGTCAGGCATATTAAAGCTACAGAAACGGTGAATGTAAAATCCCCTAGCCTAAAGGCAGGGGAGTGTCAACACAGTAGAAACTATACTAGGACAAGAACTAAAGTTTATGGTCAGGTTGCCAATGAATTGTAATTTCTGGTTATTCTTCCTGGAGAGAGATTAATAAAAAACCGTAAAATGGCATTCTCTAACTTAACAGATATATCTTTATCTGGTATATCTGGGAGTATGTCGTAATTTAAACTTCAATTATTGATACTGTCTAACTTAGTGACTAATTTATGGGAGAAATTCAGCGTGGACGGTAGGCACACAACCGTCACAATGATCATGACGGATGATGATGAAGAAGACCACATATTAGTTCATAGAGCATTAGCAGAAAGCCAATTGCCAATCAATCTCCATATTGCCAGCAATGGTAAAGATCTGCTGGATTACCCGCACAATCGTGGTTCGTACAATGGCACAACTCACGCTCCACGTCCAGGGAGGGCTAATTTTACTACATTTAAATATGCCTAAAAAAACGGTTTTGAAGTACTGCAAAACTTTGATATTAAAACAGATCGCATACTACGCCTTACTACAGTGATAATACTATCAAATTTAGATACAAAACAGACACATATCATATTTACTATTTAGGTGCAAATTCCTTCATCACTAAACCAGTAACATTTACCTCCCTAGTTGAAATCATGAACAGTATAGGAAAATTCTGGCTTGAAATAGTGCAACTACCGCTAGAAGATTTGGGAGTAAGAAATGAACGACAACCCAATCAGAGTTCTGTTAGTTGACGATGATGAGGAGGATTATATTTTAACTCGTGATTGGTTTAGTGAATTTCAGGTAGCTGGCTGCGAGTTGGAATGGATAGATAATTATGAAATCGCCAAGGATATCATCGCTCAGAACAATTATGATATTTATCTTGTAGACTACCGTTTAGGAATTCATAGTGGACTAGAGCTATTGCGTCAAGCCATCGCCGAAGGCTGTTCATCCCCGATAATTTTACTAACTGGTCATGGAGACAGGGAAATAGACTTAGAAGCCATGAAAGCAGGCGCAGCAGATTATTTAGAAAAAAGCCAATTGACCGCGCCTTTACTAGAACGTTCCATCCGTTACGCTATGGAGCGTAAACAAACAGAACAGAAAATCCGCCAACAAGCCGCTTTATTAGACGTTGCTACCGATGCGATTTTTGTCCACCACGTGGACGACCCTGTTTTATTTTGGAACAAAGCAGCTGAAAGTTTATACGGTTGGAAAAAACAAGAAGCAATTGGCAAGAAAACACAAGAACTTTGGCATGAAAAAAATGAACCGCTATTACAAGAAGCATTCAAGCATCTGATGCAACATGGTTCATGGGAGGGAGAGTTACATCAAAAGACGAAATCAGGACGAGAAATTATTGTCCAAAGCCGTTGGACATTAGTGCAAAACTTTGGTAATACACCACAATCTATCCTAGTGGTTAATACAGATATTACCCAAAAAAAACAACTGGAATCTCAATTTCTCCGTGCCCAAAGATTAGAAAGCATTGGCACTTTGGCAAGCGGTATTGCCCATGACCTAAATAATGTTCTAGCGCCAATTATGATGACAGCCCAACTTTTAGAGTCGCAAACATATGATGAGCGATCTAGAAGGTTGTTGCCCATTTTGATTTCCAACGCTAAACGTGGAGCCAATTTAGTTAACCAGGTATTATCATTTACTCGTGGTCTTGAGGGAGAGCGCACTCTTTTACAACTAAAGCATTTAATTATAGAAATCCAACAAATTATTAAGGAAACTTTTCCCAAGTCCATAGAAGTTACTACCCAAATTCCTCAAAATCTGTGGACTGTATGTGGTGATGCTACACAATTACATCAATTGCTGATGAATTTGTGTGTTAATGCTCGTGATGCCATGCCCCATGGCGGGAATTTAAAAATATTGGCGGAAAATCTGTTAGTAGATGAGAATTACGCCAGAATGAACATTGATGCCAAAATTGGTTTCTATGTAGTTATTACTGTTATTGATACAGGAATGGGTATTAATCCAGAAATATTAGATCGGATATTTGAGCCATTTTTTACAACTAAAGAAATTGGTAAAGGAACTGGGCTGGGGCTGTCTACAGTTTTGGGGATTATTAAAAGCCACGGTGGTTTTGTAAATGTGCACAGTGAACCAGGACACGGCAGTCAATTCAAGGTATATTTGCCGGCACAAAAGATAGCAGAAACCATAGAAGAAGTGGAACAGAGTTTGCCCCAAGGCAATGGAGAATTAATTTTAGTTGTAGATGATGAAGCCACCATTCGCGATATTACGAAAACATCTTTAGAAAACTATAATTACCAAGCAATCACCGCCAGTGATGGTATTGAGGCCATAGCTTTGGGGAGCATCTCACTTTTTAAAGAAAGGTCAAACAGATAAGAAGCCATTGAGGTAGGCGCAACGATGGGCAAGAACTTGAGGCACGTTTTCCTGTTTCCACTGCGCGCCAGAAATTTTAGTTCGACGGTCAACTCGTTTG